>JAJRTS010000077.1 GCA_024278175.1 Gemmatimonadales bacterium | reverse complement strand
GTAGGGGCGAACCTTGTGTTCGCCCGTCAATCTGTGCACCTGCTATATTCTTTACGGGCGAACACAAGGTTCGCCCCTACAAGGCAAGGAACGGCTCTTCGAAGGAAAATCAAGCGGACATTTCTTTCGAGAAACGCTCTAGAGCTGCTGTCAAAAGTTTTTCTTTTTGAAAAGGAAAGAAAACCCTGAGAATGGTACGGAAAGACTTCCGTTGTTCGTAGAATATAGTAGGGACGAACCTCGTGTTCGCCCCTTGGTATTAACTTAAGCGCAACGTAGCTTGATCCCCGGCTGCCAGCGCTCATGCAGTAACCCGAACAGTCACTTGAGCCGCTTGGAGCGAGCTACGGTTTTCGATAACCGCTGAAACTAAAAACATGCGGCACAGGCAAAGGCTAAACAGACACCCCCCACCCCGCTTCAACAGCTAATTATTAACCGTCCCCTTACTTTCTGCCCCGCTGATCTTTTCCGCCCCGGTTCTCGCATTCCTCGCCGACATTGACCGGCCCCGAGGCCTTTCCCGGGTTGGCCAGGATAATCTGCTGAAGGTAACTGCGGACGTAGCAGATAAACTTCTCTGACTCGTCGACCATGCTCTGGGCTTCCTGATGGCTGATCGTGGAATGGTCGCGCCGCTCACCCTCATCGCGGTTGCGGTAGCTGCGGTCGACAATCTGGCTGTACTCCGCCGGCACCTCGCCGGACTGAACGAAATGCTCCTGGAAAATGTGCAGGACCCGCCGCTGCTTTGTGGAATCTTTCATCTTGGTGGCCAGCAAGCTCTTGACAGCGTAATAATTGGCCCTGTAGAGCCGGTTCACGGAGTCGATAACCCGGTCGCTCTTGAGCAGCAGGATCGCATCGGTGCGGTTCTCTAACGCACGTTGAATCCGGTACTTGGCAAGGTCAATAAACATATCTTTCATTCATACCTCCTGTTGGCTCAAACCGCCAGTTGAGCGATATTTTTCTCAACTTTCGCCAGGCTCTGGCGCAGTGTTCCCAGTTTCTCCCGCTCCTTCAGCACCACTTCGGCCGGGGCGCGGCGGACAAAATTATCGTTGGCCAGCTTCTTCGTTATCCCGCCCAGCAGGGTGCGCAGCTTGTTCGCCTCGCGGCCCAGCTTCTCGCGTTCCCTGTCCAGATCAATCAGGCCCTCCAGAGGCACGAACAGCTCCGTGGCCCCGACAACAGCCACACCGCTGGCGCCCGGTTTACCCTCCGGGGCGATAAAATGCAACTCGCTCACCCTGGCCAGCCGGTGGACATAATCCGCGTTGGTTTCGATAATCCCCCGGACGCCGTCATCGGCCGGGACAACGTACAGATCGGCCTTGCTGCCCGGAGGCACGTTCAGCTCGCTGCGGATCGTGCGCACGGCGGTGATCACTTCCTGAAGCAACTCCATCTCACTCACCGCGGCCTCGTCGATCAAATCATTCTGCGGCGCCACCCAGTCCCGCTCCAGGATCGAGTTGCCCTGGTGGGGCAGCCGCTGCCAGATTTCCTCGGTAATAAAGGGCATGATCGGGTGCAGCAGCCGCAGCGAGGACTCCAGCACGTGCCAGAGCACGCTACGCACGGTGTGACCCGCTTCATCGCCGCCCATCCGCCCCTTGGCCAGCTCGATATACCAGTCGCAGTAGTCGTGCCAGATGAAGCGGTACACCAAAGCGGCGGCGTCATTGAGCCGGAACACGTCCAGCGCCGAGGTTGTCTCGGCGGCCACGCTCTGAAGACGGCTGAGGATCCAGCGCTCGGGCAAAAACTCTCTGGCGGACAAATCCAGTGCCGAGAGCGGCGCGGGAGAAAAGTCCCGGCCGAAATTCATCATCACGAAGCGGCTGGCGTTCCAGAGCTTGTTGGCGAAATTACGGCCCAGCAGGAACTTGTCTTCGGAGAGATAGACGTCCGTGCCGGTGGCCGTTATCGAAACCAGGGTGAATCGCATCGCATCGGCGCCGAACTTGTCGATCACCTCCAGCGGGTCGACAGCATTGCCCAGCGACTTGCTCATCTTGCGGCCCGTGTCGTCGCGCACCGTACCGTGAAGGTAGACGTCGCCAAACGGAATTTCGCCCATGAACTCCAGGCCCGCCATGATCATCCTGGCCACCCAGAAGAAAATAATCTCCGGCGCGGTACTCAGTACGCTGGTGGGGTAGAATTTTCGCAGGTCGGGAGTATCGTCCGGCCAGCCGAGCGTGGAGAACGGCCAGAGCTGGCTGGAGAACCAGGTATCCAGCACGTCCTCGTCCTGACGGATATCCGCGCTGCCGCAATGGGCGCACTTGTGGGGGTCGGTCTCGCTGACGGTCATCTCCGCGCAGTTGCCGCAGTACCAGACAGGCACCTGATGACCCCACCAGATCTGGCGGCTGATACACCAGTCGCGGATATTCTCAAGCCAGTCGAAGTAGATTTTTGTCCAGCGCTACGGGTGAAACTTCACCTTTCCGCTGCGCACCACTTCCAGCGCGGGCCCGGCAAGGGGCTTCATCTTCACGAACCACTGGGTGGACAGGTATGGCTCCACCATCGTGTCGCAACGGTAGCAGTGGCCCACCGGGTGAGCGTGGTCCTCTATCTTTTCCAGCAGGCCCTCGGCCTCCAGTTGCGCCACCAGTTGCTTGCGGGCCTCAAAACGGTCCATGCCGGAGTAGCGGCCAGCCAGCTCGTTCATTGTCCCGTCTTCGGCCATCACCTGCACCTGTTCCAACTCGTGCCGGCGGCCGATCTCGAAATCATTGGGGTCGTGGGCCGGGGTCACCTTGACCAGTCCGGTGCCGAACCCGGGATCAACGTGGCTGTCGGCTATAATTGGTATCTCACGGCCCACCACCGGCAGACGCAGTTTGCGGCCGATCATTTCCCTGTAGCGCTCATCGTCCGGGTTGACCGCCACGGCGGTATCGCCGAGCATGGTCTCCGGACGGGTGGTGGCCACGGTGATCGAGCCCTTGTTGCCATCGGCAAAAGGATAGCGGATGTGGTAGAGCTTTCCGTTGGTGTCGAGATGGTCCACTTCCTCATCGGCCAGGGCGGTCTGGCAGCGCGGGCACCAGTTGATGATATACTTGCCTCGGTAGATCAGTCCCTTGTCGTAGAGCGAGACGAACACGCGGCGCACGGCCCGGCTCAGGCCCTCGTGCATCGTAAGGCGGTAGCGGCTCCAGTCGCAGGCGCAGCCCATCTTCTTGAGCTGCTCGATAATGGTCCGCTCGCGGTCGGCCTTCCACTGGCTGATCTTGCCGATCAGCGCCTCGCGGCCTATCTGGTGACGGTCCTGGCCCTGGCTCCGGAGCTGTTTTTCCACCACGTTCTGGGTGGCTATTCCGGCATGATCCACCCCCGGCACCCAGAGGGTCTCGAAACCGCGCAGGCGGCGGCTGCGGATCAGGATGTCCTGGATAGTTTCGTTGAGCGCGTGGCCCATGTGCAGTACGCCGGTTACGTTCGGCGGCGGGATGACTATCGTGAATGTTTCCTTTTGCGAATCGGCGTCGGCCTTGAAATAGTCCTGCTCTTCCCAGTATTTATACCATCTCTGTTCGACCACCCTGGGGTCGTACTGTTTGTCCATCCCTGCGGACAAG
>JAJRTS010000076.1 GCA_024278175.1 Gemmatimonadales bacterium | reverse complement strand
GTATATGCATTTGCCTGCGCTCCCAGTGCGGAGGCTTCGGCGTGCTTATCTCCGGCTTTCCGGGCCAGCCTGAGTGAATCGGCATAGTGCTCGTATGCTTTGTTATACATTCTCTTTTTGTAGTATGCATTGCCAATCTGGAGCTCAACCGCGGCGCGTTTTGTTCGGTCTTTCTCTTGTTCCAGTAGTTTGGTATAATCTGCTATTGCTCTATTAAAATCTCCTTTTGCCGCTTTTTTCCGGGCTTCCTCGTAAAGGTCTTTCTTCTCTCCCGGAGGCGCCACGGGCCAGCCATCTTGGTAATCATAATGGAGTTGTTATAACGGTTACGTTGTAAGATTCAACTTTTCCCGGCTTTTCCTTCTTGCGCAACAACTTGCACCACCACTTCCAGGTCCCAATCATCATGGCGACAATAACTCCAACAGCCACTCCCTGCCAGAGAAGAGGCGCTGAAAGGAATTTTACAATATCCTGCAAAAAATCCTGCCACGACATGTCAGAACCTCAACTGCTGTGGGGTTAACAGTCTGCGCGGTCCGGCAAAAAATCACTTTCTGCTTTTAAAACAGCACCCTGGCCCCGGCGGAGGGTCGCAGGGCCAGCAGGGCGTCCTGCGGGCGCTGGGTAAAACGCTCGGCCGCGGCGGGAAATTCCCTGATCGCGCCGTTGTAGTATTTTTCCATCAGCGCTTCCAGCACCGCGTCCACCTTGTGGTCAGCCACCAGATGGACAGTACAACCTCCCCAGCCCGCGCCGGTAAGACGGCTGCCGCTGGAACCGGCCTCGCGGGCGATATCCACCAGCTTTTCCAGACTGGGATGGGAAATCCCGAAATCATCGCGGCAACTGATCCACGAGCCGTTCATCCGTCGTCCGAACGCCTCGCCGTCGCCGGCTTCGATAACTTTAACGCTCTCCTCCACACGGATCGCCTCGGAGATCACGTGGCGGGCACGCGCGGCGATCGGCAGCCCCTCTTCCGGCACGGGCAGCGGCTCTCCGGAGCGTGCGGTGTAGAACGTGCTCTCGGTTTCCTCCAGTGACAGCCCCAGGAAATCAGCGACCTCCTGCCTGGTGTAACGATCCTGCGTGAACGTTTTCTCGTGGCCCCGCAGGGTTTCGATCCGGCCGTACCTGAAATAGATGTCGCCGAGGCGCTCGATACCCTCGTTTTCCAGGCCCATCGTTTTGACCATCATCGCGCAGGCGATCTGGCAGGCGGCGGGCAGCAGGTTGAACCTGATCCGCGAGGCCTCGGTTTTGGCCGAGACCACCATCGAGTTGGCCACCACGATCGTATACCCTTCCGGGATAGCCACCGGGGTGGCAGAAAGCGGGAAGAAGCCTATTTTAAGCGCCTTGCCCTTTTCGCTCAGAATGCTGGCCGCGTGGTCCATACCGCCTCCCTGGGTGCCGACATACCACTCGGCTTTAGCCATGCGGTCGGCCAGTTCCAGCGGAGGCATCCCGATACCGGAGGATTCCAGCACCGCTATCGCCGAGGCCACCACCAGCGTGCTGCTGCTCGACAGACCCGAGCCAATCGGGACCGAGCCCAGGAAAGAGCCGTTGAACCCCTTGAGTTTCTCCGGCCCGCCGAACTCATCGACAATCCCCTGGACGCCGGCCTTGAGATAGTTGCCCCAGTCTCCTGTTTCGAAGCGGGGAATCTGAGCGCTGATCTCGAACTCGCGGTCGTCAAACTCGGGGTTGACCGCCACCACTTTCCGGTCGTCCCGCCGGGAGAGGACAACCGTCATGTCATAGTCGATCGCCATCGGGAACACAGGCAGGCCGTTGTAGTCCAGATGCTCACCGATCACGTTGACCCGGCCCGGAGCCTTGAGCACGGCAACCTCTCTGTCGCCGGGAAAGCGCTCGGCATGGTATTTCAGCACTCGCAGCAGTCTGTCGGTGACATCAATATTGTAGTGCTGATCCAGCATGCGCAGCAGTTCGGGATCCCTGTCGCCGAGGCGGGTGATCAGTTGATCTCTGTCAGTCATCTGGAATCTCCCCGGAATTCATGGTAAAAGAAAACTTTAGCGGCCGGGCGGTTGCCTGTCCGGCTGACCGTCCGTTTTACTGCGTAACAGGTTTCTCTCCGGTACGCAGCACCACCCGGTCGTAAGCCGCACCGGGTCTCAGAGAGCGAAAGTTAACCGGCATACAACCGCCGAATTTACGCTGCTCGACAGTGAGACGAAACGGTCCGCCGATCTCGAAGGCGACCGTGTCCACCATCTGCACGTCGTGCAGCGTGATTTCGCTGGAGCCGTCCTGGCCGGGCATCACCGAGCCGAGCTTGCCCCAGCCGATATCATCTCCAGCCTGATTTATCCTGACAACCGGCAGATCCATAGATCGATTCTCCCACTGTTTATTCACCCGCTTGCGGGGCGAACAGTTGAGCCGCCGCTATTTATTTTTCACTCTTTCGATCTCGCGCCAGGCGATATCCCGGCGGTAATAGCTGTTCTCGAATGAGATCAGGTCCACGCCCTCGTAGGCTCTGGCGGCGGCGGCAGCCACATTTTCATCCAGTCCGGTAACACCGAGCACCCTGCCGCCGGAGGTGACAGTCGCCTCATCTTTTGCGGCTGTTCCGGCGTGAAAAACGATAATATCTTCCCGGCTGTCCAGAGCGGAACCGAACCCGATTTCTTTACCCTTTCCGTAGCTGCCCGGATACCCTCCGCTGGCCATCACCACGCATACCGCGGCGCCATCTTTCGCTCCCACCTCCACACCGGCGAGCGAACCCACGGCGGAAGCTTTCATCAGCTCCAGCAGGTTGCCGTCCAGTAGCGGCAGCACAACCTGGGTTTCCGGATCGCCGAAACGGCAGTTGAATTCCACAACCTTCGGGCCGTCCTCGCAGATCATCAGCCCGGCATACAGGCAGCCTCTGTAAGGCGTGCCCCTGCGGGCCAGCTCGGCCACAACCGGCTGCAGGATCCGGTGCATCACCACACCCATCAGCAGCCCGGTGGCGATTGCCACCGGGGCATAGCAGCCCATCCCGCCGGTATTGGGGCCGGTATCGCCCTCGCCCACAGCCTTGTGATCCTGGCTGGGCACGAGCGGCACCACGTTTTTCCCATCGACCAGGGCCAGCACGCTCAACTCCTCGCCCTTCATCATTTCCTCGATCACCACGGCAGCGCCGGCAGCGCCGAACACACGCTCGGCCAGGATCGTTCTCACGGCGTCGCGGGCTTCCTGTTTGCCGCGGCAGACAATCGCGCCCTTGCCCGCGGCCAGGCCATCGGCCTTGACCACGCACTGTTCGGGGCCGTTTTCGATATGAGCCAGCGCCGGGTCGAGATCGGTAAAAACCTCGAAAGCGGCGGTGGGCACTCCGGCATCGCGCATTAACCGCTTGGAGAAGACCTTGCTGCTTTCGATTTTCGCCGCTCCGGCCACAGGCCCGAACACATCGCGGCCGGCCGCGATCAGCCTGTCGGCCAAGCCCCCGGCCAGCGGCACCTCGGGCCCGACAACCACCAGGCCGGTGCCGATTTCCCCGGCGGCGCGCACAACGCCATCCACGTCCGTGGGACCGACATCGACATTCTGCGCCAGGGCCGCGGTACCCGGGTTGCCACGGGTGATAAAAAATTCACTTTCGGGGCTGTCGGCGGCAAGCCGCCAGAGCAGGGCGTGCTCGCGCCCCCCGTTACCGACAATCAGGACTCTCATCTAAATTTTCTCCGTGGGACTCAACTTGAAGTATTTTCCCGGATCCAATCGAGGTAAGGAGCGTGACCGGCCTCTACAGGCAGGGCGATCACCTCCGGAACCTCGTAGCCGTGCAGCTCGACCACCCGCCTGCAAAGGGCCTCGAACAGGGCGGAGCGGGTCTTGAGGACCAGCATTACCTCCTGTTCGTCCGCTATCTTACCTTGCCAGCGGTATATCGAGCGCACCTGCCCCAGCACGTTACCGCAGGCGGCCAGCCGCTCCTCCACCACAGCCCGTGCTATCCGGAGAGCATCGTCCTGGCTGGCGGCGGTGACAAAAACGGCAAGATATTTATCGTCCGGATGAGCGCTCATGCGGTCTCCTCCCGTTATAGCCACAGGTGCTCCGACCAGGTTTCAAATCGTGTCCATCGAAGCTAATAGTTAGGCGCATCGATAGCAATACCGCTTTGGCCGAAGGCGGCGGGAATTCATTGAAAGCAATTGTTAATTTGACACCGGCGGAGTTGGAGAGCATATCCGGAGAGAGTTGAGCCGGGTAGACCGGCCAGGAACCAAGCCCGCACAGCCGCCCATCGAGGGCGACTGTGCGGGCGTCATGCGCCAGCTTGTGATAATAGAGGGGCAGGCGGAAACGGTTGCGGAGGCCACGGGGCTGGATATTTCTGGCAGTGTACGGATCGACAAGTTCACCCTTTCAGCACTTCCGGCCCCGGTTTTCCCTCCTGCCTGAGTTGCCAGAACAGGTGGTGAGAATCGACCCAGTCGATGTCGCTGCCGGTCTCGCGCTCACGCATAATATAGCTGACCACCTGCATCACCTGCCACAGGCTGTCCGGCGCGCCCTCCAGTTCCACGGTGCCGTGGCCGGGGAGCAGGGCCTGCCACCGCGCGGCGTCCGGGTGACGGTGGAGCCGCCACAGGCTGGCCAGGTACTGGGGCCAGTCGCAGTAGGAGGCGCCCATCCAGGCGTGACGGCCGAAATGGAGCACGATATCTCCGCTGATCAGTCCCGGCGTGCCGGCCCAGTCGAAACTGTGACAGGCGGAGCCGGGGGTGTGGCCGGGGGTGTGGATCACGCGCAGGTTAAGTGCGCCGAATGTGAGCGTCTGCCCGGCGGTGAACGTCACCGGCTCCCGAACCGGGGTCATCGGCAGGCTGCGGGGCCCGGGGTCCAGCTCGCCGGTTATGTAGCCGCGGTCGTCCTCGTGAATGTACACCGGCACACCGCGCGCCTCCCACCCGGCGGCGCACTGGCTGTGGTCCCAGTGCATGTGGCTCAGCAGCACCCACTTTACGTCCCCCAGCCTAAAACCCAACTGCCTGATCTGGGTATTGACCAGGGGGGAGAACCTCTCGTAGCTGGGGTCTATCAGCAACAGGCCGGAACCGGTATCCCAGAGGTAGACGCACTGGTGGTAGTCATCCGGACCGAGCAGATAAACGTTCTCCAGGATTCGGGCGGGCCGCCGCTGGATCGGTTCCACCAACTGGCCCCACTTGTAGATGTGCTCCATCCAGACATCCGCGTCGTCTTTCCAATCCCGCTGCGGATCCCAGTTCTCATACTTCAGTTGTTCGATCAGGGTGCTGCGGTCGTGGATCACCTTGTGGCCCAGCGGGCTTGTGTGGGTTACCGCCGGGTAGTATCGTCCCTGTGTGGTGCTGGCCGCCTTCCGTGCGCTGTCGACAGCGTTGTGCGAAGCCCCCCCGCCGGTGCACCCCGCGCCCAGCGAAAGGCCGGACAATGAAATAAAATGTCGTCGATCCATCGGTTGCCCCCTCAGTGGCTGACGAAATGGTTGTGCCGCAAGCGCGCCCTTTTATATTCTCAATCAAGCTGTGCCCCCACGGCACTTCACTTTCCAGGCCCTTAACCGCCGGAGCGGATATCGGCTTATTATATGTTTGACTTCCTCTCTTTAGCAAGCAGCAAGGAGATAAAATGGCTGACCAGGAATTGAAAGGCGCTTACGACGAGGTCGAGGTGGAGGATACTCTCCTGCTCAAGGACTTTGAACCCAGAACCATGCTCAGGCAGACAATCCACCTCCCCGAGCGGCCGAAACATCCGGCGGTCGACGCCCACGTGCATCTTGACGAGGTAAACGGGATGACCGCCGAGAAGTACCTGAAACTGATGGACCAGGCGGGCCTGGAGGCCTGTGTTACGCTTACCTGGCTGCCGATCGAGGAAGTACCGGGCTATATCAAGCGTTTCAGCGGCGCCTATCCCGACCGCTTCAAGGTCGTGATCTGGAACCATCTCGATGAGCTGGAACGCACGGGCAAGCCGGACCATTTTCTCGACTGGATGAAACGCCTGGGCGACCTAGGCCTGGGGGGATTCAAATTCTGGAAGGACATGGGCCTGACCGCCAAAAACCCGGAGGGCGGGCTGTGGCGGATCGACGACGAGCGGCTGGATCCGGTCTATGCGCTGGCCGGCGAGTTGAACATGCCGTTTATCTTCCACACCGCCGACCCCGATGCTTTTTTCATCCCGCTGGACCGCTTCAACGAGCGCTACGAGGAGCTTATCCGCCACCCCGACTGGGCGTTCAACGACCCGTCCCGCCACCCCACTAAGGCAGACGTGCTGGCCCAGCAGGAAAACGTGATCAAACGCCACCCCGGCACCCGCTTCTGGGCGGCCCACTGCGCGGCCCGCGGCGAGAACCTCCCCGAACTGCGCCGGATGCTGGAAACGTACCCTAACTTCTACTGTGATGTCAGCGCCCGGATCAACGAGCTGGGCCGTCAGCCCTGGAGCTCCCGCGAGCTGATCACCGAGTTCGCCGACAGGATCGCGTTCGGCAGCGACATGGACCCGGAGCTCGAGATGTATCGCCTCTGCTGGCGTTTTTTCGAGACCCGCGACGAGTACTGGGACTACCCCAGCCACCCCTCGCGCCAGGGCCGCTGGAAAATCCACTCGCTGGACCTGAGCGCTGAGACGCTGAAGAAATTTTACCACGATACGGCCTGGAATTTTTACTGGAACGGCTGAAACCGATCGGCCCGGGACCGGCAGGAAACGCACGTTTTCGACAAGCTGCAAGAATTGACCGGGGTTTAAGAGGGCGAGAGAATGGAGTTCAAGCAAGACTGGGATATGGCTCGGGAGCGGATTCTGGCATGGTGGAACCGTGAGCTGGTCGACCGTTGCGTTGTGCAGGTGAGCGCGCCGCGCGACGGGGCCGCGGGCGATGAGTGGGACCCGTTCCACATGTCGCGCAACCTGGACAACCCCGAACGGATCGTGGACGTGTGGGAGGACCACTGCCGCAAAACCTTTTTCGGCGGGGAGCTGATCCCCAACATGTGGATCAATCTGGGTCCCGGCACACCTGCGGCCTACCTGGGCTGCAAGGTGCGGATCAACGAGGACACGGTCTGGTTCGAGCCGCCCGGCAGGCTGAATATCGACGATGTGCTGGCTCTGGAAGCGGACAGGCGGGGCGGATGGTGGAAAACCACGATGGAGCTGGCCGAGCTGGCCGCAGAGCGGGGCCGCGGCAGGTATTTTGCCGGGCTGACAGATATCAACAGCGTGTTCGACATCCTCTGCCACCTTCGCGGCACCCAGGACCTGCTCTACGACCTGATCGACTCCCCGGAAAAAGTTAAGCAGGCCACGGACAAAGTTAACAAGCTGTGGCTGGAAACATACGACGAGATGTACAAGATAATCACCCGCTACCAGCAGGGAACCACCAACTGGATGTTCGTCTGGTTCCCCGACGGCGGCTGCGACGTGCAGTGCGACTTCTGCGCGATGCTCAGCCCGGAGATGTTCGGCGAGTTCGTCATCCCGCACCTTACCCAGGAGATCGATCACATCGGCGGCAGCCTCTACCATCTGGACGGCCCCGATGCGATCAAGCACCTGGACATGCTGCTGGAAATCCCCGGACTCAGCGGTATCCAGTGGGTGCCCGGCGCGGGCAACCCCGGCACCGGCTCGCCGAAATGGTTCGACATGTACCGCCGGATTCAGGAAAAAGGCAAGCTGCTGCTGTTGCAGGGGATGGCCCCCAACGACGTGCAGGGCGTGCTGGAGGGTATCAGCCCCAGGGGCTTGCTGATCGGCACCCGGTGTGAGAGCGAAGACGAGGCCCGCACCCTGCTGAAAAACACGGAGAAATGGACCCGGAATTGAGTTAGCAAATAATCCATGTTCAAAAGGGAGGGCCTTGCGGCTCTCCCTTTTAAATTTCTGCCTGATCGGTCAAAACGAACTACCACCGCGGCAGGCCGCGAGGAATCCTTTTGATTAACGCTCAAAACCAGCCCGTCTTCTCCATCCGGGCGATATTCTCCCGGACTTCCTCCAGGATCTCCCCGATTTTTTCATCGTTTATTTTTGTGCCGGCGCTCCTGTTAAGCCTGTCCAGGCACTTCTGGAATATTGCGGGATCCTTGCTGGCGGCGTCACTGAAGCCTATTATTTCATTATGGCAGACGAAATCGGCGATATGCAGTACGCAGGTCAACTCGGCCGCCTCATCGTCGACCGACAGGGGCCGGTGATGGTAGCGGATCGCCGTGGCAGTCTCTTCCGGGAAATTCCAGTCCACAGCTATCGCGTGGCCGATATCCGTGTGGTTCCAGCCCAGATATTTCTGCTCCAGTTCCGTGAAATCGGCCTCTCCTATTCCGTACTCATCGAGAATCCGGAAGAACGTATCGAGCAGAAACTGGTCCTCGACTATGATTCCGATATCGTGCAGCAGACCCGCGACGTACGCATTGCCACCCGGCGCCTTCAACTCCCGGGTATAGAGCAGCTTCCCGAAAATAGCCACCGCAACGCTGTGCTTCCAGAGCAGCGCTCTCGAATAGCCGGCGAACGCATCGCCCAGGTTGAACAACTGGCTGATCTTCTGGTTCAGCGCCAGTTCCTTGAGCTCGTTGAACCCCACGCAGACCACCGCTTCCTTGATATCTCCAATCGCCCTCGGAAAACAGAAATACGCCGAATTGGCCAGCTTCAACAGCTTGGCGGTCAGCGGCGGGTCCAACTGGATTACTTCTTTCAGATCCCTGGCGTTTGATTTGGGATCGTTGATCAACCTGATCAGCTCGGCAACCGTGCTCTTGATAGAAGATATCTCGGAATCGTCCACCAGGTGCAGCAATTCCCGCAGCTTTGTTTTGTTACCGTCACCCAAAGGCCTGGCCTTTTCGCTCATCTCCACCACACTCTTCAACAAAAATTAAGCCGGAGAACGCATTTTACATTTTTTCCGTTTTTTTCCTGAATACCGGTCCGCTTGTTGGATTGTATCATCCCTTGAGTATCTTTTCAACAAATAACTGGACATTAAATCAAAAGGATGTCATTTATTGCAGCAGGCAATAAATGATCTTTAAACGGCTTTCGCCCCGTTATCGGCCGAGGTCGGCTCCCGGCCGGACTGAAGACAAATTGCGCGCAAAAGATTGGATTCCAATATAAGCTGATTCCCTGTGGTATGGACAACTCATACGGTTTAAGGACTAAGATTATGGAAATGACTACGCGGGAGAGGATGGAGCTCACCTATGCGCATCGCGAAGCCGACCGCGCACCGTTTTACGACTTCCCCTGGGAGAGTACAATCGAGCGCTGGCATACCGAGGGCCTGCCGGAAGGCGTGTGCTGGCAGGATTATTTCGCCCTGGACAGGACCTATACGATATTAGTCGACAACAGCCCGCGCTACCCTGTTGAAATCCTGGAGCAGACCGAAGAGTACACTGTCCGCCGCAGCGAGTGGGGAGTGACGATCAGGCAGTGGAACCATCATGGCGGCACACCGGAATTCCTGGACTACACGGTTACCGACAAGGACTCCTGGGACAAAGCCCGGCAGCGGATGACACCCTCGCGCGACAGAATCGACTGGAAAAAACTCGAGCGTGAGTACCGCCTGCGCCGCCGGCGTGGCGACTGGTTCGAGGGCATGGCCTGGTTCGGTTTCGATGTGACCCATAGCTGGATGCTGGGCACCGAGCGCCTGCTGGTGGCGCTGATCGAGGACCCCCAGTGGTGCCGCGACATGTTCGGCCATTACCTCGAAGTCAGCCTGGCGCTGCTGGAGATGGTGTGGGATGCGGGCTATGAGTTCGATGTGCTGACCTGGTACGACGATCTGGGATTCAAACTGGGGCAGTTCATGTCCGTGGATATGTACCGCGATTTGCTCAAACCCTATCACCGCCGCGCGGTGGAATGGGCCCACAGCCGCGGGGTCAAAGTGCGCCTGCACTCCTGCGGAGACATCCGCCCGTTCCTGCCGGAGTTCCACGATATCGGGATCGACTGCCTCAATCCGCTGGAGGTCAAGGCGGGGGTCGACCCGTTGGAACTCAAGCGCCAATGGGGAGATACGCTGGTTCTGCATGGAGGACTTAACGCGGTGCTGTGGGACAAGCCGGAAGAGATAATCGCGGAGATCGAGCGGGTGGTGCCTGTTCTCAAAAGTGGCGGCGGCTACATTTTCGCCTCCGATCACTCGGTTCCCGACAGTGTGGATTTCGCCACTTTCAGCCGGATCGTGGAGGCCTACAAGCGGGTGGCGGCGTACTGACCCGGATTATTCACGAAACCTGATTTATTCGAGAGCAAGGAAGCGGTGGTGCCGCTGTACTTCTGTACCGCAATCCGCCGATGACGCAGCCAATCGGACAAAGCAGGCGAGCCGAAGGTAAAAATGTCGACACTTTTTTTCTTCAGTGGGATCATTTTTCGAATCGGAAAGAGTTTTGGGTGATATTGCAATAAGTTAGTAGAGTGCTTACCGTTAAAGAAGCGGACGATATTTTTATGAATAATTCGGGCTGAGCGCGCTTCAGACAAACAGCAGCCACGCCCCGAAAAACATCACCACCACTCCCGGCAACCGCTGCCTGATCCGTTCGCCGAAAAGAAAATGGGCCAGCACCACGGTAACCACCATCCCCAGCATACTGGCCGGCTCGGCGACACTGACCTCGATCCGCATGATCGCGATCAGCAGCAGCAGGTAGCTGTAGCAGTCAACCGCCCCGGCGATCATGCCCGCCCCCAGCCTGCTGCGAAACATCTCCCTGGCCGAGCTCATCTTGCCGGTAATAATCAACCAGACGAGCAGATACAGGTCGGTAAAGAAACACAGCGCCAGCGCGTAGACCAGCGGATGCACACTGCGTATCATAAAAGTGTCCAGAGTGCGGCCCAGCGCCACCAGCAGCGAGGAAACGATCATCAGCCGGCAGGCCCTGTCGGTGGCCAAAGCATGCAGCGAATGCAGGATACTCTGCTTCTTGTTCAGGAACGACGCGCCGTAGACCAGCAGCACCAGCCCGGCAAGCTTGGCCACCCCGAACGACTCGCCCAGGAACACAACCGAGAGCACCAGCAGGAAAAATACGCTGAAATAATACAACGGGGCAACCAGCGAGGCCTCGCCCTGGCTCAGCGACTTGATATAAAACACGGTCTGTACGGTGTAGGCCAGCGCGGCCAGCGCGGAAATCCAGAGAAAACCCCAGTCGCCGGGCCATTCCACCAACAAACCGAACGGCGCCAGCAACAGCGTTCCGGTTGTAAAAATCAGGAATACGCTCTCCGCGCTGCCGGAGCCGGTGCCGACCTGTTTGAAAATGATCCGCTCGTAGCCGGTAAGCAGCACCCTGCCCACCAGGGCCAGGTAGGCGACATACAACGGCATAACTTCCCCACGTTGTGTACGTTGTTTGTCGAAACCAAACCGGAAACAGACATCATACGCCTATTGGGCGGGGATGTCAAAGCTTGCGCAAAAGTCCCTGCGCGCGATGTGATACGCCCTTTTCGGAAGCCTGAGCGCCGCAGATTGCCGGTTATCTGGTTTTTTTATTGTCAGTTCGCCCCCGGGAGTTAAATATTAGCTTCAATCGTACCGAACGTTAATATTCAATACTTTCCGCAGCGGCAGGTCAACAGGTCCACTTCCACGGAGGCAGTCCATGATTCAACTGGTAGCTATTCTCGCCGTATTCTCCCTCGGAATCGTTTTTTCGCTGATCGGCGCGCTCAAGATCAAGCTGGCCGAAAAACTGGGGATCGACGACGCCAGGGTGGGCGGGCTGATTTCCACCCTGATGTTTACCAGCATCTTCGTGGTCCTGTTGATCGGGCCACTGGTCGACGCCTGGGGGTACAAGCCGTTCGCCATCCTGGGTTTCCTGCTCTCCGGCGTGGCGATTCTGATGCTGGGCATGGCGCGCAGCTACCTCGCTGCGGTGGTGGCCTGCGTACTGCTGGGTGTCGGCGGAATGTGCGTCAACACCGTGGGCAACACCCTGCTTTCGATAGTGCTGTTCGAGGGGCAGAACGCACCGGCGGCGCTTAACCTGGGCAACATGTTTTTCGGCCTCGGTGCATTTTTCACCCCCTTCCTGGCAATCTTCCTGGTTAACCGGATCGGTCTGCAGAAAACAGTCAGCATTATCGCGGTTGTTGTGCTGATCGGGATCCTGTTCAGTCTGAGCGCCGGTTATCCCCAGCTCAGCCCCGCCGGGTTCAGCCTGGGTCAGGCTGTCGCCCTGCTGGGCAACCCGTTCGTGCTGGTGGCCGCGCTGGCGCTGTTCTGCTACATAGGCCTGGAGGCCTCGATGGGCGGCTGGGTCACCACCTACCTGACCAGTATCGGCTACACCGAGGGCCGCGCTTCGGGCGTACTGTCCGCTTTCTGGATCTCCGTGATGGTCTCCCGGCTGGTGAGCTCGATGGTGGTCAACCCGGCTAACGGTGCACTGGCGATTACGATCCTGGCGGCGGTGGCCGCCGTTTCGATTTTTGTCATGTCGTCCACAAAAAGCGGCCGGCTGGCCGGAGCCGCGGTAATCGTGACTGGCCTGATGTTCGGCCCGATTTTCCCCTCGGTCGTGGGCGTCACGTTTACCAATGTCATGCCTGAACTGCGGGGCAGCGCGTTCGCCATCATTTTCGCAATCGGTCTGCTGGGCGCCACGATCCTGCCCGCCTGGATGGGCATGCTTTCCAAGGGCAAGAGCATCCAGAAAAGCATGGTCGTGGCTGCGGTGTTCGCCGTTATCCTGACCGGTGTCGCCGTTGTGATGGGCCAGTTGGGCTAAGATGCGCGGCAAAAGCTGTTCAATAAAATTACGGAGGCTTGCTTACGATGATAAACCGACGGGATTTCCTGAAAAAGAACGCGCTGGCCACCGCCGGGATTGCGGCGGCAGTGGCGGCCGGCGGCCGTGCGGCGGCCGCTGCGCCAAAACATGATTTCAAGTTGCTCTACGCCCCTAACTTGGGCCTGATGGGCCATATCCAGGACCCGATCGACCGGCTGGACGCATATGCCCAGTGGGGGTTCCGCGGGTTCGAATTTAACGGGCTGATGAACTGGGACTACGCCCGCGCCGAGAAACTTCGCGCACGGATCGACAAGCTGAATATGACCATGGGCGTGTTCGTGGCCAATCCCGCCGGCTGGGACCGGGCCGGGATGGTCAACCCCGAGCAACGCCCGGCGTTCCTGGAGCAGGTAAAAAAGGCCGCTACCTACAATAAGATTGTGGGCAACCGGTGGTGCACGGTTATCACCGGCCCCGGCATGGACCAGCCCCACAGGGGCCTTCAGCGCGCGTGGGTGGTGGAAAGCCTCAAGCGCGCGGCGGAGATTGTCGATGGTACGGGGCTGACCCTGGTGCTGGAGCCGCTGAACAACCTGACCGACCACCCGGGCTACTTTCTGTCCCGCAGCGATGAGGCCTACGAGATCATGAAAGCGGTCGGCAGCCCGCAGATAAAAATTCTGTTCGACATCTACCACCAGCAGATCAGCGAGGGCAACCTGATCGACAACATCCGCACGTTTTACGACGAGATCGCCTACTTCCAGGTTGCCGACGTGCCGGGGCGCCACGAGCCGGGCACGGGCGAGATCAACTACCGCGGCGTGTTCAAGGCCATCTACGAGCTGGGTTACAAGGGGCCGCTGGGCCTGGAGCTGGGCCCGTCGGTGAAAAAGAACCCCGAGGGCAGTATCAAGGTGTTCGAGTCAATTGTGGAATGTGATAATTTCGCGGTCTAGCAAAATTGTCCGGAAGGATTTTTTCAGGGCGCTGACCGATTCAGCGCCCTTTTTTTATCTCAGCATGAACTTCCCGTCCCACGTCACGTAATCCGCCACGGTAGTTTTGTGGATTCCCACCGTGTCAGCGGGCAACTCATCCGGCGCGAACCAGCCCAGCTCGCTGCCCTCAACCCCGTCGGCCACCGGATCACCCGCCCACTTACGCACCACGAACGCGATCGAAAAACACTGGATCATGTCGCCGTGGGGGTAAGTCACCCGCTGGCCGGGGCCTGAATAAAGCGCCATCGGCTCGGCCTCCAGCACCTCCAGAGCGGTCTCCTCGGCCACCTCGCGGGCCAGTGTACCCAGCGCCGTGTCTTCCAGCTCGCTGCTGCCCGAGGGCAGCCCCCAGGTACCCGTATCCGTGCGCCGCTGCAACAGGATTTCCTCTTTGCCATTGACAATAATCGCCCGCACGCCCGGCAAGTACAACAGCCGTGTGCCCACAATCTTCCTCAACTCGCCCACGTAATCAGCCATCTCTCTCTCCGGATTATTTTTTTATCCTTGCCGATGTCCTTAAGCACAAGCTTGATTTTTCAGCGGGAATTTTACCGTTGCTGTCTTGCGCTGTTGCGTGGCCGTAGGAAACCGGCGCGCGAGTCTGTCTCTGCCGGTAAGCCGTGCAGTCCCGCTAAAAGCGAAGCTGAACCGCCGCGTGGTTCAGGGGCCGTAATCGACTTTATTCAGCGCTTCGAGCTGCGCTTCCCGGTCTCCGGTGGTAAGTTTTTCATCCCGGTAACGCTCCAGAATGGGCTGCTTTTGATCGGCCAGAATTCCGTACAGTTCGGGCCGCCGTCCCAGGTAATGCATGGCCCTTTTGTTCCCGGTACCGTTGATAGCCGGCCACCACGTTCCGCCTTGAACGGGTTCGAGGCTGAAATCGATCTCAGCCATGATTACCGCGTTCTTTGCCCCTACAGCTTCCGCCACTACATGACCGTTGAAATCGATTATCCCGTTACCGTCAGAGCCAAGGGTCACCGGAGCGATATAAACGAAATTATCGCGGGCGCGGCTGAGGTACTGAAAGCCTGAAGTCAGGCTTTGGCCGGGCCCGTTGAGCTTACCCGCCGTTGGATTGAAAATGATATCAGCCCCTTTCAGGGCGTAAATTCTGGAGATTTCAGGATACATTATTTCATAACAGGTGGCGATTGATACGTTGGCAAAATCAAGTTGAAAAACCTTGTACTCATCCCCTTGACTGACCTGCCAGCTTTCCAGGACGGGTAGCGTGGTCTTACGATGTTTCCCCAGAATTTCACCGTTTCTGCCGAACACAACCGATGTGTTGAAAACCTCTCCACCGTCGCGCTCGAAAAGCGGTGCGATCACGTACATCGAATGGCGGCGGGCTATGTCCGCGATCCTTCCCGTAAGCGGGCCGGGGACCCGGACAGCCAGAGAGTTGAACAATATCTCGCCGGTATTGGGGTTAAGCGTGTTCAGATAAAGGAGAAAGCCCCCGATGTGCTGGATATCCTCCGGCCCGCAGACCAGGTCGGCGCCCTTTTGTCCGGCTTCTTCAAATAGCCCCATCACCCTGTCGAGGTGGGCTTCCATGGCCGGCACGACCTTGGCAAAATCATAATCCGCCATGAACGGGTCCTGGATTGTGTAGCCTTCCGCCTGAATTACGGCGATTTTGGCCTTGCCCTTTCCCTGACCGGCCGCAGGCGGCACGCTCCCGACAATCAGCAAGATTGCGGGCAATAATTTCAATCTGTAGCTGAGCATGGTTTCCGTCTCCTGAAAAAGTAATAAGGAGCTGGCCTCGGTTTTTTACCCGAACGGTTAAAGAGATCATTGGATATTTATCGCCTTGCACTGATCGCTCACCTCTGATGTTTCACCGGGGGTTGCCGGCTTGAGCGCATTACGATTAAACGGCCTTCGCCTTTCCTGCATATATCCCGGAGGTCTCTCCTGTTGCATCCGAACTGCGTTATCGAGACACTTGAACTCAATTTATCATCCGCTGTTGGAAATGCAACTACGTCCTGACGGCTGCTTTTTCTTTACCTGCTCCACCAAAGATGTATATTTCAAAATATTACGATATAATCATTCGGTAGCTTGACCTACGCTCCCCACACTCCCGCCCGAGGTTTCCGTGTTGCCGACGACGTCAGCCAAAATTATTGCGCGGATAATATTTATCGTCCTGATCACGGCATTTTGCATTCCCTCTTCCGCTCCGGCCCAGGACGATACGACCCCCGGTGCGCTCAGTTCTCCCTATCCCACGATCATCAACCTGGCCGTGGTCTGGGAGATTACGGGCGATGACAACCTGAACGCCGTCGCCACGGTGCGCTACCGCCGCGAAAGCGGCGACCGGTGGCGGCAGGGGATGCCGCTGCGGCGCGTACCCGCCGGCAGGAGCGTGGACAGCAGTGTCCCGTTCAGCTGGACAGATAAGCTCTCCGGCAGCATTTTCGATCTGGAGGAAGACACCGCCTACGAGATCGAGGTTACGCTGAGCGACCCGGACGGCGGCGGGCAGGTACGCACACTTACAGCGCGCACGCGGGCCATTCCCCGCGCCGCCGCCGACTCGGTGGTCAAGACCGCAAGCCCGTCGAACTACGCCGATATCGCGGCCGGGGAGCAGCCGGGCGATGTGATCCTGCTCGCTCCCGGCAACTACGGCTACGGGTTCGCCTACACCGATGGCGCTCCGGCGCGCCCCGTGGTGATCCGCCCGGCCTCCCGTCACCCCGACAGTGCGGCGGTGTTCGACAGCTTCTCGCTCAGAGGCCGCAAGCATGTGATTATCGACGGCCTGAGCGTAAACGGCAAAGTGGACCTGATTTCGGCCGAGGAGTGCGCGGTGGTGCGCTGCATCGTCAACGCCACCTACGGCATTACCGCCACGCAGCCGCCGGGAGCGAAAAACTGCTATATCGCCGACAACGTGGTAAGCGGGACCGTCACCTGGGAAGCGGACAACATGGGCGCCAGCGGCAACAACGTGGGCGAGGGGATCCAGCTTACCGGCCCCGGCAACGTGATCTGCTACAACCAGGTCACGGGCTACCGCGACTGCATCTCCACGATGGAAGACAACGGCGTGGCGGACCAGTACTGTATCGACATCTACAACAACGACATTTACCGGGGTCTGGACGACGGGATCGAGGCGGATTTCGCCCAGGGTAACTGCCGGATCATGCGTAACCGGCTGACCAACTGCTTCATGGGCCTCTCCAGCCAGCCCGGCCTGGGCGGCCCCACTTACTTTATCCGCAACGTGATGTACAACATTATCGACAACCCGTTCAAGCTCAGCCGCCACAGCCAGGGCGATGTGATCCTGCACAACACGGTGGTCAAGGTGGGCGACGGGCTGCGGATAATTCACGATCCGGTTTACGCATATTTGCGCAACGACCTGGCTATCGGCGGCCGGGGCGGCGGCCGGTTCGGCAACTACGGCAGCGGCGAGGGCCGGGCGCTGGAATTCTACCAGGCCGACAGCACGACCAGTATCGACTACGAGGGGATCGGCACCGAAGGCACGAGCTTTCTGGCCAAACTGGGAGATATTAAAACCTACTCGATCCAGGAGCTTAGGGAGAAAACCCAGATGAAACACGCCGTGCTGGTCGATATGGGCGTATTCGCGCATGGGCCGGAGTTCCCCGACCCGGCGCTGACCGAGCGTGCGCCCGCCGACCTGCGCCTTCGCTCCGGCTCGGCCGCGGTGGATGCCGGGCTGCTGATTCCGGGGATCAACGATAACTACACAGGCTCAGCCCCCGACCTGGGCGCGCTGGAGTGGGGCGCAGCCGTTCCCCACTACGGCCCCCGTCCGCCGGCGGCGGCGCTGGGCTCCGGCTGCGACCGGGACGGTGATGGCCGGGCAGGGGTGGGCGATGTGCTGCGGATGCTGCTCACGGCCCGCCACGACACAACCCTCGCGGGGCTTGACCGAAACAGCGACGGTTCCTTTACGGACGGCGACGTCCTGCTGCTGCTCGAAGACATAATCGGCGGCGGCTGCCCGGAGAGCTATCCGGGGCTGTAAACGTCTCTCTCCGCCGTTTTCTTAACGCCGTCAGGTAATGCGGTGCGGTATCCCTCGCAACACAAAAGGCGCGGCCCCTTGCCGGGGCCGCGCCTTTTCGATTATTTCCAGCTTGAGCCTGAAGCTACTGTGCCGGAATCACCACCCTGAACCCGACCATGATCCCATCGATCAGCCACCAGGGACCGCGGGGACGCTGGGGATCGCGCTCGTTCCAGATGTCCTGCTGCTCCAGGCGGTTGGCCACGCGAAGGTCCTCGGCGAAATCATCCCAACTGCCGCCGCGCAGACCTGCCTTGAAACCCTTGCCATAGCCCGGCCCCTGGGGATCCTTTGCGCCATTGCTCAGGTTCTTGTAAAACTCCGGGTCGTAGTAATCGTAGGTGAACTCCCAGACGTTGCCCAGCATATCGTGAAAGCCCCAGTCGTTGGGCTTCTTCAGCCCCACCTTCTGGGTCTCGTAGTCGCTGTTGGCCTCGTACCAGGCGTAGTCGTCCAGCCGAGCCGGGTCATCGCCGAAATAGTACATCGAGTTGGAACCGGCGCGGGCGGCGTACTCCCACTGTGCCTCGGTGGGCAGGCGGTAGGGGCGGCCGGTTTTCTTGCTCAGCCAATCGCAGAACTTGCGGGCGTTGAGCTTGCTGACACCGATAACCGGCTTGCTGCCGCGGCCCATGCCGTGGTAGTAGTCGGCGTAAAACGGGCTGGGGTGGGTAATCGCATCCAGTTCCTCGTTTCGCCACAACTCCATCTGCTGCTTGAACCAGCTGTAAAGATTGCGCGCAAAGGTGGGATTGAGCTTGGGCGAGGCCAACGAAACCGCGTCCACCACGTTGGGATCCTCGATAAACGCGTACTGGTCGTATTGCTCCCAGGTAGCCTCGCAGCTGGCGATCCAGTAAGCGCCGACCTTGACCTTGCGCTGCGGTCCCTCGTCCTGATCGCGGCCAGGCTCGCTCTCCGGGCTGCCCATGGTAAACTCGCCACCGGGCACGTAGATCATCTCGAACTCGACATCCGTACCCGGAATTTTCTGGGTGAAATTCTCCCGCGGCAGATCGCTGATGTCCGTTTTTCCGCCGCAGGCGACAAACATTCCGGCCAACAGCACCGGGGCCAGCCTGGTAAATGTCCGCTTGTTCATCTGCTTTCCTTTTCCCGCTTCCGTCTGGATAGTTATCGTGTACGGATTCGGACCCGACCCCGGTGGGGGCGCTGCTCCGCTTCCGCAATCCGCTCCTGTTTTAATCAGACCCTGGGCTGTCCGGGCATGGGAATCGGCCGCACCGGCAGATCGCCCCACTTCAGGGCCTTGGGAGAGAGGTCCAGGTCGCTGGCCATGATCTCGTCCCAGGTTACCGCCTTCCCCGTGTAGGCGGACTCGCGGCCCATGATCGCGGTCATCGTGGAGTGGGCCACGTGTTCCGCCTCGTTGAGCGGGTTGCCGCTGCGGATAGAGTTGATCAGGTCGGTGTGCTCCTGCACGTAGGGATTGACCGCCTCGCCGCGGAAGCGCCAGTTCTTGTCGCCGCGAAGGATATAGCGGCCGCTGGTGGTCTCGGTGCTGCCCTTTGTTCCCTGCAGATATTCGGCAACCAGCCGGTCGGCGTCTTTCCAGTGACGGCACATGCTGAGCATGTGGGCGCCGCTCTCGTACTCGAAATCGATCGTGAAGTGGTCCCAGATGTTTCCGTAGTCCTTGCCGGTGCGCACCTGACGGCCACCGTTGGCCAGCGCCTTGACCGGATGAGCGCCCATCGCCCAGTTGACCACGTCCAGGTTGTGTACGTGCTGCTCGGTAATATGATCGCCGCAGAGCCAGCAGAAGTAATACCAGTTGCGGGTCTGGTATTCCATATCGTCCCAGCCCTGCTGGCGGGGATGGACCCAGACGCCGCCGCTGTTCCAGAAAGCACGGGCCGCCACCAGCTCACCGATCTCACCGTCGTGGACCTTCTTCATCAACTCCAGGTAACCCTTTTCGTGGCGGCGCTGGGTGCCTGCCACCACGGCCAGCCCTTTCTGTTTGGCCAGCTCTCCCGCGGCCAGAAACCTGCGGATGCCCACGGGGTCCACCGCTACCGGCTTCTCGGTGAAGATGTGCTTGCCGGCCTTGACCGCCGCCTCGAACATCAGTGGCCGGAAGCCGGGAGGGGTTGCCAGGATCACCAGATCGACATCGGTGGCCAGCAGTTTCTCGTAGGCGTCAAAGCCGACGAACATCTGGTCCTTGTCCACGGCGATACCCTTGAGGGCGCCACTCTCGCGGTTGGGATCGGTCAGGTTCTTGTAGCTTTTATCCAGATGGTCCTGGTACAGATCGGCCATCGCAACGAGCTTGACATTGGGCGAGGAGTTCAGGCAGTTGTCCACCGCCCCGGTGCCGCGGCCGCCGCAGCCGATTACGCCGATCTTGATCTCGTCGGCATTCTGCCCGTAGCTGTTGCGGATGATCGAAAAACCGGCCAGCGCTCCGGCGGCGGCCAGGGAGCTCTTTCTGAAGAAGTCACGTCTGGTGGTGCCACTGCCGGGTTCGGATGCGCTCATAGAGGCCCTCCTGAGTGGGAGACTGTTTAAGGATAATTGTTGCGGGAACCTGTCTTTACGTTGGCAATCACATTTTGGCGTAAACCATTAAGATATTTGCATATTTTAATAGCGCAACCTTTATCAGCCAGAAAAAACGCGGGCAGCGATTTTATTGCGTTTCACCACAGGAACGACACAGGAGCCGCATATCGTCTTTCTCTGTCATAAGATAGCCGGCAAAACATTTCATTCCAAACATTTAGCCAGCGTACGCACCTGCTTTGTGTCGTTCAGATATTGCTCCAGTGCGGGCGAGAGAAACTCGTAGGTTTCCCGATACCCTTTTGACTGATAGTAGTCAACCGTCTCACTCTCGCAAAGCAGCCAGATCCGTTTGACGCCGGCCGGGCGGGCGTAGTCTTCCAGCGCCGCCAGCAGCTTACCGCCCAGACCAAGTCCGCGGGCCGACTCGCGCACCAGCAGATGGTTGAGATAGATCGAGTACCCGGCGGCGCCACGGCTGGCCAGCAATACGCCCAGAAAAGCGCCGTCATCGTCCCGGGCGACAAATGAGCAGGGAGCCTGTTCAAGCGCCATCAGCAGGTATATCGAGTCGCGCTCGGTGGGCAGCGGAGCCCAGTCCAGCTCGTTGAGCAGAAAGAAGTCCTCGACTTTCAGGTTACGGATTTTCATTGTGGGTGCTCTTCCATCAATTGACGTTCTCATCGCAGGGCCGAACCGATCAGCGCTGTTTGACCAGCCGGGCCCAATCATCGTCGTAGGGGTGGATACTGTCCGTGGGCATGCCGAGTGAATCCACCACCGTGCGGCCCTCGTTGTACCAGCGGAATATTCCGCCGCGCAGGTTGGCGGCCTGGAGCACGCCCGCGCTGTCAAGGTAATCACCCAGTTCCTGCAACATCGCACTGCTGCGGTAGCCGATCGAGCAGTAGAACACCACGTTGCGTCCGCGCACCATCTCACCGAAACGGCGGCTGAACCGTGCTTCATCCATGTTCCAGTCCACCTGTAGCGCGCCCTTGATCCTGCTCGTTGCGTACTCCTGCGGCGCGCGCGTATCGAACAGCAACAGGCTCCCCTGGCCGGAGGCAAGCAGCGCCGCCAGCGAATCGGCGTCAATCTGGGCCACGGGGAACTGGCGCTCCAGCTTGTGCTCCCACCAGGAGAGCCGCATGCCGGCCCGCAAGTGCCAGGCGGCCGCCCCGGCTAAAGTGGCAACAGCGACGATCAGCAGCCAGCGCGTTTTCATTCAATTTCTCCGGAAAAAGGAACAGGTTGCTGATAACACCATAAACTAAGCGGACATTCGCGATCCGGCAACTTTGATCTCCGCCGCGACACACTGCAAAAAAATCGATTTGATTGCCGGGCCTGGATAGATATATTCCTTTTAGAGGGGCGTTGAAATAAAAACATTCAACGCTCTGGGATGAAATATTTCGCTCGGTTGGTTGTCAAGGGTAAAACAAGCCGCTCCTTTTGCAAATACTGCTATTTGTGTTATACCAAGCAGCTCCATTGCTCCCGCCGACTTTCGACCGGCAACAGCGGGAAACGGCCCTTGACAACCTTTATTCCCACTTCTTTGTATATTTCAACACGCTGCTAGAGCCTCAGCCAAATTTCAACGGCTGCCAGCATCAACGCTAAATCGACAGGAGCACGTTCCGATGAACAGCCATGAAGTGGATTACGAGATTATCGGCGACGACATGCAGGTGGTGGAAGTGGAGCTGGACCCCGGCGAGGTGGTGGTTGCCGAGGCGGGCAGCATGAACTACATGGAGGACGGGATCACCTGGGAGGCCCGGATGGGCGACGGCTCAGAGGCCAACGAGACGATCATGGGCAAGCTGCTGGGCGTGGGCAAGCGCGTGCTGACCGGCGAGAGCATCTTCATGACCCATTTCACCAACAGCGGAAACGGCAAAAAGCGGGTGGCGTTCGCCGCGCCGTATCCGGGCAAAATTATCCCTGTCGACCTCAGAGCGCACGGCGGCCGGCTCTACTGCCAGAAAGATGCGTTCCTCTGCGCGGCGCTGGGCACCAAGATAAGCATCGCGTTCAACCGGCGGCTGGGCACCGGCTTTTTCGGCGGTGAGGGATTTATCCTGCAGAAGCTGCTGGGCGACGGGATGGCGTTCGTGCACGCGGGCGGCACCGTGGTCAAAAAGGAGCTGAGCGGACAGGTGATCCGGGTGGACACGGGCTGCCTGGTGGGGTTCACCGAGGGGATCGACTATGATATCGAGCGGGCCGGGGGCCTCAAGTCGATGATTTTCGGGGGCGAGGGGCTTTTTCTGGCCACGCTACGGGGCCAGGGCACGGTCTGGCTGCAGAGCCTGCCGTTCTCCCGCCTGGCCGACAGGATAATCGCCTCCGCCCCGCGCTCGGGTGGCAAACAGACCGGCCAGGGGTCCGTGCTCGGCGGGCTGGGGGATATGTTCGGGGACAGGTGAGCAAAAAAGGGGCGACCAATGGGTCGCCCCTTTTTTTATTTCTCGAGCTTCAGCGGACAAAACAAACGCAAAAAAAACCCCACCACGTCTCCCACTCACCGCCAACGCAGCCCCTGCCGGCGCTCACCACCATCGCCGGGCGCTACTGAATTGGCTTAGGCTACATACCTCAGAATCTCGACTTCCGCGCCTTTTTTAACCGCGCTCTCAGCCGTTTCCAGGAGCCGGGCGGAAACTTCCTCGGCAAGGTAGTACTCGCCGCAGTTCTCGCAGACCTGTGCAGGCACGTCCTTGATCAGCACGGTAGTCTGCCCGCGCTCAAGCGTAACTGTCACCTTGCCGCTTTGGGTTTGACCCTGCTTGCAGATAACGCATTTCATGTTTCTCTCCTGCGTCTAAAATCATCTCCCCATAGTGAGACATCCGGGATGTAAGCCGTTACAATGATTCCCGTTTTCAAATCTCTATCCTCGGCAAATATTACATGCAACG
Organism: Gemmatimonadales bacterium; assembly: GCA_024278175.1. Classification (GTDB taxonomy): domain Bacteria; phylum Gemmatimonadota; class Glassbacteria; order GWA2-58-10; family GWA2-58-10; genus JAJRTS01. Next base: position 15,098 of record JAJRTS010000076.1, on the reverse strand, counting down.
GCATCGAATCCACGAAACCAAGTATCAGCCTGCTGGGGTAAGGTGAATCATCAGGATAATCCGCGATCGTTTCCCCGTGACTCAAAACGCCTTTAACCTGTTCCCTGATTATTCCACGCTGAAACATCCTGCGAAGTGCATGACCACTGAACAGAATATCATCAAACGCGTCAACCATTCGCTGCATACCTTAATCGAAATAAAAAATAAGTACTAAAACAATATAGGTGGAACAAAGGGCGCTATCAAGCGCCCTTTGCCACTCTAAGAGATTACACCACCTCACTCCTCCCCCTCAGCGGTAGTACCCGAAAAGAATCCTCGCAGTCTGCCGCAGGGTGGGATTTGCTTCTTTTCGCGGACAAACACCGGGTTTGCCCCCCCCCCCCGGCAGAGATTGCTTCCACGGATGAAGTAGAGCAAAACAAACAGGGGGCCGCTCACCGGTATGAGCGGCCCCCCAGGGCTGAAAGGAGACCCTCCTGAGTTATCTCAACCGGCCCGGTGTGTGCTCAGGAGGTCCGCCGCTGCTTACGACGGGCCGGGCCGGATTGTGTTCAGGCCAGCATCAGGCCCACAAGGGCGAAATAGATCATCACGCTGCCCGCCACCTGTCCGATAAGCTGATAATATTCGCGTGCGCTCATTGTTGCCTCCATGTTAGAAAGTTGTCCGCGCATGTTTCACCTCTTTTCCCATCATCCCTGTTCAGCTCCTTCTGTACAATAAGACACGCGTTGTCACAAAATGGTTTCACTTTTTTCAGAGCGCACGGCATAACGTAAGCTTCCATCAATGACCGGCAGTGAACTTCCCCCCGGACCCGTACACCGTCAAAACAATTCACATTTCGCTCAGCGCTTTGTAGATTCAATCAGTACCGGATACGGCCAACTTTACCCAAAAGGGCATTTCCGTGTTCCTCAAAGCGCACACCAGCATCAGAACCAAGTTGAGCATCATCTTCATTATCCTGGTGGTCCCGCTGCTGGCGGCCAGCGGATACCTGTTTCACACCCTGGCGCGCGACAGCCTGGACCGGGAGCTGGGCCACCGACTGGTGGCCGTGGCCCAGGCCACCGCCACCCGCTTTAACCCGTTTATCCTCACCGGCTTCCGTCGTGGCGACGAGAGCGGGCGCAGCTACGGCGGCTACCGGGCCAGCCTGCTGGAGATCAGGGACCGCACCGGACTGGAACGCATCTTCGTGTTCGGCCCCGACGGGCTGAGTATCTTGGACACCGAGGACGGCGTGGGAGTGGGCTCATCGTATGCGCGCCTGAGCTTCCAGCACACCGAGGTCCAGGCCTGCCTGGCGGGGCAGGCTGCGGCCAGCGTACTGTTCCGGGGCGAGGACGGCCGCTGGTACAAATCCGGGTTCGCGCCGGTGATCGACGATGAGATGCGGGCCGTGGCGGTGGTGGTCACCGACGCCAGCGCGGGCTACCTCGATGTCATCCGCGGATTCGACCGCTCGATAATGTTGTTCGTGCTGATCGGCGCGGCCGTGGCCGTGGGACTGGGATTCCTGTTCGCCCGCACGATCAGCACCCCGGTGGACCGGCTGGTGCGCCAGGCCGAGCGAATCGGGCGGGGCAGGCTGGAAGTGCCTCTGGGCGAGGGCGACCTGGGCAACCGCGAGTTGCAATACCTGGCCACGGCCATGGAGCGGATGCGCGAAAGGCTGGCCCAGCGCGAGGAGAACCAGCGGATGATGGTGGCCGGGGTGGCCCACGAGCTCCGCAACCCGCTGGGCGGAGTGAAAATGTTCGCCACGCTGGCGCGGCAGGAATTGCAGGATAACAACGAGGCAGCCGATTTTATCGACCGGGTGGTCCGCGAGGTGGGCAGCCTGGAGCGCATTATCGCTGATTTCCTCGAATACGCCCGGCCCTCCCGGCCACAGAGCGAACCGGTCTCTCTGGCCGCCGCCGCCGCCGAGGCGTCCGGCCTGCTGGAAGAGGATTTCGCCCGGGCCGGCGCACGCCTCCAACTCGACATTCCAGACGGCCTCCCGGCCGTGGCAGCGGACCCGGAGCATCTGGGCCGGGTGCTGCTCAACCTGTTCTCCAACGCGCTTGAAGCCCTGCCGGAGCGTGGCGGGGAGGTGCGGGTATCCGCCGAGCCGGTGGCCGAGAGCGAGATCGCGCTCCACATGGAGGATAATGGCCGCGGCATGGACGAGGCGACCATGGCCAGGATCTTCAACCCGTTTTTCACCACCCGCGATAACGGGATGGGGCTCGGACTGGCTATCGTCAAAAAAACCCTGGAAGAAAGCGGGGCGGCAATCGAGGTGGCCAGCACGCCGGGGGAAGGCACCCGGTTCACGATCTATTTTCCCCGCGCCGAAAGCGGCGGGAAAGAAAAGGCACAGGCTCACCGGAGATGATCCCGTTCAAGGACAATGTCCCCACCCGGACCGCGCCGGTGATGACAATCATCATTATCGTGCTCAACTGCCTGGTGCACCTCTACCAGCAACTGCTGCCACCGGACCAGAGTGTGGCCATGGTGCAACTGCTGGGCGTGGTCCCCGCGCGAGTGACGGACCTGCCATCCTGGTTTTTTCCGGGCCCGCAGAACCCGGCGGTATCGCTGATCAGCTCTATGTTCATCCACGGGGGCTGGCTGCACCTGGGCGGCAACATGCTCTACCTCTGGATATTCGGCAACAATGTGGAGGACGCGATGGGCCACCTGCGCTTTGTCGTTTTTTACCTCCTGTGCGGAATCGCCGCTGCGGCGGCCCAGGTAATCGGCGCGCCCGGCTCGCTGATCCCGATGGTGGGCGCAAGCGGGGCTGTCAGTGGAATCCTGGGCGCGTACCTGATCCTGCACCCGTTCGCCAGGGTTAGCACGCTGATAATCATCATCTTTTTTATCCGCGTGATCGAGCTGCCCGCGATGGTCGTGCTGGGCTTCTGGTTCATGCTCCAGGTCCTCAACGGCATCTCCGCTCCCGCCGGGGCGGCCGGTGTGGCCTGGAATGCGCATATCGGCGGGTTTATTGTCGGGCTGGCGCTGATCCGTTTTTTCCAGAGTCGCGGCGGGGCACGGCGGGGAGCCTGGCGGGGAGCCGCTCGCCGGGCTTGACCGCTGTGGCACTCATTCCTTATCATTGCCGGTAGTCTGTACAAGAGAAGAAATAATTTACTCAGAGGGGTGGTGCGATGAACATTCTGGTTATCGGCGCCACCGGACACGTGGGCACCTACCTGCTGCCCCGGCTGGTGAGGGCCGGGCACGATGTGGCCGCCCTCAGCCGGGGACAGCGCCGGCCCTACGCCGTTGATCCGGCCTGGGAAAAGATTGAAATGATCAGGCTCGACCGCGAGGTCGAGGACGGCCGGGGTGCGTTCGGCACCGCGTTGGCCGCAATCGGCGCCGATGTCATTATCGACCTGATCCTGTTCCACCCACGCAGCGTGCCGCAGTTATTTGAAGCCCTGGCCGGGAAAATTCAGCAGTATGTCTACTGTGGCTCGATGTGGGTCTACGGGCCGACGCAACTGGCCCCTACTGTCGAGGACGATCCCCGCGCCGCCGACGACACTTACGGACAGCGCAAGGCCGAGATCGAGCGAGTGCTGATCGGGGCGGCCCGCAGCGGCGCTTTTCCGGCCAGCGCGGTGCATCCCGGCCATATCGTGGGACCGGGCTGGCCGCCGATCAACCCGGCGGGCAACCTGAACCCGGCTGTCTGGGAAAAGCTCGGCCGGGGCCAGCAGCTGGTTCTGCCTGACCATGGCCTGGCGCTGCTGCATCACGTGCACGCAGACGATGTGGCCCAGGGACTGCAACTGGCGGCGGAAAACCCGGCCGGGGCAATCGGCCAGAGTTTCAACGTAGTCAGCCCCCAGGCCGTGTCCCTGCGCGGACTCAGCCGGATGGTTGCCCGCTGGTTCGGCCACGAGGCCAACCTGAGCTACCGGCCATGGAGCGAATGGCGCAAACACGTGAGTGAACAAGACGCACGGGACACCTGGGAACATATCCGTAACAGCCCCTGCGGCTCCATCGAAAAAGCACGGCGGGTACTGGGCTACAATCCCGGCTACACCACCTCCCGGATGATCCGCGAATCCCTCTGCTGGCTGATCGAAAACGGAGCGGTCGATCTGCCGCGGCTGGACCGCCGGGCAGTGTCCGCGGAAACCGCGAACAGGGAAACCTGACGAGAAGCTGTTCGATAACTGCCGAACGGGTAAAGCGTGTTGATAAATACGAAAGTGTGGGCATTGAGGTTGTCAAGGGCCGTTCCCCGCTGTTGCTGGCCGAAAGCCGGCGCGAGCAATGTAACTTACTTGAAATAACATAAATAACGGGATTACTAACAGGAACGGCTTGCCTTGCCCTTGACAACCAACCAAACGAAATATTTCATTCGAGGGCGTTGAGCGCTTTATTTCAACGCCCCTGTAACAATAGTATTTTTTTGGTTGAGCGGCGGGACAAGTAACCCAGGCCGCATGTCTGAACCTGAGGAATCGGTAAAAAAATGTCGAAGACTATCCTGCAACAGTTACTGCTGGCCGTGGTGTCGCTGCTGGTGATGGCCGGCGGTTTTTTGGCGCTGGAGTTTGCACTCAGGACTTTCGCGCCCCAGCCTCCGCGCGGGTTTTCCGACAACCTGTTCGAGAAGCGCGACGGCCTGACGTTCCTGATCCCCGGCGCCAGGGGCACGCAGTACGGCCGCGAATTCAGCGTGAGCATCGAGGGTAACGGCCACGGCTACCGCTCCGGCACCTGGGGCGGCAACGCGGACATCGACTCGACGCTGTGGCTGTTCGGGGATTCCTTCCCGTTCGGCTGGGGGGTGGAAGCGCGGCAGAGCATCTCCGCGTTGATCAATGAATCCGGCATCCGTTGCGTAAATTTCGGCATGCCCGGAGATTTTTTTACCGATTACACCAGCCGCCTCGATCTGGCGATCGCCACCGGCAAGCTGCCCACGGCCATTCTCCTGCTGGTCTACGACAACGATTTCCACCTGCAGCGTAACCCCCGCTGGTCCTCGGCCGCAGGCGCCGTCAGCCCCCCCGGCGTGCTGCGGATGAACGTGGTGCCGGAACTCGGTTCGCGGGAACTGCTGCTGAAAAGCCACCTGATCCGGCTGATCGGCCGCGCGCTGGACAAGCTGGGACTCTCCAGGCAGCTTGCCGCTGTCACCGGCTACAAGGAAGCCAGGCTGAACCTGGTGCGGACTTTCCTGCCGATCCACCGTCGCTCCTACGCCGGGTCCGAGCAGTTCGCCCAGTCGCGCCGAGAGTTCCGGGAGTTTATCGGCAAGGCCCGCGGCGTAACCTCCCGGGTGGAAATCATCCGGATTCAACCGCTGTTCATCACCGGGCGCGACAACCAGCTCAGCGCGATAGAACTGCTCCGGGACAATCCCGAAGATTATGATTTCCGGAAACTGGACCACGAGCTGAGCGACCTTTGCGCCCGGGCCGGGGCCGGATACCGGACGTTTAAAGTGGACAATGACCACGACCTGCTGAAGTATTATTTCCGTTACGACATGCATCTCACTCCCGCGGGGCATCGTCTGCTGACGAATTTCAGCCTGGACGCCCTGCACCGGCAATGAGCGAACCATTCATTGTCCGGGCTGGAAACCGCTTGTGATTGACAAGCCGCTGAGATATCTTGTCCGTGTGCGTTTCAAGCCGGAGACAACCGCTGCGCCAGCAGGTGGCCGGTGTTCGATTATTCCGTCCCCGAGGTCTGAGTGAAAGATCAACCCGCACTGATCTACAACCTCTTTCCCCGCCTTGCCGGACCGTTCCCCGACTGGACGCCCCACCTGGAGCGCGCCGCGGCAATGAGTTTCAACTGGGTGTTCCTCAACCCGGTGTCCTGTCCCGGTTTCTCGGGCAGCCTCTACGCGGTCAAGGATTTTTTCAGCTTCAACCCCCTGTTTATTGACTGCAAGTCGGAGCTTAGCCCAACCCGCCAGTTCGCCTCGATGGTGGAGCGGGCCCACTCTCTGGGTCTGCGCGTGATGGTGGACCTGGTAATCAACCACACCGCTATCGACAGCCCGCTGGTGAAAGAACACCCCGACTGGTACAAACGTGACAAAAACGGCAAGATAAAAAACCCGGGGGCATACGAGGGCAAGAAACTGGTGGCGCTCTGGGGAGACCTGGCCGAGATCGACAACCAGAACAGCCCCGGCCGCCGTCATCTGTGGGAATACTGGTGGCAGGTGGTTCAATACTGGATGGGCCTGGGAGTGGACGGGTTTCGTTGCGACGCCGCCTACAAGGTACCCTCCGGTCTCTGGCGGCACCTGATCGGCCTCGCCCGGGAGATCGCCCCCGGCACGCGCTGGTTCGCCGAGAGCCTGGGCTGCACTATCGAGCAGGTGCTGGAACTGGCCGAGGGCGGATTCGACTACGTGTTCAACAGCAGCAAGTATTGGGACTGGCGCGAGAGCTGGTGTCTGGACCAGTACGAGCAGAGCCGCAAACTTGCGCCCTCGGTCAGTTTTCCCGAGAGCCACGACACGCCCCGGCTGGCCGGGGAGCTGGGGGGCGATCTGGCCGCGGTGCGCCAGCGCTACCTGTTCGAGGCCCTGTTCGCCACGGGGGTGATGATTCCGCTGGGATTCGAATTCGCCTTCCGTAAGAAAACCAACGTGGTGCGCACCACCCCCGCCGACTGGGAAGACACCGGCGCGGACCTGACCGCTTTTATCCGCGCGGTCAACGAGTTCAAGCTCTCCCACGATATTTTTTGCCGTGAATACCCTGCATATCCGTTCACGCTGGCCGATGGCACTGGCGATGTGGCCGGGGTGATCAAGCTGGCCGGCAGAAACGGCCCCGGCGCGTTGATGATGATCAACCGCAGCAGCGCCGATACCCAGCACGTGGTGGTGGACAACCTGCGCCAGGCCCTGCCCGGCGGAGCTGAAATCCGGCTGGTTCTGGTCGGTGAGCAAATCCGTTCCGAGCTTGTAACAGGCAAAAAATTCGAGACCGACCTTCCGCCCTCCGGCCTGTGGCTGCTGATGCGTGATGCCGGCTAAAGCGTTTCTTAAACTCAAGGGAGTCGGACCGTGAAACACGTATTCCTCTTTTCGATGCTGGCTGTTGCGGTTACATGCCTTGGGGTATCAGCCTCACGGGCGGACTTCCTGGATGATCTCGAAAACGCGGCGTACATGGAAGCGGGGATTGTCTACGGTAAAGTCGGCGAGCGGGAGTTGAAGCTCGATCTCTATCATCCCTCCAGGGGCGAGGGACCGTTTCCGGCGGTTGTGTTCGTGCACGGCGGCGGATGGCGCGCCGGACACCGGGGGCATTTCTCGCGCCAGGCCATGTACCTGGCTACCCGCGGCTACGTGAGCGCCTGTATCGAGTACCGGCTCTCGGGCGAGGCCACGTTCCCGGCCCAGATCCAGGACGTCAAATGCGCGATCCGCTGGATGAGGGCCAAGGGGTCGAAGAATTTCAAAGCGGACACGGCCAGGATCGCGGTCAGCGGCGGCTCGGCCGGCGGACATCTGGCGCTGCTGGCAGGCACCAGCGCAGGTGTGGCGGAGTTTGAAGGCACGGGCGGCTGGCCGGGGTACTCCAGCAGGGTATCCTGCGTGGCGGCGTTCAATCCGGCCAGCGAGTTCCCCGAGGAGTACTCGGTTGTGGTCGCGGCGTTTCTCGGCGGCTCGAAAGAGGAAGTACCCGAGACCTACAGGATGGCCACTCCGGCCACCTGGCTCGATAAGAGCGACCCGCCGATGCTCCTGCTGCACGGCACGGACGACCAGGCCCTTCCCTACTCCCGGTCGGTGGAGTTTGTCGGTAAGCTCAAGGCCCTTGGTATCGCCTCGGAGCTCTACAGCGCTCCGGGTAAGGGACATACCTGGTATAGCTTTCCGCCCGATTTCGCCCCTACCACCCGCGCGATAGAACAGTTTTTCGAAAAATATCTTAAATAAACCATCTCAACCGACTCCGGGAGCAGATAATGAGCAGATCCCCCAACCGCCGCGATTTCTTCCAGTCCGCCCTGGGCGGAACTACGGCAGCGGGCTTGCTGGCCGGTACCCTGGCTCGCCCATCCTACGCCCAGCTCAAAAGGGACGGAGCGGCTGCCGGCCGTCAGGCGAACAACGCTAAACTGACAGCCGACCTGGTGGTTGTCGGGGGCGGGCCCACCGGCGTCTGCACCGCGCTCGCCGCGGCGCGCGGCGGTAGCTCGGTGATCCTCGTGCAGGACAGGCCGGTGCTGGGCGGCAATTCGTCCAGCGAGGTGCGGATGCATATCGTGGGCGCCAACAACAACCTCCCCGATGCCCGCGAAACGGGGATTATCGAGGAACTCAGGCTGGAGAACCAGGTCCGTAACCCCCAGCGTTCGGCATCGATGTGGGACCTGCTGCTCTGGGAGAAAACGCAATTTCACCCCAATATCACCCTGCTGCTCAACACCGTGATGGACTCTGTGCGCACCGGGGGCGGCCTGGTACGCTCGATCAGTTGCTACCAGCTAACCACCCAGACCCGTTTTGAGATAGAGGGCGCGCTGTTCGCCGATTGCACGGGCGACGGCACCCTGGGCTACATGGCGGGCAACCCGTGGAGCTGGGGCCAGGAGGGCAAGGCCGAGTTCGGCGAGTCGATGGCCCCGGATGAGCCGACCCCCTACACGATGGGCTCCAGCCTGCTGTTCCAGGGGCGCGACATGGGACGGCCCGTGCCGTTTGTGGCGCCCGGCTGGGCGCACAAGTACCCGACCCACGAGTCGCTGGGCAGAGACCCCGGCAGCCCCGAATACGGCTACTGGTGGATCGAGTGGGGCGGGATGCTCGATACGATCAGGGACGATGACCGGATCCGCGAAGAGCTGCTCAAGGTGCTGCTGGGAGTCTGGGACCATCTTAAAAACCACGGCGACCACGGGGCGGACAACTGGGCGCTCGACTGGTTCGGCTTCCTGCCCGCCCGCCGTGAGAACCGCCGCCTGAAAGGAGCCTACGTGCTGCGCCAGGACGACCTGACCGGCGGCCGGGTGTTCGACGACGAGGTGGCGTTCGGCGGCTGGCCGATCGACCATCATTACCCCGAGGGGATCGACCACAAGGGCAAGGATTTCTGGTTCAGCAACAAGCTGAGCGACCTCTACAGCATCCCGCTGCGCTCGCTGTATTCATCCACCCTGAAGAACCTGTTCATGGGCGGCCGCTGCCTGAGCGCAACCCATCTGGCGATGGCCAGCACGCGCGTGATGGCCACTTGCTCGGTAATCGGCCAGGGGATCGGCACGGCGGCCGCGCACTGCACGGCCGCCGCCAGGCTGCCCGGCGAGCTTGGCGGCGACGATATCGAGCGGATCAAGCAGACCCTGCTGCGCCAGGACGCCTACCTGCTGGGTACGCCCAATCGCGACCCCGCCGACCTGGCGCGCAGGGCCAGGGCGAGCGCGGGCAGCGCCCTGCCCACTTTCGGGCCGGAGAACGTGCTGGACGGCACGGCCAGAAGCAGGCACGGCAGCAGCCACCAGTGGCGCTCGGTGTCGCTCAAGCCGGAGGACTGCCGGCTTGAGCTGGATTTCGGCGAGCCGGTGCGGTTAGGGCGCGTGCATCTGTGTTTCGATACCGGGCTGGACCGGAAAATGACGCTGACCCATCAGGACAGCTACAACGACTCGATGATCGCGGGGCCGCAGCCGGAAACTGTGAGGGATTACCGGCTGGAGGCCCGGGTGGATGGCTCCTGGCGCACGCTGGCCGGGGTGACCGGCAACTACCAGCGCCTGCGGGTCCACGAGTTCAGCCCGCTGCCGGTGAGCAGGCTGCGGCTTTCGGTAACCGCCACCAATGGGGTGAACCAGGCCCGGGTGTTCGAGGTGCGGGCGTATGCCTGATAGAGACCTTTGATTTAATCAAAAAGCTGAAAGAATTGTCACTCCCCCTCTCTTTTTCCAAAACTTTTTATCAAGGGGCAGATCTTTAATCAGATCATGCAGTGGCAATTAACAACCCCTGAATTACCTTTTGATACACAAAAATGAGTGAGCTGAAAAACTTCCTCATCACAATTCAGCCGCCCCATTTTTCAAAGGTCTCTGATACATAAAAAGCCCCGGCCAGAATTGGCCGGGGCTTCGCCTCTCTCTCTCTCTCTACTACAGACAATCAGGCCGTGTCGTGGTGATTGCGCATGAAGTCCAGGAACGAGGTTTCGATCTCTCCACTGGCCCTTTCCTTGAGCTCCGCCATTCTATCAGGCGCGAACGGCTTAAACTCCCTGACCAGCGCCAGGTTCCGCTCCAGGTGCTCCGGCTTGGGCATTCCCACCGTGGCCGTGCTGACCGGCAGGCTCAGCGAATAGCGCAGGCAGGTGGCCGCATCGAACTCGTCGTATTTGTTTGCAATCCTGTCCTGGCCCATCACTTTCATGGCGATAATACCGATTCCCTTCTCCACCGCCGCCGGCAGGGCGCGCTCCTCATGGCCCAGATCGTACGGCCCGTTGGTGGCCACGTTGATCGCCATCTGGACGGTGTCGACATCGTGACTGCGGATGAACCTGGCCGCAGTGGCCCCATCGGTGTGGCTCGAAAACCCGATCCAGCGGGCCAGCTTCTGCTCCCGGGCGCTGTAGAGCTGCTCCAGCACACCGCCCTTGCGCTCGATTTCCGCCAGATCGTCGTCGTGGCCAAGGTGATGGATCAGCAGGGTGTCCACATAATCCACGTTCAGTCGCTTGAGCGAATTCTCGAACGTGCGCCACCAGGAGTCCGGATCGCGGTCTGAAATCTTGGTCTGGATCAGCACTTCCTTGCGCCGCGCGGGCATCAGGGTGCCGATCAGTTTTTCGCTACGGCCGTCCTTGCCGTAATCATGCGCGCTGTCCAGGTAGATAATTCCGCCATCAAGCGCCCGTTCGATTACCGCTACCGCCTGAGCATCCTCGTACATCATCCAGCGGCTGCCGCAACCGAACGTGAGGATCGGCAGGCGCGCACCTGTTTTGCCCAGCGCGCGGGTGGGCAACGGCGATGGCGGCACCACGTGGAAGCGGCTGTCGGCCGCATGGAGTTTGACTCCGGAAATCCCCACGGCCACCACCGCCGCGCCACCGGCGATAAATTCACGCCGGGTGATTTTGATCGTTTTATCCATCTACTCCCTCCCGCTTTTCAGCGCTGGATTTTTTCTTGTGTCCTGCCGGCGGTTGAGCCGCGTACCTCGCAAACCCGACCCGTACCGTTTGCCCTGGTTGGTGCAACCCATTCCAAATTATAACGCGATTAAGAAAACAAACCTATCTCATTCGATCGATTTTGGAAATCGTTCAGGCCGACAGCGACAGCTTCCCCTATTGCGTCCGAACGATAGAATATGCAAATTTTAAGTGCCTATTGCCTGCTTAATTATTCCGTCGTGGCCAGTTGCCTGCCTGCGGCGACGGCGGAACCTTGGAGGAGTGAGATAAAAACTAAAAAAAGCGTGCGTGATGCCGATAATTATAATACGGATGCAAAAATCTTATCAGGCGATTTTCCAGGGAAGGATCCGCGTGATGGGCCTGTTCGGCATGAAAACCTATAAAACAGTGGCTACTCTGGCGGTCAAGGTTCTTTCCGCGGCAGTGCTGATCGTGGCGATCGGCGGCTGCGCGGGCGGCAGTCTGTTGAACCCCACTCCGATGATCGGGCGGGACCGCCTGGTCTACCGCGTGGTGGACCAGGCCGCCAGCACCTCCTATTATACGCGTAACGTGTGGTACGACGGAGAAAACTACCGCTTCCACGACGTTTACGGCCGCGACATCTCCATCCTCAAAAGCGACCAGGTGGCGATAGAAATTATCGGCGCCCCCGAGTATTACCAGACCCCGGAGTAACGACCCGCCTCCAGGCTCAGCCCATCCTTTTCCGCTTTTCCAAAAACGAATACAACGCGCGGTCGAACGGCGTGGCGGTCGATACGAGCTGATAGTCGATCATCGACTCCCGGCACGTAGAGCGCAGGGCCGCCACCATCGCGGCCACCTCGCGGTCGTACTCCTGCTTGATCTGCCAGGCGTGGGTCTGCAGGCTCTCGCCGGTTTCCATGTCGCGGAACAGGATTTCGCCGCCGCCGGGAAGGCCCAGTTCGGCGGGGTCGAGGATGTGGAAGACTATCACCTCGTGCTTGCGGTGGGAGAAATATTTCAGCGCCCGCAGCGTGTCCTCCGGGGCGGTCAGCAGGTCGGAGAGCACCACGATCAGGCCGCGGCGATGAATCCGCTCGGCCAGCTCACGGTAAACCGGCAGCGGGCTGGTCAGGCCCTCGCACTCCATCCCATCCAGTTTTGCACTGAGCAGCCCCAACTGGCTCATGCGGGCGCGCGGAGGCACGTAGTCGTGAAGCCTGTCGCTGTAGAGGGCCAGCCCCACGCCGTCGCGCTGGCGCAGCAGAAGGTAGCACAGGCTGGCCGCCAGCATAGCGGCATAGCGGCTCTTGCCCAGGGTACCCTCGCCCCTGAACGCCATCGAGCGGCTGGAATCGATCAGCAGGTAAGCCTTGAGGTTGGTCTCTTCCTCGAACTGCTTGATATAGTAGCGGTCGGTTTTGGCGAACAGTTTCCAGTCGATATTCTTGCGCTCATCGCCGGGCATGTAGGGGCGATGGTCGGTGAACTCCACGCTGAACCCGTGGTAGGGCGAGCGGTGCAGGCCGGTGATAAAACCCTCCACCACCTGCCGCGCGATCAGCTCCAGGTTCTCCAGGCGGGAGACCACCAGCGGGTCTAACATTCTGGACTCCGCGCGCAAACTCATCCCTTGCTCTCCAGCAGACGTTTAAGTACGTCTTCAACGCTGACACCCTCGGCCTCGGCGTTGAAATTGGTGATCACCCGGTGGCGCAACACGGGCAGGATCACCCGGCGGACATCTTCCTCGCCCGGCGTGTAGCGGCCATCGAGCACGGCCATGGTCTTGGCTCCCAGAATCGCGTACTGCCCGGCGCGCGGGCCCGCTCCCCAGTTGACCCACTCGCGCACGAAATCCGGCGCATGGGAATCAGCCGGACGGGTGGAGCGAACCAGTTCCACGGCGTAGCGTACTACCTTGTCGCTCACCGGCACGCGGCGCACCAGTTCCTGCAGGGCAATTATTTCCTGCGCGCCCAGTACTCGCTGGACTTGGGCTGTTTTACGGCTGGTGGTGCTGGCGACAATCTCCACCTCCTCGTCCAGCGAGGGGTACTCGATAGAGAGGCTGAACATGAAGCGGTCCAACTGGGCCTCGGGCAGCGGGTAGGTGCCTTCCTGCTCGATGGGGTTCTGGGTGGCCAGCACGAAAAACGGCTCGGCCAGCGCGTAGGTGCGCCCGCCCGCGGTAATCTGATGTTCCTGCATGGCCTGCAGCATGGCCGCCTGGGTCTTGGGAGGCGTGCGGTTGATCTCATCGGCCAGCACCACGTTGGCGAACACGGGTCCGCGATGGAACATGAACTCGCGGCCGTGGCCGGCCTCGCCCTCCTGCTCCAGGATATCGGTGCCGATAATGTCCGATGGCATCAGGTCCGGTGTAAACTGGATCCGGTTGAACGAGAGGTGCAGCAGTTGGCTCAGAGTACTGACCAGCAGTGTTTTGGCCAGCCCCGGTACACCGATCAGCAGGCCGTGGCCACGTGCGAGCAGGCAGATTACCAGTTGATCGATAATCTGCTGCTGGCCCACTATCACCTTACCGATTTCGTTGTTGATCGTTTCGCGCGCCTGCTGGAGTTGCTCCACCGCCCTTACGTCATCAGCGCCGGTTTTATCGTTACGTTGCGGCAAATTAAGCTCCTTTGGATAATTGGCCGTTGCCTGAACGCTGAATTTAATCCCTGTTGATTGCGCGGGCAAGTCAGGTGGATTTTTTCCGTGCGGGGGGGAGGGGGGAAGGATTTGCTTCTTGCGTCCCGTCACTTGCAAAGCTTGGCCAGCGGCAAACCCCAGGAAGTTTCCCTTAAAGCGCCTTGCGGCGCAATAAAAACAGGGGCGGGAAGTCAGCCATTCGCGCAGACAAACGATCTTATCCGGGGAGATATTGAATCGCCTGAGAATAGCGAATGAACAGACCTCCCGTCCCATTTTTCTAAAAAATCAGGCCGGAGAGTCGCGGCAGTCTTATTTGAGCAACACCATCTTCCGGGTCCGGGTGAAATCGCCCGCGGCCATCCGATAGAAATACACGCCGCTGGACACCTGCCTGCCGTTGCTGTCCGTACCGTCCCAGAACACCGAGTAGGTACCGGACTCCCTGATTTCGTTAACCAGCGTGGCGATCAACCGTCCGCTGATATCGTAGATTTTAAGCGAAACCAGCTCATTGCGCCCATCGGGCAGCTGATAGTTGATCGTGGTGCTGGGGTTGAACGGGTTGGGAGCGTTCCGGCTCAGGGCGAACGCCCTGGGCAGCGCGGCCCGTGCGCCCCGGCCGTAGAGCGCCACCCGGAAAGCGGCGGCATCCTCGGCTGTCAGTTCCATCTGCTCCATGTACTGCTCCACAAATTCGATCTTATCGACACTCAGGCCCTCGATCCGTGTCACGTCGAAAACAGAGCCGGAAGCGACCGAGGCCAGCATCAGTAACGAGCCGGCGGGGCAGGTGCCGTCGTGGATATCCTTGAGCAGGCGCACCGGATCGGCGATAGTATAGGAACCGCTGCGGTTGTAATCCAGACGGGAATCGTCCGGGTTGCTCCTGCTGAGCAGAATCATGGCCACCACGTCAGCGATAGAACTCCTGCCGTCATCGTTCAGATCGCAGGTCAGGGCCGTGGTATCGACCGGCACCGTCTCGTCCTCGATATCACCGAGGAAGCCCAGCTCATCGAGCATCGTCCAGCCGGCCAGCCAGTTCGTCTTGTTATCGAAAGCGCCCTTGTAGCTCACGTCGCTGAAACACGCGTCGCACACCGGAACCGCACTGCCGCCGCTCACCGCCGGGCTCGTGCTCAGCAGACGGGGGTCCAGGCCACCGTCCGCAGCGCGGCGGATACCGCGCAGCTTCGGATCGACTATGACGTTGGCGTTGGCCGCGTCAGACATGTAGGTCTGCACAAAATCCTGGCTCGCGATCTCCGTCCACGCGCTCCCAGCACC
>JAJRTS010000075.1 GCA_024278175.1 Gemmatimonadales bacterium | reverse complement strand
TCTGACCTGATTTCGGTCGTGAGTACAAAAAAGGCCGAATCATGCAACGAATACCGATCCCCAGTAGCTCAGTCGGTAGAGCAGGTGGCTGTTAACCACCGTGTCCCTGGTTCGAGTCCGGGCTGGGGAGCCAGATACAAAACCGCTGAATTAAAACGGCGGTTGGTTAACACGAGACCCCGGAGGGTAAACTTCCGGGGTCTCGTTGTTTATGCGCTTCTTAGCCGGGGATTTGAGCCGGGTGGATATTCTCACACGGATTCTCAATTTCGAAAGGGTTCCTCCCGGGGTGCGCTCCGAGCGTGTTTTTTCTTTACGGATTCTCAGATTCTCAGGTTAACAGGCGCTCTTGGTTAACAGCCTGGTTGCAAACGGGGGGGCCGGACCGACCACGAAAACGGAAACTGATACGGCCTGCCCGTCAGAAATGAAGCGCAGTGGATTGACCAGAATCATTCCATCGACTCGGATAAATTGAGCAAGAACCGCCATGCCGGCACCACCTCAATGATCCCACCGATTGTATCGATCCGTTCGTCCTCGTTCCGGGTTACGATAGTTCCGGCTTCAAGACCCAGTTCCGCCATCGCCTCGCTTAGAGCTGCTGTTTCCCGTTTTCGCGTCTGCGGCTCGGCCAGGGATTCGCAAGCCTGAACCAGCATCCGCTGGCGACCGCGCAACGGGACAACAAAATCGACTTCCCGGCCGATCTTGGTTTTATAGTAGTAGATCTCCGGGTGATGTCGTCGAAGCGCTGTAAACACAAGGTTCTCCAATAAATGGCCGTAGTTGACCAGAATCCCCGACGAAACCGAGGTAACCAGAGCGTGATCGACACAGTAGACCTTCTTAGGATTAGTGTTGCTGCGAGCGAGCGAGGCATCGAATATCCGGACGGTAAACAGAAAATAAGCATCCTCGAACCATTCCAGGTAATCCGACACCGCGGACTTGGGCGCTTTGTGGCCCAGCGACTTGAGATATCCGGTGAGGCCGTTGACAGAGTAGAGCGAGGCCGTGTTGTCTACTAGCCAATGAGCCAGATCGGTCAACGCTCTCGGGTGAGAAACATCGTGGCGCTCCACCAGGTCCCGAAACAAAATGGCGTGAAAATATTCCTGGTGGGTCTTGATCCGCAGGTTCCGGTCAAGACCGACGACCTCTGGGAAACCGCCTGTCTCCCAGTATTGTTCGAAAGCCTTTTGAACGAGAAGCCGTCTCTTCGTCGACAGCGCGCCCTCGCTCTCGATTCCCTTGTAGTCTAGAAATTCACGGAACGAGAACGGAAACATCTCCCATGACAGCGCACGCCCGCGCATTTGTGTGGCGATCTCCTTCGAGAGCATCCTGGCCGATGAGCCCGTGAGATAAACCTCGCATTTTTCAGTCCGCAGCAGGCGGTCGATGAAAGGTTCCCAACCTGGTACTGCTTGAATTTCGTCAAAGAAGCAATACACCGTCTCATTGCTTTTCTTCTCCGGGTAAAGCGAGTAGTAAGCTTCGGTGATCAAGCCCAGACTACCCTGCTGCAAATTATGAAGACGGTCGTCAAAAAAATTCAAATACAGGATATTCTGGCGCGGGATACCTTTGGAAAAAAGCTGTTCCATGGCCTGGAACATGTATGTTGACTTTCCGCTCCGGCGCACTCCGATGCAGACGGCGGCTTTGCCGGAAACTGTCTTGATACGCAAGCGCCTGGGCACTCCGGTTTCCAGTCTCATTTCCTGGAAGTCCAACAGTATAGACTTGATCGTCTCTATCATCGTGACACCTCCGGTTATGATTATCTTCGCCATGATCACTCCGGTAACAATAATAGCCGGTTCGGCCTGCAACCGTCAAGGAATATTACCGGATTCGATAAAAGCCTTCTCGCCCGTCAAGACATACCACCGTATCTTCTATACTCTCATTAATGTGAGCTTTTAGCCCGGATTATTCATAAAGTGTCGTCGCGAGGCGAAGAAATCCTCAGCAAGACGCGCAGTTGGAGTAATTTGTCACCGCAGGCGTACTGAAAGGGACAAATTACTAAACAAGCGGCACAGCAGGGAATTCGATGCCGCGGTAGATAGTTTATGAATAATCCGGGATAGTTAGCAGTCGGGTTGCAAACAGGGGGGCAAGTGTTTATCTTTTTATCAGCATCGGAGGAAAACATGGGAATCGATGAATCCATGGTCCAGGAAATCATTCAGCGTATCTTAACCGTTGCCAAGCCGGACAAGGTCATCCTTTTCGGCTCTGCAGCCACAGGCAGGATGACTCGTGACAGCGACATCGACCTGCTTATTGTAGAGAAAGCCCCCGGCGACCGACGCAAAAAGAGCGTGAAGATAGACGCGACGCTCAGCGGACTGGGCTATCCCTTCGACGTCATCGTAATTTCCACCGCATGGTTCGAGGCCAGCAAGAACGTCATCGGCGGCATCTCGTACCCGGCCAACAAGTACGGGAAGGTGATCTATGAAGCCGCCTGAGGAAGAAATTATCCGCAAAATCGCCGGAGAATGGCTGCACAAGGCCAACCAAGATATCGCGGCCGCGGGAGCTCTACTTTCTCAAGAGCCGCCGCTCCTTTATCCTTCGTGCTTTCATTCGCAACAAGCTGCGGAGAAATACCTCAAAGCCTATCTCACCCGGCGGCAGGTGGAGTTTCCCAAGACGCACAGCATCAGGGAGATTCTCAACCTGGTTAAAACGGTTGACGAAGAGTTGGCGATGGAGCTCCTCTCTGCAACGGCCTTGACGCCCTACGGGGTCGAAGTTCGCTATCCGGGTGACATACCCGAGCCTTCGCATGAGGAAACCGAGGATGCCATTTCACTGCCCAAGAAGGTCCGCAACGCGGTCATGGACCGCCTGAAGGAAATCTACTAATGAGCAAGAAAAAAACTGCGAAAAAGAAAAAGACGACGAAGAAGAAATCAAAGAATGGACACTCCAACACCGCGCCGGTGGTATCCCTACCTTCCTTGCCGTCGATGGAAAGCCTGCTGGCAGGCTTCGGCGGGATGGGCCGGGGCAGGACAAGCGCCGTGGACGAGGCCCAGGAGGTCATGTACGATGCTTGGGAAGCCCCGACGCATCAGCGCGCAGTGACCCTGGCCAAGAAGGCGCTCACGATTTCCGCCGACTGCGCCGACGCCTACACTTTCCTCGCCGAGAAAACGGCGGAATCGCTCGAAGAGGCTCTCGACCTTTACCGCAAAGGGGTCGAGGCGGGTGAGCGCGCACTCGGCAAAAAGGCGTTCAAGGAAGATGTCGGTTACTTCTGGGGGCTCGTCGAGACACGGCCTTACATGCGGGCACGCGATGGATTGGCGCAGTGCCTCTGGGAGGTCGGTCAGCGTGAAGAGGCCGTTGGGCATTATTGGGACATGCTGCGGCTCAACCCTAACGATAACCAGGGCATCCGGGATATCCTTGATGCCGTGGCTCATCGAGCTTGGCCTCGACGAGGACGCTGAAAAGCTCTTCAGGCAGCTTGAGGAAGACAGCATGGCCGTCTGGATGTACTCCAGGGTGCTCTTGGATTTCAGGAAACACGGCGACTCCCCTGCCGCAGCCAAGTCGCTGAAAACCGCCCTCGATGCAAACAAACACGTCCCCCCCTATCTTCTCGGCCGCAAGAAGATGCCCCGCTCTCTTCCAGGGCATTACGGCTTCGGTGACGACAACGAAGCCGTGCTCTATGCCAATGAGAACGGGGCGGCATGGAAAGTTACTCCCGGAGCATTGGAATGGCTCGCGGCCAAAGCGAAGTAGCCGAACTCCTGCCGGTGGATTTTTGTCATCAAGCCTGGATGCATTACTCCCTTCTATTCCATTGCAATCACCCGCCCGCTGACCGACCCGCATTATTCTCCACCCGACACTTTTGTTAACCTACCGGTAGATATTCTCTGAAAGCCGATTCACACTATGCTATTTCTGGAACAACTATAAGAACGCTGGCATCTATTCCACATAAAGCGCCAACCGGAATGCCAAGGCCCATGAACCTCCTTCAACAAAAATACTCCGGGCGGGACGTGGAAATCCTGGACGAGGTCGCCGCGATCCTGGCCCGTGGATTTCTCCGATATCGCAGTGCTCGTGTGTTTTCAACGGATGTTAGCGCAAATCAGGAAAATCCGCTTCAGCCTGAAGATTCTCCCGCCGGCCTGCGAGAAATGACTTGATCTTTCCGTGCCCTGATGCCTTAATGTGACACAGCGGTTAACTCGTTGAGATGTATGGGGATCGAAGAAAGGAAAGCTTTCAGGAGGCCAGAATGAAACCAGCTGTCTTCAAAGAAATACAAGAGTTGTCCCGGCTGACCGTCAGCCGATTGCAGGGAAAATACCTGGAGGTTTTCGGTGAGCCGACCCGTGCCCGGAACAAGGATTTCCTGCGCAAGCGAATCGCCTGGAGGCTACAGGCCCTGGCCGAGGGCGACCTTTCCAAACGTGCGCGCAAACGGGCCGGGGAGCTGGCCAACGACGCCGATTTGCGGATACGAGCCCCCCGTGGCCCGGCGGCAGGAACGACCTCTACCGAGACCAGGTACCGTTCAGTGACCAGCCGGATCAATCCCGGCCGGGACAACCGCCTGCCCGTGCCCGGCACCCTACTGGCGCGCGAGTTCAGGGGCAAAACCATCGTGGCCAAGGTCCTCGACAACGGATTCGAGTACGAGGGCAGGCTCTACCGAAGCCTTTCGGCAATCGCCTCCGAGGTCACCGGCTCCCGCTGGAACGGTTATCTGTTCTTCGGCCTGAAAAGAGGGAAAAAACCAGCCAAGAGCACCGGCAAGACTTCCGAGGGTTCGAAATGATCCTGCAGAAAAACAATACTCTGGAGCGGGAAACCCGACGCGTTTTCTCTGAGCCACCCGCGCAGCCGCAAACCATCCGTTGTGCAATCTACGCCCGCAAGTCCACCGAGGAGGGACTTGACCAGGAGTTCAACAGCCTCGACGCCCAGCGGGAATCCGCCGAAAACTTCATTGCCAGCCAGCAGCACGAGGGCTGGGTCTGCCTGCCCGAGCGCTACGACGACGGCGGGTTCACCGGCGGTAACATGGAGCGCCCCGCACTCAAGCGTATTCTTTCCGATATCGAAACCGGTGGAATCGACTGCGTGGTGGTCTACAAGGTGGACCGCCTGAGCCGCTCCCTGCTTGATTTCACTCGAATCATGGAGATTTTCGACAAGCGTGGGGTGAGTTTCGTCTCGGTCACCCAGCAGTTCAATACCACAAGCTCCATGGGGCGGCTCACCCTGAATATCCTGCTCTCCTTCGCCCAGTTCGAGCGCGAGATCATCTCCGAGCGTACCCGCGACAAGATGTCTGCCGCCCGAAAAAAGGGTAAGTGGGTTGGAGGAATACCGGTCCTGGGGTACGACGTAGACCCCAGGGGCGGGAGACTGGTCGTCAACGAGGAGGAAGCGGAGCGGGTCCGGGCGATCTATCAACTCTACCTGGAGCATAAAGCCTTGATCCCGGTCGTCCAGGAGATCGAACGCCTCGGATGGCGGACAAAACTCCGGATCACCCAGAAAGGGATAGAACGCGGTGGAAAACCGTTCACCAAGAACAGCCTGTTTCGTCTCCTTACAAACGTCATCTACGCTGGAAAAGTGAACTACAAAGGAAACATCTATGACGGAGAGCACGACGCAATCATCGATGGCGACCTGTGGCAGAGAGTCCGGGATGCTCTTCGGAAAAACGGCCGCACCGGAGGGAAGGAAGTACGCAACAAGTATGGAGCGCTGCTGAAGGGATTGCTCTACTGCACGCCCTGCGGTACGGGCATGATGCACTCCTATACGGTCAAAAACGGCAAGCGCTACCGCTACTACGTCTGCCTGAACGCCCAGCAGCGAGGATGGGCCACCTGTCCCACCAAGTCGCTCAATGCCCACGAGATCGAAACCGCCGTTGTCGAACACATCCGGGGCTTGGGGACGAACGAGGAGATGATTGCGGCGACCGCGGCGAAAGTGCGAGAACAGAGCGACAAACGGATGGTGGAACTCGATGTCGAACGACGCGGCCATGAGAGGAAACTGGGGCGCCTTCACACCAGGCTCCGGAAGCTTGTGGGTGAGTCCGTTGCAGCCGCCTCCGATGGCCGGTCCGCAATCGACCAACTCGCCAGCCTGCAGGAGCGAATCCGTACCCTGGAACAGCGGATGACCGCCATAGGCGAGGAAGTCATCTCGCTCCAAAGGGAAGCCCTGGATGAACGAGACCTGGCCCGGGCACTGTCGGTTTTCGATCCGGTCTGGGAGTCCCTGTCCCCCCGCGAGCAAGCCCGGATCATCCGGCTCCTGGTTGAACGGGTGGGCTATGACGGACGAAACGGCACGGTGACAGTGACCTTCCGTTCGCCGGGAATCAAAGCCCTCTGCCTGAAAACCGGGGAGCCGGTCAAGGAGGGATAGTGGATACTTTAGCTGGATGCTCCGCGAATGCCCCACAGGTGAGTTTCAAGTTGGCTCCCAACGTCAGGGGACGAGGTGGGCGCACAAGAAACGATGGAGATCAACAAGATGACCGTCTTCCGGCAGGCCGGGTCCCCAGGGTCTCCCGCCTGATGGCCCTGGCGATCCGCTTCGATGGCCTTGTCCGCGGCGGGGAGGTACGGGACTACGCCGACCTCGCCCGGCTCGGTTACGTGACCCGCGCCAGGATCACACAGATTATGAACCTATTGAACCTCGCCCCGGACATACAGGAAGAAATCCTGTTCCTCCCCCGCACTACCACGGGTCGTGATCGGGTCAAGGAAAGGGACGTCCGCCCGATTGCCGCTACTCCGCATTGGCACCGTCAGCGCAGGATGTGGACGAAGCTGATCAGCGAGCGCATGACGTCCCGGCAGTAACTGGGACCACAACCAACACACCTCAAAGCCCCCCGACTCTCTCATCCCCATCCGCACTCTTTGTCGTTCCGTAGGCAGCCCTTTACGGCTACCCACCAGGAGAAATACTGCGTGCGAAATCCCAAAGCATACGACACCACGGCCCATCTGTTCGCTTCCTGGCACCGCTACGCCGAAAAAAAACGGCGAGACGGCGGGCAGTTCGAAGGCTTTCAGCGCCAATCTGTCCAAGAGGGAGTTCATCGCCGGGCGCATGACCGTACACGGCTCCACCCAGAGGGTCTTCCGGGGGCTGGCGCTCAAAGATAACAGCGGCAGACGCGAGATTGGTTGAATCGATGACGCCGCCCCACATGGTCACTCATCAACCCCCAAAAACCGATATTCAAACCCTCAGCTTGACGAAAGCATCGCGTGGATGGCCATAGCCAATATATGACATCGGCATTTCGTTCAACTCGAACGACACATCGTACGGGGAAAGCTCCCTCTCTATTAACAGATATTTGGCGTTTGTAACCATATCGTTCATCGAGCCGGTCACGCCACGATTCAAAGCCTTCGAGAAAGCTATGCTTGCGGTCGATGGCAAGACAAGTCTTTCCAACAGGAACTCATGGCCGTCATCCCGGATAAATTCGTTCATATAATTCAATATTCGCCTGATGAGTTGGCTGTCGGTCGTGCTTCCCTTACCGTACATCACCATCGAATAGAGTGAGGCGGTATTGGTCACCAGGATGAACTGTACCCGCTCCGCTGTGAAAAGGTGAGCCGACCAGTCGGCGTAAGGATTCGCATCGAGAGGTAACGATTGCGACAACGGCTCATCAATCTTCTTGGCAAGTTTCTGGCTCAGGCGGATTATCATCAGAACCGGATTTTCCTTCGCAAAATGATTTTTTGACGCTCAGTCCCTTGTATATCCTGCCCGGACGGCGTTTTCCATATC
This sequence comes from Gemmatimonadales bacterium, assembly GCA_024278175.1. GTDB lineage: Bacteria > Gemmatimonadota > Glassbacteria > GWA2-58-10 > GWA2-58-10 > JAJRTS01. The sequence goes on along the minus strand of JAJRTS010000075.1, from coordinate 10,576 downwards.
GGCCAGCTCATCATCGGCCAAAAAACCAAAATGTGACTCTCGCTTTCTTGCCGAAAGACAACCATTGTTTTGCAGGCAGAGCTGGATGAAAAGATCGATCAGGCGGTCGGGCATGTCCACGATCTCGGAAATAGCCTGCTTGGTCTTGTCGTAATTTGCCAGAAAATCCAACTCCTCCACCAGTTCGTGCTCGATGGTGAGTCTCACGAAATCATACAACGCTTCCGCCTGAGCCGTCATATCGATGTAGCGGTACCAACGGCCGGTTTCTCCCGGCACCGTCATCTGGCCGAGATCATCCAGATCATATTCAACCAGTCGCATCAGTGGGCTCGAGAACGCCTCCAGGGAATGATCGTAAAGCGCCGGATCTTTCAGCATGGCGGCGGAGACCGGAAACATGAGACCTCTCGGAACCGCGCCCCGCAGGAACAGAATGTTGTGGATGAGAAACCTGTGAATACGACCGTTTCCATCCTCGAAAGGATGCATGAAAACGAAACCGTAGGCGATCACGGCGGCGTGGATGATGGCCGGTACCGCACCCTCTTTCATGATCCGATGGGCGGTGAGCAGCCCTTCCATCAGTTCGGGAAGATCATCGGATTTCGGGCAGACATAATGAATGAGCTGTTTCTGGTAGGAAACTGTCTGACCAACGTAATTTTGGTTCCTCCGGTAGTCCGTATCCCGGAAGCGGGGATCGACAATGCGGTTATGCACCTCGATCAGCAAAGGCTTCCCGCAAAAGTCTCTGTGCTCCGCCATCTCCAGCAGACCAATGAATTTCCCGGTTCGGGAGGCGCTTGGCTTGATGTGCTCGATCTCGAATGAGGACTTGGTCTCTTTGTTGTATAAATAGCTCAGGGCGCGCCTGAGTAGCTCCGGGGGATAGGTGGTAACAACCTCATCGCACAATTTCCGCAGGTCGATTCCTTCCATGGCCGCCAGCTTGTCGGTGCGCCGGATGACCGGACAAAAGGTCCTCCCGCCAAGCAGATTGTCGATGACTCGCTGGCGCCGCACGCGCCGACCGGGCGCTGTCGTGTAGTAACGATCCGCTTCCAGGAGCTCGATGTAATTCCCCTTGGTCAGATCCGCCAGCGGGAGTTCCAGCCCGGTCAGAAATTCGTACAGGAACCAAATCCTGCGGGCGTATTTTCCCGTGGGTTTCGAGGCGATCCAGTCTGCGGTCTCCTCTGCCGTTACAGCCTCAAAAAAGGCCGACAGGATACCCAGGTTGACTCCGTCGTATTTCAGAGCGAATTCCAGATGGTCCCCAGCCCTGTCTCCGGGCCAATAGGACTGGGGGTAGACGGATTCGACCTGACCGTCGTCCTGAATGGTCGAGCGCAACGTGCCAGTGGGGCTGACCAAAGACGTGTGCCAGTTCGGCAAAACGTTCAGCCGGTAGTGCTCGATCAGGAAGGCATATCCCGCCAATTGATTCCGTGTCGCTTCCAAAGTCATTTCATCCTTAAAAAACCGTTTTAATTCTCAAAAAACAATTGTCTTTATCCGTTTATCTCAAAATATAGTTACAATAGCCGTTCATTTCAAGAAAATTGTTGGAATGGCGGCCGAGGTGGTAAATCAGCCTGGATTCTCAAAAAACGTGTTCGGCCGCCGAAAAACATTTATAAATAGACCCTTTATTGAAAAAACACTTACGACAAAGACTGCCCTGTTGGCGTAGTTCTCTGGACGGATGGACGGATTGGACGGATAAAACCATTACCGCTCACGCGCGCGCGCATGCACATGCGCGTGGAAGATAAACCGGATTACGCGTCCAATCCGTCCATCCGTCCAAACCCGTATCGTCATCTCAATACAATCAAAGACGGTCGGATCTGTTCATTGCCGATCCAATAAAAAATCCCGACACATTTCCTCTCCCTCCGGTATGTATCCATCAGAACAAGACTCCCAAATCCAGAGTCCCAGTGATCAGAGGGTAGGGGGGAGGGGGGTAAAAACTCTACGCCTTTCAAGCGTAGACCGGGTGCGCAGGAGAATTTTTATCGCCGCGAATTAGACCCCCGGGGGGGGGGGTAGCAGATGACTCGAACAGCTTCAAATCCACTCGAAATCGAGTACCGTGACCTCGACAGCCTGCTGCCCTATGCCCGCAACCCGCGCAAGAATGATCAGGCGGTCGAACGCATGGCAGCCTCCATCCGCGAGTTCGGCTTCCGGATTCCCATCCTCGTCGATTCCTCAGGCACCATCATCGACGGCCACCTCCGGCTCAAGGCCGCCCGGAATCTCGGCCTGAAATCCGTCCCCGTGATAATCGCCGACGGCTTGAGCAAAACGCAGATCAAGGCGTTCCGTCTCCTGGCCAACCGCTCGGTCGCCTGGGCCGAATGGGACGAAGAACTGCTCTCGCTCGAACTCAAGGAACTCGAGGCCATGGACATCGATCTCGAACTCACCGGCTTCGATCCTAAAGAAATCCAGTCTCTGCTCGACTTCCGGGCCGGGGCTTCCGATCCTGCTCTCGACCAGGCTCCCGCCCTGGAAGACACTCCAGCCGTTGTCCAGTCCGGCGAACTCTGGTCCCTCGGGAAAAATCACCGCCTGCTATGTGGGGACGCCACAAACCCGGATCACTTGAGCCGGCTCATGGACGGTCGGCTCGCCGATATGGTTTTCACCGATCCGCCTTACAACGTGAACTATTCCAGAGGAACTCGCCCAGGCTCCGGGCCGAAACGGATTCTAAACGACAATCTCGGCGGAGAATTCCACGCGTTCCTCGAGCGCGCCTGCGAAAACATGCTCGCCGTGACCAAGGGCGCCATCTATATCTGCATGTCCTCTTCCGAGCTGCACTCTCTCCATCACGCTTTCATCACCGCCGGAGGCAAATGGTCCACTTACATCATCTGGGCCAAAAACACTTTCACCCTGGGACGAGCCGACTACCAGCGCCAGTACGAACCCATCCTCTACGGTTGGCCTGCCGGAAACAAGCATTACTGGTGCGGCGATCGCTCCCAGGGCGATGTCTGGTTCTTCGACAAACCCGTCTGCAACGATCTGCACCCCACCATGAAACCGGTCAGCCTGGTCCGGCGGGCTGTCAACAACTCCAGCAAATCCCGGGACATCGTATTCGATCCTTTCGGCGGCTCGGGTTCAACTCTCATCGCCTGTGAAGACAGTGGCCGTACCTGCTTCATGATGGAACTCGATCCGCGCTACTGCGATGTAATCATCAAGCGCTGGCAGGACATCGCCAACCTCAAGGCCGAAAGAATTTGAGCATGGCTCTCCGCGGACGCAAACCCAAACCCACCCGGCTGAAACTGCTGGCTGGAAATCCCGGCAAACGGCCGATCAACCCGGATGAACCACAACCCGCCAGCAGCGCCAGGCCGCCGGACTTCCTCGGCAATACAGCGCGGGCTGAGTGGGACAGGATATCCAGGGAAATGGAACTGCTGGGCATGATCACCGGAATCGATCAGGCCATCCTGGCCGCCTACTGCCAGGCGTACGGCCGCTGGGCGGATGCCGAAAACAGGCTGGATACTATCGATAAAACCCTCTATCGTACCGCCGGAGGAAATGTCCAGACCAGCCCCCTGCTCTGGGTGGCCAACCGCGCCATGGAACAGATGATCCGCGCCGCCGCGGAACTCGGGCTTTCTCCAAGCTCCAGATCAAGAGTCGTCACCGTGGAAAAGAAAAATAACAATCCATTCGCCGTGCATGGATTGTGAGCTGCTTGGACCTGAATCCGAAAAAAAACGTGATGCTCCGCAGCCTCCGAATCCCCTGAGGCAAAAGGAGGTAAAAAAACCGGCGTCCCCTTACTTGGAGAGGGGACACCGGAATGGTTAATGGATCAGCTTTAAAAAAGCGACAATCAGAAACCGATCATAAGCCCGAAGAAATGGTTGGCGGAAAGGTAGCCCATGTTCCGGAAGGCGTAATCGAAACCCATGTCGAAATTGCCGAACGAGCGCTCGAGAGCCCCGCCGAAACTTAAACCGCGTGCGCTTATGCCACTCTCGTAAAACGAGCCGCCGAGGTTATCTTCATTCTGGTCGGTCTGGATCCTCCAGCCGATTCGGAGCGCGCCGTTGATCGTGTCGCTGAACCTGGCGTTGAGTTCGGAGCCCACCGCGTAGGTGACCGGGATGTTGTTCGGCTGCATCATGTCCACTCCCAGGAGCCAGCTCACCGACTCACCGGTGGCCACGACCATGGAAACGCCGACCTTGAAGATGGTAGGCAGTGATGCCCCGTTGGTCCTGTACTCCAGCTCACGGGGAGGACGCCTGTCACGGTTGATGCTTTCGACAGCCTGCTCCGCTTCCTGGGGGATATCCTCCGGGAACACGACAGTCTGCAGGCGCGCGCCGCGGAATGCCATGTTGGTGCCCAGGTTCTGCACGCTCAGGCCCATCTTGAACTCGCGGCCAAAAAGCTCGGTGTGGTAATTGGTCCCCATGTCGAAAGCCACAGCCTGGGCGGTAAGCCCCCAGAAGCTCTCGTAGACATGCTTGACAACCACGCCGGCAGAGAAACGGTCCGAGAAATTGTAAGCCACGGCGCCGCCCAGTACCTGGGAGTAGGCGTTAACCTGAGCTCCCGTACCGTTGGGAGAGAGAATCGTGGTCTCTTCGATGGGATCCATGGTCAGGGCGCCGAAAAAGCCCCCTACCACCCATTTTCCATCGCCCAGCGGGATCGCGGCCGCGCCGTAGTTGTACTGCACTTCCGCCGGCATACTGACGACGGTAAACTGGAACTGCGTGCGGGACAGGAAAGCCAGGCCCGCCGGGTTATAATAGATCGCGCTGATATCATTGGCCACGGAGGTGTAAGCATCTCCCAGGGCCACCGCGCGTGCGCTTACGGGAATGGTGAGGAACTCGGCGCTCCTCCTGCCGACAGCGGAGTAGCCATCGACCCGGCCGTAACCAAGGTCGGGGTAAGCCTCGATGGCCCGGGCCGCTCTTGGAGCGAGACCCGCACCGGCGAGCACGAGGACCAAGGTAAAAAGGTAAAAGTTTCTGAGACTCATTTTTCCTCCTTGAACGTTAGTTCGGCGTCACCGTCAAGCTTCACTGGACAACTATGAACTTGCCCGTATCTTTCTTTCCTCCAGGATCGGTGACAACGTAATAGTAGATACCGCTGGCGATTGGCTCGCCGAACCGGTTACGGAGGTTATAGTTAGCGGTGCCGCTGCCGTCCGTGTGCTGAACCACGTTTACCAGGTTGCCGCTCAGAGTGAAAACACGGATGGTACACCTGCCGGGCAGGTTGATAAACTGCACGCGTTTTTCCGTAGCGGAAATATCCCAGGCTGCCTGGGCCATGAACGGGTTGGGAACTACTCTGATCTTGAGAGTTTGACGGTCACCGAGCGCCAGGGCATCCGAGCGCGGGACCACCACGTTGGCCAGGGAGAAAATCGGGGCCCTGTCCTGAACGCCCGAGCCCAGGAGGTCTCCAAGTTCCCCTGAAAGCCTGTCGAGCACGGCCACCGTGTAATAAACCTTCCAGCCGTTGATCAGGTTGGCCGACTTGTCCGTGTAGCTGAAACTGCTCTGGCCGGTGGCCTCGATGGTCTTGAGCAGGTCGTAGTCCTCTGCCGCCGCGTTGAACGCGCGATAGACACGGTACTGGGCGATCTCGATGTTCGGGTTCGGGGGCGCGGGGACCGCGCTCCAGCTGATCGTTACACTGCCATCGCCGGGGGTCAGGGTGATATTGGGGTTTTCCGGACCCTTGGCCAGTTCCCCGAGCTCGTAAAAGAGCTTGACCGCATCCGCGGTTTTCACCAGGTTGCCCAGCTCGCCGGTTATGTCCTCATCGGTGGCGAACTTGGGCGGGGAGTTAACCGTGGAGGCGAACAGGAACGAGATAGCCATCGTTTTCTCATCGTCCACGTCCATGTCAAAAGGGCCGCTGGCGATAAGCTGCCTGGTGTCGCCCACCACGCCGGAGAACTGGAACTCCCTGGTCGGATCGTAAATCGGGTCCAGGGTCTGTCCGGGCGCCATGGAAAAGATCCGGTACTGGGTACGGTCATCCCTGGGGTCCGGGACAATGTAGTCGCCCGAGGCGTTCTGCAGGGCGGTCCAGTTTGTCAGTCCCAGTTCCTGGCCCGCCACGGAGGGAGTTTTGAGCACACGTGCTCCCATAAAGCCGATGGCCTTGCCGCCATCGGTGAAATCGCGGTCGAAAGTAAATCCGAGGTTTTTCTCTTTCATTAACCCCGAGCGGTCGTCACTGGGGTTGGTGCCCACGTCCGGGTCCATGCGCAGGGCGAAATAACAGTTCTTCCAGGAGTACGGACCGGTTTGATATTGATCACTCAGCCACTGTGAGCGGTTGATGGCCGTATACTCGACGAATACGAAGTCCTTGGCGGCCGAGCGCGCAAAAGCCCAGGCGTGGACTGTATACTGGATGCCCAGGTGCAACTGGACGTCCTCGTAAGAGGTGCTGAAAAGATCCTGGAAAGCGGCCAGCACGTCCTGGTCGCCGCGCAGGTCCGGCTCGCCGTCCACCCTGCCGAAATCCGGCCAGCTGGCCAGGTCGCTCTCGTTGACGGAGAGGTCGGGCCGCAAGCTGTTCCAGGGCGATTCGGCGGAGTTTGAATACATCAACTCACCTGTAGCGGGATCGACCCAGCCGGCCTTGCCCTCGCTCGCTTTTTGCCAAAGCACGACCGTGTCCGAGTACACCCCGTCGCCATTGATATCCAGCAGGGCTCCGAACCCGGCCCGCGCCGAATACAAGTAGCCCACACCGCTGCCGCGCGGCCAGTAAATCTGCCTCACTCTGCCGGTGTGGTCCAGGGCGGAGAAATCGGCGTCATTGACTAACAGCTTCTCTCGTTTAGCCAGAGCCGGGTCCGCCTGGACCAGGGCAAGAACTGCAAGCATGGTCAGGATACTTGCGATGCTGTTTCTTTTTCGCCACATAGTTACTCTCACTCTTCAAGTAAGTGAATAAAGGTCTCGCCGGTTCATCCGCGGTTTTCAGAAAGTTAACTCCAGTCCGAACCTCACCAGCCGGGCCGTGCCTCCCGCATTCCAGCCGTCGAGAATGGCCTGGTTCATCCGCTCGGCCACAAACTGCTCGGCGCGGCTGATCGAGCCATCGTTGTTATAATCCCGTAACGCGGCGATATCCGTGGCCTGCGGGTCGTTCTCGTAATCCGGGATCGGGTCGGCGGTATAGCTGCCGATCAACTGGGGAAACTTTACCCCGTCGCCGGTGGAGAACTCCCTCCGGATCTGGGTCAACTGAGAGGTGCTGGCCGGGAAGAAACCCTTCCTGGCGTTCCACTGGATCAGGTTGCGGATTTCCGTAAAAACGGAGATCGATCTCCCCTTACCAACCAGAAAGCGTTTGGCAGCCCGCAAGTGTGTGATCTTGTTCGAGATCCCGCGCAGAGAGCGAAAGTCGGTAAAATTCGACCCCACGTTCAAAACGGACTCAGGAGTGCGAATACCGGCGAACCCGCCGGAAGTGGCTCCCAGGATTAAATAATACGAGGTATTGCGCAGCACCGCGCCCAGCTTCGTCCCCGCCTTGAAATCGTTGGGAAGCAGCACGTTGGCTTGCACGTTCAGGCTGTGGGTCCTGTCGTTATCCAGGGGATAGAAACGCACCGGCGGCTCGATGTACTCTCCGGTAACCGGGTTGACCTGTTGGCCGGGACGCGGCTGGAACTCGGGTCTGCCCCCGGTACCGCGGGCCGCCTGGAGCGAATAGGAAACGGTAAGCGCAAGGTAGCGAACCATGCGGCGCTTGAGAGTGACATCGATACCCTTCGAGTTCCCGTAGTCCTGGTTGGTGAAAAACGGCATCGGCGCGGAGAACCAGGAAGGCTCCCAGTACCTGACCGCTATGTTGCCCTCGAAATCACGGTAGTAACCGACTACGTCCAGGACCAGGTTATCGTTGAGCAGCGAGGTAAACCCGACCTCGAAAGCCGTGGTCTTGCTGTAATCCAGGTCCTTGTCTCCCACCACCGACCAGATAAAATCGTTCTGCACGTTCTTGCCGGCGTACATCAGGTCGAAAGCCGGGGGCTGGTAAAATTGCCCGTAGCTGAAACGGAACTGGGTGCGGTCGGTCACCGGATGGGCTACTCCCACCCGGGGGCTGAACACGTTCCTGACCGGCGCCTGGACCTGGGGCATGTCCGGGCCTCCGCCGGCCTCGACCGGGAAGGTGGCCCGCGGGTTCATCCTGTCCCAGCGCAAGCCGACATCCACCACCAGGTCGCCGATATCGATCCGGTCCTGCACATAGGCGCTGATCAGGGAAGGGTGCGTCTGGTAATAATTCTGCGTGTTGGCCCCGGCGAACCCGCTGAACTGACTCAGGTTCAGGTTGCCCAGACTGATTACCTTGATGTCCAGGCCGACCTTGGCCCTGTTGTAGCGATTGATCTGGGCATCCAGATCCAGCTTGATCGCGGCGTTGCGCTCCCGCTGGTTCAGGACCTGGGTGCTGGTGCCGCCCACGACCTGCGAGCCCCAACCCCAATACGGGTTGCCCCTGTGCGCGGCCAGCTCGTTCGCCGTCCAGGGATCGCGCTCGGCGGGGACGTCGCCCTTGGTATACACGTCCCCGTAAAGCATCTTATAATCGCTGAAAGCGAAGTTGAGGAAAGTACCGCGCTCCTCGATCAACTCACCTGTGCGGAAATCGACCTGGCCCAGGGAACTGCCGTCCCGGTCGGCCCACCTCGGATCGATGGGGCCGGTGTGCAGCTCGTTCTCATAGGCGCTGGCCCTCAGGCGCAGGCTGTAGCTGCTCTGGGCGCTCTTGGCGATGTCCCAGTCGAAACCGAACAAGCCGTTTCTCGTCTTGTTGAGAAAAGCCGTGCGTCCGGGCATGTTGAGCAGGTTGTTCTTTACGCTGAAATTCATGTTCTGGATCCGGCTCTGGTTGTAGGTCCAGATTGTGGTCACCCGCTCGCCCAGCGGCAGGTTGAATTTTCCGCTCACGATATACTCATCACGCTCCACGCCGATGCGAGCTCCGCGTTTGGGCAGGTTGAATTTCGGCATGTCGTTCAGGGTAATGCCGTTGTCGGTCAGGTAGCCGCCCAACAGTGCGTTGAAACCATTGTAAAATCTGGGAGTGATTCCGACAAACCGGCCGTATTCCTCGCCGCGGCGCGGGCTCGCATCCAATTGTCCCCGCAACTCGGTGGAAAGAAAAAATCTGGAGTTGGGAATCGGGAACGGTCCTCCCACGTTGGCCCGCATCATGTTGAACCCATATCGGTTCTCTTCGGGCAGCACCTCGTCTGTCTTGTAATACAAACTACCGGCAATCTTTTCGTCCCCGCCACGGGTGACGATATTGACCACCCCGGACTGGGCGTTGCCGTATTCGGCCTGGAACCCGCCGGTGATTATGCTGACCTCCTCGATCGCATCCGGGGCCACCTTGAGCCAGGTCGAGCTTTCGACCGTGCTCTGGTTATTCAGGCCGGTGGAAAAATTGCGGACCAGCACGCCATCGACATAAACCGCCTCCTCGTTCTGCCGGCCGCCGCGAATGGTGAAACCGTAATCGCCCTGCTGGCGAACGCCGGCCTGCAGGCCGATGATGGAGTTCAGGTCTTCGTAGGGGACCTCGGCGGCCTCCTCGAGAGTAATGTTCTGGCGGGTCTGAACATTGTCACGCTGGATCAGCGGCGAGGCCTCGCCGCTGATCGTGATCCCCTCAATGCTGATTATTGTCGAACTGAGGCTGATATTCACCGTGGCCGTATAACCTGCGGCTATGCGCTGGTTTTCCACGCTGGTGGTCTGGTACCCGGTATAACGGGCCGTAATGGTGCGAAGTCCCGGAAGGACATTCAATATAAAGTAATAACCGTCCTGATTGGTGATGTTGCCGAGATTGGTCCCCTCGACCACCACCTGGGCGCCGGCAAGCGGAGCTCCCGTATCCTTGTCTCTGACATATCCCTCTATCTTTCCCTCCGCCACCTGCGCCATCAGGGAAACCGGGATAAGTAAAGCCAGCAGCGCTGGCAGGACCAGCCCTCCCAAACGGCCATCCATTCTACCAGTAAAGCTCATAAATACCTCCAGGTATTTGTCACGCGGTGGAATAGACTACTTCAAACAGAGCATGAAAACGTTCGCCGCAGCCGGCCTCCTTTCTTTAAGGTTGGAGCGATCCGCTTAAAACGCTACTACTATTATATGATACTTTAATAATAATATCTGGTATCGGTAATTCACTGATTGTGGAGTAAGCAAAAACTACCAGCTCGTAGGTTATTTACTTACAGTATGGAATCCGGTAAAATCGAGGAATCTCAAAGGCGTTGAGCGTTTTATTTCAACACGCCTCCAATGCTGGAGCGACAGGCTAAAACTAAACCCATTTAGTGAGTACTTTATTAGAGTTCTGGCTGGTCTTGAATAGAAGCGTGTTGAAATAAACGAGAGCTTAGGGACTTTGGTTGTCAAGGGTCGTTCCTCGTTATGCCTACCGAAAGCAAGCGGGAGTAATGTAACCGCTTGGAATAACACGAATAGCATAATTATTAAAAGGAGCGGCTTTTTTT
>JAJRTS010000074.1 GCA_024278175.1 Gemmatimonadales bacterium | reverse complement strand
ACATGATCTGATTAAAGATATGTCACTTGATAAAAAGTTTTAGAAAAAGAGAGGAGGAGTGTGAGGGGGAGAGAAAAGAACCTTTTTAAAAAGGTTTTGTCTCTCCCCCTCACAATTCTTTGATTAAATCAAAGGTCTCTGGATTATTATTCAACCGGTGGCGGATTACGCCGGCGCTTTCTTTTTCCGCGGATAAACCGTTCCGTGGCTGAACCGGCTCAGAAATTGTCCGGGTCGAACATTGGACGGCTGCCGGGGGGGGCCGGGCGCTGCCAGGTAAACTTTTTGGTGGCCGGGTCGATCCCCAGGATGCGGGCCATGGTGAGGCCCCACATGTTGCGCCGGTTCGCCTCCGAGACATCGTTGGCGTCCAGGAATTTCCGGAAGCGATCGATATTGCCGGTCATCCCGCTGGGGTCCTCATCGGTGCCGAACACGATATGCTCGAACGCGTCAGGGCCGCCTTTGAGCGTGTGGGCCGTGGCCTCGCCCTCGTCTGATTTCCACCACAGGATTTTGCTGAAACGTCCCAGGTCGCCAAGCTTGATCAGCTTGTGCAGCGAGGAGCCGGTGATATCGAAAAAGACGTTGGGGCTCCAGCGGCAGATCTCGGCGGCCTCGTCGTACCACGGGTTGCCGAAATGCGCGCCCTGGACAATCGCCCTGGGGAACATCCTGGCGATCAGGTCCAGGTACCCCGGGCGCATCCTCATGGAGCTGCCCAGGTTCGGCGTGCTGTTGATCGAGCGGCTGGAGATGCCGGTGTGGAACAGCATCACCAGGCCCAGGTACTCGCACATGCGGTACATCTGATGGTACTTCGGATCGTCCCAGTTCTTTTCCGGGCTGTGGAATTTGATCCCCACGAACCCGGCCTGGTAAAATTTCTCGATCTCGCGGATGGCGTTGGGGTCATCGGGGCGCACGTGGCCATAGGGAATAAACACGTCCGGGTACTTTGCGGCGGCGTCGCGGACCAGCTCGAAATCGGCCATCCTGGTCAGCACGCAGGCCATCGCGTTGTGCTCACGATAGGTTTTCACCATATCTTCCACCCACTGCTGGTCGTGGCCGGCGTGGGTATGGGCGTCGATAATGAAATCCTGGGCCGCCAGCCGGGTTACCGAGAGGCTAAGCAGAAGAGCGAGAGTGCAAAGGTAAAAAAATTTCATGGTTCCTCCGGGGGGAGAGTGAAAGTTAATTCATAAATAGTGGTCACAAGCCTAGAACAAAAGCCTTTTTTTATCAAGTGTTTTTTGCAGGAACTATCAATCAGAAGCTGCGCCACTGCCGCTCAGGCGCTCGGCCTCGCGGCGGCCCGCGTCCTCATCGACAAACCAGAGCAGGATTCCACCGGCAAGAAAAAGCACGGACACAGAGGCGATTCCCATCCGGCTGCTCGCCGTGGCGCTCATCCCGCCGGCGCGCGAGGCCAGCGCCACTGCGCCGATCAGCAGCGGGCCGATAACGGTGGCGAACTTGCCCAGCATGTTGTAGAACCCAAAATACTCCGCCGACTTGTCCGGCGGGATTATCCGGCTGAAAAAACTGCGGCTGAGCGCCTGCACTCCGCCCTGCACCAGTCCGATAGCGGCCGCCAGCATGTAAAACTCGCGCACGGTGTTCATCAGCGCGGCCCAGACACTGATAACCAGGTAAACCGCTATTGCCACCAGAATCATCCGGCGGGTGCCCAGCCGCTCTCCCAGCGCGCCGAAAGCCAGCGCCGCCGGAAAGCCGATAAACTGCACCAGCAGCAGGGCCACGATCAGGCTGTTGGAGTCGAACCCGAGACTCATCCCGTAGTCCACCGCCATGCGCACCACCGTATCGACCCCGTCGATATAGAGCCAGTAGGCCAGCAGGAAGAGCAAGACAGTGCGCTGGTGACGGATCTCGTGGAGCGTGTCGATAAGCTGGCGGAAGCCCGCCCGGACAAGTCCTGAACGCGCCGGTTCGCCGTAGCGCGGTTCCGGCACGAACAGCAGCAGCGGAACGGTGAACACGGCCCACCAGACCCCCACGCAGACGAACGAGAATTTTACCGCGGCCTGGGTGCTTGCGAACCCGAACGCTGCGGGCCGGAGAGTCATCCAGACATTGAGTGCGAACAGCAGCCCACCGCCAAGGTAGCCCATGCCGTAACCCAGCGAGGATACCCAGTCGCGCTTCTCAAGGCTGGCTACCGACGGTAACAGGGAGTCGTAGAAAATATTGCCGCCGGAGAACCCCGCCACTGCGATAACGTACAGCGCCACGGCCATGCCCCAGTCGCCCTGGGCCACCATGTACAGGGCGCCGGTCATCACGATTCCCATCGCCGCGAAAAAGACCAGAAATTTTTTTCTGTTGCCGCCCTTATCCGCTATTGCGCCCAGCAACGGCGCAGCAGCCGCCACCACGATTCCGCTGAGCGAGTTGGCCAGGCCCAGCCGGGCGGTGCTGAGCGTAACATCGACTCCCGCGCTCCAGTACTGCTTGAAGAATATCGGGAAGAACCCGGCCATCACCGTGGTGGCGAACGCCGAATTCGCCCAGTCGTAGAATGTCCAACTGATCATGGCGCGGCGCTTGCCGGGATCACTCATGCCCGTTCTCCATCTCCCGCATGGCGGCCAGCCAGCGCTCCAGCAGCTTGTCCCCATCACCTGACTGTTCCAGCGGCGGCAGGAAATGCACGGTGATCCGGCTGCGGTGAATTCCGGGATTGGAGCGGCTCAGCAGGGCGTTTGTCCCCTCGATATAGACCGGCACTACCGGCACACCGGCCTGCCCGGCCAGCACTCCCAGGCCGGCCCGCGGCGTATCCACCCGCCCGTCGAGCGAGCGCCTGCCCTCCGGGAACACGCACACCGGGCGCCCCTCGCGCAGCAGCCGCAGGGCGTGACGGAGCGAGCGGGCCGAGGTCTCCAGCGTGCCGGTCTTGATTATCCGGGCGCGGAAACTTATCTGATGGAACGGCCAGCGGTCGAAAATCTCGGCCGTGGCCACGGAAAACAGGCGGCGGCTTAAGGGGCCGGGGAGCATGCCGTGTATCACCAGAGCGTCGATATAGGACGCGTGGTTGGGGGCCAGCAGAAACGCGCCGTTTGCGGGCAGGTTTTCCAGACCGGTGGCCCTGGCGCGAAAGCAGGTGGCCAGCACGATCCGTAATTTAAAATGCACCCACCAGCGTACGGCGTTCCAGAATCGGCCGCCGCCCAGATCAACCAGTTCCTCCAGCGGTATTTTTCTCGTGTCCGCCGCGATATCCCCGCCGGGTTCATCACGCTGGATAAACTGGCGAAAATCATCGAGCACAACCAGCGAGGCGGCATCCTCGTCGGTAAGCGTAAAATCGAAAACCCCTTCCGCGGCGGAGATAAAATCGAGCTTGTTCAGCGAGTCGAGGCCCAGGCCGGTCTCCAGGTTCTCCCGGCCGGTGGGGACTTTTTCCAGCTTAAGCTGCCTGCGGGCGAAATCGAGCAGCGGATCATCGGGGTCGCTGCCGGGACCGGTTGGGGCGGCGGCTCCTGCTGCAAGCTCCTCTTCCAGGCGCTGGCGTACCTTGAAGCGTTGCAGTTTGCCCAGCCGCGTGCGGGGCAGAGCTTCAGTGGTGAGCACGATCCGGGTCACGCGCTGATAGGAGGGCAGGCGCGCGCCAATATTTTCCAACTCGAACCTGATCTCCTCGCTGATGGCGGAGATTTTGCGCCGCCGGATTGACTCACGGCAGGGGACAACCGCCGCCGTCAGGTGCTCACGACCGCCCTGCTCGCTCAGGCAGAGACAGACTTCTTCCACCAGGTCGCTTTGTTCGTAAAGTTTTTCCAGCTCGCCGGGGTAAACGTTCTTGCCGGATGGCATCACGAGCACTTCCTTGCTGCGGCCCGTGAGAAACAGGTTGCCCTCGCCATCTAACCGGCCCAGGTCGCCGGTGCGAAACCAGCCGTCGTCGAAACAGCGGGCGGTTTCCCGGGGCAGCTTCCAGTATCCGGCCATCACGTTGGCTCCGCGCACCAGCACCTCGCGGTTCTCGATCCCGCCCCCGGAGTCCGCCAGCTTCAGTTCCACTCCCGGCGCGGCCTTGCCCACCGAGCCGAACACGGGCCGGGCCGGGTTGTTGATCGTGACAATCGGCGCGGTTTCGCTCAGGCCATAGGCCTCCACCACCCTGAAACCCAGCGCGGCCACGGTGCGATGGACCGCTGTGTCCAGCCTGGCCCCGCCGCAGGCGAAACAGCGCAGTTTGCCGAACTTTCCGTGAATCCGGCCGAACAGCAGCCTGCCGGGCCGCCAGCCCCGTGAAATCCCCAGCGAACCCAGCGCCAGCATCAGCCGGAAAACGGCCCTGGCCGGGAAGCTTCTCGCCTTTACCTCCTGCATCACCCGGTTGTGCAGCGAGGTGATAACCTGTGGCACGACGGCCATCAGCGTGATCTGCTCTCCCCGCGCGGCGGCTCCGACGTCGGCCGGTTTGAGCGAGGCCGGGAGCACCACGCAGCAACCCACTGTCAGCGGCAGGAGCATGGTGGTTGTGAAGGCGTAGACGTGGTGGAGCGGCAACAGGTTGAGCAGTCTGTCCGCCGAGGAGATCAGCTTACCGAACGTGCGCAGCATGTTGACGTTGTGCAGGAGATTTTCCTCGGTCAACATCACGCCCTTGGGCATATCGGTGGAGCCGGAAGTGAACACTATCGAAAACGGCTGGCCCTGGCCCAGCGGCCGCGGCTCGAACGCCGGGCAGTCGCCATGCTCAAGGATGCTCTCCAGCTCGATCAGGGGCAGCGAGGAACCGAACTTGTCTTTGAGGGCGGCGGAGCAGACAACCGCGGAGGGCTCCACGAACGAGACGATGTTATTGCGCTCATGGGCGGAATACTCGGTATCCAGCGGAACCACTGTCATGCCGGCCAGGTGCGCTCCCAGGCAAGCTGCCATCCAACGGCCGCTGTTGGGGCCGCTGATCACGATCCGGTTGCCGGGGGTGAGCTGCAGCTCGTCTAACAGGCGCCGGGCGAAAGCGCAGGCGGCGACGTTAAGCGCGCCGTGGGTCCAGAGGGCCTGACGGCCCTCTGGGCCGTACTCGATAACGGCGGGCGCGTCCGGCACGCGGGCGGCGCGGGCGGAGATCATGGCGGCTAAAGAAGACGTGGCTGGCTGCTCCTGTGCAATTGCGGGCAAATGCGAGACAAGAGAGACAGTTCTATATTAACCCGGAGCATGGCGGGAAGCAATGAAGCGGTGGGGCAGGGACGACCATTCAGCCGGGGAACGACCCGGCAAGCTCGGCCACGCACCCGGCCACATAGTCCGCCTCGCTGTTTGTGAGCAGGGGGTAGAGCGGCAGGGTAACCGTGGCGGCGGCGATAGATTCGGCCACTGGGAAGCGGCCCTCGGCCAGGCCGTAGCGCTCACGGAAGAAGGGGTGAAGGTGGATCGGGGGAGAGTAGTTTACCGAAACTCCCACGCCCCGCCGGGTCATCGCGCGCAGGAAAGCCGCTCTCTGCCCGGGTGGCACGCCGATAGTGAACAGGTGATGCGCGTGGCGGGCGTCCGGGTACTGGGGCGGCAGCGAGATGCCGGGCACGTCCGCCAGCAGGGCGCGGTAGCGGGCGGCCAGCTCCTGGCGGCGGGAATGGAACTCCCGCGCGCGCTCCAACTGGCCGTGCAGCAGGGCGGCGTGGATATTGTCCATGTTGTATTTCCAGCCCATGGTCACGATCAGGTAACTGACGTCGTTCTTGCCGTAGCGCTCCTGCGCCGAACGGCTCATCCCGTGGTAGCGCAGCAGGCGCAGCTTGCGGTCCAGTTTCCCATGGCGGGTGGCCACCGCGCCGCCCTCGCCGGAAGTGATGCTCTTGGTGGGGTAGAAACTGAAACAGGCGGCGTCACCCAGCTCACCCACCCGCACGCCGTCACGGGAGGCCTCCAGGGCGTGGGCCGCGTCCTCGACAATCACCAGTGAGTGGTTGTCGGCTATTGTCCGCAGGGCGCGCATGTCGCACATCAGGCCGCCCAGATGCACGGGCAGGATCGCCCGGGTGCGCCCGGTAACGGCCTTTTCCACCTGCGCGGGGTCCAGATTGCCCGTGTCCGGCTCGACATCGGCGAACACCGGAGTGGCCCCGGCCTGGATCACCGCCAGCGCGGTGGCCGCGAACGAGAGCGGCGTGGTGATCACCTCGTCGCCCGGTTGTACTCCCAGGCCCGTGAGCGCGATCTGCATCGCGGCCGTGCAACTGGTGACGCCCACGGCGTGGGGCAGGTCCAGGAAAGCGGCCAGTTCGCGCTCGAAACGCTCGACTTCCTTGCCGGTGGTGAGAAACAGGCCGTCGAGCGTGCGCTTGAGATCGTCCAGCTCGCGGCTGCCGATATTGTGTTTGAAGAATTCTACTTTCAACTGGTGGCGCTCCCGGAGTGAAACAGGATACGGCTACCCACTGCCAGAGAAAAAGTATGCTGAAAGACGGTCGCCGTTGGATGTTTTTCAAGGGCCCTCTTTTAAACTGGTTAGGATGGGCCGGTTTTGTCAATGGGCCGGTAAAGCGGAAGGACGAAAGCCGGCAGCGCTGGTAAGCAGCTGCCGGCTGGGGTCGGTTCGTCCCATGAGCCGAAAGAGAGAGGACTGGAGGCAGAGGAGCCGGCGCGGACATGCACACGAGTGCTGTCGGCGGCCCGGCCCCGGTTGTTTGCACACCCGGCGCATGTGGACGGCAGCGTTTCCGTTTTGCCGGTGACTCTTAGGTCAGTACCAGGCAGTTCTCCACGGAGGAAGCATTCCTGGCGCGCTGGGCCAGCAGAGGATGGGGCACGCCCATTGTTTCCTCTTTGATCGGGATCGGGTGGCGCGTACCGTAATTGCCCTCGACCAGCACGAGTTGCTTGGCCTTGCGGCTTTCGGTATTGATCACCAGCGGCCCCTGCAGGTTGGCGCACATGGTAAACGGTTCGCGGCTGATCGAGACGATCGCGCAGATAATCAACTCCTCCGGATCGGAGCCGCCGATAGCGGACAGCTCGGTTTTACGCGCGCTGATCCGGTAGTTGGGGAAGAAGATGGCCGGGTCGCAGATAACGAAGGCCAGCTTGGGATCGTCGACAGACTGCAGCCAGAAGAACGGATGGTTGTTCTCCTTGCTGAAGATCACGAATCGTTTTTTTCCAGAGAAGCCCACCAGGCCCTCCGGAAAAACGAGCAGGTCCTGTTCGGCAACGTCCAGCGTGCCGAAACGTGTGGTTTTGACTTTCAAAACTGCCTCCAGTTGATGGTTGATTATGGATCAGTCCTCTCTAATCCATTCGTTCAAGCCGCCCGTTACGGTGTCGATTACAGGTAATCGAGCAGGCTGGGAGTTATGATCTTGCTGGCGGCGCTGAGCGCCGCGTTGAAAGCGTTTTCGGCGGCCACCAGTTCATTGACCGCTTCAATCACATCGAGGTCCTCGATCCCCGATAGTATCTCGGTGTTGCGCAGCTTGGTGTCCTGGCCGCGATAGGAAGTGGCGGAGAGCTGATTGGCCCTGGCCCCTACCTTGGTTCGCTGGTTGAGCACACGGTTAAGCGAGTCGGGAAAATTATTGAGCGTGCGCTGGATGTCTTCCTGGTTGTTGCTCAGCAGAGCATTTTTCAGGTACAACAGGTTTCCCAGAATATCGTTGCTGCCACTGAGGCCCAGTAAATCGGCCGTGGAGTCGAACACCGTGGTGTTGTCTTTGTTTTTCCGGTTTGTGCCGTCGGGGTTTTTCTCGGCCAGTTTATTAACCACCAGGGTGGTGCCGGGCAGCCGGCTTTTAATCGAGAGGCCCGTACCGGCCTGGTTGATCGAGGCAACAACGCCGGCGGTGGAGTTGTTGAGCCTGATAATCACGTCCTGGATAGTCTGGGCGCTGCTGAGGTCCACCACCACGTCGCGTTCGCCGTTCTGGATGTTGATCCGCCCGGGGATGAACGTGCCGCCGCCCAGCAGGCTGAGTTTCGTGCTGCCGGTGATCAGCGGGTCGAGCGCCGAGCCTTCGATCCTGTCACTGCCGACAACGCTGGTGCCGGCGATACCCAGATCGGCGGCGGCGGTGCTGTTGGGGGCGTCCACAACCTTGATCAGGCCACGCTGGGTGATCAGGTCCACCGTGCGCGTGGAGCCGTCGGCAAGCCCAACTGTAACCGCGCCGTTGGCCGTATCGACAGACTGGATCGTACCGATCAACTGCTGTTCGCCTACAGCGGGGCCGTCGACCACCCGCAGGGTCCGGGCCTCGAACTCGCCGGTGGGCTTGATATTGCCGTTGAACTGTAACTGCTGGCCCACGAACAGATTGTTAAGCGATTGGGCAGTGTCAACCTTGTAGAGGGTCCCGTCGGCGGTGCGCACCGAAAGAGAGTTGTCATCCTCGTTGATAGCCTCGATAATGCCGCTGAGCGCCTGCTCTCCCGGGCTGGGGCTGTCCACCCGGCTGAGATAACTGGCCGTCTCCACCCCCTGGGCATCGAACGTGTTGAGCACCACGGTATCGCCGGCCGAGAGGCTGCTCAGCGTGATTTTCAGTGCGCCGGTGTTGGTCGCTCGTTCCAGTGAGGTGTTGGGGACCGAGTGATCGACTAAAGAAATGCTTTTGAGGTTGTTGGAAATCCTGGCCTCGATATTGACGACGCCCTGGCCGTTGTAGCCCAGTTCGTTGATCTTGTTGATCACGCCCTGGAGGGTGTTGACGTTGCTGATATCGATATAGACCACGCTGCCCTCGGAGTCCGTTATCCTGAAAGCTCCGTCGGGATCCACCCCGGCCCCCGCGTTGAGGGCGTTGAGCCTGGTTTGCCCGTCGATAGCCGGCAGCAGATGGCTGTCCTGGCCGATCGCTTTCACCGGATCGACCAGCACGTTGCGGCTGCCGGCGATATTGAGCCCGGTGGCGGTAAACCCGCCGCTACCGTTGGAAATTTTCAGGGTCCGTCCACCCACGGTGCTGGTTACCGAGATGCCGGTGCCCAGCTCGTTGATTTGCGCGCGAAGGTCGAAACCGGCGGAGTTGATCGTGTCGATTATCCCGCCTACCGTGGCCACCTGCGAGAGGTCTATCTCGCCCTTGTTGGGTCCGTTATCCACGAAGATATTGCCGAGGTCTATGCCGAGCCCGCGGTTGAGCAGGCTGACAGCGGTGTCGCGCGTGAGAGCCGGGGAAAGGGCGTCGCCGATAATCAGGTTCCCCATCGTTCCGGTTTCAGGAGTGAGGATGCCGAGATCGGCGGCCGTATGGGTGTTATCGCCGAACTCGGTGATTTTCAGCGGAGTGGTTATCGCGCTGGTGGTCTGGTCCAGGATCAGCAGACCGCTGCCGCCGGTGTTGATCTCGGCCCGGACGTTGAGTCCCGCCTGGTTGATCAGTTCGCGGACATCGGTAATAGTCACCGCTTCGCTGATATCTATCACGGCACTGTTGCCTGCCCGGTCGGTTATCTCGAACTTGCCTTTCTCCACTCCGCTGCCGAAGTTGAGCTGATCCAAGTTAACGGTCAGCGAGATCGGGACCAGCGCCCGGCCTTTAAGCACCCCGTCGCCGTCAGCGTCCCTTCCCAGGATGCCGAGCTGCCGGGCGACCCTGCCGGTGGAGACTTCCTCGATCTCCAGCCGCTCGCCGGGGAGACGGTCGTTGGTGGAAGTAACATCGGTGAGCACCAGCGACTCGCTGGCCGCGTCTACAGACGCGTCCACCCTCAGCAGCCGTCCTTGGATGTCGCGCGCGGTGGAGATCAGGAAAGCCGCCTCCTCCAGGGTTTTCGCGCCGCTAAGATCGATTATCGCGGTGTTGCCGGACATGTTTGTCACTTTGATCAATCCCTGGTCGACACCGGTACCCTGATTGAGTTCGACCAGTTTGCGCAGTTCGATGGGGGTGTTCTTTTCCGAGTAGGCGAACAGGTTGGCGTGTCCGCCCAGATCGTCGTCCACACTGGGCACCAGGGTCGAGCCGGCCACATTGGTACTGAGAGTGGTGCCGTTATCGATTTCGATATTCATTTTGCCGCTGTCACCGATGTACGTAATGCCGGTGTCCGTCTGCACGAAAGGAGCCTTTGTAGTCTCGAAACCGGCGAAAATATAGCGGTTGCCCACTTTGGTGTTGAGCAGATCGACATACTGGTTGATCAGGGCGTTCATCTCCTCGGCCACCGCCGCGCGCGTGGAGCCGTCGGCCGTGACATTGGCCTGGCTGATTGCCAGCTCCTGGGCGCGCATCAGCAGGTCACTCATGTCGTCGAACACACCGTCCGAAGTATTGAGCTGGGTTTCGCCGGACTGGATATTGCGCAGAAACTGGGTGGTCTGGCTCAACTGCGAGCGCATCCTGATAGCGCTGGCCGTACCCACCGGATCGTCGCTGGGCTTACTGATCCTCTTGCCGCTGGAGAGCTTGCTCTGAATATCGAGCAGGTTCTGCGACTTTCGGTTAAGGTTGCTCATCACATTGCTGCTGAGCATATTTTGGGTTACTCTGACTGTCATTACTCAACTCCGTCAAACCGGAAGGTTCGGCAGGTTATTAGGTTATTGTACCTGAGTGCTGCCCTGCGCGGGCTTTGCCAGTATCCGGTGAAGCTCGTCCAGGTCATGTTCACGCGTGCCGGCGGCACGGCGGTTTTCAAGTTGTATCTTTTCGTATATTTCCAAGCGGTGAATCGACACCGTTGGCGGAGCCAGCACGCCGATTTTCACCTGCTTACCCTGCACTTCCAGCAGAGAGACTCTGATCTTTTCGCCGATGGCGATACTCTCTCCCAACTTCCTTGTCAGTATCAGCATCAATCATCCCTGATCTGAGAGAATACCCGATTTATTAGTTAGAATATCCGTAAGATTTAGCGTCCCTGTCTCCTCCTTGCGGTCGTAGAGTTGGATCAGTATCTGCCGAGCTGCACCACGACTCCCAGCATTTCGTTAGTGATGCTGATCACCCTGGCGTTGGCTCCAAACGAATTCTGAAAACGCACCAGGTCAACCAGTTCCTCGTCCATGTTGACTCCGATCGCGCTCTCGCGGAAATTTTTGAGGCTTTCGACCAGGATTTCCTGGTTGTTAAGCCTGTTCTGGTTCGTTTCGCCCTGCAGGCCGAAAGTGCTGACCATGCTGGCCAGGTAGTCCTCGAAAGTGAACTGCCCGTTGTTGAGCACGCCCTTGTTGCGCAGCATCGCCATCTGCAGGGAGTTCTCGTTGTCGCCGGGAGCGCCGCTTCCACTGGCCGCGATGTTGCCCGGGTCGTTGTTGATCAGCGAACTGAGCTTCATCGTGCTCGCGTCCGCGCCCTGAAAGAAGTCTATTCCGGTAGGCGGAGTGAGCCTGTTTCCTTGCAGGCCGTAGCCGTTGCGATGAATCATGTTGACCTCGTCGATAATGGCCTTGGCCAGCGTATCGAGCTGCCGCTGGATATCCGGGATCATCCTGTCCCTGATCTGTACCAGGCCCTGCAGCTCTCCACCTCTGAAGCTTATTTCTTCATTAGCTTCGGGATTGTAGAGCTGTATTTCCTCTTTGCCGTCAACATTGACGCTCCGGGCCTCGAGATGAGTCACGCTGTCGATCACCACGAACGCCTGGCCGGAGATCGAAACCGTCATGGTGTTATTGGCCGGGTCTTCCTGGGCGGTGATGTCCACCATCCGGCTCAGGCCATCGAGCAGGCGGTCACGGTTGTCGCGAAGGTCGTTGGCCTGGTTGCCCAGGGCTTCGGTCTTGCCAATCTGGACGTTGAGATCGGCCACGCTGTCGAGTATCTCGTTGATTTTTTTGACCTTGTCGATAATCTCCAGATTTTTGTTGCTCCGGATATTTTCCAGTTGCGTCCACATCTGGTTGAACGACCTGGCCAGCGAACGTCCCTGCTCACTGACAGTGGTGCGCACCGAGCTGCTCTCCGGATTGGTGGCCAGGTCCTGGAGGCTGGCGAAATAGTTTTCCATGGCCTGCTGAAGGCCGGTGTCGCCCGGCTCGCTGATAACCGTCTCGATCATCTCGATTGCATCGGCCTGCTTCTGGAAACTGCCCATCAACTGGTTTGAATCGCGGAACTGCCGGTCGAGAAAGGCGTCACGGACCCGGGAGATGCTCATTACGTTGACGCCGGTGCCGAGTACCAGCTTGTTGAGCCTGACCGGATCGTTGGCCTCCAGCACCACTTTCTGGCGCGTGTAGCCCTCGGTGTTAACGTTGGCGATATTGTGGCCGGCCACGTTAAGACCCTGCTGGCTGGCCCTCAGTCCGGACAAGCCTATGGAAAGAGCATTTGATAAAGAGCCCATCGGTACACCTTCTCAGGTCCGGCCCGCGGGTGGTCAGACCCGCTGGTCCAGCACCTTGTACATGTCGGTCCGTCCGGCCTTGTGGCCGCTGGGAGCGTAAGTGTTACGGTTTAAAGAGGCCAGTTCGAATATCAGGCGCAACTGGCCGTTAACCAGCGTACGGTTGCGCTCGATCAGCATTTCGTTCTGACGTTTCATCTCGTTCACACGCGCGCCGGCCACTCTGATCCGTCCGGCCGCCTCGCGGAATTTAGCGGGCCATTGGCCGCCCAGGTGTTCGGCCAGAGCGCGGATGTTGGTTGCCGGGCCGTCGCCCTCGCCCACCAGCATGGCCGCCAGTTCAAGGCGCTGCTGCTCGCGGTCGATATTTGCCTCGGCCAGAGTGCGCTGAAGCCGGATAGTTTCCAGAAAATCGGCCATCCGCCATTGAACCAGCGCTTTCTGCTGCCGGCGAAGGCAGCTGTAGAGCTCGTCCAGGCCGTCGCACATCTCGCCGAGCAGAGTATGCATCCTGCCGGCCGCAAGCTCATTGTCCCCACGTGCTGGCTCAGCCATTGCTCACACTCCGTCCCCTCCGAAGCCCAGCTCGCGGAAATCCGTCTTGAGCCGGGCCACGCGTTTAACATAGTCGGTGGTTTCGCGGTAGGGAGGCACGCCTCCGTAGCGATCCACGGTGCCGGGTCCGGCGTTATAGGCGGCCAGGGCCAGTTTTTCTTCTCCGCCGAAACGTTCCAGCAACTGGCTGATATAGCGCACGCCACCGCTCACGTTCTGCAGCGGATCGAAAACATCCTCCACACCCAGCATCCTGGCCGTGGCGGGCATCAACTGCATCAGCCCGCGCGCCCCGGCGGGACTTACCGCCTCGGGATCGCCGCCGCTCTCTTGGGCGATCATCGCAGCCACCAGCGCCGGATCGACTCCCTCGTCGGCCGCGGCGCGCTCAATCAGGCCGCGAAGGCTGCGAACGCGCTGTGTGGCCGAGGAGTGCTGGGGCGCCGCTGGTTTCTCAGGCGCCAGGGGAGCCTGGGGCACCAGCGGCGGCGCGCCGCCGGTTTCGCCGGGAGTAGCCTCCTGGACGGGCGCGGCGGCGGCGGGCGGCACTTCCATGTGTCGCGCCATGTCCCCGGATAACTGCTTGTAGATCATGTCCGCCAGGCCGATAGGACTGTTTTCGCCCAGTTGTCCGGCCAGTTCTTCGTTCAACATGCCGCGCCAGGTCTGCGTGGCCTGACTGTTGTCCCAGGAATCTTTCCCGCGCGGCACGGTCTTGTCCATCGAGTCGAGCAGCATTTTAACAAACAACGACTCCATGTCCCGGCTCACCTGGCGCAGGGCCTTCTCCTCGCCGTCCGCGTTCTCCGTGCGTTGCTGGAGAACGCGCAGGCTGGACTCCAGGTTCTGATTGGCCGCGTTCATCATACTGGCGCTTGCGGGAAAGGAAAGCATGTCCATGCCGCTGCTCACGCAGGACTCCGATCACATAATTACGAGTTTGGCGTTAAGCGCTCCGGCTTCCTTGAGCGCCTGAAAAATGGCGATAATGTCGCGAGGTGTGACCTGCATGACGTTGAGCGCGGTTACCAGGTCGCCGGCGGTGCCGCCCATCTCGATAAACTTGCGCACCTGTTCCACAACGCTGGCCGCGGCGGTGGGAGTTACCAAAGCCGCGCCTCCACCCAGCGGGGTGGAGGGCTGGCTGACAGACATGCCCGTGCCGATAGTAACTGTCAGGCCGCCGTGGGCGATCTGTACCGGAGTGACTGAAACGTTCTCACCGATAGCGATCGTACCGGTACGCTCGTTGATCACCACGCGCGCGCTGGTGGCCGGGGTGACGTCAAGGTTTTCCAACTCGCTGATGAACTCGATTATCCGCCCCGGGTCGCGGTACTCCTCGGGGATGGTTACATAGGCCGAGAGACCGTCGATAGGCAGGGCGATATCACTGCCGAAATGGTTGTCCACCACCTGGTCCAGCCTGCGGGCGGTGGTGAAATCGCTGCTCTCCAGAGTGAGCATGATCCGCCAGTCGTCGATAAAGCCCACTTCCAGCGCGCGCCAGATCTGCGCTCCGCCGGGTACGCGTCCCACCACGGGATGGTTGCGCTGGATCGACGCGCCGGCGCCGCCGCCTCCCGACTGCGCGCCCACGTTGAACCCGCCGATTGAAACGGGCCCCTGGGCCACGGCGTAGAGTGTTTTGCCGTCGTAGCCGAACAACTGGGTGCGCAGCAGTACACCACCCTGCAAGCTGCTCGACTCACCGACCGAGCTGACAGTTACATCCAGAGTGCCGCCGGGCTTGTCGAAACTCTGCAGGCTGGCCGTGACCATCACGGCGGCCACGTTCTGGGATTTGATGTCGCCGGGGTCCACCTGGACGCCGAACTTGTTGAGCATGCTGGCAGTGGACTGGTTGGTAAAGAGCGACCTGCCATCACCCGTGCCGTTGAGTCCCACCACCAGGCCGTAGCCGATAAGCTGTTCGCTGCGGGTGCCCTGTACGTGGGCGATATCCTTGATCCGCGCAGCGCGGGAGGCGGGGCAGAGCAGCATCAGCGCCGCCGTGGCCAGCGCCAGAACCACGGCGGATTTATTTTCGAAGAAAAAGTTCATGTTCCTTAACTCGCTCCCTGGATTACCCTGAAGAGGTGCGTCCCGGCCGTTAGAAGAACCACTGGAAAATACGGGCGAACAGGCTGGGCTTGCGCGCGTCTTCGGCCTCGCCCTTGCCCTTCAGGGTTACGTGAAGGTCCGCGATCTGTGAGCTGAGAATACTGTTCTGCTGGCTGACATCGCGGCTGCGGGCCACGCCGGAGAGCACGACTACCTGTTGCTCGTCGGGCAGGTTGATTACCTTGCTGCCTTCCAGGTACAGGTTGCCAAGATCGTCGGTGCGGATCACCCTGGTGCTGACCTGGGTGGTGAAAGAGGTAAGCTTTCTGTTCTGCACACGCGAGTCGAAATCGTTCTGGGTGCTTATGTCGCCGGCGAACGGGTTGAACAAGCCGAATACCTTGCCCGCGCCGAACTCGGCCGAGATGTCATTGCTGCGCTGGCTGCGGAACTGGGAGTTGTTCTGGCCCTGGAGCCGCTCATTGATTTCCACCGTGATCACATCGCCCACCTTGTAAGCGCGCTCATCGCTGAACAGGCTGGCGACATTGCCCTTGAACTCGAGCTGGGCGAACGCCTGAGCGCTCAGTGTCAACACCAGGCAGGCGGCCACGGCCACGCTGCGGGCCAGTTGCCCGGCGGCACGGCAATCGGTGCGGGGCGGCCGATGTTGTGTCTGTTTGCTTTGCGCGGTTCTCATCGCTGGGTTCCTTTTCTTCATTAAGGGGTAATCACCACGGTGTGCTCGTCCTTGATCACACCGGTGAGATTTCTGCCATACTGGTTGCGGACCAGGATTCTGTCGCCGCGGACACCTTTTTGCGAGGCCTTGCCCGCGCAGCCGACAGTGATGCCGTTGTATTGCACTATCAGAAACACATCGTCTCCGCGTTCGATCAGCGGCGGGTTCTCCAGGTGGGCGGCGGTGATAACCGCTCCGGCGCGAATCCGGCGCAGCAGGCGCTTGCCCACCACATCATCGACCGCATTGATCGATGCGCCGCGCAGGTTGTTCAACTCGCGCTCGGCGAACGCGATGTCGTCGCTGGTGATAATCTCTCCCCTGCCCAGATCGCCGGCGGCCACGACCACTTCCTGCCAGGCGCGCACCATGAGTGAAACGGGAAAGCGGGCCAGCACCCGGTCACCGTCCATGGCGGCCACGGAGAGCGCTATCGAACCGGTAACGTGTCGCCTGAGCGGATCGAGTACGCGCAGGGTGAACTCCTCGTGTTCCAGCGCCAGCCTGTCGGGCATCCGGGTATAGACCACCTCGGTGCGCACGTCCTGGTCGCGCCAGGAATCGGCCACCCAGCGGTCGATCAGCGCG
The DNA here is from genome assembly GCA_024278175.1 of Gemmatimonadales bacterium. GTDB lineage: Bacteria > Gemmatimonadota > Glassbacteria > GWA2-58-10 > GWA2-58-10 > JAJRTS01. The sequence continues at coordinate 29,329 of JAJRTS010000074.1, read as the reverse complement.
GTGATCTCGCCGCCGGCAACCTTGCGTCCCTTGCGCTGCACGTAAACTTCGTTACTGCCGGTGATCGCCACCCGCACGGCGTCGATTCGCCAGCTGGCCATCTGCCTGCGGATGTCGCTGCGTTCGATAGTGAGCGTTTTGCCGGGAAGAGGAGACTGGCCCAGAGGCATGTTTTCCAGCTTGCCGATCAACTCGTCGTCGAGCCCGCTGACCGCGGCCACGTCCGCCAGCTTGATCTGTGCGCCGGACACCGTGACGCTGCTGTCGAGATAGACGAACGCCCGGGTGGCTCCCAGGTCCGGAGGAGGCTGCTGGGCAACAGCGGTAAACGTACCGAGCAGAACCGCAAAAGATGTGATAAGTGCGAGTCTCATCTTGACTTTATCCGTTAAGCATTATCAGAGTGTTGAAAAAAAACACGTTTTCAGGTTCAGCGGCCGATACTGGTCGCCACCTGCATCATGGTATCCGCTATTGAAATGCCCCGCGAGTTCAGTTCGTAGATGCGCTGGGCGGTAATCAGGTCCACCAGCTCATCGACCACCGAGACGTTGGACAGCTCCAGGTAGCCTTTCTCGATACTGCCGTACTCGTTCTCGGCCGGGTTGCCCAGGATCGGAGTGTTGCTGGCTATGGTTTCGGTGAACAGGTTGTCGCCGATATTGCGCAGCCCGGCGGGGTTGATAAACCTTGCCAGTTCGATCCGGCCCACGTTCTGGGGCTGGACCTGTCCGGACTGGATTACGTCCACGTTACCGTCGGCGCCCACCGAGATATCCATCGCGGTCTGCGGAATAGTGATTGACGGCTGTAGCGGCAGGCCCTCGGTGGTGACCAGGATTCCGTCCTGGCTGATCTCGAAATTTCCATCACGGGTATAGGCCGTGGTGCCATCGGGCATCAGGATCTGAAAGAACCCGTCGCCGATAACCGCCAGATCGAGATTGTTGCCGGTCTTGTTCATCGTGCCCTGGGTGAACACTTTCTGGGTGCTCGAGAGCTTGACCCCGTGGCCGACCTGCAACTCGGTGGGCACCACCAGGCCCTCGTACTCCACCACGCCCGCCGGGCGGAGGGTCTGGTAGAGCAGGTCCTGGAACTGGGCCTGGGTTTTTTTGAAACCCGCGGTGTTGACGTTGGCCAGGTTGTTGGAGATTATGTCCACCCGCACTTCCTGAGCTTTCATCCCGGTGGCGGCGGTACGGATTGCTCGCATCATTTTTCGCTCCAGTGCTTCAGTCTGAAAGGTAGAGAGATCACGGTGTCCCGGCCCGTTATCAGATCCGGCCGGCCTGGGTCACCGCCTGCTGCAGGGTTTCGTCCTGCAGGCGGATCGCCCGCTGTCCCAACTCGAACATTCGCGATATTTCAATCATCTTGACCAACTGATCCAGAGGGTTGCCGTTGTTGCCCTCGATCATCCCCTGGTTAACGGTCACGTTTTCCGCGGCCTGGCCCGTTCCACCGCTCTGGGGCACAAAGAGGCTGTCGCTGATCTTTGTCATCTCGTAGGGCTTGGGGAAATCGGTAATGCGAAGGTTGCCGCGCACGACCCCTTCGACCGCGACATTGCCGTTGGTCAGCACGTTGATCGTGCCGCCGGAGACGTTGATCGGGCCGCCATCGCCCAGCACAACGTGGCCCTGCGCGGTCACCAGCTCACCGTTCTCGTTGATGCTGAACGAGCCGTTGCGGGTGTACTGCGTCCCGCCGGGAGTCTGGACAGTGAAGAAACCGTCACCATCGAGCGCCAGGTTGAGCGCGTTGCCTGTAGCCTGCATCGGGCCCTGGCTGAAATCAGTGTATTGCTGGACCACCTGGCTGGCATCACCCACCGCGGCGCGGAACGCCGGCGGGGAGACGTTTACCATCGGCGGGCGCTTACCGGTAGACGCGATCTGGTTTTCATTCAGATAGAGATCGGCGGTGACCAGTTCGCGGACAAACGCCTGGTCCTGCTTGAAGCCCGCCGTATTGGAGTTGGCCAGGTTGTTGGTCACCAGGTCCTGGCGGAACTGCAGCGGCAGCATCCCGCCGGCCGAGGTGTAGAGTCCCTTGATCATCGCCTCTCTCCAACCTAATTCGTTGCCGATAATGGCTTAAGCTTGCATGAGGGCGCAATCCCGCAGCCCGTTGCCTGTGGAAGGGCAAGCTTTATGCCACCGGCGTAGTCAGGGGGTATTCATGGATAACAGGGGTCTGGGGGTGTGAGCGAAGACGGGTGGTTGTAAATATTTCCGCATTGGCTATTCTTTTTTGCGGCAGACAGGAAAATATTGCCATGCGAATTAAAGTAAGCGGTCGGAGGGAAGTGGAGGGGACAAATTAATCCCCATCAAGTATGGCCCCAAGACTTGCATTTGGATAGCTCCGCAGGGAACTGAGTCCGCCGGCCGGATTACAACGGATGCTGCCGGCGCGGCCACAGACCCCACGGCCTCCCGTGAGTACTCAAGCTCACCTGTCGGGCCCTGATGGGGATCAATTTGTGTAGCTGATTAATTGTACTCCAGACGATTTACCAAGTCAAGCGAATGGATTGTTTTTCTTGCGCTTCTTAAGGTGGGAGTTAATGCAAAATCAGAGCAGAATCAAGCCCAGCGCGGCGATGGCCCAGCAGTACCAGGCGAAGTAGTCGAACCGGCCTTTCTGCAATATCTTCAGCAGGAAAAAGATGGCGATCAGGCCGGAGAAAAACGCGCCGCCAAGCCCGACAATCAATGCCCAGGTGCCGGGAAAGTCCGGCGGGGCCACGGCGAACTGCGAGGCTATCTCAACTACTGTCGCCCCGAAAATCGCGGGCAGGGCCAGCAGTAAACTGAACTCCGCCGCCAGACCCGGCGACAGGCCGAGCAGCAGCCCGGCGGTGATAGTCGTCCCCGAGCGGCTGATCCCGGGCAGCAGGGCGAACGCCTGGGCCACCCCGATCAGCAGCACGCGGCCCCAGGTAAGCCCGCGTTTGCTCCCGGCGGGCGCAAAACGGGAAACGAACAGCACGACGCCGGTGGCGACCAACATCAGGCAGACCACCCTGGGCGAGTTGAACGCGCTTTCCACCGAGTCCTTGAGCAGCAGTCCGGCCACGCCCGCCGGCACGGTTGCCAGCACCAGGAATAACATCAGCCGCAGGTTGCCGGCCCGCTCCAGATGGACCTTGCTTGATCCGGGACTCACTCTCCAGGCGGCAAGGCTGAGGGCATGCGGCAGCGCCTCGACAAGGCCGGAGAGCCGCCGGCGGTAGGCCAGCACCACAGCCAGGGCTGTGGCCACATGCAGCGCCACCTCGAACATCAGCCCGTGAGTGGTCAGGCCCAGCAGGTGTTTTCCCAATGCCAGGTGCCCTGAACTGGAGACCGGCAGGAACTCAGTCAGCCCCTGCAGCACTCCCAGAATCAGCGCGTCCAGCAGGCCCATCTTAGGTAACTCACTTTAAAAGAAGTGTGATTCAAGCTGATACCAAATAAAAGAAACCGGCAACAATCTAAGCCCAGCGCCGCAGGGTTGTCAACGTGCACGGGCAGGGGAGGGAGAGTTGAGTGCTCTAAAGAGCAGGCGCGGGCAGGCACGTTCATTGCCAGGGCCTGCACGGGAGGGATTGGAACCGCACGGGGTGCGAAAAGCAATGAACGTGCCTGCCCGCTTCCACACGGTTTGCTCAAAGTAAAAAGGGCGGCCCCGGCCGGGGCCGCCCGCGCTATGCTTGATCAGAAAGTCCTTATTGTATTTGGGGCTGGGCAATGGGGAAATCCGTGGCCCCTCAGTCGTAAAACAGGCGGAACAGTCCGCTCAGGAAATAAGCGATCATCCCGGTAAGAGCCAGACCCCCGGCCCACGGGCAGCCCATCGAGCCGCTGATCACCCCCGCGAGGTAAACAGCCAGCGAAACAAAAAACAAAACGAAGAAGAACTTCCCGCCCGTCGATACGGGGACAATATGGAACGGCGCTCCCTCGTCGGCCTCGCTATGCGTACGGGCTTTCCACACGTGATCGAGTTGCTCGTCTTTTGCTTTAGGGAATAAAAGGGCTGCGACCGGAGTGATCACAAGCACGGCTGTGGTGCTGAGAAACGTGCTTAAAAAGAAAGACTCGGTTCCATAGATTGAGGCTGAGATAATGCCCACCGCCACCCCGCAAAGGTAGCCGATCAGCGCTCCCTGCCAGTTAGCCCGCTTCCAGAGCAAGCCGAATACGATCGTGATCACGAAAAACGGCATGTCGAAAATGCCTACAACCGTAAGATAGGCCTCCACCACGTTCTCACCGATCAGTGGAATCAGGTAGGCGAACCCGACCCCCATCGCGCCGGCGAGAAAGGTCATGATCTTCACAGTCCACAGCACGTTTTTAGGACTGGCGGTTTTATTCAGCACGGTTTTATAGATATCGTTAACAAAGAGTGTGGCCACGCCCGTCAGATTGGTGCTGATCGTGCTCATTTGGCTCGAGAGCAGGCCGCAGGCCACTATCCCCAGCACGATCGGCGGCAGTGTGCTGCTCATCAGGGTGGGGAACGCGCTGTCCATCACTTCCAGGCCGGGATGAAGGATACTGGCTGCCAGGCCGGGCAGAATCCAAAGCAGTGCGAACGGCGTGGTGATAATCCCGGCCAGCACCAGCCCCCGCGCGGCGCTCCTGGCGTCCTTGGCGCTGAACGACATCTGCAGCAGGCCCTGGTCCGTGCTGGCCCACTGGATACCCAGAATCCAGATCGCCAGGATAAACATCCAGTTATACTTGCCAAACTGGGGCACCAGGTCCATGTGGCCGGCCTCCACCGCCTCGACCAGCCCGGGGAACCAGCCCACCTGCTGCATCACCAGCGGCAGCATGATCAGCGCCCCGCCCAGCATCAGGATGAACTGGATCACATCGGTGATAGTCACCGACCACATTCCGCCCAGGAACGTGTAGGCCACGGCGATACCGGCGAAAATAAACAGCCAGAAATGCAGACTTCCAGTGAACGCCAGCCCGTCCACAAACGCGATTGTCTTGAATGCCGTGGCCGCGGCCAGCAGCACGACTCCCAGCCAGAAGCTGAGCCGGAACACCCAGTAAGTGCCGATCAGCGTACGCACGCCCACGTTATAGCGCATACCCAAGAACTCGGGTACGGTTCGGATCCGTAACCTCCTCATAATCGGGATGATTATCAGCCCGCTTAACACCAGCCCCATGTTACCGGTCCAGGTCTGCCAGACGATACTGATCCCGTGCTGGTAGGCGGTGCCGCTCTGACCGATAAAGCTGTAGAGGTTCACGTTGGCGGCGGTCAGCGCCGCGGCCAGGATGAACGGGGTCAGATGTCGTCCGGCTACCATGAAATCATCGGCCGTGTCGATCCAGCGCGATAGTAGCCAGCCGATAGCGAACATTCCGATCAGGAACACTATCAGCATGCTGAAATCGATATATCCCATGCTTTTTACTCCGGAGGCTGAATAAAGGGGCGTTCGCCGGACGCGTATCCCGGTTAACGGCAGGTACTATAATTTGCGGATATCAGGAATTTCTATAATAAGCCGGGCGGCCGGGGCCGGTCAATAGCAAAATGCACCCCGTAAGGCGCCCTGTTGATAATATTCCGGTTTTCACCCCCCCCCCACAGCGCCCTCGTTGACAAAAAAACTCCGGGTCCTTATACTTTCTTCTGCTTGCTGCCTCAGCGAAGGGGCTATCTGCATTGGGCTCAACAGGATGAACCGGAAAGGACTAACCCCGCTTTGGAACAATGGCTGATAGTAGTGCCGGTGCTGCTCTTTTCGGTGGTCGTGCATGAATGCGCCCACGGGCTTGCCGCCGAGCGCGCCGGCGACCCCACCGCCCGGATGCTGGGCCGGATCACGCTCAACCCCGTGCCGCATATCGATCCTATCGGCTCGATCCTGGTGCCGATCATGCTGCTGATCTCGGGCAGCACTGTCTTTTTCGCCTGGGCCAAGCCGGTGCCGGTCAACCCGCGCAATTTCAACCAGCCGCGCCGCGACGATATAATTGTCAGTATCGCCGGGCCGATCTCCAACCTCCTGCTGGCGCTCGGTTTTACCGTGCTGCTGATGGTGGTGGTGAAAGTGGTTCCGCTCGACGCCTCGTTCTGGCGCGGGCCGTATTTCCAGGTTTTCCACTACGGGATCTGGATCAATCTGATTCTGGCTGTTTTCAACATGATCCCGATCCCCCCGCTCGACGGGTCGCATATCCTGGAAAACCTGCTGCCCTACGAGGCGGCCCGCAAGTACGCGGCTATCCGGCCCTACGGTTTCGTCCTGTTGCTGGGGGCGATGTATTTCAACCTGTTGAGTATCTTTTTCCTGCCCGCCAGGCTGATGTTCCGCGGCCTGATGACGCTGGTGCAGGCTGTGGCGATGTAGGGGCCGGGAGGAATTACCCGGAAGTTTTCTTTGTAAAAACAAGATCTGCTTTGTACCCCCTGCGCGCGGGGGACGATGGCATTCTAACAAACGAGAGGGATGGTAATGGCGCAGCGCAAGGGCATCATTTTAAGTGGAATGCGCCCGACAGGCAAGCTCCACCTGGGGCACCTGGTGGGAGCTTTGGATAACTGGATCAAGTTACAGGACACCTACGATTGCTATTTCCTGGTGGCTGACTACCACGTGCTGACCACCGGTTTCGAAAAAAGCGCGGAGATACCCGGCAATATCCACGAGATGGTGCTCGACTGGCTGGCCGTGGGCCTGGACCCGGAGCGCGCGAAGTTTCTGATCCAGTCCAGGGTGATTCAGCACTGCGAGCTGAACCTGATACTGGGCATGATCACTCCCATGCCGTGGGTGGAGCGTAATCCCACGATCAAGGATATGATCGCCGATATGGGCCTGGGCGGGAAAATCCATTACGGGCTGATGGGCTACCCGATCCTTCAGGCCGCCGACATCCTGCTCTACCGCGCGGACCTTGTGCCCGTGGGCGAGGACCAGGTGGCCCATATCGAGATGACGCGCGAGATAGCACGCCGCTTTAACCATCTCTACAGCAGCGTGTTCCCCGAGCCCAGGGCCAAGCTGACCAGGGTTTCGCGCCTGCCGGGCACCGACGGCAGGAAAATGAGCAAAAGCCTGGGCAACTCGATCCATATTTCCGACGACGATGAGAACGTCAGGCAGAAAGTGCGCCGGATGGTCACCGATCCGCAGAAAGTTCGCCGTGGCGATCCGGGGCGACCGGAGGTCTGCTCGGTCTATGCCTACCACCAGATATTTAATAAAGAAGAAACCGGCGAGATAGCCGAAAACTGCCGCACCGGAGCGCTGGGCTGCGTGGACTGCAAGGCAAAGCTCGCCGGCGCCCTCGGCAAGGTGCTTGATCCCATCCGCGAGCGCCGCGGCGAATTCGAGAAGAACCCGGATCAGGTTCGCCAGATCCTCTCCGATGGCAGCGCGGCGGCATCCAAGCGTGCCGGCGAGACCATGCGGCTTGTCCGCGAGGCGATGGGTATGGTGTACTAAGCAGCTATGGCGCGAGGACCGATGGACGACTATCAGGTACAGTTGGATGTTTTCGAGGGTCCGATGGACCTGCTGGTCTATCTGATCCGCAAGCACGAGATTGACATCTACGACATCCCGATCTCGATGTTGGCCGAGCAGTACCTGGAGTATGTCGCCCGGATCGAGAAGCTCGACCTGGAGCGCGCCGGTGATTTTGTGCTGATGGCCTCCACGCTGCTGCAGATCAAGAGCAGGCTGCTGCTGCCCCGTGGCGATGAGGGGGACGAAGACTGGGAAGACCCGCGCCGCGAGCTGGTCGAGAAGATTGTCGAGTACATGCAGTTCAAGGAAATCGCCGGCCACATGCGCCGCCTGGAGGACGACAGCACACGCAGGGCCGAGCGCGGCTGGAGCGAAGTGGAGTATTTCCGCCGCAGCGAGGAGCTGGAACCGGAGATCGACGCGACTGTCAACGAGCTGATCCTCGCTTTCGGCCGCCTGATGCTGCGCAAGCCGCCGCCCGCGCCGGTCCACAGGGTGGCCCGCGAGAAAGTTTCATCGGCAAAACGCGCCCGCGCCATCCGCGCGCTGTTAAACGAAAAGGAGCGCGTGCTGTTTGCCGATCTGCTGCCAGAGGACTCCAGCCGGATGTTTATCGTGGTCACACTGGTGGCCCTGCTGGAGATGGCTAAACGCTCGGAAATCATGGTCGATCAGGCCGGTTCTTTCGGCCAGCTCTGGATCGCCAGGCGCAAGCTGAAACCTGTCGGGGAGCCGCTGGACAATGATTGCGATCCCCGTGACGGCGGCAGCGATGCGGACTGGGGCGGCGCGGACGATGGCGAGGCCGTGGACGACAAGGAATATCAATAAATACGGGTTGCAGATGAGTGGTTATGACAACATGACTGTAGTCGAGGCGATGCTGTTCGCTTCCAGCGAACCGGTGGCTGCCCTCAGGCTGGCCGAACTGGCCGGGATGGAACAGGAGGAAGTCCACACGGCGGTGGCCGGGCTCAACGAACACTACCAATCCAGCGCCCGCGCGTTCAGGATCATGAAAATCAGCGGTGGCTACCAGTACCGTACGGTGCCCGAACTGGCCGAGTACGTCCGTGGCCTGGGCCGTCAGAGCGGCTCCCATAAACTCAGCCCGGCCGCGCTGGAAACCCTGGCGATAGTGGCCTACCGTCAGCCGATCAGCCGCGCGGAGGTGGAGAAGATCAGGGGTGTCAACCCCGTTGGAGTGCTCAAATCCCTGCTGGAAAAGAAGCTGGTCACTATCCGCGGCCGGGCCCAGGTGCTGGGCCGCCCCCTGCTCTACGGCACCACGCCGGATTTTCTGCGCTATTTCGGCCTCTCGGACCTGGAAAGCCTCCCGCGTGAGAGCGAGCTCGAAGTGCTTCTCAGTGAGCAGGAGGCCCATGGTTCAGCCCTCTCTGCTGCTGAGAGCGAGGGCACCCAGCAGGAGCTGGTCTGACAAAAGATAGTAACTGAAAGCGTGAAAAGCCGGACAACCCCCTGTTTCCCCCTTGACTGCAAGGGGGATTTTTGCAATTTGCCGTCGAACGGAAACGATGATTTCATTCTGCTGAATTTAGTTTTGCTGTATTGAGCTATGTCGTTTCTGTCTGTTTTTTGAGGGCGTTGAGGTTTTGTTACGCCCCTTTGGAGTGATGTTTATCTGAATCCACAACGTTAAGAGCCAAAATGACCGATTCCCCTCAGGGCGAGAAAATCCAGAAAGTGCTGGCCCGCGCCGGCGCCAGTTCCCGACGCGGGGCCGAAAAACTGATCGCCCAGGGTCGGGTGAAACTCAACGGCAGTGTTGTCACCGATCCGGCGATCAGGGTCGATCCGGCCGCCGATAAACTGGAAGTGGACGGCAAGCCGCTGGCCCCGCCTCCCGCCAGGCCCGCCGCCCTGATCCTCTACAAGAAAATCGGCTATGTGACCAGTGCCGACGATCCGCACAACGAGAGCACGGTCTACGACCTGCTCCCGAGCGAAGAGCGCGAAAAACGCTGGCTCTACGCCGGACGGCTGGATAAAAACAGCGAGGGGCTGGTACTGTTCACCAACTCCGGAGAGCTGGTCCAGAGGCTCACTCACCCGTCGTTCAAGGTCCGCAAGCACTACACCGTCCGGGTGCGGGGTAACCCCGGCGGCGAGGGCCTGATGCGTATGGAGCGCGGCATGGAGATCGATGGCCGCAACATGCGCGCCGAGTCTGTCAGCAAGCTGGGCTTCAGCCACGGCGAGGGTACTTTCGAGGTGATCCTGACCCAGGGCGAAAAACGCCAGATCCGCAGGATGTTCGAGGCCCTGGGCTGCGAGGTCCGCTACCTCTGCCGCCACCGGATCGGGCCGGTTACCCTGCAGGGCCTGGTCCCCGGGCAGTGCCGGACCCTGAGCGACAGGGAGTTGAGCCGCCTGATCAGTGCCGGGGCCGGTAAGGTGGGCAGGCGCCGCAGGGACGAATCGTGACTGAGATTTTGGTTTGACATCGAGCCGGGTTGATTGTTATTTTCCCATGTCATTACTGCTCTGGAATTATGACCGTGGGCGCGGGGATGTTTCGGCGCTTATGGACGGTTCAACGTTAGCTGGAGAGTGTTCGGCCTATGCGGATTCGGATGCTGGCCGTGGCGATTGTGTTTCTGTTTCCGCTCATTGTGGGCGCTGCGCTGCCGAAGCAGGACAAACCGGCGTACCTGCTGGAGATGGGCCGCGATGGCGGCGACTATGCCCTGCTGGTCGATAAGCAGGAGCAGGAGCTTTATCTCTACCGCGGCGGCGAGGGCGGCCCCCGCCTTTACAAACGCTTCCGCTGCACCACGGGCCGTAACAACAACGGCACCAAGCTGCGCGAGGGAGACCTCAAGACCCCCAACGGCGTCTATTTCTTCCGCGGTATCCTCGAAGATGAGCAGCTTCCCGCCAAGTACGGTCTGCGTGCTTTCGTGATGGACTATCCCAACGATTTCGACCGTCTGCGCCACAAGAGCGGCAGCGGAATCTGGCTCCACGCTGTCGACGAGGACGAGCGGGTGGAGAAAAGCTACGACACGGAGGGCTGTGTTGTGGTTACCAACGCGGATATCATGGAGCTCAGCGATTATATCACCCTCTGGGACACGCCGATCATTGTCGATGACAGCCTGCACATGGAATCCGGGGATCAGTACGATTCCGCGCGGGCAAGCGTGCTGGAGTTTATCGCCGCCTGGAAATCGAGCTGGGAGGGGAAACGGCTCGATGACTACATGGCCTGCTACGACGAACGTTTTGCCGGCTACGGTCGCACCAAGGCCCAGCACCGCGCCCATAAGCAGAGGCTCAACAGGGCGTACAAAAAAATCGAAGTAACCCTGACCGATATCAACGTTTACGCTTTTCACAACTACCTGGTGGTCAGTTTCAACCAAGAGTACCGTTCCGACCGCTACCATTCGGTGGGCCGCAAGAAACTCTACCTTACCCGCGATGGGGACGGCTTCCGGATTCTCTCGGAGAGAATCAGCCGGATGTAACCGCTCCCCCCGGGATCGGCTTGCAGCTCCGCACTCTTGCCCCCACGTCAATTGGCCGGGAGTCAGATGCCCGATCTGAACAAATCCAACCTCGCAACGCTCCGGAATATCCTCTCGGTTTACCACCCGGGCTGGGTTCGTTCTCTTGCCCCGGGAAAGTCTTTAACAGCTAAACAACTCGGTAAAGTAAAAACATATCTGGCCGGTGTGAGCCGCGGACTGAGCCTGTTCGTCCCGGCCTCGGACCCCGCCTACGGCGTTACCGAGCGCGGCGGCGATGCCGTGGTGGCCTATTTCAAACGTCCGGGCCGCACCGGACTCAGGCCCAGCTACGTGATGATTGATGTGAGCGGATTCACCAAGCTGCTCACCTTTCTCACCGACCGCTTCGGCAAGCAGGAAGCCGGCGACATCATGAACATGAGCATCCTCAACCGCTACTGCCTCAACCGGATGGGCGTGCTGATCGCCTGTTACGGACAGGCCGGGGTGCGCGAGGATACAGACCCGGCCGCCGATGCCCTCAAGAGCGCAATCGCTTTCCGCTCGATCCTGGGCACGATTACTGCCGAAGTGCGCGGGGAACTCACCCGCAAGCTGGCCGGAAAACCCCACCAGGACGAAATCCGCAAGTTTATCGAGGGATTGGAGATCAAGGCCAGCGCCGGGGTTGTGGCCGGACAGAGCCATGGCCGCAGCGAATTCTATGGTTCCACCTCGCGCTCGCGGATCACCTGGGGCCGTAGCGCCCGCCACCTGGCGGGCAGCGAGAAAGTGGGCGGCAGCGATGAGAAAGTCCACGAGCGCCTGGCCGAGGTCAAGGGTGTGGGGTACGACGACGCCTCGGCCAGTGGAGTTGAGCAATTGCTCGCCACCGGCTGGCTCCGGAAGGGCGACTATCGCACCCGGCGCTTCGGTGAATTCACCAAGCTCGTGCTTACCCCTCGCGGCATGGACCGCCTGGCCGAACGCACATGGGATGAAATCGGCCGCTTCGAAAAGTCAATAGCAACCGGTGAACCAGGCGGAGCGGCAAAAGGTATCGGCGATATCGTCCGCGCTATCGAAAGCAGCGCACCCTACCTTCAGGGCGGCGAGCTGGTCCAGCAGGTTGTGCGGGGGCTGGGACCCGGCGCCAAGTTGTCCAACCTGTTTGATGAGCGCTCCAGCCGTGTGCACGAGACCGGCATCCTGTTCGCCAATTTCAACATTTCCTCCGGCGCCCTGCTGGGCGAGCTTGCGGATGCAATCCACCGCGTGATGACCCGTTACGGGCTGGTCTATAAGTACAATATCTTTCCGCTGGGCGATTTCAACCTGATGGCCTCGCTGGGCATGGAGGTGGCCGGTGCGCCGGAGACCGAGCGGTTCTACACCGAGGTGCTCTGGCAATGCTGGCGGGATTTGCTGGCGGAGACCGGCCGCAATTTCGGCCAAAGTGTCCGGTTGCGTGCGGGCCTCAGCGTGGGCCAGTGCCTGCAGGGTCCCGTGGGCGACAACCTGCTGCACAACGAGTTGACCATTATCGGGCCGGACTGCAACCTGGCCGCGCGGCTGGTGGCCAGGGCGCTGGTACGAAAGGAATCGCCCGGTTCGTTGCTGGCCGCACGGGAGAGCTACGCGCGGGTGGAGCACCTGGTCACCCCTGTGGAGCCGTTCGAGCGCGCCGAACTCAAAGGCTTCCGTGAACCGGTTCCGTTATATACTCTCACCGGCCGCGAGGAGCAGGAGTCGGCTGTGGAGCTTGCCGCGCGCCTGCGTCGCTTCCCGCTTGTTACCGATCAGGGTGAGATTCTTGGCGGTGGCGCCGCCGCCGGGGGAGACAGGCTGCTGGCCGCGGCCAGGGCGTTTGTTAGCGATTTCGGCGGGCGGCGCAGGCAGGTCAACCGGATGCTGGGTTTCTACGGCCGGCCCGGGCTGGGCAAAACGCGCCGGCTGGCGGAGATAATGTACACCTGCGCCGGGGACGGCTGGCGGGTGCTCTGGTCGGAGTGCATGAGCTACTACCAGGGCGCACAGGAGGGGCGGGGCAAGAGCCGGGCGGAAGATATGGCTGTACCGTTCCACCCGTTTATCAAGGTACTCAACGGCCAGGTGTTCGGTATCCGGGGCAACGATTCGCCGGCCGAGGCGCTGGAAAAGCTGCGTAGCGTTTCCCGCAGCCTGCGGGGTACGGGAGCCGGGGAGCGGGAGCTGGCCGTGCTGGCCTCTTTCCTGGGGATCGACCGCGGCGATGACGGCTTATTGGATTCGCTCTCGCCCGAGGAGAGGCGTAACGTGTTTTTCGAGCAGGTGGCCGCGCTGTTCGAGGCGCTGATTGCCGCTCACGGCAAACGAATACTGCTGGTTATCGATGACCTCCAGTGGGCGGACAGCGGCAGCATCAGCCTGCTGGGATTCCTGATGAGCCGGATCGGCGGCGGGTTGCTCTTCTGCGCTGCCGCACGGGAGAGGGAACGCCTGGAGACGCTGGTGGACGATGGGGGGGGCGGGGGGCGGACCGGGTTCATGCTGCTCGAGGCCAAAGCGCTCTCGCGCAAGGGCGTGCGCGCCCTTGCCGGGGTATCTCTTGGCCTGTCGGCAGGCGAGAACCTTCCCGCCGCGCTGGAAAGCCGCCTGGCCGAGCTGGAAAACAATCCGCTTTTTATCACCGAGTTCTGCCGCAAGCTGTTGGCCGGCGAGGTGGTGTTCGTCCGTGAGGGCAAGCTCGTGCGCTTCGATCAGCGGGCGTTTGCCACGATGAGCGTGCCCAACCGGGTGCAGTCGGTTATCGAGGAGTTGATCAACGCCCTGCCGAGACGGGAATTCGACCTGATTCGCAACGGCTCCGTGCTGGGTAACGTACTGCGTTGCCGCGACGTGGCCGAGATAAATTCAGCCGAGTCGGCGGCGCTTGCTCCTGAGCAGGCACAACAGAGCCTGCATGCCCTGACCGGCCGACAGGTGCTTGAAATCGAGGTTGACAGCGCCGCCGACTCGGTCTACCACTTCAGCCGCGCCCTGATCGGCCAGTCGCTCTACCAGGGCATAACCCCCTCCCAGCGCAAGCGGCTCCACGCCGTGGCGGGCCGGATCTGGGAGCGCGGGGACGAGCAAACCCTGGAGAAAAACCTCAACTGCGCGCTGCACTACGAGCTGGCCGAGTTACCGCAGAAGGGCGCGCAGTTCCATCTTGCCGCCGGACGAATGGCCGGGGAGCTGTTCGAAAACGAGAGGGCTGTGGGGCTGCTGAGCCGGGTAGAGCGCTTCCTGGCCGAGCACCGCCTGGACGGGGCGGCCCGGCTGCGCCTGCAAATGCACGAGTCCCGCTGCAAGATCGCCCTGGCTCTGGGCAGCTACGAGCAGGCCCTGGCCGACAGCGTCGGCCTGAAGAAAACCGCCGTGCGCCTGAAATTGCCCGAAAAACGGGCGCGGGCCGAGTTGCTTGCCGGCAGTACCTACCTTACCCGCGCCACCCGGGATGATTTCGCCCGTGCGCTCGCCAGCTTCGCCCGGGCCGGGAAGCTGGCGTCCGGTTTCCCGCTGCTGGTGTTGGAGGCCCGCAACGGGCAGTCGCGGGTGCTGCTGGAGACCGGCGATATCGAGAAGACGGAAAAAATGACGCTGAGTGCGCTGGAGGGGTTCGAGGCCGTGGGTGCGGACATGGACGACCCGCGCACAATTATCCTCCGCGCCAGGATGATCCGCACCCTGGCCACTGTCCGGATGAGGCTGGGGCGCAGCAAGCAGGGCGTTCAGGCCGCCGACGAGGCGCTGGCGATGATAGCGGCGGCGGGCGACGGGGCCGAGTTCATGCCGGTCAGGGCCCAGTTGCTCAACACGAAAGCGATCTGCCTCTCGATGGCGTTCCAGCTGCCGGAAGCCCTGCAGACATTCTACAAGGCCCGTTCGCTGGCCCGCAAGGTGGGCGATGTAAACCTTCAGCTGCTGATCCTGAACAACATGAGCGTAACGCTCAACGACTCGGGCGAGAACACGAAGGCCCTCGATCTGCTGGTCTCCAACTACGACACGATCCACAAACTGGCCGGCGAGAGCCGGGCACTGGCCGGGTTCGAGTTCAATATCGGCGAGTGCTACCACTTCATGGGTGATCCCGCCAGGGCGGAGAAGCACTATCGCAGCGCTCTGGAGATCACACAGCGGATCAGCAGCCGCCAGTTCGGGGTTAACGTGATGTACAATCTGGGCGAGGCTCTTCGGGACCAGGACAAGAACGAGGAGGCCCGCCGGGTGCTGGAGGCCGGTGCCCGCCTGGCCCGTCGCCACGGTTACCGTCAGCAACTGCTGGACATGGAGAATATTCTGGGCGAGATGGACATGGTCGACGGCAACCTGGATGCTGCCAGCGAGCGCCATCGCAGCGCCATCTCTGTCGCCCGCGAGCTAAACGACGATTTCGGCACGGGCTGGAGCCTGCGCAACCTGGCCGCCGACCTGCTGAAAATGAGCGGAGAGGCCAACCGGCGGGAAGCAGGAAAGTTACTGGAGGAATCGCTGGAATTCTGCCGCAAGGCCGGCCAGCCGGAAAACCTGGCCGTTACCCTGATCTCGCTGCTGGACAACTGGGACGAGCTTGGCCTGCAAGCGGACTTCCGCGCTCGGGTGCTGGAGGAGCTGGGCGCGCTGGCCCGCAAGGTCAACAACGATAAATATCTCGAAATCTACCGCAGGCACGGCGGAAGTAAGGGAAAAATGAGCGAGGAGCAACGATGAGCAGGCGCCGTGCCCGGCAAGCGGGCGGAGACCCGGCGTTGCAGCGGATGGCCGCTCTGTTGGGTGAGCTTCACCCCGCCTGGGCGGAGCGTTTCGCCAGGGACGAGTTGGCCTCGCTGGCTCACGCGGACCTGCTCTCGCTGTGGAGTTATCTTTCCAACCTTCAGCATAACCTCTCGCTGTTCGTACCCGCCCGCGACCCCGACTACGGGATCAGCGAGCGCGGCGGCGACGCCATCCTGGGTTACTTCCGCAACCACAGCTCCGGGGGCAGCTACCTTTTTTTCGCCGATGTGAGCGGGTTTACCGCCCTGCTCACTTTTCTCACGGACCGTTTCGGCAAGGAAGAGGCCGGGGACATCATGAACCTCGGCATCCTCAACCGCTTCTGCCTGAACAAGATGGGTCTGGTGCTGGAGCATTTCCGCGACGAGCACAACTGCGGCGACCGTGGCGTGGCCGCCCTGAAAGTGATCCTCGCCATCCGTGCCTGTATGCCGCGGGTCACGCTGGAAGTGCGCGAGGAACTGCGCCGCAAGCTGGCCGGCAAACCCCGCCAGGACGAGATCGGCGGCTTTATCGATAACCTGGTGGTCAAGGCCAGCGGCGGGCTGGTGTTCGAGCAGGACCCCGGCAGCGGGTTCTACGGCAGCCGGATCAAGGCCCGGATCACCTGGGGAGCGGCGGGCACCAGGGTGGCCCGCGCCGAGAAACTGGGCGGCAATGACGAGCAGGTGTTCCCAAGTGAGCCGGAGGTCAAGGGGATCGGGATCGACAGCATCTGCCGCGGCAGGCTGGACGAGCTGCTGGCCGGGGGCTGGCTGGGTCTTGAGCCACGGGACCTGGCCCTGTCGGAGCTTCGCGATGGGTTCTGCAAGCTGGTGATCCGCGCAAGTGGGATGCGCAAGCTCGAGGGTTTCGTGGCCGAGGTCTGCTCGGCAACAATTCCCGAGCCGGGCGCGGCCCCGGCGGAGCTGCGCTTGATGGACGCCGGGGGGCTGGCGGTGATGGTGCAATCGCTGGCCGGTCAGGTGCTCAAGGTGGAGCCGTATTTTACCACCGCCGGCATGACCGAGTACCTGGTGCGCAGGCTGGGCAAAGATGCGCGGCGCAATATCCTGCTCGATGAAGCTTGTTCATCGGTGCGTGACAGCGGAGTGCTGTTCTGCAATTTCTCCCTGCGGGACACTGCTATGCTGAACGAACTGGCCGATGAGGTCCACGTGGTGATGGACCGTTTCGGGATCCACTACAAGTACAATATTTTTCCCAAGGGGCATTTCAACCTGATGGGTGTGTTGGGCACCGAGTTCGGCCAGCGCGTGGGCGGCGAGATGTACTACGCCGAAATCCTCTGGAACGCCTGGCGCGATCTTGGCGCGCGGCTGGGCCATAAGTTCGGCCCCGACGTGGAAATCCGCGGTGGGATGAGCGTGGGCAAGGCGCTGCAGGGTCCGGCCGGAGATAATATCGTCAATAACGAGCAAACCATTATCGGGCCGGACTGCAACCTGGCTGCCCGGCTGGTCAACGAGGCGCTGGAGACAGGGCGTGGGGGCGCTTTCGTTCATCCGCCGGGGACCCTGTTCACGGTCGATTCACAGCGCCGCAAGCTGGAGCACCTGGTCCATCCCGAGCCGCCCGTACGCGAGGCCGAACTGAAGGGTTTCAGCAGGCCGGTGGCGCTCTATGCTCTTCACCGGCGCCGGGAGCTGGAGAGTGTCGCTGAGTTTATCGCCCGCCTCAGGCGCTACCCGCTGGTCACATCCGCGGGCCGGGTGGTCCGCACCGAGCGCGACATGCGCGCCGACAGCCGCCTGCGCCGGATGATGGGTGCGTTAGAACGTACAGCCGACGGCGCGAGCCAGCGGCCCGCGCTGATCTCGCTGGTGGCCTCCAGCGGCGTGGGCAAGACCCGCCGGATAGCCGAGGTGGCGGGCTGGGCGCTGGACAAGGGCTGGCCTGTCTGGTTCGGCGAGTGCTATAGCTGGTACCAGGGAGACCGGCCCGATACCGGCGAGATCCAGCGCGACAGCGGAGTTGCCGAGAGCCACAGCGACGAGGGCGCTTACCCGTTCTTCCCGTTTATCAAAATCCTCAGGGAACAGGTGTTCGGCCTCGGCGGCAACGAGGGCGAACAGGAGATCGGCCACAGGATCGCCGGTGTGCTGGCCACCCTGGATAGCGCTGGCGCAAGCCCGGAGGCGCGGGCTCCGGTGATGGCTTCGTTCCTGGGACTGCGGATCCCGGAGACTTCTTTCTCGCGGGCGCTGGACGCCGAGCAGAGGCGCAATCTTTTTTACCAGTGCGCGGCCGATATCTTTCGCACCGCCGCCGACAAGGCGCGCAGCCGGGGGGGCGCGGCCCTGCTCTGTATCGACGACCTGCAGTGGGCGGACCGCAACAGCCTGCACCTGCTCGGTTTTATCCTTCGCCGCGCCGGTGGGGGGCTGGTGGTGGCGCTCAACGCCCGCAGCCGCGCCCAGCTTGGAGTGCTCAGAGATAAATCCCTGCCCGTGGAGCGCCACGAATTCCGCCCGGGTCTGCTCAAGCCGCGGGCGGTCAAAACGCTGGCGGCGCTCGTGCTGGGAATCGATCAGGAGCGTGCCGCCGGAGAGCTGCCCCCGGAGCTGGTCCACCGGGTGGAGGAAGAGCTCGAGCGCAACCCGTTTTTCATTATCGAGTTCTGCGGCAAGCTGCTCGAGCAGGAGCTGATCACCGTTGTCGACGGCCGCTGCACCCGGTTCGACGCCGAGAATTTCGGCACGGTCACTATCCCCAACAGGATCCAGGGGGTGATCGAGGAGCGGATCGCGATGCTCAGCAGCGACGAGCACGCGGCTATCCGCTATTCCAGCGTGCTGGGCAATATCCTGCGCTACATTATCATCCGCCGTTTCCTGCCCCAGGCCGACCAGGCCGGCCGGTTCGCCGGCAGGGACCTGGAAGAGCTTTTCTCCCACCTGACAGGCAAGGAGATCACCCGGCTGGAGAACGAAAAGGACCCGGACTGGGTCTACACGTTCAAGCGGGCGCTGATCGGCGAAAAGCTCTATCAGGAGCTGGTGCCCACTCTTCGCAAACGGCTCCACGGCCAGGTGGCGGCCACGTTCGAGGACACCGAGCTGGCCAACGCTTTCGAGAAGGCCCTGCTGACCGCGCTGCATTACTCGCATGCCGAGATTCCCGGCAAGGCCGCCACGTTCTATCTGGAGGCCGGCAAGCTGGCCCGCCGCATCTTTGACAACGAGAAGAGCCTGATGCTGTTCGGGCGAGCCGGGAAGCTGCTGGACGAGTACCGGGTTGCCGGTGCGGACAGCAAGCGGACCGTGCTCCACGAGCAACGCGGCCAGGTAAACCTGCTGCTGGGCCGCTACGACGACGCGCTGGCGGATTTCGTTAAACTGGCCGATCTGGCCGGGAAACTCGGTGATAGCGAAAAAACGATCAAGGCGCTTTACCTTCAGGGGCAGACCTTGTTCCAGCGGGCGCTGCCCGGCGATTATACCGCCGCGGCGGAACTGTTCTCTCAGGCGGAGGAAAAACTGGGCGGGGAGGTTTCGCGCCTGCTGGCGGAAATCCTCAACGCCCACGCCCGCGCCCTGATGGAACTGGGCAGCACCGCTCAGGCGATAACCTGTCTGGACCGGGCCGAGCAGGTTTTTAGGCAGGTGGCCGCAGGCGGGATGGACGAGGAGGGGCGTATTTTCCTGGCGACCCTGCTGCGTAACCGCGGCAGCGTGGCGGCGCGCCGGGGCAGGATGGACGAGGCGGTGGAAACCTACGATTTCGCCCTGGGTATGGTGGACGACGAGAGCGAGGAGCGCTTCCGCCGGATCAGGGCGCAACTCTACAACTCGCGGGGGCTGGCGCTCTCGAGGGGATTCAAGCTGGAAGAAGCGCTGGTCTGGCTCCGCAAGGCGCTGGAGTTGGCGGCCTCTATCGGCGACGTCAAGACCGAGATCATGGTGCGGATCAACATGGCCGTGGTCGACAACGACAGCGGACGCAACGGCCGGGCGCTGGAAACCCTGAGCGCGGAGCACGACCGCCTGGAGACGCTGGTGGGTCCCACGCGCGAACTGGCCGCGCTGAAATTCAATATCGGCGAGTGCTACATGTTCATGGAGCAGTACGAACAGGCCGAGCCGTGGTACACTCAGGCGCTCGATATCGGCCGGCGGATCGGCTACATGGAGTTTGTGGTGGGTACGCGCTACAACCTGGCCGAGTTGCTGCATACCCTGGGCCGCGGCAAGGAGGCGCTCAAGGTGCTGCTGCCAGCGGACAGGCTGGCCCGCCGGGGCGGCTGGAACATGCAGCGGATGGATATCGACAACCTGCTGGGCGAGATTTACCGCCGGCAGGGAGAGTTTGCCAGGGCCCGTTCTTTCCACGGCAGCGCACTGAAGCTTTCCGCCGAACTGGATGACACGTTCGGTCGTAGCTGGGCGCTGCGTAACGTGGCCCTGGACGTGCTGGCCGACCCGCAGTCCAGCGACCGGGAACGCGTTCTTTGCGGCCGAACTCTGGAGGAAAGCCTGGAGGAGGCCCGCCGGGCGGGCCAGCCGGAGAACCTGATGTACAGCCTGCGCGCCCTGCTGGAGTGGAAAATAAAGTACGAACCACAAGATATCGCCGGGGCGCGGCCACTGTACGAAAAGCTGCGGGAAACGGCGGCGGAAGTGGGCAGCAGCCGGTTCGGCGATTTTTGCAAAGCGCTCGCCGGTAGATTCGAACCGGGCGCGTAAGGGACCCACGGCAAAAAATATTGCCAAACCCATTGAAGTTTTTTTACAAAATGTTTATGTTATCCGATTAAGTTCCGCTTCCACGCGGACTTTACTCTCGACGATAAATTTCTGTCCACCTGTCAGTTACCCTAATGGAGCAATGATGGGACGCCTAGTAATGAAATTTGGCGAGACAAGCGTGGCAACCGCCGAGCGGATCGAGGCCGTGGCCGCAATTGTAGCATCCCGTGCCGAGCGCCGGCCGATTGTTGTGGTGAGCGCGGTGGGTGTCAGCGTACCCGGCGAGGCCAAAATCACCGACCAGCTCGAGGCGATGGCCGAGTTGGCGCATGCCCACAAGCCGTACCAGGAAAACCTGGACAAGATTCGGGTCAAGCACGAGAAAGTGCTCAAGGAACTGGGGTTGTCATGGGAGTTGATCGGCCCGGTGTGGACCAAACTCAGGAACGCCCTGAGCGATCTGGACCGTCCCTATGAGGAATACCTCGACGACGTCTTCAGTTTCGGCGAGCGCCTCTCGAGTCATATCGTGGCCGAAGTGATGAACGCCAAGGGTACGCCGGCGGTTTGCGTGGATGTCGATGAGTTGGACATAATCACCGATGAGAACTTCCAGGACGCCACCGTGACGCCGGAGAACGAGGGCAGGATTCTCGGCAGGTTCCGCACGGAGGAGAAAGTTCTTGTTGTCCCCGGATTCGCCGGGCATACAGCCGATGGCAGGGTGACCACCCTGGGCCGCGGCGGCAGTGACTACACCGCGGCGCTGGTGGGCGCGGCGCTCGAGGCCGGGGAGATCCAGATCTGGACCGATGTGAGCGGGATGCGTAGCGCCGATCCGCGCCTGGTCCCGGACGCCGAGCGCCTGGACGTGATCAGTTTCGACGAGGCCAAGGCACTGGCGGCTTTCGGCGCGCGCGTGCTGCACCCGAAAACGATCGAGCCGGCAATGCGCAAGAATATCCCGGTGGTGATTCTCAACTCGTTCAGACCCGGGGACGAGGGTACCACTATCCGCGCCGAGCATATCAAGCAAAACAAGGTAATCAAGGCTATCGCCCATAAGAAGGGTATTGAAATGCTCAGTATCGAGTCCACCAGCATGCTGGGCGCCAGCGGCTACATGGCCCGTATTTTCAACATTTTCGCCAAGTACGGGATCGATATCGAAATGATGGCCACCACCGAGGTCTCGATCTCGATGACGATCAACAATAACAAGAATCTGGACAAGGCTGTCGAGGAGCTCAAGGAGTTCGCCAACGTGACCCTGGAGCCGGGCCAGACAGTGATCTGTATCGTGGGCGAGGGTATGCGTCACACCCCGGGGGTGAGCGGCCGTGTATTCAGCACGCTGGGCACCGCGGGGGTCAACGTGGAGATGATTACCCAGGGCGGCAGCGAGATCAATATCACGTTCCTGGTCGACGACAAGGACGCGGACAGGGCGATCAAGGCGCTGTATTACGCCTGCATCAGCTAGAGATCCTTAAAAAGCGGATCAAGCGAAGGGCGGGAGACATCTCCCGCCCTTTTTATTTGCGCAAACCTTGCCAGAACGGATGCGGAATGACATATAGAATTGAACGAGGTTGATAATTGTACAAATGTTAAACCGGAGTTGCCGATGCAGAGAAGAAAATTTATCGCCGCCCAGCTTGGGGCAGCCGCCGGAGCGGTTTTACTCGGCGGAACCCTGACGGGCCGGGCCAGCGCCCAGCCGTCCGGCGCGGCGGCGGTCAGCCGCCCCGGTGGCGGACCGCTGAGAGTGGGCCTGATCGAGCTCGATACAAGCCATGCCGACACGTTCGCCCGCGGGATCGCCGCAACACCTGGCGCGCAGCTTACGGCGGTGCTCAACAGCGGGATGGTTTACGGCAAAAAACGCACGGAGAAATTCATCGCCGAGCACAAGGTTAAAACCGTATGCTCCACCCCGGCGGAAATGGCGCCGCTGGTGGATGTGGCTTTCAGTATCGCGGTCAACTGGGAGAACCACGTGCGTGACGCCGAGCCGTTTATCGCTTCCGGCAAGCCCGTGTTTATCGACAAGCCGGTGGTGGGCACCGAGCGCGACGCCAGAGCGCTGATTGCACTGAGCGCCCGCTACCACACGCCCATTTTCGGCGGCAGCACCTATTGCTGGGCGCCCAATCTGCCCGCTTTCGCCAGGGAGTTCCGGGCACGCGAGGACAGGGTCAACCTGACAGTCTACGGCCATATCAACTCCCACAGCCGCTACGATATGCTGGACCTGATCTACTACGGTATCCACGGCGCGGAGCTGGCCTGTTATCTGCTGGGCCCCGGGGCGACGAGCGTCAACTATGTCGATTTCTACCGCAAGCAGCACATTATTCACGTGCGCTACGACGGCCGTCCGCCGGTGATCCTCAACCTGGGCTGGGCGCGTAACCATAACGAAGCGGTCCTGCTTACCGACAACGAGTTGATCAGCTTCGTGCCGGAAACCGGCAACCCCTATCCGGGCATTGTCGCCGCCATGGCGCGCAGCATCACAACGCGGCGCGCCCCCAGGCCGATAACCGAGCAGGTGGAAGCCTGCCGGATCCTGATAGCCGCCGGCAAAAGCCGTCGGCTTGGCCGGCCGGTGTCCATCACGGAACTGACAGAGGCGGACGGGTATAGCGGTAAAGAATTCGGCCACGAGTACGCCCGCTTTCGCAACCTCCCCCGCGAAGTTACCGGGAGCTGGCGTGAGAACGAGCTTTGATTTTTCTTTTCGGGAAGTGTGATACGACCACAGGGCGGTGCTGTTCCGCCCTGTTTTTTTGCTTTAATTCCTTAATGACGCGCTTGACAAAGCGTACAACCGGGGCGTACAATGAAAAAGCGACCCCGCACTTGGCCGCGTTGCGCAACAGTAGCCTTCCGGTGAGACTTTGCCGTGTGCGGGCAGGGATATTCTGCCGGCCGGGTATGGTAGCTCCGGCTTTCCGGTGACTTCGACACACAAGCAGTCTTAAGCAGGGAGTCCAGATGAAAGTTAATGAACTGATGACCCGGGACGTGCTCACGGTTCCCGCCGACATGTCGATCCGCAAGTTGGTGAAGGTGCTGGAGCAGAACAGGATCACGGGTGCGCCGGTGGTGGACGGCGACGGCAAGCTGATCGGCATTGTCAGCGGCCGCGACATTGTCAAGGCGATCGACCAGCTGATCCGCGTGCACATCTCGATCGACGAGCAGCAGGAGGACCGGGGCAAGTACAACTGGGTCGAGGGAATCATGTCGGCCAAGGTGTTTACCTGCTCGGCGGATGACGATGTTCGCGAAGTGTTCAGCACCATGGTGGAGAAAAAAATCCACCGGATGCCGGTTGTGGAGAGCGGCAAGCCGGTGGGGATTATCTCCAGCCAGGATGCCTGCAAGCTGGTCAGCGGTCTCAAGGAACTCAAGTAACCGGGCCATTTTATGCCAGAGCGACAGGAACAGAACTTCATCGTACTCTCCGACGGATTCAGTTTCCCGTACTCGCGGGGGCTGATGGCCCGTTCGCTGATCAGGGCCGGCCTGGGAAGCGAGTCGGCTTATCAGGTCGCCAGTTCCGTGCAGAGCCTGCTGTTGGGCGAGGGTGTGACCGAGATCCGGCGTCGCAAGCTGAAACAACGCACCCTGGAACTGATCGAGCGGGAACTGGGCGAGAAGCTGGCCGACAGCTATGAGAAATGGAAGCTGCAAGGCGAGGCGATCTATGTCGTCGACGGCCACAAGCACGAGCCGTTCAGCCGGGGAATTTTATCCCAGAGCCTGCTGGCCGCCGGGTTGAACCCGGAGATCGCCCACGAAGTGGCCGAGCGCATGGCGGTCGACCTGAGCGAGCGGGGCGTGCGCAACATCAGCCGCGACCAGTTGCGGCGGCTTACGTTCAGCAGGCTGCGCGACGATTTCGGGCAGGAATACGCCCGTCACTACCTGCTCTGGCGGACGCTCAAGGGACCGGACATGCCGCTGATCCTGCTCTTTAGCGGGGCCACTGGAACGGGTAAGAGCTCATTGGCGGTCGAGATCGCCCACCGTCTGGGTATTACCCGCGTGATCGGTACCGATACGATCCGCGAGATCATGCGCGGGATGTTCAGCCGGGAACTGCTGCCCGCGATCCACGAATCAAGCTATACCGTGTGGAAATCGCTGGAGCGGCCGTTCGACGGCAATGCGGACCTGGTGCTCAGCGCGTTCCAGGAGCAGTCCCAAAGGGTTGACGTGGGTGTGCAGGCGATCATGCGCCGCGCCGCCAAGGAGAATCTTTCGATGATTATCGAGGGCGTGCATCTTCTGCCCGCCAGGCCGTTGTGCAAGCTGGACAAGGATGCGATTATCATTCAGGTCCTGATCTGTACTTTGGATGAGGAGAGACATCGCAGCCGCTTTGTCTACCGGGGCGAGGACGCGCCGCAGCGCCGTACGGACAAATATCTGGAAAATTTCGAGAGCATTCGTTCAATCCAGGACGCGCTGGTTGAGAATTCGAGCGAACAGGATATTTTCGTCATCGACAATGTCGATTTCGACGACTCCGTATACAAAATCATCCGTTACCTGACCGATAAAATGGCCGAGCGGGTGGAGATTGACTACAGCCGGTACGAGCTGCCGAAGGAGGAAGCCAGGTTATGAGCCGTTCTGCCAAGGGAGAGCCCGGTAAGCGCAGGTTTACCGGTCCGGGCGCACTGATTATCATGGATGGCTGCGGGATCAGGGATGAGGAAGCCTACAACTGCCCGGCGCTGGCCAGAACTCCGTTTCTGGATGATCTGCGGGCCAGCAAATACGACAAGCCCGGTAACGGAAATAACGGGCGTTTCAGCAACGTTACCAGCTACACGGAGCTTATCGCGGTCGGGCCCAGGGTGGGGATGCCCGAGGGAGCCAAGGGCAGCACCGCGGTGGGCCACGAGGTCCTGAGCGGCGTGGATTACGTGCATCCGATGTACCAGATCGAAAATGCTATCAAAGATGGCGTAATGATCAACCCTGTAATCGACGAGGCTGTCGACTACGCCGTGGCCCACGGCAGCGCGGTTCACCTGATGGGTCTGGTGTCCAACAACAGGGAACACAGCCACGTTCAGCACCTCTACGCCATCCTGAGGCGGATTGTCCAGCGGGGAGCGGGCAGTATCGTGATCCATTACTTCTCCGATGGCCGCGGTACGCCGCCGTTCAGCGCGCCCCGGTTCCTGGAGGATTTGCGCAACACGGCCGCCGAGATTATTGGAGATAAGGACGTCAAGTTCACTATCGCCACTATCGGCGGGCGGGATATTACGATGAACCGCAGCGCCGAGAGCTGGTACAAGACCGAGGCCACGTTCCGCGTTATTATCGAGGGCCAGGGGCCGAAACTCGACGAGCCGGAGGCCGCGCTCAAGGAAGCCTACGACAAGGGGCTTACCGATCAGTATGTCACCCCCGCCGTACTTGGCGGCTACAAAGGCGTCAACAACCACGACGTGCTGATCCACTGGAATTTCCGCAAGGACCGCAGCGAGTTCCTGATGCGTATGCTGGTGGAGCCGGTGACCGATCTGAGCGAGAGATTGCGCACCAGCGCCGACGATACCTATCAGGGCCTCAAGCGCTTCAAGCGCTGGGAACATCGCCCCGACCTTCACTACGACACCCTGCATATTGTCGGCCTGGTGGAGTACTACGGCGGCATGCGCTGCCCGGTGGCGTTTCGCGAGCCTGTGCAGGATATCAGCCTGGGCAAGGTGCTGGCGAACCATAAAATCAACCAGTACCGCGTGAGCGGGGTGGACAAAGCCAAGGCCCTTACCCTGCTCTCGGGCAACAAGGTGGGCGATCCGCTGCCGGGCGAGGAGCGGATCACGATCCCGCCGCCGCCGGAGGTGCGCCGCTACATCAAGGAGTACGATCAGCACAAGGGCGAGCCGGGTTACAAGTTCGAGCCCTACCGGAAATATCCCTTGATCGAGATCGAGGACCTGACCGACAAGGTGCTGGAACTGATCGGGAACGGGGATGAGAACACGGTGTTGCTGATCAATCTCTGCAACCCGGACATGGTGGGCCACACGGGCGATGTGAGCGCGGGAATCCAGTGCATGATGGCTGTCGACAAGAGCCTGGAGCGGATCGTGGGCGCGCTCAGGGAGAAGGGCGGGTTCGCGATGATCACCGCCGACCACGGCAATATCGAGGAGATGATCACCGCCGACGGCGAGGCCAACACGTTCCACACGGCCAACAAGGTGCCGCTGTTCATTGTCGGCCCGCCAAGCGCTCGTCTGCGCGATGACGCCACGCTCAGCGACGTGGCTCCCACGCTGCTTGCCCTGCTGTTCGGCAGGGAACTGCCGGAGGTTAAAAAGGAGATGAAAGGCAAGCTGATTTTCGCCAACGGCAAGAAGAGCAAGTAAAGAGCTGTTTCTGAACAAGCACGGTGAAGCAGCAAAAACAGTAAAAATAGCAAAAAGCCCCGGCTGCATAGCCGGGGCTTTTTGCTTGTCCACGCCTGCGGCGAGAACTATATTTTCATTCCGTTTGAACGCCCCTACCGGAAACTCGTTAAAGTATTAAACAGAATGAGGAGCGGATGATGGACAAAGCAGGCCGTGCTTTATCAGCGGCAGTGATTTTGCTGGCGCTGAGCGTTTGTGTCCTGGGAGCCGCCACATATGATATCCGTGATTTCGGCGCTGCCGGCGACGGCCGGACGCTGGACACGGCCGCTATCCAGGCCGCTATCAATGCCGCTGCCGGGGCCGGCGGCGGGACAGTCTCTGTGCCCAGTGGCCGCTACCTGACCGGTACGATTTTTCTTAAAAGCCGGATCGAACTGCGCCTGGAACATGGTTCTGTATTGCTGGGCAGTACGGATATCGAAGACTACCCCGAGGTGATCGTCTCGTTCCGCTCTTACACGGACAACTACGTCCGCCGCGCGCTGATCCAGGGTGAGGGATTGCGTGAGGTGTCGATCACCGGCAGCGGTACTATTGATGGGCAGGGGGGGCACGAGAACTGGAATGTCCTGGATTATATCAGCCGGCCGTACCTGATCCGGATGGTTTCGTGCCGCAATGTTCGGGTGGAGGGAATAACCCTGCGCGACTCGCCGATGTGGGTCCAGCACTACCTCGATTGCGACTACCTTCAGGTGCGTGGCCTGACTGTAATCAGCCAGGCGAACCACAACAACGACATGATCGACATCGACTCCTGCCGGAATGTCTGGATCTCCGACTGCTACGCCGACAGCGAGGACGATGCGATTACGCTCAAGAGCACATCCGGAGTGATCACCGAAAACGTGTCGATCACCAACTGTGTGCTGCGCTCCCAGTGCTACGCAATCAAGATGGGCACCGAGAGCAGCGGGGGGTTCCGCAACATCACGATCTCAAACTGCTCGATCAATTCGGATTACTCCATGGGTCCTCCCGGATACCTGGATCGCCGAAGGGGGCTTGGCGGAGTGGCGCTGGAGCTGGTGGACGGCGGCGTGTTCGAGAACGTGACTATCACCAACCTCACTATTCGTAACGTCGAAGTGCCCATATTCGTCCGGCTGGGCAACCGCGCCCGGCCTTACACGGAGGGGATAGAGAAGCCCGGGATGGGCACGATGAAAAACATCGTGATCAGTAACGTGGTGGCCAGTGATGTGGACAGTATCGCCTGCTCGATCACCGGTCTGCCCGGCTATCCGGTACGCAATATCACTCTGCGTGATATCAGGATCACTTACCCCGGCGGCGGCACAGCCGGGCAGGCCGTGCGCGAAGTTCCCGAGCATCCGACACAATACCCGGAGGCCACCATGTTCGGCATGCTGCCGGCCTGGGGGATTTATTTTCGCCACGTGGAGGGTATCCGTATGGAGGGGATCGATCTCGAGTCGGCGCGGGCGGACCAGCGTCCGGCGCTGGTGTTCGACGATGTGACGGAGCTGGATATCGACGGGTTCAGCGGGCAAAAGCCCGGCGGCGGCGGCCCTGCGATTGTGATGCGCGGAGTCCGCCGGGCGCTGGTCCGCGGCAGCAGACCCGACCGGAACAGCCGCACTTTCATCCGCCTGGAAAAAGGGACGGAAAATGTCAGCGTTGTTGCTAACGACCTCAGCCCTGTCTCCGGGGAGAAGTTCGAGTTTGCAGCCGGCGTGGAGCGTACGGCGCTGCACGAGAGCGCCAACCGGATGAAATAAAGAGTTACCCCGCGAATTGCGGGTCTGATTGAGATTTGAAGGTGCCTCGGCAGTGGCGGGCGGCGCCTGGGCATTCGCCCAGGCGACCGGCTGGCGGGCGTAGCCCGCGCCGTACGCGCGCATTTCAATGCGCGCGCCGCCCCCCCGGTAGTCAAACCTTTACCAACAGGGATTAACCACGTGGGAAACGATATGGCGGGAACGAAGATGAGACTTTTTACCGTTATGCTATTTGCTGTATTGCTCCAGGCATCGACAGTTTTGCCGGGCCGCTTGAAACCGCCCGCGCCAACGGCAGCCAGGCCAACGAAGCCCTGGTCGGATTCTAAGTATCCTGGCCAATTGTGGCTGTAGGATGAGCCTAAGGAGTAAAAATGATTAAAAAAATTGAGGATTTAATACCAGAAGATAGAAGATTAAACTTTGAACTTATTTCCAATAAATTCGAGAATTTGCTGGAAACTTACATAAACAAGTTCGACAGGGAGTTCCCCTCCAAGTATGATAATGCGAGAGAAATATTTCTGCTTTTTGCTCATATAGCTAAAAACACCTATAAGGCCATAAGATGTTTAAGTATAGATGTAAGTAAATCCACCTTATTGGCTAAAACCAGAGTATGCTGTTTCTACAATGCCAATGATACGTATGCTATTGGAAGAGTTGGCAACTATCGTTT
>JAJRTS010000073.1 GCA_024278175.1 Gemmatimonadales bacterium | reverse complement strand
CGGTGGCTTCATGTAACAGCTAAAGCTGGTGGGATCGGCTACGCCGATTAATTTTCGCCCTCTCCATCAATTTTAAAACTGTCGTCGCTATGATGATTCTGACTCTCGACATACTGCTTGATTACTTCGTCCGTTACATTGCCGCTACTACAACAAAAGTAGCCTCGTGCCCAAAAATGACGACCCCAGTATGTCTTTCTTAGATGCGGAAATTCGTGAAGCAATTTGTACGATGTCTTCCCTTTTAGCTTCTGTACCAATCGGCTAATCGTAACCTGCGGAGGTATCGAGACAAAAAGATGGATGTGGTCAGCCGATACATGGCCCCTGATGATATCCACATTCTCCCGTTGGCATATACTACGGAGTATATCCCGAACACGGACGGATACCGCTCCGTCCAATACCTTTTTCCGATACTTGGTTATCCATACCAGATGAAGATGTATCGAAAATGATGTGTGGGAACCATGTTGATAGCTGCTCATACATTACAATTTAGCCATCTCATGCTAAAGCTGCCACCTGAAAGGTGGGGGTTTTAACCCTCCCAAACGGGGACAATAAAAAAGGCGAAACCTTTGACAGTCGCGCCTTTGCTCTATTTATGGTGCCGAAGCCGGGACTTGAACCCGGACGGGACGAGCCCACTGCCCCCTCAAGACAGCGTGTCTACCAGTTCCACCACTTCGGCTTTTTTTACAGTTCAGCACATCCGCGCGGGCCACGACCACTGAACATAAGCCCTTAATCAAAACAGGCCGAAGTGTCGCCTGACGCTACTGCTGCGGGGCCGCCGAATCGCCTTCCTGTGAGGGAGCTTCTTCCTGGAACAGATTGCTCGGCGCGGCCACGGGAGCCGGAGCGCCCAGCGGAGCGGCGGAGTTTTGCAACTCCTGCTGCACCGCGCTGGCCGGGCCCGAGCTGTAGCTCGAGAGCAAAGCCAGGGAGAAGCTGGAGAGCAGGAAAACAGTCCCCAGCACGATGGTGGACTTGCCCAGAAAGCCGGCTGCCTGACGGCCACCGAACGTGGCGTCGGACGTACCGGAGCCGCCGAACGCGCTGGCCAGCCCGCCGCCTTTGCCCGACTGCAACAAAATCACGACCACCAGCAGGAGGCAGATCAGGGTATGGATAAACAGAAAGAACGTAAACAAGAATCCTCCAATGTTTCCAGCCTTATCTCCAAAGCGTAATAAAATATATGTGGCCGGAAAGGCTGTCAAGTATTAAACACTCCAAACAGCGGACAGCCTGACAAATACCAGCTCAGCCGGCGTTGAAATTGATCAGCCGCAGGAAGCTCTCAGCCTTCAGGCTGGCGCCACCGACCAACGCCCCGTCGATATTCTCGGCGGACATCAGTTCATCCACGTTGTCCGGCTTGACACTGCCGCCGTACTGAATCGTGATCCGCTGGGCCACCTCGTCACCGAAATGCCCGCGGATAATTCCGCGCACCAGGCGATGGACCTCTTCGGCCTGAGCGGGCGTGGCGGTCTTGCCCGTGCCGATAGCCCAGACCGGCTCGTAGGCCACCACCACGTCCAGCATTTCCTCGGCGTTCAGAGTGGTCAGCACGGCGTTGAGCTGAGTAGTGACCACGCTCTCGGTTTTGCCGGCCTCACGCTGCTCGAGCAGTTCGCCGATACAGAAAATCGGCTGCAATTTGTTCTCCAGCGCGGCCTTGACCTTCCGGGCGATCATCTCGTCGTTCTCGCCGAAAACGTGCCTGCGCTCACTGTGGCCCAGGATTACGTAGCGGGCGCCGGTGTCACGCACCATTGAGGCGCTGATTTCGCCGGTGAACGCGCCGCTGGCCTCAAAATGCATATTCTGAGCGGCGATCTTGATCCCGGCGGGAGAGGCGAGCTCCACCGCCCGTGCCAGGTAAGGAGCCGTGGGAGCCACGATAACACTCACGCCCTCGCGCTCCTTGTACCCGGCCAGTAGTTGCTGGAAGAACTGTTCCAGTTCCGAGGCCCGATGGTTCATTTTCCAGTTAGCCGCAATGATATTCTCGCGCACTTTCATTCCTCCGCTACAGTAAATCCCTGTGTATAAAAAAATCAGGCGTCATCGAGTGCGGCAACGCCGGGTAATACCTTGCCCTCGAGCAACTCCAGTGACGCTCCGCCGCCGGTGGAGATATGGGTCATCCTGTCGGCAAGGCCCATCTGCTCAACCGCCGCCACGCTGTCGCCGCCGCCGATAATGCTGGTAGCGCCGTTATCCGTAGCCTTGGCGATAGCCCTGGCCAGTCTCTCGGTTCCACCGGCCAGTTCCTTGATCTCGAACACGCCCATCGGTCCGTTCCAGACAATAGTTTGCGCCTCGTAGACAATCCGCTTGAAGTTCTCGATACTGGCCGGACCGATATCCAGGCCCTCCCAGCCCACCGGAATCGCATGGATACTGATGTCCTTGAGCTTTCCAATCGTGCGTGCGCCAAAATCGAAACTGTCGCTGACCTTGCAGTCAACCGGCAGTACAAGCTTGTCGCCGGCCTGCTCCAGCAGGGAAGCGGCCAGTTCCACTTTATCCTCTTCCAGCAGGCTGTTGCCGATTTCCTTACCCTGGGCCTTGAAAAAAGTGTAGGCCATCCCGCCGCCCACGATCAGCTTGTCCACCTTGGGCAGCAGGTTGCTGATCACATCTATTTTACCACTGATCTTCGCCCCGCCCAGCACGGCCACGAACGGCCGTTTGGGTGCTTCCACTGCGCCTACCAGGTATTGCAGTTCTTTTTCCAGCAGGAAACCCGAGACGGCGGCGCTGACATAGTTGGTCACGCCCTCGGTGGAAGCGTGGGCCCTGTGGGCGGTGCCGAACGCGTCGTTGACGTAGACATCGGCCAGGGCGGCAAGCTGCCTGGCGAACCCGGCGTCGTTGCCGGTCTCCTCGGCGTGGAAGCGCAGGTTCTCCAGCAGCAGCACCTCGCCGCCGGAGAGCGAATCGACCTGCTGCTTTACAGCATCGCCCACGCAATCGGTGGCGAACCCGACCGGCTTGCCGATCAGGGAGCTCAACACGTCAACGCAGGGTTTGAGGCTCATCTCCGGCACAACCTTGCCCTTGGGACGGCCCAGGTGGCTCATCAGCACCAGGCGTCCACCCTGGCCCAGAATGTATTCGATCGTGGGTACGGCGGCACGGATGCGTTTATCGCTCGTTATCTGCCGGTTTTCGTCCAGCGGTACGTTGAAATCAACCCGCATCAGCACGCGCTTGCCTGCCAGAGCGATATCCTTGACTGTTTTCTTGCTCACTTAAGCTCACCTCATTAAGTGGATACCTGATGAGAATCACGGTTGAGACAAAGGGGCGGCATGCCGCATGCCGGCTGATGGCAGGCTGCCGCCCCTCTGCACGGATCATTCAACCATCGAGCAGTCGGCCAGGCTGTCCTCATGTGAGGAGTTGCTTGCCAGGCTGCCGGGAAGCATGAACTCGCCGATAACCGGGGGGGACGCTAGGTTGTTCCACTCAGGCCATTTTCTTCATCAGATCGATGCAACGGTTGGAGTAGCCCCATTCGTTGTCGTACCAGCCGAAGACCTTGACCAGGTCGCCGTCGATCACCGTGGTGCACAGGGAGTCGAAAACGCAACTGGCCGGATCGCGGACGATGTCAATGCTGACAATCGGCTCATCGCAGTAGGAGAGCACGCCCTTGAGGCTGCCCTCGGCCGCTTCCTTCATCGCGGCGTTGATCTCTTCAGCCGTGGCGGGTTTGTTCAGCACGGCGGTCAGGTCGGTGGCCGAACCATCGGGAATGGGAACGCGCACGGCGTACCCGTCCAGCTTGCCGTTGAGCGAGGGGATGACCTTGCCGATAGCACGGGCGGCGCCGGTGCTGGTCGGGATCATCGAAACCGCTGCAGCGCGGGCGCGGCGCAGGTCGCCGTGGGGCATGTCCAGCGTGCGCTGGTCGTTGGTAAAAGCGTGGATCGTGGTCATCAGGCCGTGCTTGACGCCCCATTTGTCGTGCAGCACCTTCACCATCGGAGCCAGGCAGTTGGTGGTGCAGGAGGCGTTGGAAATCAGTGTGTCGGCGGCTTCCAGTTCACCGTCGTTCACACCCATCACGATCAGCTTGATCTCGCCGGTCTTGTCCTTGGGCGGCACGGTCAGCAGCACTTTTTTCGCGCCGGCGGTAATATGCTTCTTGCACAGCTCGGCCGTGGCAAACAGGCCGGTGGACTCGACAACGATCTCGGCGCCGAGCTTGGTCCAGGGCAGGTTGGCCGGGTCACGCTCGGCGCTGACAGGGTAACTCTTGCCATCGACGATAATAGCATTGTCGCCGGGCTTGACAACGCCGGGGAATTTGCCCTGGGTCGAGTCATATTTGAGCAGGTGGGCCAGGGTCTTGGCGTCGGTGATGTCGTTAATCCCGACCACCTCAAAACCACCATCGGCCAGCGCGGCTTTGAAAACGAGCCTGCCGATCCGTCCGAATCCGTTAATCCCGATCTTGATAGCCATCTTCCTCCTCCTCGTTTTTAAACTGAAGAATTAAAAGTTAAGGAACTGCTCAGGGTCATGCCTGTCCATCAGGCGCGGGCGAACGTCCAGCCGAAAATCCGCCCGGCGCCGGCAACGACCAGGGAGCGGGCGACCTCGCCCAGTGTGGCTCCCGTGGTCATCACATCGTCTACAACAAGGATCGTTTTATCCTGTATCCGCTCATCATCGCGGCAGACAAACGCGCCGGCCACGTTACTTCTTCGCTGCTCGGGGTTCAGCCGGGTCTGCGTGGCGGTGGCCCTGGCCCGGACCACACTGCCCCGGGCCAACGGAATCCGGGTCAAACCGGAAAGTTCGGCCGCCAGCGACTCGCTCTGGTTAAAACCTCTTTTGATTTTGCGCCGCCAGTGCAACGGCACCGGCACAATCAGGTCTGTCACCTTTGTAAGACCTCTGAGCGCTCCTCCCGTGATCGTCAGTTCGGCCATCAGGGCGGCAATCTCCCGGCGGCGGGCGTACTTGAGAGCATGGACCAGCTCCGGTACGCAGCCGGCGAACCAGAGCGCAGAGCGAACATAGGCCAAAGAGTCATCAAGCTGGCCACACAACTGGCAGCGGCCCCCGGTGTCAAACTCCGAGCCGCAACGTCGGCAGCCGGACTCCCCAAGCCACGGCAGAGCACCGAGACAGCGGCCGCAAAGCCTGGCGGTACTGTCTGCAACCGGACCGCCGCAACCCGCGCACGAGGGGGGATAAAGCAGGTCCAGCAGGGGAGCGGCCAGGGCCGCCAGACTACCCGCCGACACTTTGCGCAGCCTGCCCGGGCCGCCTGAGCCATGCCCGGATAACCAGCACCACGCCAAAAGCAAAAAAAGCGATACTGATCAACTGGTTGTTGGTCAGCGCCGGTTGAGCGATAACGTACTGTTGCGGTTCGTAATAACGGTAAAAATCCACCGTGAACCTGGCGATAGAGTACAACATCGCAAAGAGACCGAACAGCGCTCCTTGCGGCGGACGCAAGCGGTCGATCAGCAGCAGAATGCCGAAAATGGCGAACCCGTAGGCCGAACTGTAGAGTTGGGTCGGGTGAATCGGCACATGGAAATGGCTGCCCGCCGCTGATTCCGGCGGAAAAATAATGCCGCTGGCAAGCTCCGTGGGCAGGCCGTAGCAGCAGCCGTAAAGAAAACAGCCGATGCGTGTCAGGCCCACGCCCAGGGCAATCGACGGGGCCATGGTGTCGGCCATCAGCGCAAAACGCACGCCGGCCTTTTTGAGGTAGAGCCATCCAGCCCCCAGCGCCATCAGCACCCCGCCCATCATCGACAGGCCGCCCTCCCAGATCGAGAAGGCGCCCAGGGGATTATCGCTGTATTGTTCCCAGTGGGTGGCAATATAGAACGCGCGCGACCCCACGATTGCCGAGAGCAGGATCCAGAAGCAGAGGTCGAGCAGGACCTCCTGCTTCACTCCCCGGCTTTCACCCCTTTTCCTGGCCAACAGATAACCGACCAGGAACGAGATAGCCAGCATTATGCCGTAACTCTTGATTTCCAATGGGCCGAGACTGAATATAACCGGATGCAACGGGTCCGCTCCGCGGTCAAACTGTTTGCAAAATATTTTCAATTAGTTAAGAATTATAAAAATAAGCCAAGCAGTCCCCCAAGTCAATATCTCAGCCGGCGCTTCCACTGGGGCTAACTGATTTCTAACGCCCGCCGGAGATCGAAAAGGCGAGCTGCGAAAAAAAATGAAAACTTTTTCGACAACAGGGGGTCTTACTGTTTGAACTCTATTTTGCAACGAACAATTAAAAGTGGAGCGCTAGGGATGAAAAAACTGGTCGTTATCGTGCTGGTTGTCGTTGTAGCGGGAGGGATATTCTACCTGCGCGCAAAAAGCGGCGACTCTCAGGAGCGGTTCAAGCGGGTCGCGGTTGAACAGGGAACCATCGTGGAAAAGGCGCTGGCGATCGGCAAGATCGACCCGGACTACGAGATCGTGGTAAAAAGCCAGGTATCGGGTATAGTGGATATAATCCACAAGGAAGTGGGCGAGGTGGTCGGCAAGGGTGAACCGCTGCTGGTGGTCAAGCCCGAGCCTACTCCTTTGGAGCTGGCCAAGGTCAGGCGCGATCTCGAAATGGCTCAACTCAACCGCGACAAGGCCCTGCGTGACCTGGAGCGTGCCCGCGAGCTGAGAGACGGCGACCTGATGAGCCAGCAGGATTTTGAAAACCTGGAGAAAACGTACCAGGAAACCGAACTTCGCGAGAAGCAGGCGCGCGAGCGTCTGGAGTTGACCGAGAAGGGCAGGAGCAGGATCGGCGGCAGGCAGGTGGAGACCCTGATCCGCTCGCCTATCGACGGGATGATTCTGGAGCGGCTGGTAAACCGCGGCGACCCGGTGGTTCCGCTTACCAGCTACCAGCCGGGCACGGAGCTGATGAAGCTGGCCGATATGAATAACCTGATCTTTACCGGCACGGTGGACGAGATCGACGTGGGCAAGCTGCGCGAGGGCATGACGGCCGCGATTCATATCGGCGCGCTGCCGTCGGACATCCTCTTCGGCGAGCTTTATTTCATCAGCCCCAAGAGCCGCGACAAGGATAACGCCATCGTTTTCGACATCAAGATCAGGATCACCGACCAGGCCGGAGTGGCCCTTCGCGCCGGCTACAGCGCCAACGCGGATATCGTGATCCGCAGCAAGGAGGACGTGCCCACGCTGCCGGAGCGGCTTGTCACTTTCCGCAACGACTCATCCTTTGTAAAAATTCCTGACGAGGCCGACAGCCTGATCGACCATCCTATAGAGGTGGGGCTCTCCGACGGGCTGACCCTGGAGGTAACAGGCGGCCTGGCAGTGGGCGACAGCGTGGTGGAGGAGCCGCCGAAAGACGTGGATGAGAACTGATGATAAGTATGTCTAACCCCTTTAGTTTTATGATTATATATCCGGTCATTTAAAGTTGTGGATGGTAGATGATAGCCTACTTTTTCCAGCTAATCGGCCAGTTCGTTCAGGATATGCGACGGCAGAAACTGCGCACCTTTTTCACCGTGTTCGGGATCACCTGGGGCACTGTGGCGGTGATCCTGTTGCTGGGATTCGGCCAGGGTCTGGAGAAAGAAGTGATGAAGGGGATGAGGGGGATGGGCAGCAATATCGTAATTTTCGGCGGCCGCAGGACTACCAAGGCTTTCCGGGGGTTGGGCAAGGGACGCTGGATCGGGCTGCGTGAGGACGACGCCAATCTGCTTCGGGAGCGAATCCCCTACATGGACTTTATCAGCCCGGAGAACAATCGCCAGGTGCATCTGACCCGTGGACGGAACAAGCGAATGGTCAACGTGGCTGGTATTTATCCCGGCTACGGACCGGTGCGAAATCTGTGGCCTGCCGCCGGCGGCAGATTCCTCAATGAACCGGATTCTAAAATGAAGCGCCGGGTTGTCTTTATTGGCGACGAGCTGCGCGACCAGTTGTTCGGTGAGGGCAGCGATGCGGTGGGCAAGATTATTCTGATGAACAGCATTCCGTTCAAGGTTGTCGGTGTGATGATCGAAAAAACGCAGAACAGCGCGTACATGGGCCGCGACAGGGGCAGCGCGTTCATTCCATTTTCCACCTACAGTGAGATTTTCAGCGGCAGAATATATGTCAATCGCTTTATCTGCCGGGCGAAGCGGGCGGTGGACACGCCCCGGATGCGCAAGGAAATTTACAGCGTACTGGGCCGCAAGTACAAGTTCGACCCCACCGACGAGCAAGCGCTCTGGATGTGGGACACCACCGAAGGCCAGCAGTTTTTCTTCTATTTTTTCCTGGGTTTCCAGATATTCATGGGTATCGGCGGACTGCTCACTCTGCTGGTTGGCGGAATCGGCGTGGCCAATATCATGTACGTGGTGGTTCGTGAGCGCAGGAAGGAAATCGGGATCAAGACAGCCCTGGGCGCAACGCCGAATACCATTTTGCTGCAGTTCATGACCGAGACCTTTTTTATCGTCGCGATTGGCGCCGTCTCAGGATTCGCTATCAGTTATGGCGTGGTCTCGATTGTCCAAAGCCCGTTGTTTGAAAATATCCACGAGTATGTCGGGAAACCCGAGATCAATCCGCTGGTGGCGTCCTGTGCGCTGATCACGCTGGGGCTGGTCGGTTTCGCCGCCGGCTGGGCGCCGGCGCGACGGGCTGCCTCCACGGACCCGGTTCAGGCCCTGGAGTTTTAACATGCACGCGATACTGGAATATTATCACGAACTGAAAAAAGAAAAGCTGCGGATGGTGCTCACCATGCTCGGTGTCTGCTGGGGCATGGCTAATATCATTCTGATGCTCTCGGTGGGCGAGGGCCTCTACCGCGAGCTGCAGCGGGGGCTGCTCTCGATGGGTAAGGATATCGTGGTGGTCTGGCCCGGTCAGACATCCAAAGCGTACGCCGGTTTCCCGGTGGGCCGCAGAATCAGGTTTACCACCGAGGACCTGAACCGGATTGCCGGGCAGGTTCCGTTGATCGAAGAAATCAGTCCGGAATTTATCAGGTGGTCGGAAACGATCAAGGATAACGGTCACAACATGGATACGCGGATCACCGGCGTACTTCCATGCTGGGGAGAAATGCGGAGCATGGTCCCCGAGGCCGGCGGCAGGTTTATCAACGAGATGGACCTCAAGCGCAAACGCCGCGTAATCTTTATCGGCAACGCGGTCCGGGACAAGTTTTTCGGCTCCGGCGTCAACCCGGTGGGCCGGCAGATAAAAGTGAGCGACATCCCGTTCACCGTGATCGGGGTGATGAAAAAGAAAATGCAGACCAACTCCTACAGCGGGATGGACGAGAATCGCTGCTCCATTCCGGCTTCTACCTACAGCACGATGTTCAACCAGAAATATCCCAACAACGCGGTGTTCAGGCCCGTGGACCGTAAACGCTCCGAGCAGGCCCAGGACGCGTTCCGCAAGTTCCTGGCCTCCCGTTACAAATGTGACCCAGGGGATGATTCGATCGCCAATTTCTGGGATACCATCAAATCGGTGGAAACACAGGGGAAAATCCTGCGCGGGATCCAGATATTCATGGGCATAATCGGCGGCCTGACACTGATAATCGCCGGGATCGGCGTGGCCAATATCATGTACGTAACGGTCAAGGAGCGCACCCGTGAGATCGGGATCAAGATGGCTGTCGGCGCCAGGCCCGTCTACATAATCTCCCAGTTCGTGCTCGAAGCCCTGCTCACTGTCGGGATCGGCGGTGCGCTGGGGATTGCCCTGGGCAAGGGCATGATCGCCATTGTCTGGGCGCTGCCGATCGAGAACGAAGTGATGAATTTTATCGGCAGACCGGTGTACAGCCCGCTGCTGGCGCTGATCAGCTCGACAATCCTCACCTTTATCGGTCTGCTGACCGGCGTGTTCCCCGCGCGGAAAGCCAGCATGGTGGACCCGGTGGAAGCCCTTAGGTACGAATGAGCCGGAGGAGCAAGTGATAGTTCTGGAAAATGTGGGCAAGCAATACGATATGGGCGCGATTAAAGTGCTCGCACTCGATGGAGTCTCGCTTGAGATCGGCGCGGGAGAGATGCTGGCCGTGCTGGGGCCCTCGGGCAGCGGCAAAAGCACGCTGATGAACCTGCTGGGC
The DNA here is from genome assembly GCA_024278175.1 of Gemmatimonadales bacterium. Classification (GTDB taxonomy): domain Bacteria; phylum Gemmatimonadota; class Glassbacteria; order GWA2-58-10; family GWA2-58-10; genus JAJRTS01. Next base: position 38,665 of record JAJRTS010000073.1, on the reverse strand, counting down.
TGCCTGGATACTCCCAGCAGTGGCAGCTACAGACTGGATGGCGAACTGGTGAGCGAGATGAACCGCACGCAACTGGCGGCGGTGCGTAACCGCAAGATCGGGTTTGTGTTCCAGAATTTCAACCTGCTGGGCTACGCCACCGCCCAGGAAAATGTGGAACTGCCGCTGATTTACGCCAGAACGCCCACCGTCGAGCGCAGGCGCAGGGCTATCGAGATGCTGGAACTGGTGGGGCTGGGCGACCGGGTGAAACATCGCCCGGCAGAGCTTTCCGGTGGACAGCGGCAGCGGGTTGCAATGGCCCGCGCCCTGGCCAACGACCCGGATATTATCCTGGCCGATGAGCCCACGGGCAACCTGGACAGCAAGTCCGGCGAGGAGATTGTCGCCCTGTTCGAGAACCTTCACAAGCGCGGTAAAACCCTGATTGTGGTCACTCATGACAAGAACGTGGCCGGACACTGCAAGCGGGTGATCACTCTGCTCGATGGCCGGATTGACACGGATATTCGCAAGGGCGATAGCAACCGGGCCGCGCGTTAAGCGCCAAATCCGGTTAATATGCCCCGGGCGGGCCGCCCCTTGGATCAGGGGCGGCTTTTTTTTACTTGAACTCTCCGGCTCATTCCGCGAATTTGTATCCGCTCACCACAGAAAAAATACCATCATGGTTACAAGGACAATCTTGAGATGGCAATCACACCAAAAGAAAATGTGCTGGCCGTGCTGGAGCGCCGAGCGCCGGAGCGGGCCGTGTTCGCGCCGAACATCTGGCAATGGTTCGAGTACCACAAGCTCCACGGCAAACTGCATCCGGAGATCGGCGATTGCACTACCCAGCTTGAGGTGATTCGCAAGCTGGGGGCAGATCTGTTCAGCCGCAACCTGCTTACCGATGCCCGTACCCAGTGGATCGGTGGACACTCCAGCGCGTGCTATGATCAAGTACAGGTTGAGGAAAAGCGCGAAGGTGATTTGCGCACAATAAGATACAGAACTCAAAATGGTGATATTAGCGAAAAATTCAGGTTCGAGCGCGAGGGCTGTACCCTGGTCCAGGAGGAGTTCCTGTTCAAGGATTATGACCGTGAATTTCCGGCGCTTAAAGCCCTGTTCGAAGATATGGAGCTGGTGTTCGACGAGTCCTCGTTCAGGGAGCTGGAGCGAGAGGTGGGCGATGCCGGGGTAGTGATGGTGGGAGAGACCACCTGCCCGCTCAAACAGCTCCACTTTATCGCCCGCGCCGATAACTCGATCTACCTCCTGTTCGACCACGAGGCGGAGATGATGGAGCTGATGGAAATCTACGCCGCCAAAGCGCTGGGGCTGATCGAACAGGTCGTGGCCGCCGGGGCCAGGGCGGTCTGCAGCATGGACAACCTGGACAGCCTGTTCTACAGTCCAGACATGTTCGACCGCAATTGCGCGGACTTCTACCGCCGGGCGGCCGGGATTTGCCACCAGGGCGGCGCGGCGTTTTTTATCCATGCCTGCGGCCGGCAGCAGAGTATCCTGGGGCGGGTGATCGACTGCGGGGTGGACGGTCTGGAGGGGATCGCTTTCCCGCCGCTGGGGGATGTGGAACTGGCCGAGGCGCGCGGGGCCGGGGAACGCTTTATCGCTGCGGGGGGCCTGAGCGCGTTGCAACTTGAGGGCGAGGTGACCCAGGCCCGGGCCGACGAGTATGTGAAAACGCTGTTCGCCAGGATGCGGCCGTTCGAGCGGTTTATCTTCAGCATGAGCTGCAACACCTCGATCCTGACCAGTTGGGACACTCTGCGAAGATACCGGGATGCGTGGCTTATGTACCGGGATGTATGAGACGGTATGGGGTAAGCCGCGTGCCCTGATTATGCTTGGGACTTAGGTGGGAACAGGATAACCATCGAAAACAATCGAAGGAGCAACAAATGAGTGAACGGGAACAGGTAAAAATCCTCCAGGTCTCGGCGGCCCAGATGCACTGGGCGCGCTCGCTGGAGCGCAACATGGAAGAAACCGAAAAGTATATCGGGCTGGCATCGCGCGAGGGCAGCCGGGTGCTGCTGCTGCCGGAGGCCAGTATCACCGGCTACTACTTTCCCTACGTGGTCACCCTCGGCAGGGAAACCGTGCTCGATGCGCTCAGCGAGGTCTGCCGCCTGGCCGCCCGGGAAAAAATCTGGGTGATCGCCGGCAGTATCCGCAAGTGGAAGGACACGCACCTCAATCTGGCCCATGTGATCAATCCCACCGGCTCGGTTACCTACGAATATGCCAAAGTACAAATGGCGGGCGATGATGAGCAAAAATACTGCTCACCCGGTAACAAGGTGGCGCTTTTCGAGATCGACGGGATCCAGTGCACGCTTTCTATCTGCCGTGACGGCCGTCACCCGGAGTTGTTCCGGGTCCCGGCGATGCTGGGAGCCAGGGTGTTTTTCCAGCCCTCGTGCAGCAGTGAGCATATCGAAGCCGTGGCCTGGAAGCGCGTCTCCGGCCGCGCCCAGCAGGCCGCCGGACCCAAAAGCTATGTCCATCACGTGGTGGCCAACACGGTGGGGCAGTCTCCCGACGGCCGGCAGAGCTCCAGCGGCCAGAGTTTTATCCGCGACTGCACGGGGATTCCCCTGGCCGGGGCCGGTTACTACGAGGAAACCCTGATCACCGCCGTGCTGGATATCGACAAGGCCACTGGTTTTTATGCAAGGCAGTCCGCCCGGTCCCCGGAGTTCCTGCGCGGACACTGGCGGGCGATGATGGACGCGGTGCGGCAGCAGGCGGCCAAAAATCCCGAGGACGAGTGAACTTTTCCCCGCCCCGCTTGACAGCCTGACGGTGTGGAGATAAGTTCAAGTATCAGCTTTTTTTTCAACACAACATCATTTCTCTTATGCTTACGGAGGACCGTTGATCTCCGCCGTAAAATCACTTTACGTGCTATTTTTTTTGCTTGTGCTGGCCCTTACATTCGCCTCGTGCTCGCGTTACCGCTCCAGCAGCTCTCCCGTGCGGATCGAGCAAAAGGACAGGAACGAGCGCGTGTTCGATACCAACGAGCAGGCGGTCAAGGCCGGAGTCTACGAGGAGTTTGTCGATTCCAGCGCCCTCAGGCACGGAAAAAAATCCCGGCCGTACACCGCGCCGCCCGTGGCCGCCGATGAGCCTCCGCCCGTGCCTGCGGCTAATCCGGCTGAAACCGCTGCGGACGATACTCTAGGCCAGGCGCCCGCCGGTGTGATCATGGGCTACAGGATCCAGTTGGGCGCGTTTGCCGAGATGGAGGGGGCGCAGCAACTGGCCGATAAGGCGCGCACCGCGTTCGGCGCGCGTTACCCGGTCTATGTCCGCTTCTACTCCCCGTACTGGAAAGTACAGGCCGGCGACTGCGCCTCCCGCGAGGAGGCGGAAAGCCTGCTCAATATATTGCGCAGGAGTGGATACCCGGATTCTTTCATTGTCGGTTCCGGGATCAAACGTTAAGTCTGCCGGGGGGGGGGCTTTAGATGGGCAATCTTCCCGGAGGGCTGCGCGCGGCCCTCTTTCTGCTTGCGGCTGCCACTCTGACCGCCTTGCCGTTGCATTCTGCTGAAAACAACCTTAGCTGGAGCCTCGTCCGGGTTTCACCCCCCGGCGATCAAACCGCGCAAATCCTTTACAGTCTCGGTTTTGAGCACATAAACCAAATCCCAGAGGGTTTCGAGCTGATTACCGCTCCATCCGCTCTGGAGTCAATCCGGGACGCCGGTCTGGATGCGCTCGTGTTAGATAGCGACTACGGCCGGACCGTGGCCGAGCGTAACGACTGGGCCACATCCCTGGCAGCGGCGGGGGATTTCGCCTCCGGCAGCATGGGCGGCTATTTCAGCCCCGGGGAGGTTCTCGCTTTCGTGGATTCGCTCCGGGCCGGAGCGGGCGGTTCGGTGATCGGCGATACGACCGTTATCGGCTCCAGCCTGCTGGGTCGCCCGGTCTGGATGGTGGAGGTTTCCGGCGACACGAGCGGGGCGGCGCCGGAAGTCTTTTTCAACTCGCTGATCCACGCCCGCGAGGGCATGGGCGCCATGTCCCTGCTCTATTTTCTGCGCTTCCTGGCCGATAACTACGCCGACGTGGACTCCGTGCGCTGGCTGGTGGACAACCGCCGTATGTTTTTTGTGCCGCTGGTCAACCCCGATGGCTACGAGATCAACTGGCGGCAATACGAGAGCGGCGGCGGGTTCGGCTACTGGCGCAAGAACGCGCGGGATAACGACGGCAACGGCACCCATGACGATCTCAAAAGCGACGGTGTGGACATTAACCGCAACTTTAGCTATATGTGGGGCCTTGATAATGCCGGTAGCTCCGGAGCGTGGTCAAGCCCCGCTTTCCGTGGCGACTCGGCGTTCAGCGAACCGGAAACCAGGATTCTCCGCGAGCTGGTGGCCGCGCATAATTTCCGGGTGGCGCTCAACTGCCATTCCTACGGCAATTACCTGCTCAAGCCCTGGAGCTATTCCCCGGCCGATACCCCGGATTCGGCAACGTTCAACCGTCTTGGCGCGCTGCTTACCGCCCGCAGCGGCTACACTTACGGCAACGCCACCAGCGCGCTGGGCTACACGGCCAACGGTGAGCTCACCGACTGGGAATACGGCGACACGTTGGGCGGACGGATATTCGCCTGGACCGCCGAGATAGGGGAGTCCTACCTCAATTTCTGGCCCCCGGCGGGCGAGATAGAGCCGATCGCCGGCAAGGCGCTGCCCACGTTTTTCGCCGCGGCCCGCGCCGCCGGGTTCTGGCCGACGATTGAACTGGTGCGGGTCGATCAGGTGGCTGGTAAGCCGCGACAGTGGTCTGTCAAGTTCAGGGTACTTAACCGGGGGCTGGATGGTAGCGCCCGTCCGTATACGGTTGTGCTGGGCCAGTCAAGTTCCGGTGCTAAAATGATACGGGCCGTGTCTTTTGACCAGTTCTCCGAGTTACCGGACATCCACAGCCTGGTTGTCGAGTTCGCGCCGGAAGTATACCAGCTCAGCGGCAGTCTGGTATTCGAGCAGGATGAACTGACCGTGACCTCCAGTCCTCTTTCGTTCACTAGGCCCGCCACCGATATTTCCGCCGACCTCGACATTAACGGCAAAACCGATGTTTTCGACCTGCTGGCCCTGCTCAGGGCGCTTTCCCGTGGGGTGCCCGAGGGTGACGATCCGGCGCGCTACGACCTGAACGAGGACGGCGCCCTGAACGTTTTCGACCTGCTCGATATTCTCGAGCGCCTGAAAAACCACTAGTGCCGGTTATTGCAAAGTCCGTACAATAAATATCCCCTATCTCTCTTTGTAAAAGTGTGATTCCCAATGCCGTATTCGGGCTGCCGATTATCTGTTCTGCCTCCGGTAGCCACACTCTCCCGTTTTTACTTGCCATAAAATTCTCCCCTGCTTAGCTTTCCTGTTCAAAAACCCGGCAATAGCAAATTATTCCCCCGGCTCATTTGGGGAAGCATAAAAGCCGAACCAGGAAAGAAGCGGCGATGAACAGGCACCAGACCGTCATTGTACTCGATTTCGGCGCACAGTACAGCCAGTTGATAGCACGCTCGGTGCGCGAGCAGCATGTGTATTGCGAAATCATGCCTTACTCTGTCTCACATGATAAATTACGCGAAGTAAATCCGGCTGCTGTCATTCTCTCCGGAGGCCCGGCCAGTATCTACGACGAGGGTGCTCCGCAGTGTGATCCGGCCATTTTCGAGCTGGGTGTGCCGGTGCTTGGAATCTGCTACGGGATGCAGCAGCTGGGGTTCAACGAACAGGCAAAAATCAAGCGGGCAGGCAAGCGCGAGTACGGCAAGGCGATGCTCAAAATCCGTGACTACGGCAGTCTGTTCGCCGGGTTCGAGGGTGAGCCGGAGATTCAGGTCTGGATGAGTCACGGGGATTCGGTGGACGAACTGCCCGAGGGTTACCGTCTGCTGGCGGCCACCGATAACTGTCCGGTGGCGGCTATCGGCAATGATGCGCGCAGGCTCTACGGTGTGCAGTTCCACCCGGAGGTGATCCATACGCCGCTGGGCGGCCGGGTAATCGCCAATTTTCTGTTCAGGGTTGCCGGACTGGCGCCGGACTGGACGCCGGGGTCGTTTATTGAAGAAAACATTGAGAATATCAGGGAGCAGACCGCGGATGAGAAAGTGATCTGCGGCCTCAGCGGCGGGGTGGACTCCTCGGTTGCGGCCCTGCTCGTGCACAGGGCTATCGGTGACAACCTGACCTGCATCTTTGTCGATAACGGCCTGCTGCGCAAGAACGAAGCGGCCAGTGTGGAGAACACCTTCCGCAACCACCATCATCTTAAGGTGGTGGTGGTCGACGCCTCCGAGCGCTTTATCGACGCCCTGGCCGGAGTGATCGACCCGGAGCGCAAGCGCAGGATTATCGGCGAAACATTCATCCGCGTATTCGAGGACGAGGCGCGCAAGCTGGGCGAGGTGAACTGGCTCGTGCAGGGCACGCTCTATCCTGATGTTATCGAGTCGGTGAGCGTGAAGGGACCCTCGGCCACGATCAAGACCCATCACAACGTGGGCGGCCTGCCGGAGGATATGGACCTCAAGCTGATCGAGCCGTTGCGCGAGTTGTTCAAGGACGAGGTGCGCGCCGTGGGCCGGGAGCTGGGTCTGGCCGGAGAGGTAGTGAGCCGTCACCCGTTCCCCGGTCCCGGGCTTGGCGTGCGGGTCCTGGGCGAGATTACCCGGGAACGGCTGGCGATTCTTCGCGAGGCCGACGCCATTTTCATCGGCGAAATCAGCGCCGCCGGTCTTTATGATGAGATCTGGCAGGCGTTCGCCGTGCTGCTGCCCGTGCAGAGCGTGGGCGTGATGGGCGATGAGCGCACCTACGACAACGTGATAGCTCTAAGGGCGGTGACCAGCCGTGACGGTATGACTGCCGACTGGTACCGCATGCCCCAGGAAGTTCAGGCGCAGATCTCCAACCGGATAATCAACGAGGTGGAAGGGGTTAACCGCGTGGCTTACGACATCAGCAGCAAGCCACCGGCCACGATCGAATGGGAATGAGCACCCGCTGGCGGTTTGCCAGCTTTGTGTAACCGGGGGCCGGATGCATTCTTAGGAAGAAGCACTCCGGACCATCTGGTTTAACCCGAAACGATACCGGCGAGGTATACTTGACAGAAAAAAAAGCGCAGAAGATACCGGAGAAAAAAAGTCCGACGGATTTGTTCTGGGATTTGATGAATTCGATGCAGTTTGCCGTAACCCTGCTGATCATCCTGACCCTGGTCAGCCTGATCGGTGTACTGCTGCCGCAGTTCGCGCCCAACGGTTTCAGGGGCACGATGGAAGAGTTGTATATCAGCAAGTATGGTTTCGTGCTGGGTAAGTTGCTGCTGATTGCGGGTCTTGACCATGTGTTCTCTGTCTGGTGGTACTACCTGCTGTTGCTGATGCTCTGCCTCAGTATTTCAGTCTGCTCGCTCCGGCGGCTGGGCGCGACTATCGCCCGGATCCGCCGCGTAAGCTATTTCGCTAGCGAGCAGAAGTTCCGCCAGCAGAAAAACAACCGCTCTGTCAAGCTGGCGGAGAGCGCGCAGCAGGCTGTGAGCCGCCTGCGCACCCTGCTGGAGGGCAAGGGCTACAAGGTAAGCGCCCGGCAGGGGGAGCAGGAAGGGGAGGAGGCCACGCTGCTCTACGCCCGTCGCGGAGCAATCAGCCACCTGGGGCCGCTCCTGACCCATATCTCGATAGTGCTGATTATCGTGGGCGCGGCAATCAGTTACATGCTCAGTTTCCAGCATTTCCAGTGGATGGGCGCCGGCGAAGTGATTGAGGTGCCGGACCTGGGCTACATGGCCAGCCCTTCGTTTCAGACCAGCCTGATCGCGCGCCGGGTGGCTGCCGTGTTCGGCGTTGAAACCGAAGATACCCCGCTGCTGCAAGCCGATCGCGTAATCCGTAACCGCGATTGGCGACGGCTTCCCGAGGATCTTCACGTCAACGCCATGATGAAAGTGCGGCTTGAGAAATTCGAAGCCAACTTCACTCCCCAGGGCAAGCCCAAGGCGTACCTGTCCACGGTTACCGTGCTCGATCCGCGCAACGGAGATAAAGAGCTGTTTGCCCACCTGATCAAGGTCAACGATCCGTTGGTCCACAAGGGGGTCTATTTCTACCAGAGCTCCTACAGCCCGGGAGGCGGTGGAGCGCAGAGCGTAACCCTTCGCGCGGCGGCCAATGACTCCTCCGGCGCGGCGCCGGTAACGGTTACGGTTCGTCCGGGCGGCCCGGCGGTTGAGCTGGGCGGCAGCGGAGATTCGCTGCGGGTGGAAAAATTCGCCGGCAGCTTTCAGATCGGTAAGGGCGGTAATATCGGCAACTCTGCAGGGGGTGAGGACACCAACCCGGCGGCCTGGGTGGTGATCACCCGCGCCGGGCAGGAAATTGCCAGAAACTGGATTTTCAAGAATTTTCCAGATTTCAGCCATCAGGCCGGCGGGCCATACAATGTAACCTTGCTCGACTACGAGAAGAGTTACCTGACCGGACTCTCTATCCGCACCCATCGCTGACAGACTGTTATCTGGTTGGGATTTACGCTGATGGTGATCGGCGTTCTGCTCTCGTTCTACGTCAATCACCGGCAAGTATGGGTGATGGTGGCGGGCCGGGGCGAGAGCTGCCGCGCCTGGATCGCCGGCACAAGTTACAAGTGGAAACAACCATTCCGACAGGAATTCAAGCAGCTCTGCGACCGTGTGGCCGGCAAGGACCCCGACCCCGGGGCCTGAACCGTTTCATGGCGGCCAGAAGCATTCAATCAACTGAGGTGACCGGCGATGGAACCTGTACTCTATAAGATAACGCTCTGGACTTTTTTCTCCGGGATGATAGCCCATTTTGCCAGCCTCTACCCGAAAGAAGGGGATAAGAAGAGCCGGATCCTGATTGGCCTGGGAGTAACCCTGATCGCGGCCGGGTTCGCCAGTGTTACGGTGGCGATCATAATCCGCTGGGTTGCCCAGGGGCGGGTGCCGATCTCCAGCAGCTACGAGTATCTCAGCGTGCTGACCTGGTGCGTGGCCGTGCTCTATTTCTTTGTGATGTACAAGCTGCGCAGCCTGTTTATCGGGGCCTGTTTGTCGCCTGCGCTGTTTCTTTCAATCGTGTTCGCCGGGCTCTACCCGATGCGGCTGGAAATGACCTTGGTACCCGCTCTGCAGAGCTACTGGCTGAAAATTCACGTTTCGATGACGATAGTCGGCGAGGCCGTGTTCGCACTGGCGTTCGTGGCCGGGATTCTGTATCTGGTTAAAAACGTGCGCTGGAACGAAATCAGCAGGGGAGTCAAAGCGAGAAGCTTCAACCTGTTGCTTGTTTCGCTCGCTGTGGGCCTGGCGGGCATTCTCGGCCTTCACGCGGCCGGTGTCGTGCTGCTGGAACTGAGCGGGCTGAATCTGTTCGTGGGAGCGCTGGGCGGAGCGCTGATGGTGGCGTTGCCCGTGTACGTGCTGCTGTGGCGCAAGTTGGTCAACGGCAACACGGGCGGATTCGGGGGGCTGATTTTCGCCCTGACCGTGCTGGCGATGATGATCAGCGGTATGGGTCTGGCCTCGGTGCAGGACCGCAGCCGCACCAGGCTGGAGGGCCTGAGTCACGATATCCAGGCCCTGGATCAGATTGCGCATGAGGCAGAGCGCAACGGAGGCACCCTTGAAGCCCCTGCGTTGCTGGCGTTTATCAACGGGCGCAAGCAGGGATTGGCCACGGTGATCGAACTGGAGCAACTGCAGGCCGAGCGCAAACATTCGCTCACTGCCCAGGAGGCGGCCGAAGTGCTGCGCGGCAGTGACCTGGCCACGCAACTGCAGTTCCCCCTGAGCCTGGGCGAGATTCGTGAGCAGCGCCAGACGCTGCAACTCGAGGTGGACCACATTCAGGCCATGGCCGAGTTCAGCGGTGTGCCGGTAAGCTTCCAGCATCTGCAAGGCCTTCGCTCCGGGCTGATTCAGGAATACCGGCAGGTGTTTTCCTCGGACCTGATTCCTCAGCACGAGAGCAGCGAGGCGATTTTCATGGGCTACATGCTGCTGTTCGCCATCCCGATTTTCGCCATCTTCTACCTGCTCGCGCGGAAAATGCAGGACAAGATTCCCGAGCTGGAGGTGCTTGATTCGCTGGCCTATCGCACCGTGAGCCTGGGTTTCCCGATCTTCACGTTCGGAGCGCTGATAGCCGGGGCGATCTGGGCGCATTATGCCTGGGGCAAGTGGTGGTCCAACGATCCCAAGGAGATGGGCAGCCTGATCGTCTGGCTCACTTTCCTGATCTATCTTCACTCCCGCTACGTGCGGCGCTGGAGCGGGAACCAGGCCGCGGTGGCCGCTATTCTGGGGTTCCTGTTCGCGATGCTCAGTTTTGTGGGCAACAGTGTGCTGGGCGGTCTTCACGCTTACGGTTGATCCAGCGGCGGGAAATCGGTTATCTTACAGGCCCGGGCCACTGTGGTCCGGGCCTGTTGCTTGAAAAGAATTCCGGGCGGCTCAAGTGACTGTTCGGTAAGTAATACGTGGCAACCGGGGATCCAGCTCTCTTACGGCCTCTTAGACCTAAGGGGAATCGATCTCCCAGCTGCTTAACTCCATCTTAACAAACAATCGCTATTATACAAGGGAGAGAGAAAAGAATCTTTCTAAAAAAGGTTTTGTCTCTCCCCCTCACTTAAATCAAAGGTCTCTTTAAGGTTATGACGGATGAGCGCCCTGGTTCTTGAAAACGCCGCTTTTGCCTATCCCTCGGCTCCGAATCGTCTGGTGCTGGAGGGGCTGAACGTGAGAATTCCCCTCGATGGTCACACTCTTGTGCTGGGCGGCAACGGTTCGGGCAAGACCGCCCTGGCCCGTTTGCTGGCGGGTCTTGACAGCCCTGCGGCGGGCTCTGTCGGCTGGCCGCGGGATGACCGGCCGGCTGAGTTCGCTTCGCTCATTCGCGCCGGTGTGGTGTTCGCCCAGCCGGAGTTCCAGTTCCAGGGGTTCAGCGTGCGCGAGGAACTCCGCGGCGGGCTGCTCTATCAGGGGATTCCGGTCCCGCTGGCCAACCGGCTGGCCGAGGAGATTGCGGTAAAATACGGCCTTCACAACCGGCTCGACAGCGCGCTGGAGAGCCTGAGCTACCCGACAAAGCTGGCGGTGCTGGTGAGTTCGTTCCTCCTGCTGCACCCCCGTCTGCTGGTACTTGATTTCTCGCTGGCCGAACTGGACGAGAAATTCCGCGGGCAGTTGCTCACAGCCTGCAGTGAGCAGGAATCCCCGGCATTGGTGGTCCTGAGCCGCGGAGCTCAGGACCTGGCCCTGCTCCGTGGCGCGCGGCTCTTTCTGCTTAACGCCGGCGGGCTTCACCGGCTGAGAGTCAATCAAGACGATCCCGGAGCGGCTGGTGTGCTGCGCGAGGCCGGTATCGCCATGCCCCCGGCAGGCGCCCCGGCACTGTAAAGCTTATCTTGCCGGTAAGCAGCGGTTTCCCCCTTCCCCCTCAGTGCGAAGATCCCCTGCGGTGCGCACGGGAACAAAGCCTTTGTTACCCTGTACAACAACTAACGATATGCAAAAAAAAAATCATTCCCGGTTGATATTCGCGCTCCGTTAATTTAGAATGTTAATCCGTGGTATGTTCCTGATAGATTCGTGGCGAGGGAGAAAAACGTGGCGCGTACGGAACGTTCAGGCGGACCACTCCAGCGCTGTCTGCTGATGGCGGGCACACTGGTTTTGCTTTGCAGCATCACGGTATCCGCCCAGTTCACCGGGTTCGGCAAGAACAAGGTCCAGTACAGTGATTTCGACTGGAAGATTCTCTCCAGCGATCATATCGATCTGTACTACTACCCGGAAGAGGAGGAGATCGCCTACCTGGCTCTTAAAGAGGCCGAGGAAGCTTACGAGCAGCTCTCGTTCGATTTTAACCACCATGTTTTTCGCCGCATTCCGCTGATCATCTACAGCGCTCATCAGTATTTCCAGCAGACCAACACGATCGAAAGTTTTATCCCCGAGGGTGTGGGCGGGTTTACCGAGTTTATGAAAGGCCGGGTGGTGCTGCCTTTCAACGGCTCATTCGAGGATTTCCGTCACGTGCTCTGGCACGAGATGGTACACGTGTTCCAGATCAGCAAGGCCAACCAGTTCTACCGCGCCCGGCCGCGGGGGCAGAAGGCGCGCATGCCCCTGTGGTGGACAGAGGGCCTGGCCGAGTACCTGAGTACCCAGTGGGACACCCGCGGCGATATGCATGTGCGGGATCTGGTGCTTAATAATCGTGTTCCGCCCCTGGAGATGATGGACATTCTGGCCGGAGGCGGCATTATCTACAAGCTGGGCCAGTCGGTGCACATGATGCTGGGCGAGCGTTACGGTGACGAGCAACTGGTGCGGATGTACGAGAACGTGGCGCTGTTCCCGGATTTCGGGCAACTGTTCGAGTATGTCTACGGGATCAGCCTCAAAGAGTTCGGTAAGTGGTGGAGCCATCAACTGAAGAAAAAGTACTACCCGGATGTGATCGATAAGCAGGAGATGGAGGTCTCCGGCCTTGTCGATGTGGCTACCAGGAGTTGGGCCAACATGCACCCGGCCGTTTATCGCAGCCCCGGCAGCGGCAAGCAGCGCGTGGCATTTGTCTCCGCCCGCACCGGATATCTGGATATTTACAGCGTGCTGCTGGCCCCGAATGAAAAAGACCGACACAAGCATGTCAGGGGCGGCCGCAGCGCACAGTTCGAGTCGTTCCATCCGTTCCAGACCAGGATGGACGCCAATAACAACGGCAAGCTGCTCTTCAGCAGCAAGTATCGCGAAAAAGACGCCCTGTTCATCTGGGATCTGGAAAAAAATAAAAAAATCCGGCATTTCAAGTTCAAGGGACTGGTCGGTATCAGCTCGCCATCCTGGGGGCCGGACGAGAACGAGATAGTCTTCAGCGGGCTCGGCGTGTCCGGTTTTTCGGATATCTACCTGCTTGAGCTTCGCAGCGAACGGCTGACCAAGTTGACCAGCGACCGCTATGCCGACGACTACCCTGACATCTCGCCCGATGGCCGTTATGTGGTATTCAGTTCCGACCGCACGGCTTATGGAGAACAGGGTTACCGTAACCTGTTTCTCTACGACCGGGAGACCCGCAAAACACGCTACCTGACCATGGGCCGCTGGAACGACAACCAGCCGCGGTTCAACAGCGACGGCAGCAAAGTGGCGTTTATCAGCGACCGCAACGGAATGCCCAATATTTACATGGTTGATCTGCGGGGCACGGGGGCGCAGATGACCAATTTCTATAATGGAATGTTAGGGTTCGACTGGGCCGAGGCTGACAGTGGATTTTGCTTTACCGCGCTCAACAAGGGCCAGCTTGATATTGATTTCATGGCGATGCCCGACACCGTTATAGACTCGCTGCGGCTCGACCGCGAAACCCGGGTCGTGCAGTGGGACTGGGAGGACTACCGGGAGGACGTGGAACAGAGAATGGCCGGAAAGAAGCCTTACAAGCGAGACTTCACGTTGGATTTCGCCTATGCCCAGGTGGGTTACACGCCCTCGCCCTATTACGGCAGTACCACCTACGGCCAGGCGATACTGATGTTCAGCGATCTGATGAGTGACGAGTTGATCCTGATCGCGGCGGGCAATTCAGCCACTTCCACCGCCGATTTCTGGAACAGTTTCAGCGGGATGGTGACCTATTACAATCGCAAGGGGAGGGTCAACTACGGTGTCGGGGCGTTTCGCTACGCCGGACGCTATGTGGATTTTATCCGCGATGAGCTCTATTACGAGAAAGAGCATGGGGTGTTCGGTATGCTCAGCTACCCATTCTCACCCTATTACCGGATCGAAACGGGGATGAGCTTGATGAAGAGTTTCCGCGACGACTATTTTTTGAATTACAAGCGTGACTCGTGGCTGGTTACCAACTCGGTCTCATTTATCAAGGATACGGCGATATTTCTGCCCTACGGCCCGATCGACGGGGAGCGCTGGCGCCTGGGAATGGTGCTCAGCACCGATCTGACCGAGGGGCGCACGGATAATATTTCGTTGTTGATGGATTTCAGGAAATATTTTAGATTAACTACTTACAGCACTTATGCGGTCCGGGTGCAGGGACGCTACAGCGGCGGCGCGATCCCGTACCGTTATATCATGGGCGGCAGTTGGTCCATGCGCGGCTATCCCCGCTGGTCGATTATCGGTTCGCGCAGCGTGTTGCTCAACCAGGAGTTGCGTTTCCCGCTCTGGCACCGTCTCGACGTCTGGCTGGGAGTCGGCCGTCTGCCGCTGCCGGGGATCGAGGGAGCGTTGTTTTTCGATGTGGGCAACGCCTGGGATAAGAACGAAAGATATCCAGGACTGCTGGCCAGCACCGGATTCGGGATGCGCATGAGCCTGGGCGGACCGCTTATCCTGCGTCTGGACAGGGCCCGGCGGATCAACTGGCTCACGGAGGGACGGCACGGAAAACCTTCGTTGGGCCCACGATATTACACCAATTTCTTTTTCGGTTTTGACTACTAAATGAATATTCGATGCCCCAGCTGCAAGCGACTCTTTGACTACGATCCGGCCTCCGGCCCGGCCCGCTGCACATATGAGGACTGCGGATGGGCATTTCGGCGGGAAGAACAGGCCCCCCCTCTCCCGGCCGCCCCTGTGGTGGCGGTGACCGTGCAGGATCAGGCGCCCGCTGAATCACTCGACATAATTCCCCCCCCGCACCTGCCGGCCCCGCAGTACACCGGCCGTTCGATAAAGAACCATGATCGTTACAACCCGGTCGTGGGCACCATGCGTTGCCCCTCCTGCCGCAAACGGATTCCGGACGACGCCGTGATCTGCCCGCGGTGCGGAATCGACACGGACCGGGAGTTCGGCCGCCAGGAAGGGGTTCGGGCCATGTTCGACGTTTACGGGGATATTACGTTCACCCCCAAAATGGTGGCGCTGCTGTTCGTGGCCACCCTGGCCGCGTTTCTTACCTTTACCTGGATCATTTCCCGCAACGGAAACCAGGACGAGTTTGTCCCGATCACCTTAAGTGGCGCGGCCGCCGGCGATGGCTCGGGGGGCGGCCATCTGCGCAGCCTGCAGGGGACCGAGTTCGCCCAGCTCAAGAGGGAGTTTCTCGATGCCCGCACAACGGACCTTCGCCGCGACGTGCTGCGTGAGAAATTCACCGGTGAGCGTGTGATCTGGAACGGGATTGTCACCGGCGTGGAGCGCGACGGGCAGGACTACATGGTGAGTGTTGTAATGGACGATCCGGACTCGCACGGCTATGTGAGCCTGCGCGCCTCAAGCCATGAGGCTAACGAGCGGCGCATCGCCAACCTTCGCCGTGGAGAGCAGGTGATGTTCTCCGGCACTATCGAGCAGTTCCGTACCGGTGGGGCCTACGACCCGCTGGATTTTTTCCGGGTGGAACTGATAAACGGCCTGCTGTTGAACTGAAACTCGCGGAGCGACACTGTTACCACGGGGGACTTTTTCTTTGTGTAAACGGGAGTATGATGATGGGGCAGTGCGGCAATAAATGCGAGAACAAAATATTGGATTGTGAGCAACTGCAAGCTGTTCTTGAATCCGCAAAAGCGAACGGCCGCAGGGTGGTGTTCACCAATGGCTGTTTTGATATCATCCACCCCGGCCACGTGGCCTACCTCGAGGACGCGGCCGCCCGCGGAGACTTGCTGGTTGTCGGGATCAACACCGATAGCTCGGTAAAAAAACTCAAGGGCAGCGAGCGCCCGATCAATCCGGAGAACGACCGCGCCCTGCTGCTGGCCGGACTTGGCTGCGTGGATTACGTGACCTTCTTTGCCGAGGATACGCCGCTGGAGCTGATCAGCGCGTTACGGCCCGATGTGTTGGTCAAGGGCGGAGACTGGCCTGTGGAGCGGATCGTGGGCCACGAGGTAGTGCTCGCCGGCGGCGGCCAGGTCTTTAGCCTGCCGTTTAGGGAGGGTTATTCCACCACCCGGATTATCGAGAAAATCAAGGCGCTCTCCGACCGCCCCGCCGCCGACCGACAGTAGAGCGCGGTATGAAAATTGCTAATTTTTATTTGTGGCCGGTGGTTTTCCCTGCCTTTGCTAATCCCCCCGCAATCACCAGATTACGGAGTAGAAAACGGTGACGACAGTCCTGATTAAACGCCTTTCGGGCGTAATTCCCGGTGTTGTGATACTGGCCACGCTGCTGTCTCATCCAGTGGCGGATGCAGCCACGCCGCTGGCGATTGAATTTGAGCGGACGCTACTTGCCGCACCTCTTGATTCTGTCGTTACCGTACTTGTGTCTCCCTCGCTGAGTTTCGATCTTGTCGATCTGGAAAACAGGCTGCGCCGGGGCCGGGCCGACCGCAAGGAACGTCATCGCCGGGTGGTGGAGGCGCTTAAGCTGGAGTCGGAGCGCAGCCAGGCCGCGCTGATCGATTTTCTCACTACCGAGCACGGCAAGGGCAAGGTAAAGAGCTACCGCGCGTTCTGGATTACAAATATCGTGGCGGTTACCACCACGGCCGGCCGGGTAGCCGAACTGGCCGCCCGGCCCGATGTGGGACGGGTGCTGGAGAACCGGCGGCTTACTTTATCAGGCGGCAAGCTTAAGGAAGGCGGGCGGGTGACCGCGGCGTCCGCCGGGCAAACGCTGCCGGCCGGGAGCGATAAAACATTCAACTGGGCGCTGGAGAAAATGAACGTGCGCCCGCTCTGGCAGCGGGGGATTACGGGCCGGGGAATTCTGGTGGGTAATATAGACTCCGGCGTGGACGGCAACCACCCGGCCCTGGCCTCAAA
Source organism: Gemmatimonadales bacterium (assembly GCA_024278175.1). Taxonomy (GTDB): domain Bacteria; phylum Gemmatimonadota; class Glassbacteria; order GWA2-58-10; family GWA2-58-10; genus JAJRTS01. Next base: position 21,827 of record JAJRTS010000073.1, on the reverse strand, counting down.
ATGGCGCGGCGCTCACGGGGCCACGGCCACCGAGAGCTGGTACGATGCCATCGGAGGAAGTTCGTTCCCTTTCGATGACAATAGCATTACTCATGGAACCGGTACGATGGGTTGTATGCTTGCCCAGTCCGGGGCGGATACTGTAGGCGTGGCTCCGGATGCGCAATGGATAGCGGCCAAAGCGTTCAACCGCGACGAGGGTGGAGACGCCGCTCAGGTTATTGATTGCATGGAATGGATGGCTGATCCCGATGGTGCCCCGGCAACAGTCGATGACGTGCCGGATATCCTGAATCTCTCTTTTGGTGATCCTTCCAAGCTCGGATGCCTGGATACGTACTGGGAGGCGTTGGATAACCTGAAAATGCTCGGAGTGGTGCCGATTATCGCTTCAGGCAACTATGGGGCTAATGCGCATGGTTTCAAGGTGGCATCTCCGGCCAACAGTCCGAACTATTTTGCGGTTACCTCGGTTGACAGTCTCTGGCAGTGGGTACCCGAAAGTATGCCCGGCCCCTCGCTCTGCGACTCCAGCGTAATAAAACCGGATATTGTCGCTCCGGGGCACCGGATTCTTTCGACCAAAGGTGAAACCCAGTCCTCGGGGGCGGGTTATCTTATCCGCAGCGGCTCCTCGTTCGCCAGCCCGCTGGCCGCCGGTGTGGCCGCCCTGGTCCGTCAGGCCAACCCGGAGCTTACCCCGGACGAGGTTTATGAAGTGCTGCGCGGCTCAGCCACGGACCTGGGCGTAGCCGGGCCGGATACCCTGTTCGGCTATGGGGCCGTAAACGCCGAGAGCGCGGTGGCGCTGGCGGGCAGCCCCTCGCGGCCCTGGATGGCGATTACACATATCGAGCTGATCGCCGGCGACGACGGGCTGGTCTCTGCGGGAGAGGATATCGGCGTGGCCCTGACCCTGGTCAACAACGGCAGCGGCGCGGCATCGGTTACCGCCGCGGTTGCCTCCAACAGCAGCGATGTGACAGTTACTACGGGCGAGATTGATTTCGGCGCTATCCCTGCCGGGGGCAGCGCAAGCAACAGCAGCGCGCCGTTTGCGCTCTCGTTTTCCCAGAGTATCGGCCGGCAGGAAATCCGCACGTTTAATGTCAACCTGGCCATGGAGGACGGACAGACTCAGAAGCTGGCGTTCGCCGTGGCTGTGGGCGGCGAGCCGCCCACAGTGGTCGAAACATACGCCACCCACGACATCAACCGCGCCGGTCTGAGTATCACCAATTACGGCACTATCGGCACTGACGGTTCGAGCGGGGGTGGCTTTATCTATCCCAGGGCATTGAATACCGAGCAGCTGTACCAGGGCGGGCTGATGATTGCCAATGGCGCCGCCACGGTCAGCGACGCGTCCTACAAGGACAGTGGCATCCAGAATTTCAACCGTGATTTCAAGGCCGTCACCGGTGGAAATCTGGAGATTCGTCAGCCCGGAGAGTATGCCGATCAGGAGATTTCCGCCGCTTTCGCCGACAGCGACGCGACCGTGCCGCTGGGTGTGACGGTTTATCAGCGGAGTTACGGCTGGAGTGCCGGCGCGCTCGCTGATTTCGAGATTATCGAGTACCGCCTGACAGGCCCGGTGGATTCCACGCTGAAAGGCATCCAGGTGGCCCAGCATATCGATTGGGATGTGAACGGGGATCAGAATAATGATTTCGCGGTTTTCGAATCGCCGAACTCCCTGGCTTACATGTTTGACGCGGCGGCGGACAACTATCTCGGTACTGCGCTGTTGACACAGGCGGTTGGAGGTGTCAGGCTGCTCAATCTGGAGGACGATATCAGTAACGGTTTCCCCGGCGAGGAAAAGTGGGCCGCGATGACCAATCCGCCGCCGACCGATACGGTGACGGCGGCAGCCGGGGACTACAGCTACATTCTCTCCTCCGGACCGGTTTTTCTCAAACCGGGTGAGGAAGTGATTGTAGCGTTCGCTATCGTGGGTGGGGAGGGGCTGGCGGAGTTTCGCGCCAACGCCCTCGCGGCCCGCACCATGTGGGCCACGGTGGCGGCGACAAGGCAACTGGACGTGGCGGCCCCGCTGATGAGTGTCCAGCCGATGCGCAACCAGGCCCCGCAGATGCAGAACTACCGGCTGGACCTGACCGCCACCGACAGCGCAAGCACCGTGGAACAGGTGCGCGTGTTCTGGCGCGATGTCGGAGAACAACCCACCGCCTGGGCTTATGTCGACGCGGGTGGACCGGATTTCAGCGGCAACTATGCGGCGATCCTTCCCGGAAGAGTCGAGGGTACCCGGGTGCAGTACTACGTCCGCGCTATCGACACCCAGGGCAACCAGGCCCTGCGGCCCACCGGCGCTCCCGGAGAGCTTTACAGCTTCTACGTGGGCGACACCACCCGCCCGGTCATCTCCTCGGCCGGCGACAACGGGAGGCTGATCACGGCCACGGTCACGGACAGCGATCTGGGCACGGTTACGGCTATCCTGCTGCCGGAGGGTCTGGCTCCCGATACGCTGGCGATGACCGCCGTCGCGGGGGAGGAGAACCGATTCAGCGCTCTGGTGTCCGGGCTGGAGCCGGGCGCACGGGTGAGCTACTACGTGGAGGCTGCCGATACCCTGGGAAACTATGCGCGCTATCCGTCATCGGCCCCGGTCGGGCTGCTGCGGCTCGAGTACAGTCCGGTGCTGGCCGGCGATGGCGACCTTAACGGCAAGGTGGATATTTTCGACGTGCTGGCCGTTCTCCGGGTGATCTCCGGCAGGGGAGAGCCCTCTGCAAAAGAATTCGCCGCGATGGATCTGGACCTCGACGGCAGGATCAGCATTTTCGACCTGCTGGCGGTGCTTAAGCTGATGAGACAATAGTCCCGGTCTCTTTCCGCACCCGGCAGACGGAGCTGTCAGCGATCTGACTTGACAACGCCCCATGCAACCAACTATCTTGCAAGCCTTTCCATTCCACGAGGCCCCGGTTTATACCGGCGCGCCCGAACCCTGTCAGCCAGCCGACGGATAGAGAGATGCTTACCCGTAAAGACCTCGAAGTCGCAAGATTGGGAGACTGCCCTTACGATTCCCCGCTCAAGCTCTCTACCGAGCCGGGGGACGGGTTGCCTGATTACGTTGCCGACGACGCCTGCATTCCCTATCAGGTGTCGAATGTATCCGAACAGCAAAAGAACAATCTTTTTTTTGAGAGGGCCGGACCGCGCGCCAAACTGTTCTTTCCGCCCCGGATGGCCACCGCCGCGATTGTCACCTGCGGGGGCCTGAGTCCGGGGCTGAACAACGTGATTCAGTCGATTTACTTTGAACTGTTTCATCGCTACGGGATCAAACGCATTCTGGGTGTGCGCTACGGCCTGGCCGGGTTCGATCCGGACAATGGCGAGCCGCCGGTGGAAATGACCCCGGACTACGTGGACGGGATTCAAAAGTTTGGCGGCTCCGTGCTGGGCAGCTCCCGCGGCAAGGTGGAACCAGAAGTAATAGTCGACTCTCTGGAAGAATGGGGCGTGGACATGCTGTTCTCAATCGGCGGGGACGGCACGCTGCGCGGCACCCACGAGATCGCCCGGCTCGCGCTGGAGCGCGGCCTTAAGATCGCCGTGATCGGCGTACCCAAGACTATCGACAACGACATTCTGTACGTCTACAAAACATTCGGTTTCGAGACCGCTGTCGATGAGGCGGCCCGGGTGCTCAGTTGCGCTCACAACGAGGCTCTGGGTGCTCCAAACGGGGTGGGGCTGGTCAAGCTAATGGGCCGGGACAGCGGTTTTATCGCCTGTTTTGCCACCCTGGCCAGCATGGTGGTCAATTTTACGCTGATCCCCGAGGTGCCGTTCGACCTGGAGGGGGAAAACGGCTTGCTGACCATGCTTCGCGACCGGCTGAAAAAGCGCGGCCATGCGGTGATCGTGGTGGCCGAGGGCGCGGGGCTGGATCACTGCGAGGGCGATATGGAATACGACGAGTCGGGCAACATCAAGTACTCGACCATGTCCAAGGATATCGGCGTGTTCCTGCGCGACAAGATCAAGGATTGGTTCACTGAAAAGGGCGAGAAGATCAACCTCAAGTATATCGATCCCAGCTACATTATCCGCAGCGTGCCGGCCAACAGCGGCGATGCCCTGTTCTGCAACGACCTGGGCCGGGCGGCCGTGCATGCCGCCACTTCCGGGCGCACTGACATGGTGGTGGGGCTGTGGCATAACGTGCAGACCCATGTGCCGCTGGCCACGGTGACCAGGGGCAAGAAGAAGGTGGGCACGGACAGCATGCTCTGGCTGGCTGTTGCCGAAGCCACCGGCCAGCCGGTACGGTTCCGCAAGCACGGCGGGAACTGCTGAGAGATATCATGGTTGTTCTGATTTATCGCACGTGGGGTAGCGCTCAAGACAAGTAACGAATCTGTGTGAGGAGGAGTCGAGAATGGGCAGTGCATACAATGGCAGGGCAGTGATCGGGCAGTCGGGTGGACCGACCAACGTAATCAACCAGAGCTTAATCGGGGCAGTGCTGGAAGCCAGCAAGTACCACGAGATCACGGATTTCTACGGTGCGCTCAACGGTGTCGAGGGCATTCTCAAGGAGAATTTCATCAACCTGCGGGCCGAGAGCCTGGACAACCTGGAACTGGTTACCCGCACGCCCTCGAGCGCTCTTCGCAGCGTGCGTAAGAAAGTAAACAAGGAGGAGTGTCAAATAATCTTTGACAACTTCCGCAAGCACGGCGTGCGCTACTTTTTCTATATCGGCGGCAACGACAGCGCCGAAACCGCGCACATCATCAACGAGTTCGCCAAGGACGCCCAGTACGAGTTCCACGCGTTCCATATCCCCAAGACGATTGACAACGATCTGAAGGAAACAGACCATTGTCCGGGTTTCGGCTCGGCCGGGCGGTTCGTGGCGATGGCGTTCCAGGGGATCAATCTCGATAACCTGAGCCTGCCGGGGGTGTATATCGGCGTGGTGATGGGCCGTCACGCGGGCTTCCTGACCGCGGCCAGCGTGCTGGGCAAGGGCCAGAACGACGACGGGCCGCACCTGGTCTACCTTCCCGAGACCAGTTTCGACACCGATGCGTTCGTGGCCGACGTTGAGCGGGTCTACAAGAAATACGGCCGCTGCGTGGTGGCTGTGAGCGAGGGTGTCCACGACGCCAAGGGTACGCCGATTATCCAGAAGCTGGTGGGCAACGTGGAGAAGGATTCCCACGGCAACGTGCAGTTATCGGGCACCGGCGCGCTGGGCGATTCGCTGGTCAAGCTGGTCAAGAACAAGATGAAAATATCCCGGGTGCGCAGCGATACGTTCGGTTACCTTCAGCGCTGCTTCCCCACGATCGTCTCCGAAACCGATGCAATCGAGGCGCGCCGGGTGGGCGAGGAAGCGGTCCGCGCCGCTGTGAGCGGCCGCTACGAGGGCAGCATCGCAATCAAGCGCAGGAGTAACGATCCCTACCAGGTGGACTACGAGGTGGTGGAGCTCAAAAAAGTGGCCAAGAACACGATTTCGATGCCCAAGCATTTTATCGAGGGGACCAACGGGATCACGGACAAGTTCGTGGAGTACGCCCTGCCGCTGGTGGGCGAGCTGCCGGCAACGGGCCGGCTGCACAACGTGAGTATTGTCAAGAGCAGGTAGGGTGGGCTGAAAAGGCTGAAAACAGCAGAGACTGAAACGGTAAAAAAACCGCCGGGGGAAACTCCGGCGGTTTTTGTATGTTGATATTATCAAAAATCCCAAATGCTATGAACTTGAACTTCCGACCATGTATTAAATTCCTTGCCGAATAGCTTTAAATTGCAAGTAAGAAAAATATCGGCGTATCTAAAAACTGAAGCTACATCTAACTCTTTTGCACGCATAGTCCAAGAGGCTTCACCTTTATCCAAACGTAAAAATCTATCAGCCAATTTGACATTGGAATGAGTAAATGATGATAAATCTGAATAGAATATATCGTATGCTTCTTCATGATTTACATCAATGGCCATCTGCCTGATGTTCTTTCCTGACCAACTTTGCGATAAAGTTTCTTTGCCCTTCTTCGTTCTACGCATATACAATGGAGAACATTTTCGATAATTTGAATTTATTTCTTTTTCTCTATGAGCCCATTTTCTAGGCCATTCAAAATTCATGGCTTCACGCCAAGTAGGATCACTACTATCTCTGTGTTTCGAGTACGCATCCATTTGCTTTTTATCAACTATGTGTCCGTAATTGATGTATAACGGAACTCTTTCTTGTGGTTTTTCGGAAATGTAGTGTGCGTTTATATCTGCTTCGAACATAGATCGAGCTAAAATAAAGCCGCTCGTTACAGGAAACCACTCATTTCCAAATTTACTTTGAAGAGTTAGCAAAGACTCGGCGCAACCAAGATTATGCATGAGAAGTGAAAACATAACACTGGAATATGCTAGTCCCAATTTATGTATTGGAAAATTATTATTCGCTTTTGTAAAAATTACTAATTTACGCAAAACTTCTTGATGTTGCTCATTTGTTAAAAGTTTCATTGCAGTTTCTGCGAAAAGGTGAGCTGCATCACTTCAACCCATACTCGTTAATTTTCCGGTACAGCGTCCGCTCGCCAATCCCCAGCAGCTCTGCTGCCTGGCGGCGGTTGCCGTCCACGCTTTCCAGGGCCCGGGCAATCGCTTTGCGCTCCACGTCCCGCATGCTCTGCGCCCCGGCGGAGTTTAACCCGTCATCGTCCTCCTCGAAACGCACACTGCCCAGGGCCGAGATATCGTGGGAGGCCGCCGTCACATTGTTTTTGCCGTTTTCGTAGCGGTGCCGCTCAATACCCCCGGCGGCCGGGGCGGCGTAAGCCGGCCGTGAGGTAATGTGGTTATGGGCCAGCATCTGCTTAAGCTCGCGCAGTTCTTTCTGCATCTCCAGCACGGCCTGGTAAAGCAGCCCCAGCTCCATCGTGCTGCCGGGGCTGCCGCCACCGGGCTGTTGTGTGCTGTCGGCCAAGCGGATCGGCAGTAATCTTTCCGGGCTGCCGCGGCGGAAAATCTGCTCCGGGATGTCGTGGGGCCTGATCCGGCTGCCCAGGCTGAGTACCACCATGCTTTCGGCCAGGTTGCGCAGTTCGCGGACGTTGCCCGGCCAGTCGTAGTTTTTCAGTATCTCCAGCGCCTCGGGGTCTATCCCGGCGAATTTTTTATCGTTCTCAGTGGAAAACTGCTTGATGAAGTAGTTAAACAGCAGCGGAATATCCTCGCGCCGCTCGCAAAGAGGCGGGATCACTATCGAGAGCACTTTCAGCCGGTAGTAGAGGTCGCGGCGGAACGCGCCCCGCTCCACTTCCAGCTCCAGGTCCTTGTTGGTGGCGGCAATCATCCGCACGTTGACCCTGATCCGGTTGCTGCCGCCCACGCGCATGAATTCTTTCTCCTCCAGCACCCTGAGCAGCTTAACCTGGACGCTCAGCGGCATCTCGCCCACCTCGTCCAGGAAGATCGTGCCCCCGTCGGCGATCTCGAAATGCCCCTTGCGCAGGCTGGAGGCGCCGGTGAACGAGCCTTTTTCGTGGCCGAACAGTTCGCTCTCCAGCACGCCCTCTGCTATCGCTCCGCAGTTGACCGCGATAAACTGCCGGTGCCGCCGTCCGCTCAGGCGGTGCAGGGCCTGGGCCACCAGCTCCTTGCCCGTGCCGCTGTCGCCGCTGATCAGCACCGTGCTGCCTACCTGGCTGTACTGGGCCACCCGCTCTATCACCTCGCGCATCGGGGGGGTGCGGCCGATAATGCCGATACTGCCCACCAGGCGGTTGCGCTCCAGCAGGCGGCTGGTGGCCTGGGCGATATCCTCGCCGCTCACCGGCTTCTCGAACACCTCATTGACCCCCAGCGAGTCGAACCAGGCCAGGTTTTGCGGCTCGGTGGGCTCCACCAGGCAGATCACTCCCAGGCTGGCCGGGGCGTATTTGATCGATTCCATGAAATTAAGCGAAGGTTTCTCATGCACACCGCCGGTGATAATCACGATCACAACGTCGTTGTCCTCGGAAAGATTGTCGATCCGGGGCAGTCTGCTTATTTTCTGAGCGTTCATGCCGCGGGCGTTGAGCGTGCCCTGTACGCGGGAGGCCGCTTCCTGGTCGAAATCGGTGACCAGCAGCTTGTAGTCCTGAAGTTCCATGGGGCGGATGCCTGAATGGTAAAATTATCTGACAATTTGGCAGTCATTGTAATTTACCCGATCCGTTGCCGGTTGTCAACTTGAGAGTTGGAGCGATTTACTCTGCTGACAAAACGGCTTTTATCATTTCCCAATCCGGCTTCAATTTAATGGCTTATCAGTGATACTTAAAGTTGATTCTTAAGGAGCAGTTGAGAGACCGTTGAGAGAAAAAACATCCAACACCCCTTGACAGGTTGACAACACAAGCGCAGCGAGCTATTTTCAAGGGCGGATAGCGCCTTTGTGACGTGTTTCCGGTCGAGAGGGTGTCGTAAGCGGACACCCTTTTCATATATCAGATTACTAGCCAAGTGCCGTTTTATAATTCATTAAATGGAGTCACCGATGGATATCGAGACTGCGGCGAAAGACCTGGGCAAGATGATAGCCCAGACTCCTGAGTACAAGTATTACACCGCGGCCGCCAGAGATGTGGACGAAGACAAGGAAACCTCCGAACTGATGCGGAAGCTGAAAGAGATTGAGGCGAAAGTGATCAAGGCCCAGGAAGAGGGCCAGGAGATAGACGAAAAGACGCGCAGCGAGTACACGGAAATAATGCAGGAAGTACAGGGAAAAACCATGGTTCAGGCATTGATCGCCAGCCAGGAAAACTACATGAAGCTGATGAACAAGGTTAACAACCAGATCAGCCAGGGGATCCAGGAAGGCGCTCAGAGCCGGATTATCACCAATTTCTGACAACTGACCGGCGTACCAGCATGGCGGAGACAACCGTCACTCCGGGCTGCCTCTACGTTGTCGCCACACCCGTGGGCAACCTGGATGATATAACTTATCGCGCGGTGGAGATCCTGCGTGGCGTGGACATTATCGCCTGCGAGGACACCCGCCACAGCCGGCGGCTGCTGACACGCTACGGCGTTTCGGCCGAGCTTGTCAGCTACCACGAGCACAACGAGCAGGCAGCCGCCCGCAAGATTGTTGCGCTGCTGACGGACGGCAAGTCGGTGGCGCTGGTTAGCGACGCCGGCACGCCGGGGATCAGCGATCCGGGCTACCGTCTGATCCGGCTGGCCGCCGGGCAGGATTTGCCAGTGGTCCCCGTGCCCGGCCCCTGCTCGCTCACGGCCGCTCTGAGCGTGGCCGGCCTGCCCACCGATTCTTTTTTCTTTGCCGGCTTCCTGCCTCCAAAGCAGAAAGCGGTGGAGGAAACCTTCCGTTCGCTTGAAACTCTCGGGTCCACACTGGTTTTTTTCTGCCCCGCCAGAAAACTGGTGCGCGCTCTGGAGACGGGCGCCTTTGTCCTGGGTAGCCGGCGGGCGGTTGTCTGCCGGGAAATGACCAAGATTTACGAGGAAGTTGTCAGGGGCACCCTGGCCGGGCTTGCCGACATTCTTGCCGCCCGTGATCAGGAACTCAAGGGCGAGGTCGTGCTGCTTATCGAGGGCAGGCCGTCAGGCGAGTCAAATCTGGACAGCGGGCAACTGGAGAGTAAACTCGGGGACTTGCTGGGGGAAATCCAGGGCGCGAGCGAGCTGGGCGCCAGAAAACTGACAGTTCTGGCCGCGGAAAAGCTGGGGGAGCGACGGAACCGTCTTTACCCGCTGGTCTGCGGCTGGCTCAACGAGCACCGGCAGGATCAATAGGCCAGGGCCATCTTGCCGGTACGGTCCGGGTTCCGCACGGCGAAAACAAGCTGCCCGCTCTCGTCGATCACGCTGAGCAGACCGGTGCTTCCGCTGACGATAACAGTCTTGTTCTCCCTGTTATATGCCAGGTAAAACGGATTATCGAACCCGGACATACTGTTGATCACCTGTCCGTTGCGCCCATCGAGCATGACCACCCTGTCCGCCCTGGAGTCGGCCACCCAGCACAGGCTGCCCTCTTCGTTGACCACCAGGTCGTTGACCTCCACGAATCCTCCACGCAACCAGACCATCCCGGCCGTGGTGTAATACATCACGTGGTTGGCCCCGTAATCGCCGATCCAGACCCCGCTCTGAAACCTGCTTGTGACAACCAGTTCAGGCCTGACAAAATCCGAATGAGAGAACCGGGTACTGGTGGTGCCGCCGATATCGACTTTGGCGATAGACGGCCCCGAGGATCCGGCCCACAAGCCGTTTCCCGCTATGTCCACCGCCAGCGAGGTGACAGGGATGCTTGTCGATCTGGAGCTGATCAGGTCCCCGTTGGAGCGGAAATTACTGATCATGCCGGCTTGTCCCGCCAGCGCAACCCAGAAGGTCGAGTTCAGCGGATCGAGCGCTATCGCGCTGACATTGGTCAGCACTCTGCTGCCGAGCAGTTCTCCGTCGCGATTGAAACGGTGGACTATTCCGCCGATATCCAGTACCCAGACCGTGTTGCCCACCTCGATATCCACAACGTCAAAGAAACCACGTTCCAGGCTGAACACCTCGTCGCGGAAATCGGGTGTGAACAGCACGACTTCACCGAAGTCAATCAGCTCGACATAAGTAAATACCGGCCCCGGTGTAACAGTATCCGGCAGGGTGACCGGCTTCTCATCGCTGTCCTGAATGTCGAATTTCAAATGGTAACTATAAGTAATTCCGTTCCTGGGCGTGAGGTCCACAAAACGGGTGACTGTTACGTTCAGGCTCGTGTCGGTTATCGTCACCGTGTCGTTTGAACCTGCCGTAACCCGCTGAACCCGCACACCGGCCAGATCGTCGAATTCCAGAGGGTTCCACTCCAGCAGCACTTTATTATTTCCGGCCAGCGCGTTGAATCCGATATTGGAACGACTGGGGTCGGGATTACCCGGATCGAGCGGATTGGTGCGGTCCCTGCCCGAGCAGGCGAGGAAAAAGGCCAGCAGTGCCACTGTCAGCCTGAGCGAAATGTAGATCAACCTGTCTTGCATCATTCCTCACATTTATATATACCCGGGGCGGCCAGCTTAAAACTTGAACGACAGCCGGGCGCCGCGGGTAGTGACTCTCATCGACAACCCCCGCCGCAGCCGCTCATCACTCATGTTTTCCTGCTTGTGCGCCGGAAAAATAAAGCGCCGCACCAGCAGGTAACCGAACACGCCAAGGGCGGCGTCACCCACGATAAAGGATACCTTGCTCAGCCTGTCGTTACGTTTGGTGGCCGAATACTCGCGCTCACGAGCCGAGGGACCCAGCAGTCGTTGGTAGCGATCGTAGTGGTCATCGGCCTTCTTATTGAAATATGCTCCCAGAGCCAGCAACGCCGCACCGGTGGCAAAGCTGGCCATCAGGTCAGGGACGAGCAGCTTGCGCACGGGGGACTGATACCGGTAAGCATGTAAATTCTCCTCGTCGCCGATTCCGGCAATCCGAGGGTCCAGGCTGCGAAATATCTCCCGGCTTCCCCGGGCGAGTACCTCGTCGAGTTTGACCACCGTCGGCTCATAACCGGGCAGCGAAATGCTTACCGAATCGCCTACGCCACCCAGCAGCAGAAACTTGCCCGGTGTGCGGCCCAGGTCCCGTCCCCGGTAGCGAAGTTGCGCCGCCTGCGGGTCCGTGCGAAACGTGAACACCGCGCTGCTTGTCAAGTCGATAGTCCGGTGGCCGTCGCTGCCCACGCTGAACGGGTATACCAGGTAACGATGGACCCACTCTTCGGCCGTGTGGTAGGGGAAATACCTCAGCACGTGTTCACCCGGTTCCAGCTTGATCTCCAGGGGAGCACCGCCGGCGGCATCCAGCGTGTCGCTGTCGAGCAATATCAGCCCGGGCCGGGCGACGATCCGCAGCGAGGCCGGTTTTTCCGCCGCCGCCGCCATGCCACAGGCGGCGCAGACAAGCAGAACCGTCAGCGCGGCCGTGGCGGATTTATTTTGCATGGAACGCATAGACCGTTCCTCTGTCCGTGCAGTAGTACAGGTAATCCATGTACACCAGTGGGGAGCAACTGACACTTTCCTTTATTTTTTTCTCCCACAGTTTCTCGCCGCTCCCGATAGCGAAAGCGGCCAGCTCTCCGCTTTTGGTCCCGGTAAAAACGTAATCGTCCGTAACGGCGGGCGGCGTTACGGCGATACCCTCCAGCTTCGCCTCCCACACAAGCGAGCCATCGAGCGCCGCCAGCTTGAGCAGCTTGCCGAGGCGGGCGCACTGGTAAAGAAACCCTTTCGAGTACACCGGACCGCTGAACAGGGGCTGGTTAAGGTCGGTCTGCCACTCCACTTTCAGGCTGTCCGGTTCCAGGCAGAAAACCCGGCCGTCCGAGGCCGCCGCGAACAGAAAGTAACCGTCGCTGCTCAAGTCGCTCAGCAGTAGTCGATCGGTCTTGAACTCGGCCACTGTTTCGCCGGTGGAGGAATCGAGTTTGTATACCTTGCCCTGCACGGTGGGCACGAACAGAAACGGATCGAGATAGAGCGGAGCGTACTCGATATTGCCCTCGAGTTCACTCTTCCAGTTGCGGAAACCCGCCTCGGTGTTCATGCTCACCACCTGTCCGTCCTGGGTGAACGCGAACAGGCGGTCGTGGTTGACAATCGGGCTGACCAGCATCGCGCCGACCTTGCGTTCCAGGTGATCTTTTTTGGTGTTGATATCCGTGCCGTACACCTTGCCCTCAGGGTAGCGGGTATTGAAGTACATCTTCGTACCATCGATCAGCAACGAGCCCCCGAACCCGCCCTTGAACGTGCGCCGCTGGACCCGCTCACCGCCGGTGCGCTCCAGGATTACCACCCGGCGGTCGCGGGTGGCGATAAAGATATACTCGCCGCCCGCGCTGGCCGTTGCGCCGATCGAACGGGCGATACGGTTCTTCCAGGCCAGCTCAATCGGCACACTCAGCCGCGGGTTCTCGCTGGCGGTGCGCCCCAGGTCGCCCTTGTAGAGCAGCCAGCGGGTGTCGATATCCTTGAAAAAACCGTCTTCACCTTTGTTGCGGGCGGATGAAACACAGGGGGTGGTCAGCAGCAGGACCGCGGCCATCAATCTGGAAAATTTTGCTATCGTGTCACTGTAACTGAACGGTTGCGGCATTTTCATCTATCCCCGGCCTTCCTGGCCCTGTAGTCCCGGTCTTAATCGAAAAAAAATCCTCGCAGCTCTGCCGCGCCGGTAGTCCATCGTGCTTAGCAATATATATCGGTCACTCTCGTCAAAGTCAAAAAATTGGGGTGTTGACGGTTCAAGGCGGCTTCCTTAAATTTGGTTCCGGTGGGATGTTCCATCTCCGCTCACAGGGGTTCCCCCGCCGGTTGCTTAATTTTCTACAGAATATTCCGCGGAAAGTTCCGCCTTTCAGCATGGTTTCAGTAACTGGCGGCGAGGTTGAGGTATGGAAATTACGCTGGTTTGTGTCGGCAAGGTAAGGGACAGCCGGATCGGTGCGCTCTGCGACGACTACGTGGGCAGAGTGGAGCGTTACGGCCACAAGGTGCGGGTGCTGGAAGTGAAAGATGAGCCGGGCGGGCGGCCCGCCGAGCTGGTGGTGGAGCGCGAGAGCGAGCGCATGGCGGCCAGGATCCCCGCCGGGTCGTGGACCGTGGCGCTGGACCTGGGCGGTGAGATGCTCTCCTCGCGCAAGTTCGCCTCCCGGATGAGCCAGTGGGCCGATAACGGGATCCGCTCCGTGTGCTTTATTGTCGGCGGCCATCTCGGTATCGGCGCGGCCCTGCAACAGCGCTGCCGTCAGCGGTTGTCGCTTTCGCCGATGACTCTGACCCACGAGATGGCGCGCATGGTGCTGCTTGAACAACTTTACCGGGCCAACACGATTATCAGGGGGGAGCCTTATCACAAGTAGGCCTGGTAAGGGCTTGTACCTTTTCCGCTTCCGGCTGACCGGACCAACAGTGGTGAGTGTCGGCAGGCTGGGAACGTTCGCATTTGCCGCCGGGTGGTATATTTATACCGGTAGCGCCATGGCGGGCCTGCAGGCCCGCCTGCTGCGCCACTATCGGGGCTCGTTAAGCGGCAGGCTGCACTGGCATATCGACTACCTTGCCCGGCATGGCTACGATAAATCTTTTAAAGTAATAGCGGCGGGAGTCCTCAGCGAGTGCGAACTCAACGCCGCTGTGGGCTCGCTTGCCGGGGCGCGCGTTCCAGCCGCCGGGTTCGGTAGCTCGGACTGCGCGTGCGGCTCTCATCTGCACTGGCTGCCCCGCAAAGCGTGGCCCGCCGTGGATGGTCTGCTGAGCTGGGACCCGGCCGAACCGAAAGCCGGTTTTAATAAAAATTTGAATGGGGTCAATGGATGAACTGGTACGAGAAGGCGTTCGGCGACAGGTACCTCGATCTCTACAGCCATCGCGATCAGGACGAGGCGGAGCGTGCGCTGGAGCTGATCGAGCACGTAGCCGGCTTCAGTGGCTCAGGCGGAGGGCTGGTGCTGGATCTGGCCTGCGGCCAGGGGCGCTATTCACGCCTGCTGGCGGATAAGGGACACCGGGTGGCCGCGCTGGATTTGAGCATGCCGCTGCTGGAGCGGGGCAGGGTGGCCGCCCCCGTGGAATACCCTTCCGGCGGGAGCGTCTGGTACGTGCGTGCTGACATGCGGGTGGTGCCGTTTCAGGGGGCTTTCGAGCTGGCGATCAGCATGTTTACCAGTTTCGGCTATTTCCGGACAGACGAGGAAAACGCAGGGGTGTTGCGCCAGATCAGCGATGCGCTGGTTCCCGGCGGCCGCTGGCTGATTGACTACCTCAACCGTCCGCGGGTAATCGCTACCCTCGTACCCCACGACACTTCCAGGCGCGGCGGGCTGAGAATAACCCAGCGGCGAAGGCTGGAGGACGGGCGGCGCAGGGTGGTCAAGGACGTGGTGATCGAGGGACCCGGGGGCAGCCAGCAGTGGACCGAGTCGGTGCGAATGTACGCTCGCCAGGAGTTGGAGGCCATGCTTGCCGCTGCCGGGCTTGGTGTGGAAAACGTATACGGAGATTATTGCCGCGAGGAGTATTCAGCCGATTCTCCGCGGCTCATTATGGCGGGGCGTAAGCTATGAGCATACAGGGCATTAAGTTTAAGCACCTCTCGTTGTCCACGAATAAGCTTGCGGCCGATTATCTTGCCGGACGGGAACCGGCCACCGGCTTGCTGGGCGGCCGCCACGACGACCGCTCCCGCATCGAGGCCCTGGCCGCCTCTGTTGATAACCGTCTGGACCGTGAGCGGGCGGCTGCCGTGCTGGCCGGACAGCGTTCTTTCGCGCACATGGAAAACGGCCCGGCCCTGCTCGATCAGTTCGTGGGGCGCAAAGGGTTCTGCGTGGTCACGGGCCAGCAGCCCGTGCTGCTGGGCGGGCCGCTGTACGTGCTCTATAAATGTGTCAGCGTGATCAAGGCAGCGCGGGAATATTCCGCGCTGCTGGGCCGTCCGGTGCTGCCCGTGTTCTGGAACGCCAGCGAGGACCACGATCTGGCCGAGGCCTCCTGTGTGGCGATGCCCGCGCTGGACAACAAGCTGGCAGCGCTGAGCCTGCCGGTGGATGCAGAACGCTACCGTCCGCTGTGCCAGACCGCCCTGGGCGAGGGCCTCGGCGAGGTCCGCGCGGCCCTGGAGCGGATTACCCCCGCAACCGAGTTCAGACCGTGGTTGTTTTCCATCCTGGACGAATCCTACACGGCCGGCAGCGATTACGGCCACGCGTTCAGCGAACTGCTTGTGCGGCTGTTCGCGGCCAGGGGGCTGTTCGTGGTCGACGCATGCAGCCCGGAAATAAGGCGGGGGGCATCGCGGTTGCTGGAGCAGGAGGTTTTCGATTCGGCAGCGGGCGCGAAGTTGTTCGAGGAAGTCTCCGGCGCAATCGAGCAGGCCGGTTACCCGCTGCAGGTGCGCCCCCAGAGCGATGACACGGGGTTGTTTGTTTTGAGCCGGGGGCGCAGGGTCAAGCTTCAGCGCCACGGCGACCGGTTCCGGCTCAAGGGCCTGGGCGACAAGCTGACCGGGCAAGAGCTAAGGCTTATGCTGCAAGATACCCCGGAAGCGTTCAGCCCCGGAGTGCGCGCCCGTCCGCTGGTGGAGGCGGAGCTGTTCGGGACCCTGTGCTACCTGGCGGGTCCCGCGGAAATAGCGTACTATGCGCAGCTGAAGCCCCTCTACGGCCTTCGCGCCCTTGAGATGCCGATAATCAGGCCGCGCCTGTCGGGAATCCTGCTCGAAGCCAGGATCGAAAAGGTGCTCGACAAGTACGGGATCGCAGTGGAGACCTTGCAGCAGGGGGCCGGCTCCGTGGCTGAGCAACTACTCGACGGCGACGAGCAGTGGCGGGCTCTTACCGCGGAGCTGGAAAGCCTTCGCGCGGAGCTGGAGAGCGGTTTCGAGCGTGTGGGCAGACGTTTGACGCAAATCGATCCCACGCTGAACGGGCCGCTGGGGAGCACCCGTGGCGCTGTCAGCGGCAATCTCGACAAGCTGCGGGGCAAGTTGACCCAGGCCGCCGCGCGCCGTAACGAGACCATGCTGGGGCAACTGGGCAAGGCCGGGGTCCAGCTCTGGCCGGGTGGTAAACGTCAGGAGCGGGAAATCTCCTGGTTATACTACATGGTGCGCTACGGCGACGCGCTGATCGACTGGCTGCTGGAGCAAGCCTGACCTGTCTGCGCCCCGTCCCCCCCCCCTTTCCGCCGAGTGCATTGGATTGCATGCACCCACTTGTTTTTTCAATCCTTTCTACTTAGTTTGAAAGCATGGATGCGACCAGGAAAAAGAAGATAGCGGATAAGCTGGCCCTCGTGCGCCAGAAAATAGCGCGCGCTGAGATCGAGGCCGGAGTACAGCCGGGTTCGGTTACCTTGGTGGGCGTAACCAAGCTCAGGACCGTGGAGGAAATCCAGGCGGCTGTCGATGCCGGTTTAAGCGATATCGGCGAAAACCGGGCCCAGGAGGCGCAGGAAAAACTTCCCGGGCTGGAGCGCGCGGTCACCCGCCATTTCATCGGCCACCTTCAGCGCAACAAGGTCCGGGCCGTGCTGCCGCTTTTCGAGCTGATCCAAAGCGTGGACTCGCCCCGGCTGGCCCGCGAGATCGACTCGAAGGCCGAAGCCGCCGGAACCCGGGTACGGGTGCTGATGCAGGTCAATACCTCGGGTGAGGAATCGAAATTCGGAGTAGTGCCGGACAAGGCCGACTCGTTGCTGGAAGTGATCTCCGGCTGCCCGAATCTCTCCCTGGAGGGGCTGATGACTATCGGGCCGCTGGGGGGCACGCGGCGCGAGACCGCCGCCTGTTTCGTCCGCCTGCGCAGGATGTTCGAAGGCTACCGGAAGAGCCTGCCGGAGAACTGCCGGATGGAAGTGCTCTCGATGGGCATGAGCGTCGATTACGAACTGGCTGTTTCCGAGGGTTCGAACATGGTCCGCGTGGGCACGGCCATTTTCGGGCCGCGAAAGTAAAGAAGTGCCACCGGAATTTCTAACTGCAAAACAAAAGCGGTAACCCCGGAGCAAGCTCAGGGGAATTCTTTCGATTAAATAGACGCAACGGGAGGCGAATGTGAAAGTTACCCCGCTGGATTTAAAAAAAGCGGATTTCAAGCGCGTCCTCAGGGGCTTTGACCCCGACGACGTCGGCGATCTGCTGGCGGCGGCCGCCGAAACGTTGGAAGAAATGGTCCGCGAAAACAGGAACCTGAAGGATAAGCAGAACCAGTTGGACGAGCGGCTAAAGAGCTACAAGTCGATGGAAAAAACGCTGAACGATACCCTGATCTCCGCCCAGAGATCCGGTGACGCCACCCGTCAGGCCGCCGAGCGTGAGGCGGAACTGATCGTGGCCAAGGCCGAGGTCCAGGCGGAAAAGCTGGTGGAGGAGGCCAAGTCCGAGCTGAAAAAAATCAGGTATCAAATCGAAATGCTCGAGCACGAGAAAGACGCTTTCCTGGTCAAGATGCGCTCGCTGGTAGCGAGCCAGTGGAAAATTCTGCAGGAAGATTTCGAGCCGCGCAGGACCATGTTCTCCGAGTCGGAGCAAGAAAAATCTTCACCGCCGCTCAGCGAGGAAACAGCCGCGCAAATGCAGACGCCGACCCCGGAAGAGGAACAGGCTGAAGCCGCGCCGGATCATCAGCCCGATAACGGGCCGCCGACCGATGAGGAGCCGGAGCTCCTCGGTGTGGGCGACCTGTCCGGCCAGTTGGGCAAAATATTAGGCTCCGGCGGAGAAGAGTCTCAGCCGGAGGAAGTAGCGCCGGGCGACGAGAGTGAGGAAGGCGACAGCTTTTCCCTCGGCGGTGACAACGCAGGCTCCGATGAGTCCGGGGGCGGGCAGGAGGACACTGCCCGGCAGAGCGACGGCGGCGATAAACCGGAAGTGTTCTGGGGCGACGAGCCAGCAGAGGACAGGGGAAAGAAATAGAGACCTTTGAAAAATTGGACGACTGAATTGTTTTTCTGACCGAAAGATATGCCATTTGATAAAAAGTTTTGGAAAAAGAGTGGGGGAGTGTGAGGGGGAGAGAAAAGAACCTTTTTAAAAAGGTTTTGTCTCTCCCCCTCACAATTTTTTCAATTCTTTGATTAAATCAAAGGTCTCAAATAGATTATAAACAGCACTGGCGGTTGCCGCGGCTGCGCTGCAAGGGAAATAATTCAGTGGGGAGCTATCGATACAATGGACCTGTACGATATGATTCAAGAGGCGAGTGCTGCGATAAGAAAGCGTAGCGACACCAAACCCGTGGCTGGAATAGTGCTGGGGACGGGCCTGGGTGCTCTGGACCGCGGAATTGATGTCGAGTCCGAAATACCCTATCCGGAAATCCCGCATTTTGTCTCCAGCACGGTAGAGACCCATCAGGGCAAGTTGCTGCTGGGTACGCTGAGCGGCAAACCCGTGGTGGCCATGCAGGGCCGGTTCCATTTCTACGAGGGTTACGCCATGGACCAGATCACGTTCCCGGTGCGCGTTATGAAAGCGCTGGGAGCGGGAACGCTGCTGGTTTCCAACGCCTGCGGAGGGATGAACCCCCAGTTTGCCAGGGGCGAGTTGATGATTATCGAGGACCATATCAACCTGCTGGGCGTTAATCCGCTGATCGGACCCAACGACGAGCGGCTGGGGCTCCGGTTCCCCGACATGAGCCGGCCCTATTCATCCCGGCTGATCGAGTTGGCCGAGCGGCTGGCGCTCTCCAGCGGCATCCAGGCCCGCAAGGGCGTGTACGTGGCCGTACCGGGGCCGAACCTGGAAACGAGGGCCGAGTACAGGTTCCTGCGCGGAATCGGCGCGGACGTGGTGGGGATGAGCACCGTGCCGGAAGTGATCGTGGCCGTACACTCCGGCATGGAAGTACTCGGGCTTTCGATCATAACCGACCTGTGTCTGCCCGACGCTCTGGAGCCGGCCGACATTTCCGAAATTATCGCGGTGGCGGCGGATGCGGAACCCCGGCTGACCAGCTTGATGAGCATGGTAGTGGCTGAGCTCTGAGCGACTGGCGTTTGTTTTCACTCCGCTTACAGCGGTCCGTGTCAGCGGCCGCACCCCTGAATTATTCTATCCGATATGCGGGAACGTTTATGCGTGCCCTGTTTTTTACCTCCTTGCTGGCCCTTGGGGTTTCTTTCAGTATCGGACTTTCCCCGGCCAGGGCGGCATCGGCCGATGTTGACGCCGTGTTGGCCGGAGACCTGGACGGTGACGGCGCGGTGGGGATTTTCGACCTGCTGGCGCTGCTGAAAGTGCTCCGCGCCGACCACGATACCCTGGACCCGCGGTTGCTGCGTATCGCCGATATTGATCGGCCCGGCGCCGGCACGGTGGACATTTTCGACCTGCTGGAGCTGCTGAAAGTGATTGCCGGACTCAGGGAGCCGCGGGCGGCGGTGTTTTATACCTCGGTGGCTGACAGATGGGTGGTGGGCGATGGCGAGAAGATATTCCGCAACGAGACATCTCATTTTTCCCGCGACTCAAACTCGGTCTACAACGGTCGGGAAGTAAGCGTTAGAGGCCTCTACAACGAAGTGCTCGCTTTTCAGGTGCTGCTGGTTGCCGACAGCGCCGGAGCCAACGGTGTCGAGGTGCGGCTGGACTCGCTGGTACACACGCGCACTGGCGTGGTGCTGGGAGGAAGCACGGAAGTACCCTACGGGCCATCGGGGTACCTGAAGTGTTCAGTCAGCACTATATTCAGGTTGTAAATCCTACTCAGCCCAACTGGTTCTACGGCCCCAACGCCGCGCCGGAGCGCATGACCGGCTGGATTCCCGACGCGCTGATACCCCCGCAAGCCACAGCAGGCCGTGGCGGGTTCCCGCTCGATATCAGCGCCGGCAACATTCAGGGATTCTGGTTCGACCTCTATTGCCCGCGCGATACGCTTGCGATGCCGCCGGGCGAGTACCGTGGCACGTTGCGTATTATCCAGCAGGGCTGGACTGTCGATTCGATTCCGCTCACGCTGGAACTGCTGCCGGCATACCTTCCCGATCAGAACCACACCTGGACCTGGCTGTTCCACAGCGGCGTGGAACGGTATTTCCCCGGCATGGAGCAGGAGCGTGTCGACCGGATGATGCACTATCTGGCCCACCGCCATCGTATCGACCTGGTGGGCGGGTTTACCCCTCATCGCAGCCGGTTCGATTCCACGATGCTGGCCGATTATCTTCCCTGGCTCGACGGCAGCGGTTACAGCGAAGCAACCGGCTACCAGGGCCCCGGACAGGGCAGGGGCGAATGGCTGTTCCCGGTGGGCATGTACGGCGGGACCCCGCTGGGCAACTCGATCGATTCGGTGCGGGAGCAGAGCGATCTCTGGGTGCGGTGGTTCGAGGACAATTCACCGGGAACGCGGTATTTCCGCTATCTTGTTGACGAGCCGGGATCGGACCTCTTCCCGTGGATTCGTGACCGCGCCGCCTGGATTCATGACAATCCGGGGCCGGGAAAGAGGATGCCGGTGTTTATCACCCGCGAATACGTGCAGAGCCTTGACAAGGCGATCGATATCTGGGCCGGGTATCACGGGGTCAATCTCTTCATGCTCCCGCAACTCAAAGAGCAGGGCAAGGACCATTGGTTCTATAACGGGGCGCGCCCCCGTTACGGCTCGATAATCCTGGAGTGCGAGGCGGTGGACCAGCGGGTAAACGCCTGGGCAAAGTATATCTATCAGGTCAACGTCTGGTTCCAGTGGCATGGTTCCCACTGGCGGCATAACCAGCAGGGGCCCCGCGCCCGCACGCATCAGAATATATTTGTCGATCCGGTGACCTTTATCGGTAATTCGGGTGCGTTTGGTAACGGCGACGGGGTAGTTTTCTACCCGGGCCGCGAGCCATATTACCCGGATCAGGACAGGGGAGTGGAGGGCGTGTTCGGCTCGATCCGGCTCAAGAACATCCGCCGCGGACAGCAGGACTACGAGCTGATGTGGCTGGCGGAGCGTAAAGCGGGCCGCGAGGCGGTGCTGGAACTGGTGCGCCAGGTTGTCCCGCGCGCGCTTAACGAAGTCGGGATGAACGAGCCGGTGCCATGGAGCCAGCGCGGTGATGACTACGACCGGATCAGAAACAGATTGCTTGAGATAATTACCGCTGATTAATATATTTATCGAGACCTTTAAAAAATTAGACGACTGAATTGTTTTGAGGAAGTTTTTCAGCTCACTCATTTTTGTGGATCAAAAGAAAATTCGGGTTTTTTAGCTGTAACTGTATGATTTGATTAAAGGTATGCCATTTGATAAGAAGTTT
>JAJRTS010000072.1 GCA_024278175.1 Gemmatimonadales bacterium | reverse complement strand
AGTGGCTATGCTGGATTAGACGAGGAAACATTGGAAGCAATATTCGGTTTGGCTCATAGTATTGCACAACGCTGTTTCTTAGATGCGACTGAGGTAATTGCTAATGTGTTTCCCATCGAGGAGGCAGTTGAAGGGTTTCATGGTTTCCTTGAACGGATCGGTCTAACACCAGGTATGGTTATTGCTGAGGAGCAAGCACGTTTAATCGACGAAGCAAGGTCAAATGCCGGAGAGTGATCGGGCGATGAGTGATATGGTGCCGAAGATTATAGCCAAAAAACCAACCCTATCCCAACCTGGTGCCGAGGAACGAATTTGAACTCCAATGATTGAGGATTTTCAGCCCAAAACGGCACCCTATCGGCACCCTGTCAAAAATCAAAAGCCTTAACTCGTTATAGGTTAAGGCTTTATCTATTAATGGCGGAGAGGCAGGGATTCGAACCCTACAATGCAGATTATCAGCCCTAAATTGGCACCCTATGGCACCCTGTGAAAGTACAAAAAGCCGCAAACCTTTGAGGTTTGTGGCTTTGAAGTCTCAGTGGTGCCGAGGGACAAAATTTACATTGAAGACCCCAAGGAATATCGCTAAATGGTCACGCTGCCAAAACACAAAAGCCATAAACCATTGCGGATTAGGACTATATCTATCAGTAGTACCGAGGGACGGAATCTACTTGAGAGAAGACTGAAAAATACCTAAAAGCGGGCACCCAATGGGCACCTATGGGCACCCTGGCAAAATGTAAAAAGCCTAACCCATTGCGGGTTAGGCTTTTACATTCATATGGTGCCGAAGGGGGGATTCGAACCCCCACGGGATTGCTCCCACTAGTCCCTGAAACTAGCGTGTATACCAATTTCACCACTTCGGCACCGGATGCGGACGAGGCGGGCTGTCCATGCAACCCGGGCGCCTTTCCAGACGTCCGCCCCCATCACTGGGACCCCCGTACATTGAGGCGCGTATAATAGCGAAATTCCCCCCTTTGTGTCAAGCATTTTTCTTGATTTTCCCGCTCTTGAAATCTATCATACACAACCCGCACGGACTGTAGCGTGAACATCCCCTCCGAAGAGGGGGTAATATCGTAAGTGGTAGGCCGGGAAGGGAAGAACTGACTTGATCTTTTTTGTTGAGGCGGCGATGGCGGGCAGGAATTCACATGATAAGGAAAACGTCAAGATTGTGTGCCGTAACCGCAAGGCCCGGCACCTCTATCATCTTGTCGAGGAATACGAGGCCGGCCTGGTGCTCACCGGAACCGAAGTTAAATCTTTGCGCCAGGGCAAGGCCAGTCTGCCGGAGAGCTACGTCCAGCTCCGGGGTGGCGAGGTGTTTCTGGTGGGCTGCCATATTGAGGAATACTCCCAGGGCAACCGCCAGAACCACGACCCCCAGCGGGATCGCAAGTTGCTGCTGGGGGCCAGGGAAATCGACAGGCTGCAGGTCAAGGTGCACGAGCGCGGTTTCACGCTCGTGCCGCTTAGTATCTACTTTCGCGGCGGCTGGGCCAAGGTCAGTTTCGCCCTGGGCCGGGGCAAGAAGCTCTACGACAAGCGCGAGGAGCTCAAACGCCGCACCGACCAGCGTGAGGCCGAGCGGGAAATTCGACGATCCCAGCAGGTATAGACCACTTTGATGCGATCATCGCCGACAAACCGGATAAAATGTCCCCGCCACTTTGCGGGCCTGGCGCTGATTGCCCTGCTGGTTCTGTCCGGAGTTGCCACGGCCGCCGCCGATAGTTTCAAGTTGGTGCGGGGAGGCAGTGTTACCGGGTTGAGAGTGTTTCCCCTCGATTCCGGCTCTTTTCTCGACCTGGGAGAACTCTCTTTCGCCCTGGGCGGCCGGTTGGCCTGGAGGGAGCCGGGAGCGACTATTACCTGGCGCGTCGATGATGTCGGGTTCGAGTTTTCCGACATGATTGTGTTTTTCAGGGCCGGTAGCGACAGCTACCAGCTTGTGGCCGCCCCCCGGCTTCAGTCCGGGCGTTTTCTGGTGCCGTTGCAACTGGCGGCGGAGTATCTGCCGCGCCTGTTTCCCGGTCGGTTCGAGTACGACAAGCTGGCCGGCGGGCTGATCGACCACGGTGCTTCCTCGTCACCAGTGTCGCCGGGGCCGCCGGGGACAACGCAGCAGCCGGTGGCCACCCGCGATGGGCGGAGCTACCGGATCCGGACCGTGGTGATCGATCCCGGACACGGCGGCAAGGACCCGGGTACTACAGCCAGAAGGTACAAGCTCCACGAGAAGCAGATAGTACTGGATATCTGCCGCAGGGTCGCCCGGATGCTTAAGGAGCGTAGCGGCCTTAAAGTGCGGATGACCCGTGACAAAGACGTATTTATCCCGCTGGCCCGGCGGGGGCGGATGGCCAACGAATCCGGCGCGGGCCTGTTTGTCAGTATCCATGTCAACGGGTCGAATAACCGGCGGCTGGACGGTTCGAGCACCTATTTCCTCAGCGCGGCCAAAACCGATGAGGAGCGGGCCACGGCGATGCTGGAAAACGGTGCGCTCAAATACGAGGTGGAGCAGCAGGACAACCCGCATCGTGACGAGATCAGTCTGATATTGCAGGACATGGCTCAAAACGAGTACCTGCGTGAGAGTCAGGGCCTGAGCGAGATTATTCAGCAGGAGCTGGCCAGGATCACCGGCCTGCGTGGCCGTGGCATTCGGCAGGCCAACTTCGCTGTCCTGCGGGGAGCCTACATGCCGGCAGCCCTCGTTGAAACAGCCTATATCACGAACCGGAGCGATGAGAAGAACCTCAATACACCGTCCTTTCGGGAAAAACTGGCCGGCGCGATAACCAACGGTATCATCAAATATGTGGAACAGTACCACCGCAAGCTGGACAACGGCTCCTGAGCTTGCGGTAATTTAACACGGGCAGGGTGATTGTTTTGAAAGCAGTGGCAAGGATAACCGGTCTGTTCGCTTTGACCTGGGCTCTGGCGGCGCTGACGCTTGGCGGATGCACCGGCTACCGGACCTATAACTCCGTTTACTGGGCCAAGGAAGCCTACAAGCAGGGCATGGCTGAAGTAGAACGGGGCCGGGAACAGTCCAAGGGAATCAACTATGCCTACACGCGGCGAGCCGAGAGGCAGACCCAGGTGCCGGGGCAGCAGTTTTTCGAGGAGGCGGCCCGCAAGTGTCTGGCGTTTCTGGCCCAGGCGCCGGAGGGGCGGCGCAGCGACGATGCGTTGATCCTGATGGGCAAGGCGTTTTTCCAGCTCAAGCGCTTTATCCAGGCCGAATCCAGCTTCAGCAAGCTGCTCAATACGCAGCCCAAGAGCAAGTTTCGCGACGATGCTCAGTACTACCTCGTGCTGATCGATCTGGAACGCGGTGACATCGGCCTGGCGGAACTGGGGATCGAGCGCCTGCTGGACAATTTTCCCAAGAGCAAATACCGTCCGCAGGCCCTGTTCCATCTCGGGCGTACCCTGTTCGAGCAGGGGAATTACGAGCGCGCGATGGAAGTGTTGACCGGTTTGTACGAAAACTACGGCGATTTCGACCAGCTGGGAGACGTGCTCTCGCTGATCGCCTCGATTCATTTCGAGAACACGGATTACGAGCTGGCACACGAAATATATTCCGAGCTCTACAACAAGGGCGACAACGAAGTCCGCAAGTGGGAGGGGTTGATCGGCATGGCCCGCAGCCTTAGCAGAATGGGTGAGCATGAGAAGGCCCTCGAGCATTACAACCGGGCCCTGGGCCGTGCGCGCTTTATCGAGGAGCGCGCCGAGGCCCGGCTGGGGATCAACGTGGAATATACCTATCTCGGACGTTATCAGGAGGCCAAGGATGGGTTCGAGTTGATTATCAAGGACGTACCACGCACGGGTTACTCGGCCGCCGCCTGGTACGAACTGGGACTGCTCTACAAGGATTATCACAAGCACTCGGCCCTGCTGGACTCGATTGTGGTGGACAGCCTGGAATTGCTGGAGTTCAGGCTCAACAGCAAGACCATGGAGCCGTTGCTGGAGCTCGGCCAGCGCCTGCTCTCCTACAAGTTGTCGGAAATGGCGTTCCGTGGGGTGCGCCGCGATGACCCGAACTCGGTGTTCCTGGAAGCCTCTCTCGATCAGGTGGCCGATGTGCGGGACCTGTTTACGATCTACGAGCAGATCGAAGCCAGCGACAGCACCACCAACCGCGATGCCCTGGCCAGGCTGGAGTTCCTGTTGGGCGAGAACCATGAAGCCAAAGGTGAGTATCAGCAGGCGCGAATCCGTTACGAGCGGGTCCTGTTCGAGTACCCCAATACCATCTGGGCGCCCAAGGCCGCGATCAATATCGCCGGGGTCAGCGAGCTGATGGGCGACAGCGCCCGTGTCCGCCAGGCCTTTGAGCTCGTGGTGGAAAATTTCCCCGATACCCGTTACGCCGACATGGCGCGTGATGTGCTGGGATTGCCTGTCCCGGAGCGGCCGCCTAATTTTTATCTCGACGAGTTGATGGCCTATACACCGCCCAGGATCGAGCGCAGGGCCGGTCCCGGAGAGGGGCTCGCGCCGGGAGCGCGCCCGGCCCCGGGTCAGGAAAGCTGGCTGCAGATGCGCCGCCGCCTGTATTGGGAAAAATACGGGTCCGCCGCGGGAGGTGGTGCTTGAAACCGTCTTTCGAATGGGTACGGGTCAAGGCAGTAGAGCGCCTGGCGGATAAAACATATTTGCTCGGTTACGAGCGGCCGGACTCGGCCCGCTCCGCGGCGCCGGGGCAGTTCTGCATGATCAGCCCGCCGGAGGGGAAATCGAGTTTTTTTCTACCCCGGCCGTTCAGTTATTTCCGCACCGATGGCCGCGCCCGGGTGGATATCCTGTTCCGCACGTTCGGCAAGGCCACCCGCTTGATGGCCTCTCTCAGGCCGGGAGAACGGATCGGTGAGTTCGGCCCGCTGGGCAATTCTTTTACCATGCCCGGGCGTGCGGAGCACGCGATCTTGTTAGGGGGAGGGATCGGTCTGCCGCCGATGGCGATGCTGGCCGGGCGGCTGGCCGGGGCCGGAGTGGCCCGGATTGATCTGATCTACGGTGAGCTGGAGGGCGCCAGGGTGGTCAAGCTGGCCGCCACGCTGCCGGAAAACGTCAGGCTGCACGTGGCCACCGAGGACGGAGTGGTGGGCCACAGGGGACGGGTAACGGAGATATTCGCCCCCATGTTCGCCAAATGCGACCGGCCGCCGGCGGTTTACGCCTGCGGTCCCAATCCGATGATGGCTGCGGTGGCGTCGATGATTACCCCGGAGGCGGTGGAGTTCTATCAGGCCAGTTGTGAGCAGTACATGGCCTGCGGCAGGGGAATCTGCCAGGGCTGCGTAATTCCTGTCTGGAACGGGGATGAGACCGTTTACATGCGCTGTTGCACGGAAGGCCCGGTATTCAACGGATTCGAGGTGGCATGGACCCACGTCTGAAAGTCCGCGCGCTGGGACTCGAATTCCAGAACCCCGTGCTGGTGGCCAGCGGCACGTTCGGCTACGGCGACGAGTATTACGACGTCATGCCCTTTAGCGAACTCGGTGCGCTGGTAACTAAAACGATCACCCGCGAGGTGCGCAAGGGCAATCCGCCGCCGCGCATTGTCGAGACCGACAGCGGGATGCTCAACTCGATCGGTCTGGCCAATGTGGGCCTGGAAAAATTCCTGGCCGAAAAACTGCCCTGGATAGCTGAACATGCAGGTGCTGCGCGCGTGATTGTCAATGTGGCCGGGTTCAGTGTCGAGGAGTTTATCGAGGTGGCCTCCGTGGCCGGCGGCGCGGCGGGAGTGGACGCCCTGGAGGTCAATCTGGGCTGCCCCAACGTGAAGGCCGGCTACGTCCATTTCGGGGCCGACCCCGACAGCGTGCGCCAGGTGGTATCGGGTGTTCGCGCTCAGGTAGATGTCCCGCTGATCGCCAAGCTCACGCCCAACGTTACCGATATCGCCGCGCTGGCCGGGGCCGCGGTGGAGGCCGGGGCCGACGCCCTGAGCCTGATCAACACCATCCCGGGAATGAAAATCGACGTCGAGCGCCGCAAGCCGACAATTGCCATGGGGTTCGGTGGACTCAGCGGACCGGCGGTGCGGCCCGTGGGCGTGGCCTGCGTCTACAAGGTTTATCAGCAGATGGTGAGCATGGACCACCCCGTGCCGATTGTGGGTATCGGCGGCATTTGCAGCGCCGAGCATGCGCTGGAATATATCATGGCCGGGGCCAGCCTGGTGCAGGTGGGCACCGCCAGTTTCGTCCATCCCCAGGCCGCGCGCCAGGTTATCGAGGGTTTGGCCGAGTGGTGCGAGCAGCATGGTGTGAAAAATATCAGCGAGCTGGTGGGCGCGGCCCACAAAGTATGAGCGGGCGTTTGGAATGCCGGAGATGAGTAAAAAATCAGGTGTTCGGGATTGCACCTCACTGGGCACCCCGGCGGATAAAATAAAAAATCGTGGGGACGAACCTTGTGTTCGCCGGATGGGTTTGTTAAACTGCTCAGCCGGCTTTTTCCTATCCAATTCAGAAGATTATGCCAGGAAGTGTTTATGACTCAGGAGCAGGTACTGGAGTTGTTCGCTAAATACGACGCTTATCTGGAGGGCCATTTCCGGCTCACCAGCGGCCTGCACAGCCCCCATTATTTCCAGTGCGCACGGGTGCTTCAGTACCCCGGAGCGGCTGAAAAACTGGGCCGGGCGCTAGCCGGAAAGCTGGGAGAGATGGCAGTGGACTGTGTGCTCAGCCCCGCGCTGGGCGGATTGATTATCGGCCACGAGCTGGGCCGGGCGTTGGGCCGCCGGGCTATTTTCGCCGAGCGCCGGGACGGCAAAATGACACTGCGCCGTTTCACGCTTGAACCCGGAGAGAAGCTGGTGGTGGTGGAGGATGTGGTTACCACCGGCGGCTCGCTGCTGGAAACTGTCAAGATGGCCGAGGCGGCCGGGGCGAGGGTTGTGGGCACCTGCGCGCTGGTGGACCGCTCGGGCGCTGGCCCGCCGCCGGTGCCGGGGCTGGTCAGTCTGGTCAAGGCCGATGTGATCACCTACGAGCCGGAAAACTGTCCGCTGTGCCGGCGGGGGCTGGAACTGGTCAAACCGGGCAGCCGCAACGAGGCGCGGGGATAGGAAGATGATGTACGATTTTTACATCTACAATACGCTCGCCAGGCGCAAGGAAAAACTGCGGCCGCTAGCTCCACCCCGGGTCGGGATGTATGTCTGCGGGCCCACGGTCTACGATTTCGCCCATATCGGCAATTTCCGCACGTTCCTGTTCAGCGACCTGCTGCGCCGCAGCCTGCTGCTCTGCGGCTACGAGGTCAACGAGGTGATGAATCTCACCGATGTGGACGATAAAACGATCGACAGGGCCGAGGCCGAGGGCGAACCCCTTCGCAGCTACACCGATAAATATATCGAGTCATTCTTCGCCGATATCGACAGCCTGCGGATTCAGCGCGCCGAGCACTACCCCCGCGCTACGGACCATATTGCCGAGATTATCGAGTTCATCAGGAAACTGGAAGACAAGGGACTTGCGTATACCAGCGCTGATTCGGTATATTACCGGATTGACGGTTTCAAGGATTATGGTAAGTTGAGCCGGTTAGACCGTGATGGAATCCGCGACGGCGCCCGGATCGACAGCGACAGTTACGAGAAGGAACATGTCAGGGATTTCGTGCTCTGGAAGGGTGGCCGTCAGGAGAAAATCTCCTGGCCGAGTCCCTGGGGACCGGGCCGTCCTGGCTGGCATATCGAATGCTCGGCCATGAGCATGAAATACCTGGGTGAATCTTTCGATATCCACTGCGGTGGTATCGATCTGGCGTTTCCACACCACGAGAACGAGATCGCCCAGAGCGAAGGCGCCACCGGCAAGCCGTTCGTCCGGTATTGGATTCACGCCGAGCACCTGCTGGTGGAAAGCCGGAAAATGAGCAAGTCGCTGGGCAACCAGTACACGTTGCGCGACATGCTCGACAAGGGTTGCAGGCGGTCTACTCTGCGCTATGTTCTGCTGTCCACCCATTATCGCAGCAAGCTGAATTTTACGTTCGATGCGCTGCACGCCGCCGCAAGCGCGGTGGAGCGCCTGCGTGATTTCCAGCGCCGGCTGGAGGGCTACACGCCCCCCCCGGGCGCCACAGGTGCGCCGCGGCGCGACCTTGTAGCGGCGTTTCGCTCTCAGTTGGCCGACGATCTGGCGATCAGCCCGGCGTTGGGCGAGTTGTTCGAGTACGTGCGTGAGGTCAACCGTCTGATGGACGGGACCTCGTTGTCCGGGGCCGCTCGCACCAAGGCTCTCGATGACCTGCGCGCGGTGGACTCCGTGCTGGACGTGCTTCGCCCCGACGAGGGCGACAGCCCGGACGAGGAGTTGGCCGGCTGGGTGGAAGCTAAGATCGAGCAGCGCGCGGCGGCCCGTAAGAGCCGGGATTTCGCCGCCGCGGACAGGATTCGCGATGAGCTGGTCGGGCGGGGAGTGGTGCTGGAGGACACTCCGGGCGGCACTCGCTGGAAGCTGCAATAAGCATGGGTTTTGTCAATCGCTTTCCTTGAGGAAAAACATTGACAAAGCACAGTAGACTTTTATATTATTTACATTTTCCGCGCTATTTTGTTTAGCAGTGCTGGCGTAGCTCAATCGGTAGAGCAGCTGATTTGTAATCAGCAGGTTGCGGGTTCGAGTCCCATCGCCAGCTCCAGGAACATGGAGGGGTTCCCGAGAGGCCAAAGGGAACAGACTGTAAATCTGTCGGCTCCGCCTTCGGAGGTTCGAATCCTCCCCCCTCCACCATATAAAAAGAGAATGCGGGAATAGCTCAGTTGGTAGAGCATCAGCCTTCCAAGCTGAGGGTCGCGGGTTCGAGTCCCGTTTCCCGCTCCAGGATAATATGTCAGTTGAGCCCACGTAGCTCAGTTGGTAGAGCGCATCCT
>JAJRTS010000071.1 GCA_024278175.1 Gemmatimonadales bacterium | reverse complement strand
TTGATTAAAGGTATGCCATTTGATAAGAAGTTTTGGAAAAAGAGTGGGGGAGCGTGAGGGGGAGAGAAAAGAACCTTTTTTAAAAGGTTTTGTCTCTCCCCCTCACTATTCTTTCAATTCTCTGATTAAATCAAAGGGCTCACTTAATAATAGCTGGCCGCTCATGCCGAAAGCCCATTCTTCGCCCCATTTTTTGCTTCCTTGCCGCGTGCTACCTCCAGGCGGTAGATGATATAGCCCAGCACCCCGGAGGCCGCCAGCATCGAGAGTCCCTTGCCCGTGGAGGTGAGAAAGATTGAACCCAGCCCGAAAATGAACATGAACAGCGAGAGCGCACCCAGCACGAACGCGATGATGTTGTAGCTCAGCGGAGTGCCGCCCGGCAGCTTCGCCTGGTCAACCATCACGGTGATCCGCCGCCAGCCCGGTCCTCCCGGGTTGACGCGCTTGACGAAGCTCCTGAGCTTCTTGTCGCTCACCGGTTTGGTCACAAACGTGACGATTACCCAGCCGGTCACGCTGAACAGACAGATATAGACGTAGCGCTGCCACTCGGCAAACTGCACCCCGCCCAGCTCCAGCAGGTTGATCGCCACGCAGCCGACTATTGACAGGATGTAGGCGCTGATCTCCGTCCAGGCGTTGATCCTCCACCAGAACCAGCGCGCCAGCCACACCGCTCCCAGGCCGCTGAACAACTCGGCCATGAACTTCCACGCGTCGGCGATTGAATCCGTGATACTCCAGACCATTATCCCGGCCCCCAGCACGAACAGCATCGCGATCCGGCCGACCCATACATAGTGCCGCTGGCTGGCGTCCTTTTTGATAAACCGCCTGTAGAAATCGTTGACCATGTAGCTCGAACCCCAGTTAATCAGGCCGTCCACACTACTCATGAAAGCCGCCAGGAACGCCGCGAACATGATTCCCCGCAAGCCGGCGGGCAGATATTTCTCGATCATCATCGGGTAGGCCAGCTTATGATCTGTCAGGTTGGGAAAATCAGCCAGGCTGATCAGCGCCACCAGGATCCAGGGCCACATCAGCAAGCCGTAGTAAACCACGTTGAACCATACGCCCGCCAGAAACGCGTGCTTCTCGTTCTTGGTGGCCATGATCCGCTGGATGAACATCCCGTTGCCGTCGGCCTTCTCGCTGCTCCACCAGATGACGAATATATAGACGAAAAACAGCGTCCAGGTAAACTCGCTGCCCTGCTCCACGAACGGTTTTGCCGCCTCGAGCTCCGCGCTCACCGGCACAAAACTGAGCAGGCTGCCGGCGGTCTCGGGGCCGAACGCGGCTGCCAGTTTGGTCTCGATTCCGCCCAGGCCGCCGATCGCGTTTACCGCCACCACGGTCATGAATAACGAGCCCAGGAACGCGATCCCGAATTGGACCACTTCGTTGGCCACGATACCCCACAGGCCCGCCGCCAGCGCGTAAATCATCGTAACGCCCAGCATTACGCCCAGCGCCAGGTACTCGTTCCAGCCCAGCATGACGCTGATAAAACTCTGCATGGCCAGCATGATGAAGCCGATATTGAGCGCACTGAACGCGATCCCGTAGAATATGCTCTGAAATCCGCGCAGAAAACTGGCGCTCCTGCCCTCGTAACGCTCCTCGATTATCTCCAGCTCGGTCAGAATTTTAGCCCGTCGCCAGAAACGCACGAACAGGAACGTGGCGCACAGGTTGCTCATCGCAAACGCCCAGAGAAACCAGTTGCCGCTGATCCCGTTGCGGCGCACCAGCTCCGTAACCATGAACGGCGTGTCCGCGGCGAAACCCATCGCGGCAATCGAGGTGCCGGCCACCCACCAGGGCAGGCTGCGGCCGGAGAGGAAAAAATCCTCCATGCTTTTACCGGCGCGCTTGGAGAAATAAACTCCCACGCCGATTACCAACGCAAAATAGCCGGCGATTACGATAAAATCGATAACATTCAGTTTCATCAGAGTATGACTCCGTGGATTGATTCATCGGGAAATTACTGCGAATAATGGTTGCGATTGGAGGGCGCCGGGGATAATTTACCCTCACCGCCGTGGCACCACAAGGACAAAAAACACTCTTCTGTTATTTGTGTAAGGCAAAGCGTACCCCCTTGTAGTACAGACTGTTACGCCGGGGAGAGGGAAGCAAGTCCCCCTTAAAAAAGGGGGTGCCCGCTGGAAGCGGGCGGGGGTTGTATCCTCTTCACGAAAAAAGAGGACTTTCAGATACCTCGCGGCTTGCCGCGGGGTAGTTCATTTGGTTTCAGCGTCGTTGAGTTTTTTATACGGCCCATCAAAATCTGAACAAAAAACCTTCAGGAGAAAGATTCCGATGAGATTTAACCTCGTGTGGCTCCGGGCGACGCTGCTGCTTGCCCTGGCGGGTAGTTTTGCCGATCTTGCGGCCGTGGAACTGATTGTCGAGGAACCCTCCGGCATCGAGCGTATCATGGAGCCTGTTACCTGTGGGGTGCCGTTGCCGGAGGGTTACGCATCGAGCCCCGCTGAGCTGGTGCTGAGCCTTGATGGCCGCCAGGTTCCGGTGGAGGTGCGCGAGGTTTCGCGCTGGCCCGGCGGCAGCCTGCGCTGGGTCCATCTCGATTTTCAGCTCAGCGTGCCGGCCCACGGTAGCCGAAGCCTGCTGCTGGACAAAGGCGAACGGGAGGCGTTTGACCGCAAGCTTGAGGTAATCGAGGAAAATAACGCGATCACGGTCAAGACCGGCAAGTTGGAGGCACAAATCAGGCGCGCGCGGTTCAACGTGATCGACATGCTGAGCGTGGCCGCCGAGGGGGACAGGATGGCGAGCAGGCTTATCCCTCGCCACGGGGGAGGGATCGTGGCCTGGAGCGACAGCGTGGCCTACCGTAGCGCCCTTGATCCGGCCTCGGAACTCTCGGTGGAGAGCAACGGAGCGATGAGGGTGGTGCTTCGCAGCGCCGGGCGCCTGGTAAGCCGGGACGGCGAGGTGCTGCTGCACTATCTCTGCCGGCTCTATTTCTACAACGACTCACCCGTTATGCGCATGGCCCTTACAATAGAGAACCGGGATACTGTTATCCAAAGCAAGGTGGAGCTCGAGGGGCTGCATGTCGAGATTCCGACCCTGCTGCGCGGCAGCGGCATGGCGTTCGATATCGGCATGATAGACGAGGATTACCAGGGCGTGTTTGGTCAGACCACCGCGCTCTCTTTTTCGCAGGTCAACGACTCGGAGCAGGCGTATTCCGGCAGCGAGATGCATTGGGAGCAGGATGAGAGCCCCAGGGTAGCCAAGAGCGACCGTATCGGCTGGGCCGCCCTGGGAGCCGGGGCGGGGCAGGTGGGAGTGGGATTGCGCTATTTCTGGCAGATGCATCCCTCCACGCTGGTGCTGTTCGCCCGCGACGGGTTTATTCAGGTGGGAATGTTCCCCAAGCGCCTCAAGCGGGTGCTGAACTGGTA
Source organism: Gemmatimonadales bacterium (assembly GCA_024278175.1). GTDB lineage: Bacteria > Gemmatimonadota > Glassbacteria > GWA2-58-10 > GWA2-58-10 > JAJRTS01. Next base: position 146,849 of record JAJRTS010000071.1, on the reverse strand, counting down.
TGCCGGGGTTGCGCGCACCCACTATCTGCGCTGGGCTTTCCTTCGGCAGGGCGATGCCGACAAGATGCGCTCGATTGTTACCGCCTGCCAGAAACCGCTGATCGCCCGGGCCACGCCTGAGTATTACTGCCGCACCGCCCGCGCGTTCGGCAAGCTGCCCGTGCGCGGCGCGCAAAACTACCGGGCCGGGTACCGGGAGCTCGCCGCCAGAGTCGATTCCGAGCTGGACAAGGGGTTCGAGCATATGCTGAAAATGATCGACAGCCGCACGGTCAATGGTGTTACCCACGACAGCTACGGATTGATGAGCTGGGGTGATGGCCTGCATTACGCGTGGCAGCCCGGCGTCAACGAGCCCGGCAACCTGAGCTGGAACGACAACTACTACGACCTGCCGCACATGAGCTGCATCGAGTTCGCCCGCAGCGGCAGTCTGCAATGGTACGAATATTTTTTCACCCGCGCCAACCATCTGATGGACGTGCACATGACCCATTTCGGGCCGGACAACCCGCTCACGGGCCACAACCGCTACAACCCCGCAACAGAACACGTCCGCCTCGATCCCACTGACCCCGGCGATTACAAGACCGCCCAGGTCTACGTTCATATGAATCAGGCTCACAGCAAGGTTCAGGGCCTGTTCGACCGCTGGCTGCTCAGTGGCGATGAGCGTGCATACGAGGTGGCCCTGCAGGGCTTGAGCTACGCCGCCTCGTTCGGCGGCTATGCCGATTTCAAGCAGCCGCGCGGCGCGGCCCATCAGGTGCTGACCCTGGTGAACGGCTACCGGGTTACCGGCGACCGGAAATGGCTCGACGTGGCCCGCCTGACGTTCGACAAGTGGTGGGAGCGCTTCCGGAGTACGGATGAAAAATTTATCAGCCTTTATTTTCAGGTAGGGTTCCTGCTGGAAGCGTTTATCGACTACCACGAGGCCTCCGGCGACCGGCGCGTGGTCGAGTTTGTCAAGCAGGCAATCGACTGGATGGTGGCCAACCGCCCCGAAGACAAGTTTCCCAACCTGGCCCTGGGCGCGGGGTTCGTGGCTGTCAAAACAAACGATCCCAGATATACGGAAATCCAGCAGGATTATCTCTCCCACTGGCAGGGAGTGCAGGGCAACGCGTTCAAGGATTTCGCCATGCACGGCCGCAGTGTGGCCCGCTCCTTGTATTATCTTACCGATGATGCGTGGAGCGAGTAACTTGTTGATATTTAATGACAATTGCCATACTACTTGACGTTGCGCCGGAGGTGTTAAATATGAAACTTCCACCCACGGCTATAGCTGGTCGGGCTCTGCTGCTGGTGATCCTTACCGCCCTGCCTGCTTTCGCTGTCCAGGTATTCCAGGGGCATCCGCGTCTTTTCTTCCGCGACAGCGCCTGGGGAGAACGTTCGATAACCAGCGCACAGCTCCGGCAGCGGCTGGAGGACAGCCGCTATGGCGCCTATCGTAACCGCCTGACCTACAGCGCCTGCAACTACGCGCTCAAGGCGTACCTTACGGGCGACTCCACGGCCGCCGCCAAGGCGATCGCGATGCTGCGCACACCGTTCGATTTCGATGGCACCACTACCGACGGCGAGTTGGTGATGTGGGCCGCGATGGCGTTCGACTGGCTCTACAACCATCCGTTCTTTACAGCTGAAATAAAACAGGAAGTGGCCGGGCGTCTCGCCGCGGGAGCTTCGTACCTGCGCAGCCAGTATACCGGCCAGGGCGCGCATATCTTCCACACCCGCATGTCCGCCTTCGCAGTGGGAGTGGCGATGGCCGGGTTGGCAATCGACGGGCACCACTCATCGGCCCAGGGCTACATTCAGTGGGCCGACTCCGTGATGACCAAACACATTTTCGCCGGCCGGGAACTTCAGGACGGGACAGTACACAACAGCCTGGCCTACGGGCGGCGCTACACCATGTGGCACACGGGTCATTTTATGAGCGCGTGGTACTCGGCCACCGGCCAGGACAAGTGGGCCGATGTCCGCGCCAACCACGGCGACTGGGCCTGGCGCGAGGCCCAGTTCCTGATCTACGCCCGCCAGCCCGACAGCCTGTTCGTGCGCTACGGAGACAATTACCGCCGCACCAGTGAGCGTTTCACTTTCCGCGTTATCGGCGAGAGGGCGTTTGCCTACGATGAGCCGATCGGCAAAAACTATCTCCACTATCTTTTCGAAACCCAGGCCGCCCAGAGAGACAACCGGGTGGTGGAGGAAGGTAACGCTTATAACGTGTTCCTCTGGTGGGACGCCGATGACAGGGGACTTTCCTTCCGTAACCTGCCCCGGCGGAAGATGTTCAGCCCGGACGGCACGGGGATGGTGCTCTGGCGCTCCGGCTGGGACGAGGGAGAGACATTCGTTTTTTTCAAGTGCGGTAACTATTTCGGCAATCACGGCCATTTCGACCAGGGGCACGTGGAGGTGTTCCGCCACAAGCCGCTGCTGATCGAGAGCGGCTATTACGACTCTTTCAACGGTAGCCACCGGATGAATTACTACCGCACCTCGATGGCCCACAACACTGTCCGCGCCAAAAGCGCCACGTCCCCCGGCTTTCTGGGCGAGCAGCGCATGTTCAGCAATCAGAACGAGGCCACGCTGGAGAGCTATCTGGCCAACCCGGTTAACGAAACCGGCGACCTGCTGGACTACAGGGACAACGGCGCCTGGAGCTACGCCGCCGCCGAGTTCTCCGCCGCCTACAACAGCAGCCTGATGGACAAGGTGGTGCGCGAGCTGGTCTGGATCGGTGAGCGCTACCTGGTGGTGGTCGATTATGTGGTGACCGGCGGCACGGACTACCTTCCCGCCGTGATGTGGCACTATCCCGTCCGGCCGGAACTGGAGCCGGGACGCTTTACCGTGCGAAACGGCGACGGCAAAGCGGTGGTCACCGTGCTGGCCCCGGACAACGCCGCTATCGACACTGTTTCCGCCTACGTGCTGGGCTCGCAGAGCTACCCGCCACCCAATCCACAGCCCGAGTACGGAGTGGGGCGGGTGGAGGTGAGCGCCACGGTAGGCTCAAGCGCGGGCTACACCTTTGTCGAGGTGATCGAGATAGTCGATGACAGCGTGGCCACGGCGGAGCCTGTGCTGGAAACGGACCCGCAGAGCGGTGCGATCAGCGTTGTGCTGCCGGAGGGTACACTCTATCTGGCCGGGGAGCCGGACGCGCGTACCGAGGTGGAGTTTACGCCCCGACAACAGCAGTTGCGCGGGGATTACGACAATGATGGAGCCTTAGGAATCGGCGATCTGGTTGCGCTCGTGCTGCTCTCGGTTCGTCAGCCCTCGGCCCCGGCGCTGGATTTCAACCGCGACGGCCGCTTAAGCGCGTCCGACATACTCGACCTGTTACTTTATGTTCGCGGCCAGGGTTAGTCCTTGCTGCCCCGGTGGGTTGAGTATACTGCCGCGGGATGGAGGCCGGGGAGTTCGGGGGTGTGCGCAAGATGATTCCGCTGCGTTAAACCAGCGGGTCAGCCGGGAGGCTCCGGCTGACCTTTCAGCATCCGGAACTCTTCCTCGAAATTTGGCGAAAATTCCCCGCTGCCAAGTTTCGATTCTATCTCCTCCGGCTCCCAGAACCGGCCGTCGTCCAGTTCGCTCGCCAGTATTTTTATCGCGCCATTCCAGAGAGTACCGTAAGTGCTCACCAACTCGGTCTCCACAGGGCTGCGCCAGAGGTAGCCGTAGAGGAATTTAAGCTTCGCGCCCATTATCCCCAACTCCTCGCGCAGCTCGCGCATGGCGGCCAAGTCGGGTGTTTCGCCGGCGTCCACGTGCCCGCCCACCGAGGTGTCCCAGCGGCCGGGCTGCACGTCTTTGTTCATGCTCCGCTTTTGCAGGAACAGCCTGCCGCTGCTGTCGAACACGTGGATGTGCACGCTGCGATGGATCAACTCCGGGTTGCCGTGGACCTCGCCGCGGGTGGCCCGGCCTGTTATCCTGCCGTTCTCATCAACTAAGTCGAAAATTTCTTTCGCACCCATGGCGCCTCTTTTATCCCTTAACAGTTCCGTCCGGTACGGTACGGTTGTAGAAGCTTGAACCGGGCATCGGTCTTAAGTATTTTTACTTGAGACTTTTTTGTACGTTTTTGTACGTTTAAGATAAAGGATCGCGATATTGCCGGCAAAAATATTTTTCAGGACTTTCGGCTGTAAAACCAACCAGTACGACAGCGCGCTGATCGGCCAGAGCCTCGAGCAGGCCGGCTGCGCGCTGGTCGACAGGCTGGAGGCGGCGGACTGGGTGGTGGTCAACACCTGCGCCGTAACCGGCAGGGGAGAGGACAAGGCGCGCCAGTGGGCGCGCAAGGTTTCCCGCGAGCACCCGGACGCGAAAATCGCGGTGCTGGGCTGCTCGGTGGAGGCCAGCGGAGAGCGTTTCGCCGGGATCGGGGGCGTACGGCTGCTGCTGGGCACCGAGGAAAAATTCCGCCTCGGCGAGGTGTTGGGTCGCCACAACAACGACAGTCATGCGGCCCGGCAGTACAGCGAGTCCGGGGCGGCAGGCAAGCAAAGGGTATACGCGGAGCTTCCCGTGTTGGCTGCCTATCCCGGCCGGGCGCGGGGTTATGTGAAAATCCAGGACGGCTGCGACAACCGCTGCACCTACTGCATTGTCCCGCTGGTGCGCGGGGCCAGCCGCAGCAGGCGCGCCGGGCAGGTGGTGGAAGAGGTGGCGGGGCTGGAGCGCGCCGGGCACTGCGAGGCGGTGTTGACCGGGATTCATATCGGTAAGTACGGCCGGGACCTGGATAATGGGATGGCGCTGGCCGCTCTGGTGGAGAAGGTGCTGGAGGGTACGCAAAATATCAGGATTCGCCTGAGCAGTGTGGAAATTGTCGAACTGGATGAGCGGCTTGTCAAGCTGGTGGAAAGCCATCCCCGGCTCTGCCGTCACCTGCACCTGCCGCTCCAGCACGGCAGCGACCCGGTGCTGGAGCGGATGGAGCGTCATTACAGCACCACTGAATACTTTGATGTTGTGACTAAGGTATCCGGCAAAATACCCGGCCTGGGGCTTGGAACGGATATTATCGTCGGCTTTCCCGGCGAGACCGAGGAGGATTTCCGGGCCACGGCCGAGCTCGTGCGCTCGCTGCCGCTGAGCTACCTTCACGTTTTTCCCTATTCGCCCCGCCCCGGCACACCCGCGGCCGGGATGAAAGACCGTCCCCCCAGGGCGGTGGTAAAACAGCGGGTGGGGCAACTGCGGCAACTGTCCGCGGAAAAATCCCTTCAATTCCGCAAGGCTCTCGACGGTGAGAGACTCGAAGTGATCTGTGAGGTGGAGCGCGATGGCGGTATCTGGCAGTGCCGCGCGGACAACTACGCGCTGGTCTATTTCAGGGGAGAGCGACCCGAGGGGAAATTTGATTTGATCGTCGGTGGGATTTACGAGGACGGTGTGTGGGCGGAACTCCCCGACCGCTTGAGAGAGGACATTAGATGAGAAAGCCGAAATCGTATTATATAGAGACTTATGGATGTCAGATGAATTTCAGCGACAGTGAGTTGGTGGAGGGGTTGCTCGCCGGCGGTGGGATGCGCCCGGCCCCCTCGCCGGATAAGGCCGAACTGGTGCTGGTCAATACGTGCGGGGTCAGGGAGCACGCCGAGCAGCGCGTGTTCGGCAGACTGGGAGCGCTTAAGACCATCAAGAGTGGTGCGGATTTCATGCTGCTGGGAGTGATCGGCTGCATGGCCCAGCGCCTGGGCGGGAAAATCCTCGAGCAAGCTCCCTGGGTGGACTTGGTTGCAGGGCCGGACGCCTACCGCGCCCTGCCGCAGATGCTCGATGAGCTGGCCGGGGGCAACGCTGTGCAGCTTGCGCAGTTGGAGCTGGACGGGAAAGAGACCTACGAGGACCTCCGGCCCCGCCGCGCCGACCCGATCAGCGCCTGGGTGCCTGTCACCCGGGGCTGCGACAACTTCTGCAGCTACTGCATTGTGCCCTATGTGCGGGGGCGCGAGCGTTCGGTGGACGCGGATACGGTGGAGCGCTGGGTGCGCCGCGAGGTGGAGGGCGGCGCGCGTGAGATTGTCCTGCTGGGCCAGAACGTGAACTCCTACCACGATGGCGACACTGATTTCGCCGCCCTGCTCAGGCGGCTGGACAAGGTGGAGGGGCTGGGCTGGCTGCGCTTTGTCACCAGCCACCCGCGTGATCTTTCCGACCGGATTATCGAGGCGCTAGCCCAGTGCCCCACGCTCTGCGAGCACCTTCACCTGCCCGTGCAGTCTGGTTCGGACGCCGTGCTGGGGCGGATGAACCGCGGCTACACGCGCAACTATTACCTGGAGCGTGTCCGGGCTCTGCGCCAGGCTGTGCCGGGGATCAGCCTGACCACCGACATCCTGGTCGGGTTTCCCGGCGAGAGCGAGGAAGATTTCAGCCGGAGCGTGGCGCTGATGGAGGAGGTCAGGTTCGACTACGCCTACACTTTCCGCTACTCGCCCCGTCCGGGTACCAGGGCCGGCGGCTGGGATGACAGCGTGACGGACGCTGAAAAGGGCCGGCGGCTGGAGCAGGTTATCGCCCTGCAACTACTGCACACCCGCGGCGCGCTGGAGGCGATGACGGGCAGGGTAATTGAGGCGATCCCGGTCAGGGAGGCCCGCTCGGGCGATGGCAAACTTCAGGCCCGCACCCGTTCGCATTTCAACGTTTTTCTCAGCGCGGACAAATCCACAGTGGGCAAATTGCTGAAAGTCAGGATTACCGGAAACACCGGGATGAACCTCTATGGAGAGCTTGCCGAATAGTCCCTTGCCCACAACCGGCCTGCATCGCCTGCCGGCCCTGTGGCCCGCGCTGCTGCTGGCGGCCGGGATCTGGCTCGGCGAGTCGCTCTCGCCATCGCTGGCAGTTGTGGCGGTCTGCTGGCTGCTGATCGTCCTCTTCCTGATCGTTCTCTCGCAATTCCAGTCCCGCCGGCAACTCGCATGGCGTCTCTGTGCGCTTGCCGTCCCACTGCTTACCGGAATGCTGATCATCCTGATGTTCGGCCGCACTCTGGAACTCAAGCGCGCTTATATCGATCAATCATCGAGCCCGGTGGCGCTGGCCGGTGTGACGCTGGAGCCCGGCAGGCTGGTAAGCGGGTGGTATGGTGCACCGGACCGTATGGAGTTTGCCTTCCGGGTCCAGGCGGAAAAGCGCGGCGATGGCGGCGATTGGCGTAAGGCGTCCTATCGGGTGATAGCCGTGGTGGAAAATCCCCGCGGCCTGCCGGTGGAGGGCGGACAGTATCTGGCCATGGCCGCCCGGCTGGAACCACTGACAGGTTACGCCAATCCCGGCGGTTTCGACTGGCGGGAGTACCACGGTCGCAGGATGATTGCCGGTACGGCCCGGGTGGAGGACGGCGCTCATCTGCGGTTTCTGCCGCGGCTGACCGCCGACTCGCGTTTTCCCGATCTCCGCCGGCTGGCCCCGATGGCTCAGTCGCGCCTGCGTGAACTGCACGGGCGGTTTTATCCTGATCCGGTTGTCCGCTCCGTGGCTGACGCTATCCTGCTCGGCGAGCGCCGCGGCCTGAGCAGCAGGATTCGCGGATGGTTTGTCGGCAGCGGCACTGTCCATGTGCTGGTGGTCAGCGGCCTGCATCTGGGCTTTATCGCCGCGGCTCTCTACCTGCTGCTGGGTGCGCTGCTGGGCCGGGGATACGCCAGCGCGTCGCTGGCTTGCGCCATTCTGCTGGGCTACGCCCTGGCCACCGGAGGACGGCCGCCGGTGATGCGGGCCTGGCTGCTGGTATCGTTCGCGCTGTTCGCCCTGCCGGCGGCGCGGCAACGCTCGGTACTCAATTCGCTCGCGGTTGCTTTTATGCTGCTGCTGCTCGCTAACCCGTCGTGGCTTTCCGACGCCGGGTTGCAGCTTTCATTCGCCGCGGTGGCGGGAATCGGCATGGGCATGCCCGTGATCGAGCGTTTTACGCGCGGCAGGGACTGGTGGAAAGTATGGTTCTGGCGCTGGCTGTTCCGGCTGGTGGCTGTCTGTACGGTGGCGCAACTGGCGGTGGCTCCGCTGGTGGCATATCATTTCGGGCGTTTTACACCCATGGCGTTTATCGCCAACCCACCGGTAGTGCTGCTGGCCGCCTTAGCGGTGCCGGGCGGTTTTCTGGCCGACCTGGCCGCGCTGGGCTGGTTTGCAGCCGGCCAGGCGCTGGCGTGGGTGGTGTCGCATCTGCTTGTAGCGATGATCGCTCTTGCGCGCTGGTTTTCCTCGTTCGGCTGGTCATCGCTGAATGTGCCCCTGCCGGGGCTCGATGATCTGGCGCTGTGCTGGCTGGCGCTCTGGATGGCGATGATGTTCGCCGCGGGGCGCAGGCGTTACGCCGGCGGGATGTTGATTATACTGCTGGCGTGGCTCAATCTGGCTCTCTGGCGGCCGGTGGCAGGGTCTTTTAGCGGCAGGCTGGAAGTGACTTTTCTCGATCTGGGCAAAATGACCTGCCCGGTGGTGCGTCTGCCCGGCGGCGCCGTTTTGCTGGCCGATCCCTCCGGCGGCGGAAGTTTAAGCCGGTGGAGCGCGCGGCAGTTGGCCGGAGGGCAGTTACGCAGGCATCACGCGGGCCGTCTGGACTGGCTGCTTGTGCGTGGCGAGGGCGTTTCTCGATGGCGCTGGGTCCGCACGATACTCGATGATTTCAGACCCGGCGCGCTGATACTTACCCGCGCGGACCAGTTCGGCGGCTCCACCGCCGAGCTGCTCGCTTACTGCTCGCGGCGGGAGATAGCTCTCCGGCTGGCGACAACCGCCGACACGTTGAACGAGGGCGGGGCCAAATTATTTTTCTCCGGTGGCGACGGTGAAAAAATTCCCGTGCTTGAGTATCGCGGGCGAACAGTGTTGCTCTCCGGTGAGAGCGGAACAAAAAGAGCGCTGGAGCTGATGAAAAATCTTGCAGGCGGAGCGGCAGCCGTGACCGAGCTTGCCACCGTGCCCGCCGGGGTGCCGGGTGTGCTCGGCGACAGCTCATGGATAGTGACAGCGGGCAGGGTCGATCCGGGCGAAAAGACCTTGAACGTGCTGGAAACCGGGCACTCTGGGGCGGTAAGGTTTACTCTTTACCGTGATGGGATAACGGTAAAACAGAGCAGGTAGGTTCGCTCAGGGCTGTACGCTCTGAATGGTGTACTCCGGCTGGCTGGCAAGGTTCACCTCGAATGGTTTGCCCAGCTCCTTGCCGTCGGGCGTGGTCAGGACTCTCACCTGCGGTCGCCCGATGTTTTTGATGTTGTTTTTAACCACCACGGCTTTTTCGCCGGTATTGAGCAGCACGGTGCTGGCCGCGGGGTAAGGCGCGACATGGCCGATAAAGTGTTCGAGGCATGCGGGATCGAAATGGGTGCCGCTGCCCAGCTTCAGATATTCCAGGCCCACCAGTGGGGGAAGGCGGCGCTTGTAGCTGCGGTCCGAGGTCAGCGAGTCGTAGACATCGGCCAGGGCCACATAGCGGCTGTAGATGTGGATTTTCTCGCCGGGCAGGCTGTTCGGATACCCGCTGCCGTTGTAGTACTCGTGGTGCTGAAGCGCCACGCTGGCCACCAGCGGCTTCATCTGGGATTTGTGCAGCAGCAGTTCATAACCGATCTGGACGTGCTTTTTCATCTGGGCGAACTCGTCGGGTGTGAGCCGCCCTTTCTTCTGCACGACCTCGATCGGGATGTGGGCCTTGCCGATATCGGCCAGCATCGCGCCCAGCGCCATGTCCCGCAGCTCCATCGCGGTGAACTGGCCCACGCTTGCCGCTGTCAGCACGGTAAGCACGCTGGTGTTCACCGAGTGCATGAACGTGTAGTTGTCGAAACTCTTCAGGTCGATCAGGTCCATGAGCTGGTCCCCGGAGCCCGTGAGGTCGTCGACAATCTTGTCCGCCACGCCGGTTACCTTGCCGCGATCCAGCGACACCTTGTCGCTGCGCACATCGCCGCCCCGCACGGACTCGAACGTCTCGCTGATAGCGCTGACCGCCTCCATGCGGGTTTTGTCGCTGACCACGTCGTTGACCTCAATGTCCTCGTAGCCCTTCTCCTCGATATAAACCGAGCTGTAGCCCATCTCCTTGAGCCGGCGGAGGTAGCGTGAGGATACGGCAACGCCGGCACCCAGCAGCAGGGTGCCTTTTTCGTTGTAGATCGGCCGGCCAAGTTTTTTGCCGGGTTCCATGCTATCGAGAGATATTAGCTTCATGGTCCATTGGCTTGAGTTGTCTGTCTGAAAATCAAGTATTCAATACTATTTTCAGATCAGGTTTTTGTCAAGGCGCAAATCGGACGCTTCTCAGGTTTTCCGCCACCGGCATGGCAGCAATCAGCGGTAAAATCGTTTTTGATTGTTGAGATAATCGGCCTCTTATATATTAGTATATTTGCGGACAATCAATTTCTTGTAGGAATGTTGATGAGAGCCACGATAAAATTGCTCGACGAGCATACGAAAAACATGATTGCCGCCGGAGAGGTTATCGAGCGGCCGTCATCGGTGGTCAAGGAGCTGTTGGAAAACGCTCTCGACTCCGGCGCGGGCCGGATAAGCGTTGAGTGCGAGGGCGCGGGTTCGCGGTTGATCAGGGTTATCGACGACGGGGTGGGGATGAGCGGAGAGGACGCCGAGCTGGCCTTCTGCCGTCACGCAACGAGTAAAATATCCTCCGTGGCGGATCTGGAGGGAATCGCCACCATGGGTTTTCGCGGCGAGGCGCTGCCCAGTATCGCCTCGGTGAGCCGCTTCGAGCTCGAGAGCAGGGTTCGTGAGCAGGACGCCGCCACGCTGATCGTGGTCGAGGGTGGAAAAACGGTGGAGAAATCGGCCACCTCGCGTGCGGCGGGCACCACGGCCACCGTGCGCAACCTGTTTTTCAACGTCCCGGCGCGCCGCAAGTTTCTCAAGTCTGACCAGACCGAACTGCGTCACATCACCCGTATAGTCACCTCGCTGGCTGTGGCCCAGATCGGTGTGGGGTTCAAGCTGATCCACGAGGGCCGGGAGCTTGTGTCCGTCAACCCGGCGTCATCGCTTAGCGAGCGGGTCGAGGACCTGTTCGGCCGGCGGCGGAACATCTCGTATCTGCCCGTGATGTTCGAGCGGGGCGGAGGCGTGGTCGGTGGGCTGGTGGCCTCGCCCGACTCGGTGGGCGGTTCGCGGCCGGACCAATACCTGTTCATCAACCGCCGCCCGTTTGCCGACCGCAGACTGATCCATGCGATCAAGCAGGGATACGCCAGCACGATCCCCGATTCCGGGCAACCCTCTTTTTTCCTCTTCCTCACGCTAAACCCGGCGGATATCGACGTCAACGTGCATCCGCAAAAACTGGAAATCCGCTTCCGCGACGAGGGCCTGGTGTACGGCATGGTTTACCGCGCGGTGCAGCAGGGCATCCGCCAGGACGGCGCTACCGCCGCGTTCGACTCGCCCGCGGCGGGCAAGCTGCTGGGGGCCTCGTCCGAACACAGGAGCGGAGCCCCACGGCGGGTTGCCCAGAGCCGCGTATCGGCCATGGGACCGGAGGGTACCCAGACTTCGTTCCTGGTGCCGCTTGCGTCCTCCCGCCCGCTAGAGAGCGCACGCGCCGCGTTCGGCTCAGCGGCGGCGGAAGCGCCGCTGGGGGAGCGCTCCGGCACCGGCGCTCTCAACGCTGAAATACCGGTTCAGCCCGCGCTGCCATCTGTCTGGCAGCTTCACGGCAAGTATATATTTGTCCAGACACGCGGCGGCTGCCTGGTAATCGACCAGCACGCGGCCCACGAGCGGATTATCTACGAACAGTTGTTGCAGCGGATGGCCGGGCGCAAGGTGAGCAGCCAGCGCCTGCTGTTCCCGGTAACGTTCCAGCTCAGCCCGGAGGAGCTGGTGGCCGCCGAGCAGTTTACCCCTCTGCTGGAGCAGGCCGGATTCGAGATCGAGCGTTTCAGCGGAAACACGGTGGCAGTCAGCAGTGTGCCGGCTATCGAGAACCTGGGAGAGGTGGAGGACTATTTCCGCAACCTGCTTCAGGACCTGGCCGGCGAGGGCTCGGGTTCCACCGGCACGCGCCATCAGGCACTGGCCCGTTCGCTGGCCTGCCGCGGGGCGATCAAGGCCGGGGCGGAGCTGGCCCCGGACGAGATGAACGACCTGATCGACCGCCTGTTCGCCACCGAGTTGCCCTATGCCGATGTCCACGGGCGCAACACGATTGTCGAGCTCGGCCTGGAGGAGCTCGACAGGAGGTTCGGCAGATCCTGAAACCGCTGTTGATAATCGCCGGTCCCACGGCCTCGGGCAAAACAGCGCTGGCGGTTGAACTGGCCGACCGCCTGGGCGGCGAGATAATCAGCGCCGACAGCAGGCAGGTCTACCGTCGGTTGGATGTGGGCACGGCCAAGCCGACGGCCGCCCAGCGCCGCCGGGTGCCCCATCACCTGCTGGACGTTATCGACGCCGATGAGCGCTACAGCGCGGGACGGTTCGCGCGGGAGGCCCGCGCCGCGCTGGAGCTGATCGGGAAAAATGGGAAAGTGCCGATTATCTGCGGCGGGACGGGGTTTTATATCGAGGCGCTTGTACGGCCGCTGTTCACCGAGCCGGATATTGACCCCCGGCGGCGGCTCAGAGTCCGCGCCCGGCTTGCGGAAGAAGCGAGCCTGTACGGCAGGCAGGCGCTGCACGAGCGGTTGCGGAAGCTCGATCCGGAAAGCGCGGCCCGGCTTCATCCCAACGATTTTCAGCGGGTAGGCCGCGCACTGGAACTCTGCCGGTTGACCGGCAGGACCATGAGCGAGCTTCATGCCGGGGCGAACAACAACGCTGAGTTCGCGCCGTTCATGGTTGTGCTGGAGACGGAACCCGGCTGGCACGAAAGCCGGATCGCCGGGCGGACCGGCCGGATGCTGGCCAACGGCTGGGAGCGGGAGGTGCAGTACTTGCTCGCCGAGGGAGTGAGCGAAAGTGCGCCTGCGATGGAGAGCCTGGGCTATGCCGAGGTTGTCCGGCTGGTGAACGGCGAGACTGATCTTGAGGCGGCGGCGGCGGAAATTGTACTCAAAACCCGCCAGTACGCCCGTCGCCAGCGAACCTGGTTCAATGCAAGGGATGCGGCCCTGAGGATCGATCCTCAGAGTATTGATCTGAACGAAGTGCTGTGTGCGTGGAGTGAATTTGAACATAAATCCGGGACGTGGAGCGAGGGATGACGATAGACAATTCGTACAAGCTGAAAATAGGGATTACCTGCTACCCGACCTATGGCGGCAGCGGGGTGCTGGCCACCGAGCTGGGCAAAAAACTGGCCGAGCAGGGACACGAGATTCATTTCGTGTCCTATGCGTTGCCTTACCGGCTGAAGGGTTTTTACCACAACGTCTATTTTCACGAGGTCCGGGTTTCGAGCTATCCGCTGTTCGAATACCAGCCCTATACCCTGAGCCTGGCGGTGAAAATGTACGATGTGATCCAGGAATTCAACCTGGACCTTCTGCACGTACACTATGCGATCCCTCACGCAACCAGCGCCTGGATCGCCAAGGAGATGCTGGGCGACGATCATCCGGTGAAAGTGATCACGACCCTGCACGGCACCGATATTACGCTGGTGGGGCAGGAGGAGAGTTTCAAGTCGATCTCGCGTTTCAGTATCGAGCACTCGGACGGCGTGACCGCTGTCAGCCGGTTCTTGCATGACCAGACTGTCCAGGCACTGCAGGTCACAAAGCCCATCGAGATCATTCCCAACTTTGTCGATACGGAGCTGTTCAAGCGCAACTCTAAGTGCGACTGCAGCCGCGAGATGCTTTCGCCCGACGGGTCGAAGGTGATTATCCATATCAGCAACATGCGGCCGGTCAAGCGCCTGCAGGACGTGATCAAGGTGTTCGCCAGCGTGAGCCGCCAGCTGAAAGCGCGGCTGGTGATGGTCGGCGACGGGCCGGAGAGAGCCGGAGCCCACCGGCTGGCGGAGGAGCTGGGTGTGTGCGATAGGGTAACGTTTCTGGGTGCGCAGGAATCTATCGCCAGTCTGCTCAACTGCGCCGACCTGGCTCTGCAACCCTCGGCCAGCGAAAGTTTCGGTCTCTCGATCCTGGAAGCCCTTTCAACGGGCGTTCCGGTTATCAGCACACGCTGCGGCGGACCGGAAGAAGTTGTGCTCGATGGGCAAAGCGGATATCTTTCCGAGGTGGGCGATGTCGAGCAAATGAGCGCCGACGCCGTACGGCTGCTCAGGGATGAGAGCCTTTACAAGTCTTTCAGCGCCGTGGCGCGGCAACGGGCTTTGGAAAATTTTACGATTCAGAAAGTAACGGCTAAATACCTGAACTATTACAGGTCGATTCTGGGCCGGTAGGGGATGGGAGCCCGGGGAAGGCAATGAAAAAGTTTGATTGGGATTCAGGTTTCGAGTTGAGCGCTCTGAGCCGTGAGCTGGTGGAAATGGCGCTGAAAGAGGATATCGGCGAGGGCGATTTTTCCACCCTGTGGTCGGTGGGCGAAAACCATACGAGTCTGGCCAGGATTATCGCGCGCGCCGGCGGAGTCATCGCGGGATTACCGGTGGTCAAGCATATCCTGAACCAGTTCGACCCCTCGCCGGATGTGCTCTCCTTTCTGCCCGATGGCCAGGCGATCGCAGCCGGTCAGGTGGTGGCCGAGATCAGGGGACTGACCAGGCATCTGCTGAGTATGGAGCGAACCGTGCTTAATTTCATGCAGCGTCTTTCGGGGGTGGCCACGCTCTCTCATCGCTTTGTCGAGAGCGTGGAGGGTACCGGAGTCAGGGTGCTCGATACCCGCAAAACGACTCCCGGGTTCCGCCAGCTGGAAAAATTCGCGGTCAGGGCCGGTGGCGCCCACAACCATCGCCACGGCCTCTACGACTACGTGATGCTCAAGGAGAACCACATCGAGGCCGCGGGCGGAATCACCGCCGCGGTCAAGATGGTGGCCCGCAATAACGAGAACAGGCTGCCGGTGGAGGTGGAAACGCGCACGATTGACGAGGTGCGCGAAGCGGTTGCCGTCGGCGTGGACCGGATCATGCTGGATAACATGACCGTGGAGCAGATGACCCTCGCCGTGCTTATCATCCGGGAGCATTCCGGCGAGAATTGCCCGGAGATCGAGGCCAGCGGCGATATCAACCTTCGCACTATCCGCGAGGTGGCGGGCACCGGTGTCGATTTTATCTCCGTGGGCGCACTGACTCACTCGGCCGGTATCCTGAACCTCACAATGATCATTGAGGCTGTCGAGTGACAGCGATGGCAGAGGCATACGAAGTAGAAAGAAAGCTGCTCGCTGCATTGAAACTCAACCCCCATCGTTATCTTGACGAGCGGGAGCTGAGGGAGCGGTTCGGTCTGGCGGCGGCGATGGGCGAGGCTACTGAGAGCGCGGGCGACCTGGAGCGCGCTGTCGAGTTGCTGGTAATGCAGGGATATCGGATAGATGGTGACGAGACGCGCGGCTGGATGTTGATCGGTCTGCCGGAAACTTTCAGCCGCTTCGAGTTGGAAGAAGAGCTGCGGACCACGTTCCTGGGCCGCTGCATGTTTACCTACCGCATAATCGGCTCCACAAACGAAACAGCGCGCGCACTGGCCGCGGGTGGCGTACCTGACGGGACTCTGCTGGTGGCCGAGGAACAGACCGGCGGCAGGGGACGACGCGGTAGTAACTGGTTTTCGCCCGCCGGAGGGGGAATCTGGGCCAGCCTGGTCCTTCGCCCAGGAATCAGCGCCCGCCGGCTGGGCAGCATGGGCATGCTGGCTTCGCTGAGTATCTGTCTGGGGATCGAGCAGCTCACTGGCCTCAAACCCTCTATCAAATGGCCCAACGACCTGTTTCTCGATGGCCGCAAGCTGGGCGGAGTGCTCTGCGAGGCCGACTGGCGGGCCGGCAAGCTGCAGTACCTGGTGCTGGGGTTCGGCCTTAACGTCAATGTTGAAACATTCCCTGAACGGCTGGCGGGAAATAGTATTTCCCTGAGCCAGGCAGTCGGTGGTTCGGTCCATTGCACGGCCCTGCTGGCGGAAATTCTGCTCACCCTGGAGGAAGGTTATTTCCAGTTGCTGACCGACGGGTTCGCCTCGTTTCTGCCCAGGGTACAGGTCCGCGACTATCTCAAGGGCCGCCAGGTGCTGGTGGAGCTTGAAGACGGAAGCCGGCTGGACGGCGTGGCCAGCGGGATCGACGAGAACGGGGCGCTGCTGGTGCAGGAGCGCGATTCCAACCGGATGCGCTCGGTTACCAGCGGCCATCTGGTGCAGTATTGAACCGGCCGGAGCAGGCTGGAGGGGAGGAGGGATAAATGGTACTCGCTTTCGATATCGGCAACACGAACATAGTGATGGGCCTCTACGAGGGCCTGGAGTTGACCGGACACTGGCGCATTGACAGCAACCCGCAACGCACGGTGGACGACTACGGCCACCTGGTGCTCTATATCCTTGAGCGCGCGGGAGCCGACAACCAGGTCAGCGGTGTTGTTATCGGTTCCGTGGTGCCCACGCTGACCTATGTGTTTAATAAGCTGGGACGGCGCTATTTTGATGCGAAGCCGGTTATTATTTCAGGCGATACGCAACTGGGAATCGCTTTCGACGTGGACGCTCCGCCAAGCTCCGTGGGTGCGGACAGGATCGCCAACGCCGTGGCCGTGCGCGAACGCTACCGCTGTGACAGTATCGTGGTCGATGTGGGCACGGCCACCACGTTCGACCTGATTTCCGCCGACGGCACATACCGGGGCGGCGTCATCTCTCCGGGGATCAACACCAGCGCCGAATCGTTGATAGCGCGCGCCTCGATGCTCAGCAGGGTAAAAATCGAGGCTCCGCCCAAAGTAACCGGCCGCGATACGGTAACGATGGTGCAATCCGGAATATTTTTTGGCGCCATCTGCCAGATTGACGGCCTGGTGGATAAGCTCGAAGAGGAGTGGGGTGTCCCTTGCCGGGTTATCGCCACCGGGGGATTCGTAACCATGCTGGCAAAGTACAGCCGCAGGTTCGACACTGTCGACCCGAACCTTACGCTCGACGGGCTGCGGCTGGCCTACCGGATTGTAACCGGGCATTGATGAATCCCGCTGTTTTTATTATGGTGAGTTTACGGTCGGCCGGGCCCCGTCTTCAGGGGGTGTATCTCAACGTCGCCGCTGAATTTCGGCGACCCGGTCATCGCACCTTCAATTACTTTCCAAAACAGATTGACAACCACCTGCCGAACTTCTAAGTTAAAGATATTCTTCCCTTCTTTGGCCAGGCCGGAGTTGGGTATAACAGTTTTGCTGACCAGACAATCACTGCGCTAAAGTTTTAACGCGGAGAACTTGATGGGCGCAATGAACAAAGACGAGCTCCACGGCTACGATGGCAAGGACGAGAACAAGACATACGTTGCCTACGAGGGGAAGGTGTACGACGTCAGCGGCAGCAAGCTCTGGCGCAACGGCAAGCACGTGAAAACTCATCATGCGGGCCACGATCTGAGCCGGGCGATGGCGGCCGCGCCCCACGGACCGGAAGTGATGGAACGATTCGAGGTGGTAGCCGAGTTGATGGAGGAGAAAGTGGCTGCCGCCGGCGAGAGCGTGATCAAGACGCCGCCGAAGTGGGCCGAGCGCATCCTGGACGAGCACCCGCACCCGATTTCAGTGCATTTTCCGATAGCGCTGTGCATTGCGGCCGCTCTTTTTTCGCTGCTGGGATTGTTCATCAGCGACCCGGCGCTGGAGAAGGTGGTGTTCTACAACATTGTTCTGGCACTGCTGAGCACCCCGGTGGCGATCTTTACCGGCGTACTGAGCTGGTACTACAACTACAACGGGATCTGGACGCACATTTACCGGATAAAAACCTATCTGACGATCCTGCTGGCGCTGGAGTTCGCGGTTGTGCTGGTTGTCAGGTTCGCGCTGGCCGGTGGTGGTGGAGGGGATGTGTGGTTCTGGGTTAACATGGTCACCGTGCTGGCGATGGCTCCCACGGTGATGGCGCTCGGCTACTATGGCGGAAAAATCACATTCCCATCCTGAGGGGGACTGGCAGATGGAAAAATCCGAGATCAAGCAACTGGACAGGATGATCGAAGTGGTTATGCGCTGCATCCCCAAGGAAAGGCAGGCCAGGGACGTGTTCCGCAATGCCGCCCGGAATTCAAAATCGGAAATGGCGCGGGTACTCTTCGAGATGATGGCCAACCAGGAGGAGCAACACGAGTCCAGGCTCAAGACCGCCCTGGAGCTGCTCAAGCAGGAGATGGACGAACTCAAGGGCGCGATTATTCCCGATATCGGTCTGGACCACGATGATGACGATGAAGATGACATCACGCCGGAGGAAAAGATCAAGGACCTGGAAAACGTGATGGAAGTGGTGCTGCGTATGCTGCCCAAGGAGCATGACGCGAGCGAGTTCTATCTTTCCACCGCTAAAATGGCCCAGCGGGAAATCACCCGTTCGATGTTCGAGTGGCTGGCTGAGCAGGAAAAACAACACGAGTCCAAACTCAGGGGAATGCTGGAGCTGACAAAGTTGGAGATCTGTGAGCTTAAGGAGTGTTGCAAGAAGCGCTGAACCGCTTACGGGCGCCTAACATACAGGCTCCTTGGGCCGGTTCCAGTCATCCGGCGGATGGCTGGAACCGGCCTTTTTGATTAAGCTCGAAAATTGAGTATTTGCAAAACCGGACTTTTTAGTTATATTTTAACTTAATCATTCGATGCAAGCTTAAATCGTGATGGTTTCGTAAAAGGTCTTACTTTGCCGATGGCGAAGTAAAAAGCTCCGGATACGAGGC
Organism: Gemmatimonadales bacterium; assembly: GCA_024278175.1. Taxonomy (GTDB): domain Bacteria; phylum Gemmatimonadota; class Glassbacteria; order GWA2-58-10; family GWA2-58-10; genus JAJRTS01. Next base: position 128,036 of record JAJRTS010000071.1, on the reverse strand, counting down.
GCGCAAATATCGTGGAATGAGGCGTACCTAGGGGTACTCCGCAATGACGAGATATGCAGCGCAACAAAGTAGATGGACTTTTTACAAAGCCATCAAATTGTAACTGTCGTCGTACGCCCGTGGCGGATTAGACGGGCCGCTTTCGATGTGGAGGATGGCAAGATGTGGGATTATACAGATAAGGTTATGGACCATTTCCGTAACCCGAAAAACGTGGGTTTTATCAAGGACCCCGACGGTGTGGGAGAGGTGGGTTCGATGGCCTGTGGAGATGCGCTCAGGCTGATGTTCAAGCTGGACGAGCAGGGCCGGATTGTCGACGTCAAGTTCCAGACTTTCGGTTGCGGCAGCGCTATCGCTACCAGCAGCGCGCTCACCGAGATGATTATGGGTAAAACGCTGGAGGAGGCTGAAAAGTATACCAATCAGGACATAGTCGATTATCTGGGCGGACTGCCGGACCAGAAAATTCACTGTTCCGTGATGGGCCGCGAGGCGCTGGAGGCCGCGATAGAGAATTACCGTAACGGCACGGTGGGGCAGAGAAAGCTGGAAGGACGGGTGGTCTGTGTCTGCTTCGGCGTTACCGAGAACACTATCCGCGAGGTGGTCAGGCAAAACGGCCTTAAAACCGCCGAAGAGGTTACCAACTTCACCAAGGCCGGCGGCGGTTGCGGCGGCTGTGTGCCGGAAATCGAGCAGATAATCGCCGAGGTCCGCTCCGAGAGCGAGCTGCGCTCCGGAGGGGAACAGCAGGAAAGCGAAAAGAACGCGGAGAGCGGCAAGCCCTCCGGAATGACCAACCTGCAGAAAATGAAGCTGATCGTCAAGACGATCGAAGAGGACATCATCCCGGAACTCAGGAAACACGGCGGTGATCTGGAACTGGTCGATATTTTCGGCAACAAGGTGCTTGTGGAGCTCAAGGGCGCCTGCACGGATTGCGGTATGACGCGTTTCACGCTGCAGACGATAGTTGAGCACAAGTTAAAGGAAAAGGTGAGCGCTGACCTGGAAGTGATGGAGGCATAGTGGATAAGATCGTTTATTTGGACAACAACGCCACCACGGCCGTGGCTCCCGAAGTATTCGAGGCGATGAAGCCGTTTCTTACCTTCCGCTACGGAAACCCCTCGAGTATCCACTCTTTCGGCGGTAAGGTGCGCACGGACGTGGACCGTGCCAGGGGGCAGGTGGCCGCGCTGCTGGGGGCCTTGCCGGAGGAAATTGTATTTACCGGCTGCGGCTCGGAAAGCGATAATACGGCGATCATGGCGGCCCTTGAACTTGCCGGACCGCTGAAACGCCATCTGGTCACCACCAAAGTTGAACATGAGGCCGTGATCCAGGTCGGCCACTGGCTGACCGATAAGGGCTACGAGGTAACCGAGGTGGGAGTTGATTCCCGGGGCGCGTTGGATCTCGATGAGCTGGCAAGCGCGATCCGCGAGGATACCGCGCTGGTCAGCGTGATGTGGGCCAATAACGAGACAGGCGTGCTTTACCCGGTGGAGAAGATTGCTGAAATGGTCAGGGAGAAGGGCGCTTTTTTCCACACGGATGCGGTTCAGGTGGCCGGTAAGATGCCGGTCGATCTGAGCCGGGTTCCCGTGGACTTCCTGGCGCTCTCCGGCCATAAGTTGCACGCGCCTAAAGGGGTTGGTGTTTTGTACGTGAGGAAGGAGATCAACCTTCCGCCGCTGCTTCACGGCGGGCACCAGGAGGACGGCCGCAGGGCCGGCACCGAGAACGTGGCCGGGATTATCGGTCTGGGCGCGGCCGCGGAGCTGGCGATGTCCGACATGGAGGAGGTGGCTGCTCGCGAGCGGCGCCTTCGCGATAAGCTGGAGAGCGGGATCGTGGCCGGTTGCAAGGACGTGCGGATCAACGGCGCCGATCGCCTGCCCAACACGCTCAACGTCAGTTTTGAGTACGTGGAGGGTGAGTCGATCCTGCTGATGCTCGATGATCTGGGCATCTGCGCCTCTTCCGGCTCGGCCTGCACCTCGGGTTCACTCGACCCCAGCCACGTGCTGCAGGCGATGAACGTGCCCCATTCGGCGGCCCACGGCTCGATCCGTTTTTCCCTGAGCCGCTATACCACCGATGAGGAAATAGACTACGTAATCGAGCACATGCCGGCGATTATAAACCGGCTGCGGAAAATCAGCCCGTTCGTGCCGTTTGAATGAAAAAGTGGGCCGGAAGGCCGAGGAATTAAAGCATGCCGGAACTTCCGGAAGTTGAAACCGTCGTCAGGCAGCTCGCTCCGTTCCTGACTGGCCGCAGGGTGGAGCGGATGCTGGTGCTGGACCCGAAACTGGACGGGATCGATACGGACAGCCTTGCAGGCGGAAAGATCCGTGGTGTTTCCCGGCTGGGTAAGCAGATCGGCCTGGAGTTGACCAACGGCAAGTCTGGCGGCGGAAGTCTCTGGATGGCGTTCCACCTGCGGATGACAGGCAGGCTGATTGCCTGCTCCGATAGCTCCGGGCGGACCGGCAAGCACCTTCGCGCCGAACTTGTGCTTGACCGGGGAAGCTTGCTGTTCTACGACATGCGCCGCTTCGGGACTATCCGGGTTGCAGCCACGGCCGAGGAGCTGCTAACTACCGCCGTGGACCCGATGTCGGCGGAGTTCACCGCCGCCAGGCTTGCGGAGCTTATCGGCGCTACAAGCACGCCGGTCAAACCCTGGCTGATGCGCCAGGACCGCCTGGTGGGGATCGGCAATATCTACGCCTGCGAGATTCTTTACGGTTGCGGGCTGAACCCCCGCACACCGGCGGGCAAGCTGAGCGGTAAGCAGGTTGAACTGTTGCGCAATGAAACCCGCCGGGTGCTTGAGCTGGCTATCGACAAGTGCGGCACCACGTTCTCGGACTTTCAGGACAGTCACGGCCGGAGCGGCGGGTTCCAGGAATTTTTGCAGGTTTACGGCCGTAAGGGCGAGCGGTGCCGCCACTGCTGGGCCGCCATCGAGCGGATAGTCCAGCAGCAGCGCTCCACGTTTTTCTGTCCATCGTGCCAGCGCTGAAAAGAGGCGCTGACCGGCGAACCGTCAGGATTTCCACCGCGGGTGCACTTGACTGACGGGAACCTGCGGGTTATGTATTCTAATGGGTTTGCCGGCCGGAGGGGTTTCATCTCCGGCTGGAGTTATTACAATCGATACCACCCTCCGGCCTTTTTGGGGGCGGCAGCCGGGTTTTAGCGGGCCGGGAGTGGTGCAACAGCGGATCGACCACTAAGCAAGGGAGTTACTCATGTCCGAACGGCATGGAGCGGTTACGTTTAAAGGCACACCGTTGACGTTGCTGGGCAATGAAATTGGCCAGGGCGACCAGTTGCCCGATCTGAGCCTGTTGGCTACCGATCTCTCGGAGGTTAAGCTGTCCTCGTTCAGGGGCAAGGTGCTGGTGCTTATCGCGGTGCCTTCGCTCGATACGCCGGTCTGCGATCTGGAGACCAAGCGCTTCAACGAGGAGGCCGGCCGGCTGGGTGAGCAGGGTGTCCAGTTCGTCACGGTCAGCATGGACCTGCCGTTCGCCCAGGCCCGTTGGCTGCAGGCCAACGGCGCGGATAATGTCGTCGCGCTCTCAGACCACAGGGACGCTGCGGCCGGAGAGCAGCTCGGTGTACTGATCAAGGAACTGCGTCTGCTGGCTCGCGCTATCTGGGTTGTGGACAAGCAGGGCGGGGTCAGCTACTTCCAGTTGGTCAGGGAAGTGGCCGATGAGCCGGACTACGAGGCCGTGCTGGACGCCGTAAAAGCTCTGCTCTGAACACGGGAAGGACGCAAAGGCAACCTGTGGCAGCGGGGTCTTTTTCTTGAATTAAAAAATTTCACTCGGTAAAGGAGGGTTTTATGCCGGCCAGGGGCGATATTTACAGGTGCAGCGAGCAGGAAATGATGGTGGAGGTGCTTCATGAAGGACAGGGAGAACTGCTGCTCCACGGCAAACCGATGACGCAGTTGGTGGAGAACTCGCAGGATGCCGCCCAGGAAAAACACGTGCCGGTTATCGAGAAAATCGAGGGCGGCTACAGGGTGAGTGTCGGCAGCGTGGAGCACCCGATGGAAGATAAACACTTCATTCAGTGGATAGAGCTGCTGGCTGGAGAAATGGTTATGCGCCGCTATCTGAATCCCGGCGAAAAACCGGTGGCCGAGTTCAAGACCGATGCCTCTTCCGTATCGGCCCGTGAGTTCTGCAATCTTCACGGCCTCTGGAAAGCCGAAGCATAGCATCTGCCGCGCAAATCAGGATGGAAAAAGGACGGGGGAAACCCCGTCCTTTTTTCTTTGCCGTATCTCCAATTACTCGCGGTTGCCTTTTCTCTCCGGTGCCGGACATACTTGACAGGCCGGATATGAAGCCCCTATTGATAGTGACGGGAATGCTTCTCATCCATGAGTATGCGATTTATTATAATCCCTCGACATACCCCGCCCTGCGAACAGGGGCATCCACTGCTTTATCGCTTTTTGGAGATGTTAGTCACGGCACCATATTTTTCGGAGGTACGCATCATAATGGGGAAAATGATATCGATAACGGCGTTTTTCTTGTGCACTCTGGCCCTGAGTGCGCAAAGCGCGACTGATACGCTGTTCTGTGACGCTGACGTTACGGTTTCGGGTTCCGCCTCCCGCGAAATGGCGCCGGGCGGTGGCCGGCAGGGATATCTGAGCGTTGGTTGGTTTAAGCATAATCCTGTAAACTCGTTCAACGTGGCATACGTCCGCTTTGAGCTTGGCGGGATTGACCCTGCTTCCATATCGAGCGCTGAATTGAAGTTGTGGAAAAGCCGTTCCAATCAGGACACTCTCAGGCTGCACGCGGTGGATGACGACAACTGGGAGGAATACCATCTTTACTGGTTGAACAAGCCCGTTGAGGGAGACTTGCTGGCAAGCGTTTACGTCAGTGGCGGCGTGTACAACTCCCTGGATGTGACCGGCTTTGTCAAGGAGCAGAGCGATGATGTGGTCAGCTTCTGCCTTAAAGTGGACCAGTGGTACAACGACAGCGAGTACCTGGGGTTTAACAGTCGCGAGGGAGGGGCTCCGCCGCTGCTGGTGATCACCCACAGCGGGGCCGCGGCCGGCGACTTACCGCCGACACCGGGGTTCCCCTCGACCAGTTCGCTGGAGCATGGCGTCTATATCAACGACGGTGGCTCGTTGACGGAGTATAAATCGATAACCAGCGCCATCGACGCCGTGCAACCTGGCCAGGAGATCGTACTGGGGCCGGGAGTTTATTACGAGACATTCGAGCTGAGTCCGCACGGAAGCGAACAAGCTCCGTTAAAGATCCGCGGCGATGGCGACCCCCGGCCCATCATCGACGGTTCCCTGAACTCTACCAGCTGGAAAAACACTGACCGCGGCCTGATCAAGGTCTCGGGTGATTTCTGGACCATCGAGCACCTGGAGGTGCGTAACGCTCATCCCTGGGCCGAAGCCGAGGCCAACAGCGGCGGCTTTTACATTTATCCGGGTAACAACTGCACTATCCGCGACTGTGCCGTTTACTACAACGGCAACGGAATTTTCTGTACCTCCAGTTCCGGGAACCTGCTGCTGGAGTACAACGAAGTCGCCTGGAACAGTTTTCCGGGGGCCGGTTATGAACATGGCCATTACGTCAGCGGCTGGGGCACGACCACCGTCCGATTCTGTTATATCCACGATAACGGCGGCCAGAATTTCAAATCACGCACGGAAGATTTGATCTTCGAATACAACTACCTTCATTCGCCGGGTAATTACCAGGTCGATCTGGTTAAAGGTGCTGATTTTACCGATCAGGACGCTGTATTGATCGGCAACGTCATCGTCACCGACAGGCCGGATAACCAGCGCACCAATTCGCAGTTCATCGTCTTCGGTGAGGACCGTAGCGGAGGTTCGCTCTTTCTGTACAACAACACTTTCGTGCATCTCTACCCCGGCGGCAGCAGCTTCATCCACCTCTGGTATCCAGGCAACGCATCGGTTGGCAAAACCACGTTCGAAGCGTGGAATAATGTCTTCTACACCGCTCCGGGAGCAGGCGAGCTGATGCTGCTTGGCGCCGACAAGCCAACTCCCGCCATCGGGGCCAATAACTGGGTGTCCGACAATGTCTCTTCCATCCCCGCCGAACTGCTGCGAACAGTACAGGGTGTCAATCCACTGCTGGTTGATATCGAAGGGGGCGACTACCGGCCGGCGCCGGGCAGCCCCCTTATCGACAGCGGCGACAGCGCAGCGGGGCGGTTGCCGGAATATCAGTACCTCCATCCCCGGCGGCTGCAGATACGTAAGCAGAGCGGAATGGCCATAGATATCGGGGCGTATGAGTTTTTTTCGGCCATTGAGGCCTACGATTTCAGGCGAGACAGTAATTTGAACATCATGGACGTGCTGGCCCTGCTGATACAATTGAGAAAAGGGGAGTCTGATCCTGCTTACGATGTAAATGGCGACAGCAGTTTTACGGGCGCTGATATAGTCGCTCTGACACAGGTGCTTACAGGATTGTAGTATCATGGTACGTGATAAGTTAGGTAACGGCAAACGAAAGTATTCTGGCGGCCCGTTGAACGGTTTGAGATTCTGGACCAAATCAGTTATTAATACAGGGGCTCCGGTTTTCCACTGAAGAGCCTGTGTTATTAAAACTTGGGGCAAAGGGAGGTGGCAGGATGAGTGCTGACGATATGGTCCAGATCCCGGTGGTGGGGATGAGCTGTGCAAACTGTGCTTCCAGTGTGGAACGCGCGATTCGTGAAAATGTGGCCGGTGTGACAGAGGTTAATGTCAACCTGGCCACCGAGCGGGCGAACATTACCGGTAAGGTCGACCTGACGGCTGTCGCCCGGGCGATAGAGTCCGCGGGCTACAAGGCGGTCCTTCCGGAAGCCGACGGGTTGGACGAGGATGCGGAGCAACTGGCCCGCCGCCGCGAGTACGAGCTGCGCCGCCGCGAACTGCTGACCGGTATCGCTTTCACCTTGCCGCTGTTCTTTTTCAGCATGTGGCGGGAGAGCTCCGTGCTGGCACCTGTTTCCGCTGCCCGCTGGTACAATTTTCTGCTATTGGCGCTGGCCTCGCCCGTGCAGTTCTACACCGGCATGATTTTCTATCGCGGGGCTTTTCGCGCACTGGCCAGCGGCGGGGCCAACATGGACGTGCTTGTGGCCCTGGGCAGCTCGGCGGCGTATTTCTATTCACTGGCGGTCCTGATTTTTCCCTCCTCACTGGGCGGCCATGTTTACTTCGAGACCAGCGCGATGATTATCACCCTGATCAGCCTGGGTAAGCTGCTGGAAGCCCGGGCCAAGGGGCGGGCCGGCCGGGCGATCCGCGAGTTGATGAATCTGGCGCCCGAGCAGGCGCGGCTGGTGGCTGATGACGGAACCGAGCGGATGGTGCCGGCGGCCCAAATCGAAACAGGGCAGGTAGTGAGGGTCAAGCCCGGTGAGCGTATTCCGGTCGACGGCGAGATCGTGGGCGGAGTGAGCGCCGTGGACGAGAGCATGCTCACCGGTGAGTCGATGCCGGTGGACAAGCACACGGGCGACAAGGTGTTCGGGGCCACTGTTAACGGCGATGGCCTGATCGAGGTACGCGCCACCGGAATCGGGGCCGACAGCGTACTTGCGCGGATTGTCAAGCTGGTGAGCGACGCCCAGTCATCCCGCGCCCCGATCCAGCGCCTGGCTGACAAGGTCAGCTCGGTGTTCGTGCCGCTGATCATCCTGATTGCCATGCTGGTAATGGGGCTGTGGTGGAGTATCGGCGGTGAGTTCGTCCCGGCGATGATCAGGGCGGTGGCGGTGCTGGTAATCGCCTGCCCGTGCGCCCTGGGGCTGGCCACGCCCGTGGCCGTGATGGTCGCCAGCGGCATGGGCGCCCGTCAGGGAATCCTGTTCAAAAGCGGCGCCGCTATCGAAAACATGCGGACGATAGACACTGTCGTGTTCGACAAAACCGGTACGCTTACCAGCGGTCGCCCTCAACTTACCGACTGGATTGTGCTGGACAATGATGCCCCGGCCGATGAATACCTTCAACTGGCAGCCTCGGCGGAAAGCGGCTCGAACCATCCGCTGGCCCGGGCAGTGGTGGAGGGCGCGCGGGAGCGGGGTATTGAACCGCTGCGGCCCGATGAATTCGTGTCCCGGACGGGGATGGGTGTGGAGGCGCTGATCGATGGCCGCCGGGTCAGTGTGGGACGCGCCGGCTGGAAGGGCGTGGAGAGCCTTCCCGCCGATGCGCTGGACAAGGCGCAGGCCCTGGCGGGGCAGGGCAAGAGCGTGATCACCGTGCGGGTCGAGGGCAGGCCGGTGGGGTTGATCAGTGTATTCGACCCGGAAAAGCCGGCGGCTGCCGAAGTGGTGTCCAGCCTGAAACAACTGGGGCTGGAACCGGTGCTGGCCACGGGCGATGAAGAACTGGCGGCGAATTATATCGCTCAGCGGGTTGGTATCGAAACTGTCGCCGCGGGACTCCTGCCCCAGGACAAGCAGCAACTGGTCGCCGACCATCAGGGCAGGGGGCGCAAGGTGGCGCTGGTGGGTGATGGGATCAACGATGCGCCAGCGCTGGCTCTGGCTGATGTCGGCATCGCGGTCGGGGCCGGAGCCGACGTGGCCAAGGAGGCAGGGGACGTCACCCTGGTGGGCGACGATCTTGCCGGTGTAGTGCGCGCGGTAGAACTGAGCCGGAGCACGATGAAGATTATCCACGAGAACCTGTTCTGGGCTTTTTTCTACAATGTCGCCCTGATCCCTGTGGCCGCGGGAGTGTTTCACAACGTCCAGGCGCTGCCGGACATACTGCGCAACCTTCACCCGGCCTTTGCCGCCGCCGCCATGGCGCTCTCGAGCATAACGGTAGTGCTCAACAGCTTGCGGCTGAACCGGTTCAGGCCTTCCCGGTAACGACTTCCCTTAGAGGGCCGTTGAACGTTATTTCAACGGCCCTTATTTTTTCGCTTCCCAACGGCGGCTGAATCACCCCGCGTCGCTGACCCTGCACAGCAAAATCTCCATTTTTTTCGGACACGCTGCTAGAAAATATGTGACAAAACTTGACAGCCACCGTTAAAGCCTTTAAGTTAATTAGGTATTGACATACCGAAATAACTAATTAGCGCGGATGGACGGTTATGCTCAAGCTTTCCGAAGCTGCCTCGCTGGCGCTGCATACGATGGTTTACCTGGCCGGTTTGCCCGGCAGGCATGTCTCTGTCAAGCAGATTGCCGGTGAGCTGGGCGTTTCCGAGGCGCATCTTTCGAAGGTGCTCCAGCGCCTGGCCAGGGAGCGGCTTGTCAATTCGGTACGGGGTCCCAGGGGTGGGTTCTCGCTTAACCGACGGTATGAGGAGATCAGCCTGCTGGATATTTACGAGTCTATCGAGGGGCCGTTGCGGCACGGGCATTGCTTTCGCACCACCAATGTCTGTAACGGCAATGAATGTATTTTCGGCGGCCTGCTGGGTGAGGTCAATACACAGGTGAGAGAGTATCTTTCAAAAACAAAGCTTCCGGAACTGGCCGGAAGGATAGGGAGTGGCAATGGAAAAGATCGTCAGAAAGATCATTGAAATAGAAGATGATTTGTGCAACGGCTGCGGTGATTGTGTCACCTCCTGCGCCGAGGGCGCGATTCAGATAATCGACGGCAAGGCCCGGCTGGTAAGTGAGATTTATTGTGATGGCCTGGGGGCCTGTATCGGCGAGTGCCCCACAGGAGCGCTGACTATCGTCGAGCGCGAGTCAGAGGCTTTCGATGAGCAGGCCGTGGAACAGCATCTGGACAAGCTGCGGGATAAGCAAAGTGTGGAGGACATTGTCAGCAAGGTGATGGGCCACAAGCCGGCAGGTGGCCATGGGCCAGCGCCGGGACACGGCGGGGGCGGGGGCTGCCCCGGCTCCATGAGCCGGATGCTGGAGCGTGCTCCGGAGCCCGAGCAGGCGGCGGGTGAGCAGGTGTCTGTGCAGTCGCAACTGGGTAACTGGCCGTTGCAGTTGATGCTCGCGCCTGTCAACGCACCCTATTTTTCCGGCGCGGACATTATGATCTCGGCCGATTGCGTACCGTTTGCCTACGCCAATTTTCATGCCGATTTCGTTCGGGGCAAGGTTGTGCTGATCGGCTGCCCCAAGCTGGACGACGCCGGGCATTACCAGGACAAGCTGACGCAGGTATTCAAGCTCAACGATATCAATTCCGTCGAGGTGCTGATCATGGAAGTGCCCTGCTGTTTCGGTCTGGCCAGCCTGGTCGGCAGCGCGGTTGCCGCCAGCGGTAGTGATGTCGCTGTTAAAAACACCAAGATCGGGATCCGGGGCGATGTCATCGAATCCTTCGAAGCTTGAAATAAATAAGGAGCGGGTAGGGGCCTGGGACAAGGGCAAGGAGCAGGAATTTTCCACCCTCAGCAAGTTCGTGGCGGTCTATTGCAATAACCATCACGAAACCGGCAAGGGCCAGCTTTGCCGGGAGTGCCGGGAACTGCTGGACTACGGCCACAAGCGGCTGGAGATGTGCGCGTTCGACCCCAAGCCCAAGTGCAGGGACTGCCCCGCGCACTGCTACCGCAAGGATTACCGTCAGCGGGTGCGCGAAGTGATGAAGTTTTCCGGAATGTATTTTGTCAAGCGCGGCAGGGTAGACTGGCTGATTAAGTATTTTACGCGGTAAGTTTGGTTTGCATCTTGTTTGAGTGTATCGTTGGCTCAATAGAATGAGAATAAGAAGCAGTGTAATAACGAGCGGTGCGGAGGTTTTATGAGCGAAGACAAGCAGGTTCTCGAAATAGATCCCTTGGGTGGGTACAAGGAAAAATGGGGTTGGAGCGACCCCGAAAGCTATGTGTTCAAGCCCAGGAAAGGCTTGAATACAAAGGTTGTCGAGGAAATTTCGTTCATGAAAAGCGAGCAGCAATGGATGCGCGAGTTCCGGCTGGGTGCTTTCCGGCGTTTCGAGCGCAAGGCCATGCCCACCTGGGGGGCGGACCTGAGCGGGATCGACTTTCAGGATATTTTTTACTTCCTGCGCGCCACGGACAAACAGGGCCGCTCATGGGACGAGGTGCCCGACTCGATCAAGAACACGTTCGACCGTCTGGGTATCCCCGAGGCCGAGCGTAAGTTCCTCTCCGGTGTCAGCGCCCAGTACGAGAGCGAGGTTGTCTACCATAAGGTGCAGGAGAGCCTCACCAAACAAGGCGTCATTTTCTGCGACATGGACACCGGTCTGCGGGAGTACCCCGAAATCGTGCGCAGGTATTTCGGCACCGTGATCCCACCGGGAGACAACAAGATGGCCGCCCTCAACTCCGCAGTCTGGTCCGGGGGCAGTTTTATCTACGTACCGCCGGGAGTGCGGGTCGATGTTCCGCTGCAGGCGTATTTCCGGATCAACGCCGAGAGTATGGGCCAGTTCGAACGTACGCTGATTATCGCCGACGAGGGCAGTTACGTGCACTATGTGGAGGGCTGCACCGCACCGGTGTACAGCAGCGCTTCGCTGCACTCGGCCGTGGTGGAGCTGATCGCCATGCCCCATGCGCGGATTCGCTACACCACGATCCAGAACTGGTCGAACAATGTCTACAACCTGGTGACCAAGCGCGCGGTGGCCCACGAAAACGCGGTGGTGGAATGGGTGGACGGCAACCTGGGCAGCAGGGTCACCATGAAATATCCCTCGGTGATTCTCAGGGGACGCAAGGCCCACGGCGAGGTGCTCAGTCTGGCGATGGCCGGCGAGGGCCAGCATCAGGATACGGGCTCCAAGATGGTTCACGCCGCGCCGGAGACCAGCTCGATGATTGTCTCCAAATCGATCAGCAAGGGTAGCGGCCGCACCAGCTACCGGGGGCTGATCCACGTGCTGCCGGGGGCGGATAAGTGCAAGGCCAGCGTGCGCTGTGACGCCCTGTTGATCGATAAGGACTCGCGTTCGGACACCTACCCGTACATGAATATCGCCGGGGAGGACGTGGAGATCGGCCACGAGGCCACCGTGGCCCGCATCGGCGATGAGCAGTTGTTCTACCTGATGAGCCGCGGGCTGAACCAGGAACAGGCTGCCGCGCTGATCGTCCGGGGGTTCGTGGAGCCGATTGTCAGGCAACTGCCGATGGAGTACGCGGTTGAGCTGAACCGCCTGATCGAGCTTCAGATGGAGGGGTCGGTGGGCTGAGCTGGAAGCACCGTGGGTGAATTTGAATCATAAACCATAATCAGTGAATGGTACCATGTACAAGATAAGCAGCACAGCGAAGGACAGGGAAATTGAGGTTTTAGCAGATAAAAGCCCAACCTGGCTGGCGGAGCTCAGGCGCGACGCCTGGCAGCGGGCGGAAACGCTCGAAGCTCCCAGTCGTAAAGATGAGTACTGGCGCTATACCGACCTCGACCTGCTCAATCCGGAGTCTTTTCAGCGGTTGGAACACGGCGGTAGCACGGCCCCGCTGAAGCGGTTGCCCCAGCGGGCAAGCAGCGCGCTGGAGCTCTCCGGCACGGGCAGCGGCGGCAAAATTATCCATGCCGACGGCGCTCTGTTCAGCGCCGGGCTCAGCGAGGAAGCGGCGGCAAAAGGAGTGATCTTCACCGATCTTGAAACAGCGGTTACAGAGCACGAGGAGTTGATCCGGCCCAGGCTGGGTAAACTGGTGGGCGCAGCAGATATTTTCACTGCCCGCAATCTCGCTCTGCACAGAGGAGGCGCATTTCTGTACGTGCCGCCCGGTGTTGAACTGAGCGCTCCAATGCAGTCGCTACACTGGCTCGGCATGCAGGGGACGCTGATCCAGCCGCGTACGGTGGTTGTGGTCGGGCGCGGGGCGAAAGTGGTGTTTAACGATATCTACACCTCCGCGCCGCTTGCACGGGCCTCACTGGTAAATCCTGTGACCGAGCTGTACGCCGCCGAGGATTCGCAGGTGGGCTGGGTTACGTGGCAGGACTGGGGCGAGGGCGTGCGCCATCTTTCCACGGTCAAAGCCACGATGGCGGCAAACGCGAGGCTCAACACGATGCTGGTTACGCTGGGCGGCGAGTTCTCGCGCACCTGGAAGGAATGCGAGCTGGCCGGAGAGGGCGCTCAAAGTGTGATGCTGGGGCTGTATTTCGCTCATCGCAAACAGCATTTCGAGCACTGGACCGTGCAGGACCATCTGGCCCCGCACACCCGCAGCGACCTGCTCTACAAGGGCGCGCTGGACGACCAGGCCCGCACGGTCTATTACGGAACGATCAAGGTCCGTCCCGATGCCAATAACACCGACGCGTATCAGGCGAACCGCAACCTGGCGCTCAGCGGCAGTGCCAGGGCGAACACGAACCCGCAGCTTGAGATCGAAAACAACGACGTACGCTGCAGCCATGGGGCTACCGTGGGCCGGGTGGACGAGGAGCACCTTTACTACCTGATGAGCCGGGGGATTGGCCGCGCGGATGCCCGGAAGCTGCTGATCTTCGGCTTTTTCAACGAGGTACTGGGCCGCGCGCAGTGGTCGGGGATGCACGAGCTGCTCTCCGAGTCGATCCTGCGTAAGCTGGCGGCGGAAAAATGAGTTTTGTCAAGGTGCCGCGCAGCAGGGGCGCTGCGGACCGGTGAGGTCAGGGTTGAAAACGGCTGGATATTTGTTAACATTACTTAACACGCTTAAGAGGCAAAGATGAGCAAACCGATACTTGTACTTGAGAACCTGCACGCGGCGGTGGAAGGCACGGAAATACTCAGGGGAGTTAATCTTGAGTTACCCCCCGGCGAGGTACACGCGCTGATGGGGCCCAACGGCAGCGGTAAATCGACCCTGGCCAACGTGCTGATGGGCCATCCCGCCTACGAGGTCACCGCGGGCCGGATTCTGTTCAAGGGCGAGGACGTAACGGAGCTTGAGGCCGACCGGCGGAGCAGGCTGGGCATGTTCCTGGCTTTTCAGTACCCGGTGGAGGTGCCGGGCGTGTCGATGCTTAATTTCCTGCGCCAGTCGCTCAACGCCCGTCGCGACCAGGATCTCAAGCCCCGGGAGTTCCGCACTCTGGTGGACGGCAAGCTCAAGCTGCTCGGCATGGACAAGGCTTTTGCGCGCCGTAATCTGAACGAGGGTTTCAGCGGCGGCGAGAAGAAGCGCAACGAGGTCCTGCAGCTTGCGCTGCTCGAGCCGGAGCTTGCTATTTTGGACGAGACCGACAGCGGGCTGGATATCGATGCGCTGAGGATTGTCAGCGAGTCTGTCAACTCCATGCGTGGGCCCGGTATCGGCTTCCTGGTGATCACGCACTATATGCGAATCCTGGATTATCTGGAACCGGACGTGGTCCATATCATGCTTGGCGGCAGAATTGTAAAAAGCGGTGGACCGGAACTGGCCGGCGAACTGGAGGCAAAAGGCTACGACTCCGTTCGCAAGCAGTACGGCGAGCCGGCACCACAGGAGGAAGCGACAGCCCCATGAAAGCGTCCCGGACTACAGCGGTCGATGTTACAAAGCCGGACCGGGAATCCCCTGCGGCACTGAACGTGGAGAAAATCCGCGGGGATTTTCCTATCCTGGACCGGGAGGTCAAGGGCGAGGCGCTGGTCTATCTTGATTCGGCGGCCACCAGCCAGAAGCCGCAAGCGGTAATCGACAAGCTGGTGGAGTGCTACACGCGCTATTTCGCCAACCCTCACAGAGGGATACATACTCTCAGCCAGGAGGCTACCGAACACTACGAAAACGCCAGGGAAAAGCTGGCGTCGTTCCTGGGCGCACAAACCTCCGGGGTGGTGTTCACCCGCAACTGCACCGAGGCGATCAACCTGGTGGCCTACGCCTGGGCCAGGCGCAGGCTGGGGCCCGGTGACAGGATCCTGACCACGGTGACCGAGCACCACTCCAACTTGGTACCCTGGCAGATGGCCGCCAGCGACACAGGCGCCCGGCTTGATTACCTGCCGGTTACCAATGACGGCTATCTCGATTTGTCGGCGCTGGATGATTTGCTGACGGCCGAGACAAAACTGGTGGCCCTCAGCGGGGCATCCAACGTGCTGGGCACGGTTAACGCACTGGACGAGTTGATCAGGGGCGCAAAGCGAGTTGGCGCGCTGGTGCTGGTCGACGGGGCGCAGCTGGTGCCCCACGCCCCCGTTGATTTCGATAAGCTGGGCGCGGATTTTCTGGCCGTTGCCGGCCACAAGATGCTGGGGCCCTCGGGCGTAGGCGCACTGATAGCCCGTCCCGAGCTGCTGGATGAGATGGAGCCGTTCATGGGCGGCGGGGGGATGATCCTGGACGTGAGGCTGGAGGGCAGCAAGTGGATCGAAGCACCCTGGAAGTTCGAGGCGGGCACCCCACCACTGGCCGAGGCGATCGGCCTGGGAGCGGCGGTGGACTATCTGAGCAAAATCGGGATGGAGCGGGTGCGGGAGCATGAGCGCAAGCTGAGCGCCTATGCGCTGGAGCGGTTTGCGGAGCTGGAGGACTTTACCCTGTTCGGCCCCTGGAACCCTGACCACCGCCTGGCCACATTTTCGTTCAATGTCGGCGATGGCCGCGGGGGGATTATCCATCCTCATGACGCGGGTACGTTTCTGGACGGGATGGGGATCGCTGTCCGGGCCGGACATCACTGCGCCAAACCGCTGATGAGACGGCTGGGCGTGGTGGCCACAACCCGGGCCTCGTGCTATCTCTACAACACAACAGCGGAGATTGACCTGCTGGTGGAGGGCATCCACAGGATGCGCAACTTCTTTGCGGGAGCATGACCAGGTGGAGTTCAACGAGCTTTACCAGGAGATAATCCTGGACCATTACCGTAGCCCGCGCAACAATTGCAGTGAGCAGGAAGCGAGCGCGGGCAACTGTGTCAAACACGAGAACCCGCTCTGTGGCGATGAGCTTCTGCTGTCCGTGCAACTCGACAGCAAGGGCGGGTGGATAGAAAAAATATGTTTCGCCGGGCACGGGTGCAGTATCAGCCAGGCTTCGGCCTCGATGATGACCGAGGCGGTGCAGGGCCTTGACCGCCGGCAGGCGCTGGCGCTGGTTGAGCGGGTGCGGGAGATGATGCGCGGCGCCGAGCCGGACGAAGAACTGGGCGATGTGGAAGCGTTGCAGGGAGTGAGCAAGTTCCCGGTGCGGATCAAATGCGCCCTGCTGGCCTGGATGGCGCTCAAAGACGCGCTGGATGGCGGAAACGGAAACTATCAAACGGAAACGATCCATGAGCAAGGCCGATCCTGATAAAATCCGGGAGTTCCTCAAAACAGTGGAGGACCCTGAATTCGAAATCGACGTGGTTAACCTGGGGCTGATCTACGATATCTCGGTCCGAGGCGACACGGCGTTTATTCTGATGACCCTGACCTCGATGGGCTGCCCCACGGCGCCGCTGATCGAGCACAAGGTGATCGAGGCGGCGAAGCTGGTGGATGGGATTGAAGACGTGGAACTGGAATGGACGTTCGACCCACCGTGGAACCCGGAGATGATCACCGGGGAAGGGCGTGAGATACTGGAATCCCTGGGCTACCTCTGATAAATATGGGTGGGGTGGGGTGGTGAGTACGATAAGAAACGGCGGGCCTCGGCCCGCCGTTTTTTTACCTGTACGCCCGTTCCTGCTTCCGCCTTTTCGGATGCTCTATAGTGGTTCTCGAAACAATTGTCTGCTTGATTATCATTCGAAGGGCCGTTCCTCCCCTCGTAGGGGCGAGGCATGCCCACTTTCCTGCGCTTTTTCATTTAGATCGCCCACACTGTCAGAGCCGCTGTTGTGTCCAAAATCCTGACCGCGCAATGCGCTCCACGATTTTGTCCACCGCTGATCAACTCCCGCAACCGGAAAATGAAACAAATATCAGTAGCCCAGTGTAGAAAAGAAATAATGCGTTGCGTTATTCTCCGTTTTCAGCTAATTAAACTGTCAACATAAATAAAAAGTTCTGTTTATTTATTGCCATGCGCACGCGGAGAATGTATATTGCAAATAACAAGGTAACTCATTATGTGCGAGTATGAAGGACGAAGAATGTAAACGATATGAATAATTACTGTCTGTGGTTGCGCTGTAGAAAATCAAGTGAAGAAAAAAGAGAAATTAATCCATCTGGTTCATTTTTTGTGTTTTGCCGGGCCGGATTGAAGGCCATGGAAAGGAGATGAATGTGGAGAGTATAACCGTTGAAAAAAAAATCTTAACGCAAAAGTTGATAACAAGTGTAACGGATTCCCTGAAGGAATATGCGGAATATTACCCGCACTCGCAGTTGCAAGTTAATGATGTGCGCGAGGTTATGGCGCAAATTATCGACTATCTGGATATCGTGGACATCACCGGCTTCAAGCCGTGGGAACATTGAGCACTTTATCAGGCGATAATCGTTAATAACTCAGGGCGTCACCCTGATAGTCCATTTGTCTTTTTGAGGAGAATCGGGCCCGGCGTGGAGCGTTATCCGGTAGAGCTTATCGCCCCAGGATGCACGGAGCCTGCTATCATCCAGTTCTATCGTTTCAACCTCAAGCCTGAGCTTTTTAGCATAACGGACTCCGACTGAAAAAGACTCACCTTCGTTATCTCCTTCCAGCAAGATAACACCGGCATCACCAGGGTAGACCCTGCAGGGGGTTATCAGGCTCATCATCAGCTCTCCATCGCGCTTCGCAAGAGCAAAATCGTCCTCGATCCTGACTTCCTTGCCGCGTTGCAGCGCCAGAGTGCGCCGCCAGCTTTCGATACCCGCATCGGCGGGGTAGGCTCCGGCCAGTTCAAGACTCAGGCTGGCCGTATTGTCATCCGCGTTGTAGCGGATATCGCCGGCGGCAAATTCACGGCCCGGTTGCTGCATCGCGCCGTTAACGGTGGGCAGGTTATGGTAGGCGGACTGCATGGTCCAGATCTCGTAGCGTGAACTGCTGAATGTTTTGGCCGTATAGACTCCCACCCCGGCATCCACCAGCACCGGCTGCCCGTTGAAGTAGACGATAAAGTTGCCGACATCGTTATGGTTGTGGCTTTCATTGTTGTGCCCACCCTTGGCCGCCAGGTAAAACCCCTCCGCGCTGCCCTGCTCTGAGCGGGCGGCCATCACCTGGATTCCGTCCAGCCACACATCGCGCACGTGGGGCTGACGCCCTTCGGCCGCGCTCAGCTCCCGCAAATTGACCAGTGTCCACAGCCGGCGGCCGAGGTAGCCTCGCGGCGCGGGATTCCGCTCCAGGGCGCTGTTAGCGGCCCACGCACCGAAACCCTCCATCAGCGAATCACCGATCCTCTTTCCGTAGCGCCAGACCAGTTCGTAGTTGATCCCCACCTTGGCCGAGGCGTCGGCGAAATTGATAAACCAAGGTCCATCGATATTGGCGCGGTAAATATAGCGGCCCATGTTGGCGATCAACGGATAGCTGTATACGTCGATCCTGCCGCCGCTGGCGCTGTAGAGCCACTCCAGGCAATCGAACAGGCTGGCCCCGGCCCGGCCCCAGTAGGAGGGGCCCTCGTCGCAGCCGCCGTCATCGTGATAGCTGCCGATAAACCTGTCGAGGCTGCGCAGGATTTTAGCCACCGCCGCCACCCGTCGCCGCGGGTCGTTTTCCATCAGCAGCAGGCTGGCCAGCCAGTTCGAATTGACCCACGGGTTCCAGTTGTTGATGTGGTCCGTACCAAAACCCATCCACCAGAAGTCATCGCGCTCCAGGCAGGGAGTCAGCACCCGCTGCTCTACTTCCATCCGGCAGCGGCTGGTGATCAGCGGTGAAACCTTGCTCAGTTCGTCGCCCAGCAGATACACTGTCCAGGCCACCAGGGCGGCTGTTTCGGCGCTGAACAGGTCGACGACCGGTTCGGTAATATCGGGGAGCCCGACTCCCGCTTTCTGCATGCCGGCATGAGCCGGGATGACCCAGCTTGTCTCTTCCATGATCAGCCACAGGCCGTTGACTATTTCATCCGTAAATCTGCCCCGGCCCTCCATGCACTCGGCCAGTACAAGGTCGGCCAGCCGCTTTCTGCGCTCGAAATAGGGGGCCTCGTAATTTGAGCGGTTCCCGACCGTGGCGAACTCCAGGTACAGGGTGGCCGGCAGTTCGGGCCAGGGCTGGCCGATGTTGGATTCCGCTCGCTGGACCTGCGCTTTTCGCGCGGCTTCCGGCAAGCCCAGCCAGAATGATCGCTCGCCGTAGCGCGGAAATGGCATCCACTCACCGGGCGCGGGAAGTGTTTCCGCGAGAACTTCTTCGGGAAACAGGGCTGACATGTCTGGGCGGCTGGCGCTCCCGGCGGCAAAGGTCAGCGAAAAACAGAGGAAAATTAAAGCGAGAGCTGCGCAAGTGCTTTTCAGCGGCAAAGACATCGCTGCCATCCTTGTTTAAGCTTAACGATTTCGGAACCGGCGGGCAGGGCGACCGTTGGTCAGCGGCCCCGTTGCAATCTAATATGCCCGCCGGTATCGAACAACCCGCAACCAGCCCATTCTTCCGCCCCATGTTTGACAGTTTTACGCGGATACTTATATTGGCATTTCATTCGAACATGTAAGTGCCTGAGCGGCGGTTCGCCTGAACAGCATACATACGAAATTCTGCTGTCGGCCAAAAAACAACTGCTTTGACGGAGGTCCCGTGCGCCATTTGAAAGTTCTGTCGTTGACCGCGCTGCTGATCTCATCCAGCTTGGGCGCGGCGCCGCTAAACGATCGGTTGGTTGTTCCGCTCTCCGGTGTCTGGGAGTTTGAGCAGAGTGTCGACGCGTTCCCGCCGCCGGTTTTCAGCCGGAAGATCCCGGTGCCGGGCCTGATATTTCTGGCCGAACCACGGATCGAGCAGTACGAGGCCTATTACGACGGCAGCTACCAGCCGCGCTACAACTGGTACCGCCGCCGGTTTACGGTCCCGGCCGGGGCCGAGGGCACCGCCGGCGTGGTCACTATCCTCAAAAGTAAGTATGTAACCGATGTTTACCTCAACGGGCGGCACCTGGGCGGTTCCATGGCGGCTTACACGCCTGTGGAGTTCCCACTTGGCGATGCCGTGCGTTACGGAGCACAGAACGAACTGCTGGTCAGGGTCGGTGACCGCAAGTGGCTGCCGTCACAGGCCGCCGGCAGCACCGACAAGGAGAAAGTCACCTACTGGCCGGGAATCTGGGATGAAGTCGAGGTGTCGTTTACCGGCTCTTTCAGGGCCGACCGTCTGCTGCTGCTGCCATCGGCAAAGCGCGCTGAACTGAAGTTGAAACTCGATATCCGCTCGTTCCTGCCCGCACAGATCAAATACGGCGATCCGATGTGGGATACGTGCCGGGTAGAGGTTGTGCTCAGAGAGAAAAACGGCGGCCGTGTTGTCGTTGCTCCCGCCGCTGTCCGCCAGGCTGTCAAACGGGATAACCGCACCCGGCTGGAATTGACCATCCCGCTCCAGAATCCTGAACTGTGGAGCCCCGCAAAGCCGTTCCTCTACGAAGCGGAAGTCAGTCTGCTCTCCGGCGATGGCTCGCTCAGCGACCGGGTGACCCGTACGTTTGGAATGCGTGATTTTGACCACGACGGCCGTCATTTCCGGCTCAACGGCAAAAGAATCATGCTGCGCGGGACAAATATCACCCTGCACCGTTTTTTCGAGGACCCCACCTGCGGAGCGCTGCCCTGGGACCGGGACTGGGTGCGGCGGCTGCTGGCGGAAATTCCGCAATCACTGCACTGGAACGCGATGCGGATCTGCGTGGGAGTCGCTCCCTCGTTCTGGTATGAGATTGCCGACAGCGCGGGGCTTCTGCTCCAGAACGAATGGCTCTACTGGCAGAGC
The DNA here is from genome assembly GCA_024278175.1 of Gemmatimonadales bacterium. Lineage (GTDB taxonomy): Bacteria > Gemmatimonadota > Glassbacteria > GWA2-58-10 > GWA2-58-10 > JAJRTS01. Next base: position 107,229 of record JAJRTS010000071.1, on the reverse strand, counting down.
CACGGCTGGGACGAACAGATCAGGAGCGAATACACGGACTGGGTCTGGGCCGACGGCAACCACCCGAGTATCGTGATCTGGGACGCGATCAACGAGAACTGGGACGACTACGTGGGCAACCGGCTGATCCCCGAACTGAAAGAGCTCGATCCCACCAGAGTCTGGGATGCGGGCTATATGACCGCCGAGCACATGGGTCAGGACGAGATGGATGAGCCGCACCCGTACGTGATGTGGGGCCACAGCACGGGGTTTGCCGATAATCCCGGCGACCCTCCGTACCCGTTGGGCAAGCTCGATTACTGGCCCGAGCGTAACAAACAGGTCCTGACCAGTAACGCGGCCCAACTGGTGAATGAATACGGCTGGGTCTGGCTGTGGCGCGACGGGACCCCGGCACTGTTGACCCGCAAGGTCTACGAGCATTATTTCCCCGACGGTTCGACCGTGGCCCAGCGGCGGGCGTTCCAGGCTTACTGGCTCCAGTTACAAACCGAATGGCTGCGCTGTGAACGGTCCCTGGCCGGAGTCCTCGCATTCTGCTACCTGACCGATGATCTCGGTTTTACCGGCGACTGGTTCACCAATCCAGTCTCTGAATTGAACGGCACACAGACCCTTGACTGGTTCCGTCACTGCTTCTCTCCCTCAGCCGTCTTTATCGACCTGGCCGATACACGCTATATCCGGGGATTACCGGCCCACGAGCTTGGCGGCCGGCTGGATTTAGACCTGATTGGCGTGAACGATCTGGCGCAAATCGCTACCGGAGAGGTCAGCTTGAGCCTGCTCGACAGCAGCGGCACTGAGCTGTGGACGATTGAGCGGGATATCGAGATTCCGGCCTGGGGCAAACAGATCTTGCCTGTTACGCTGGAATTGCCCGGCACTCCCGGCGGTTATCTGCTGGTTGCGCGGTACAGCGCGAGCGGGACCGGTGAATCAGGGCCTGTAATCAGCCGGAGGTTCCTGCGGGTAGGCGGCAGCCGTGAACGATACGACTATTTTGAATACCAGCCGGGTAAACTATAAGTACGAAGCAATCGATAGTACTTGCAGATAAAGCCGAACCTGAATATTCTTCTAATACCGTAACAGCACCACGACCTTGGCCGGAGGTTGCCTGTGCCTGTCTGGACAGAAAAATTCAGCGTCGGAGTGGAGGCGCTTGATGACCAGCATAAAGAACTGTTCAAACTCCTGTACGATTTGAGCGAGGCTTTGAGGATGGACGTGGATGTCGATCTGGATTCCGCGTTGACAAAAATGCATGTCTACACGTCGTTCCATTTTTCCAGCGAGGAACATTTGCTGGCAAAGTACGGCTACGCCGACCTGGAGCAGCACGTGGAGGAGCACGAGAGATTCAAGGCCAAGGTTGACGAGTTCAAGCGGAAATACTCTGATAACAAACCGAAACTGGCGCTGGAGATCAGCGACTGGCTCACCGAATGGATCGAATCGCATGTTATGGAAACCGATAAAAAGTATGCGGATTTCCTCGCGCCAAAAGTAAGGCAATAACACACCAAAGGCACTGCCCTCTTAGCTCAGCTGGATAGAGCAACGGACTTCTAATCCGTAGGCCGCAGGTTCGAGTCCTGCAGGGGGCGCCAGCTTTAACGCCGTATTCCAAAATGAGGGGATGCGGCGTTAGTTTCTTGCAGTAACGCATGCGACTCGGAGGTGATGAGATGCGACTTTTTTTTGTTGTCACGGTGGTGCTGAATCTTGTGTGGGCTGCAGTGGACGCTTCTGCAGGTGAAATTGTCAGCGGCAAGTATGCAGGCGACGGTCAGACAAAGACGATGCTCAGGGTCGCTTCATGTTCAGTGGTGCCTGAAAAGTGGGACAAAGCGGCCAACTGGACCCGGATCGAGAGCCTGGTGAAACGAGCTGTGGAGGAAACCGGTGCTGCGATGGTGGTTACGCCGGAGGGTGCGTTGGAGGGCTATGTAATCAACGAGGTCAACGCAGACCGGGACACCGGGCGCTGGGAAGAGAGTGTAAGGAAATTGATCGAAGTAGCCGAGCCGCTGGACGGGCCTTATCTCGCCAAGGCGCGGACTCTGGCCTACAGCCTTGATATATTCTTAGTGTTGGGATTCCTGGAACGCAGGGGCGAGCAACTGTTCAACAGCGTGATCCTGATCGACCCGGACGGAGATATTATCGGCCGTTACAGCAAAACTCATTTTGCCCAGGGCTACGAGATCAATCCGCTGTGCTACACTCCTGGAGAGAACTACCCGGTGTTCCAGACCCCGTTCGGCAAGGTGGGCATGATGATCTGCTACGACCGCCAGTTGCCCGAGCCGGCCCGGATCATGGCGCTCAAGGGCGCGCAGGTGCTGCTGGTGCCATCTTTCGGCAGCTACGACCTTAATGGCTGGAATACCCGCCTGCTGCAGACCCGGGCATATGAAAACGGGGTGTATCTCCTCTTCTGCCACCCGTTCCAAAGCCTGCTGATCGGCCGCAACGGGTCGCTGGTCTCCACGGCCGGTCCTGGTGCATACACCTGCTATGATATCAATACCAGCCCGGACCGCTACGAGGGGCGGTTTGCCAACCGGCGGCCGGAGACCTACGGGGAGCTGATGGAGAAGTAGGTATCTGTCTCCCTGAATCGTTCCATTGCTCCGGCAGCGGCACCGGGTCAACCTCTGGAACAGCGTATTTCTGCTTTAGACAGACAAGTTTCTGCTTCAGCCGTACTTGCGCAGTGCAAATACAATAAAAAAAAGATGATGGCATGTAGAGATATGCGCTTAAAATGACGGACGTTTTTCGCTAATATCGAACTTTGCTATTGACTGCATATTGATAAATCTATAAATATCTATGTAGAAGTCGGTATTCTTCCCGATAGGTAATGATTGCCATGCCAAACCTATTATGGGAGGTTCGCATGCGTCGTTTTCTGCCTCTGCTTATCCTGTCGCTTCTCGCAGTCATCGCCGTTTCCAATTTTTCTTTCTCACAGGCAATCTCGACTGCCGCTGTTACTTCCACCTACCGGGGGGACATTGACGAGAATGGCAAGGTAGACATTTTCGACCTGGTGTCACTTGTGAAGGCGCTTGGTGGCGAGCCGCTGACAGACCGCCAGCGGCAAATAGCCGACGTGAATACCTCCGGGAACGGCAAGGTAGACGTTTCAGACCTGCAAGCCTTACTCAAACTGCTGAGAGGCGCTGAATTGGAGCGGATCTACTGGGGGCGGCCAACCCTGGTCCTGATCCCCGGCGGCACGTTCCGGATGGGGAGTACGGCAGACAGCGATGAGCAACCCATACATACGGTGACGGTAAGCGCCTTTGAGATGGCGCGGACAGAGGTAACTCAGGCCCAGTATGAGACTATGACAGGGACAAACCCCTCTTATTATACTGGAGACAACAGCCGCCCTGTGGAGATGGTGAGCTGGGGAGAAGCGGCTACATTCTGCAACAAGCTCAGCGAAGCGGAAGGTCTTGAGTCGTGTTATGACCTTAGCACCTGGGAGTGTGATTTCAGCAAGAACGGTTTCAGGCTGCCGACAGAGGCCGAGTGGGAGTATGCCTGCCATGCGGGAACCACCACTAAATATTACACAGGCGACAAAGAGAGCGACTTTGCCAAAGCAGGTTGGTATGCCAGCAACAGCAACAGAACCACTCATGCTGTTGGCGGCAAGGAAACTAATTCTTTTGGCCTGTACGACATGCACGGCAATGTCGAAGAGTGGTGCAACGACTGGAAAGACAGTTACAGCTCGGAGAATGCGACTGATCCACAGGGACCCAACCCTTGCAGCAGCCGCGTTACTCGCGGTGGCAGTTGGGGCGATAGTGCCGTCTTCTGCCGATCAGCCTCTCGCCGTTCCAAATCCACGAGCTGTGTGGGCGAACTCACAGGCTTCCGAGTTGTTCGCAGCGTTCTTTCTACAGGACTTCAGTAGTATTTAATTACTTGACCCTTGTTTTTTGTTTCTTGAACCCGCCCCCTTAACCCGCCTCCAAACGCCGGAACAGCAGCGGGAGACATGGTATCAGGCGGGTTGTTGTAGTAAGCCCCCTGGCCGCGCAATACCTCCCAGTAGCCGAAACCGGTCGGTTCGCTCTTGAGGTGCCACTTGCCGATCATAGCTGTCTGGCAACCGGCCTGGCGCTCAAGGGCGCGCAGGTGCTGCTGGCGCCATCCTTCGGCAGCTACGGGTCGCTGGTCTCTACGGCCGGTTCTGGTGCATACACCTGCTATGATATCAATACCAGCCCGGACCGCTACGAGGGGCGGTTTGCCAACCGGCGGCCGGAGACTTACGGGGAGCTGCTTGAGAAGTAGGTATCTGTCTCCCTGAATCGTTTCACTGCTCCGGCAGCGGCACCGGGTCTTCCTCCGGCACGGCGTATAACTGCTTCAGGCGAACAAGTTCCTGCTTCAGTTCCCCGGTTATTTCCTCGTAGAGCGGGTTGCCGTACAGGCTGCGCATCTCCTGGGGGTCGCGCTGAAGGTCGTAGAGCTCCCACTCGTCCAGATTGTAGAAGTGGATCAGCTTGTAGCGCCCGGTGCGCACGCCTTCGTGGCGGCGGACCATATGCACGGCCGGGTACTCGTAGTAGTGATAGTAGATCGATTTGCGCCAGTCCTGAGGCGTCCGGCCCCGGATAAGCTCTTTCAGACTGCGACCCTGCATGTCTTCGGGTACAGCGGCCCCGGCGATATCCAGGAACGTCTCGGCAAAATCGAGGTTCTGCACCAGGTCGGTATTTTCCACCCCCGCGGCCGCCACACCGGGCCAGCGCACCAGCAGCGGCATTCTCAGGCTTTCCTCGTACATGAACCGCTTGTCGAACCAGCCGTGCTCACCGAGATAAAATCCCTGGTCCGAGCTGTAAATCACCACTGTGTTATCCGCCAGACCCGACTGTTCCAGGTAATCGAGCATCCGGCCCAGGTTGTCGTCCACGGATTGGATGCAGCGAAGGTAGTCCTTGATATAGCGCTGGTATTTCCAGCGCAGCAGATCGTCGCCCTCAAGACCCGCCTCGTTGAACTCCTCGTTTTTCGCGTCGTATGCCTCGTGCCAGCGGCGGAGCTGCTCCTCGTTTAGATCCCGGGGCGGCTCCAGCTTGAGGTCCCGAGGGTTAAGGTACTTTTCTATAGTCATTTCCTGGGTGTGTGCGGCGGTGCCCCGGCCCTCATAATTGTCGAACAGGTTGGGTGGTTCCGGGATCGCAATATCGTTAAAATCGTCGATATGCTCAGGCCCCGGCTCCCACCGTCGATGGGGGGCCTTGTGCTGGCACATCAGCATGAACGGTTTGCTCCTGTCGCGGCCGCTTTCGAGCCACTTGATGCTGAGGTCCGTGATAATGTCGGTTGTGTAGCCCGTGTGCCGCACCTCGCCCTCGGCGGTACGCATCCTGGGGTTGTAGTAAGACCCCTGGCCGGGGAGCACCTCCCAGTAGTCGAAACCGGTGGGTTCGCTCTTGAGGTGCCACTTGCCGATTATCGCTGTCTGGTAACCGGCCTGACGCATCAGCTTGGGGAACGTCTGCTGCGAACCATCGAACACCGACCCCGACCGATTGTCCATCACGCCGTTGAGGTGACTGTGCTTGCCGGTAAGGATCACGGCCCGGCTGGGCGCGCAGAGGGAGTTGGTGCAGAAACAGTTACGGAACAGCACTCCCTCCTCGGCCAACCTGTCGATATTGGGAGTCTGGTTGATCCGCGAGCCGTAGGCGCTGATCGCCTGGGCGGCGTGGTCGTCCGTAAACACGAACAGGATATTCGGCGCTCCCGGGCCGCCCGGTTTTTTCCCGGTGGAGCAGCCGGGCAGAGTGTTGCCCAGCGCCAGCGCGGCGCCTCCCAGGGCAAGTGTCCGGATAGCATCCCGGCGGCTGGTTTTACGCAGGCTCATGGCGTACTCCACTGTTGAGTTTTTTTGCCGCTTACGTTTACGTTCGGCTGGTTTGACTGGAAGCGTTGAAAAATACTCTTTATATAAATACGTATCTTTTTTTTGCTTGCCCTGGAAACCTTACTCCAGGCTGGCGCCGCGTTGCAGGCGAAAACTGTAAAAAACTCCGGCAACCGCAAGCGGGAAGATTCAAAGCCGTGTTTAATATAGAAAAATAGCTTAAGCTGAAAAAGAGTTTTGCGGCCAAGGTCCTGAAAATTATCCGCCCGGTGGCCTGAGTGAGCGCCGCACGTTAAGCTCCAATGCGCCCTCTTTCGCTCTTGAGCGGCTTGATTGTATTGCTCAACAGCCGTATAATAGCTGATTATGTCCTGATGATCCACGTGAAATCGCATCCACGCGTTCGCTCTTTGGCAACAGGGGAAACGATGAACCCGGAAAACGATATCGGCAGGTCTCTCGATAAGATCTATGGTGACGGCAGAGCGGGTCAGGCAGCGCAATTGCTCGATCAGGTGGTTGGAAAATACGCAGGGACACCCGGTGGCGCACCCCTGCGCGGCAAACGGGACGGGTATTTTGATCAAAGCGATGTGGTGCTGATAACCTATGGCGATTCGCTGCTCTCGGCCGGTGACCCGCCGCTGCGTGCGTTGCACTCCTTCCTGGACCAGCGCGTTAAGGACTGTTTCAGCTCCGTGCACATCCTGCCGTTTGTTCCCTTTTCGTCGGATGATGGGTTCTCGGTGTGCGACTACTACCAGGTCAACCCCGAGTTGGGCGACTGGGATGACATCGAGCGTATCGAGCGTGATTTCCATTTGATGGCCGATCTGGTGATCAACCACGTCAGCGCCAAAAGCGAGTGGTTCGGGCGCTATCTGGCCGGGGACCCCGAATTCGAGACACTGGCTATCGAGGTCGATCCGGCCACCGATCTGAGCCGGGTCACCCGGCCGCGCGCGTTGCCCCTGCTGACCCCGTTCAAAAAGGACAACGGCGAACAGGTGCATCTCTGGACAACGTTCAGCGAAGACCAGGTGGACCTCAATTTCGCCGACCCGCGCGTGCTCTGCCGGATGATCGACGTGCTGCTGTTCTATGTGAGCAGGGGAGCCAGGTCTATCCGGCTCGACGCGATAGCCTACCTGTGGAAAGAAATCGGCACGGATTGTATCCATCGGCCCCAGACCCACGAGGTGGTGCGCCTGATGCGAGCGGTGCTGAACAAGGTGGCCCCCGAGGTGATCCTGATCACCGAAACCAACGTGCCCCATGGTGAAAACGTGAGCTATTTCGGCGACGGCCACGACGAGGCCCAGCTGGTCTATAACTTCTCCCTGCCGCCGCTGCTGCTCCACGCGTTTCTGGGCCAGGATACGCGAGTACTGGAGAACTGGGCGCGCGACTACCTCGATATCGCCAGCCCGGATTGTACCTTTTTCAATTTCACCGCCAGCCACGATGGGGTAGGGGTGCGGCCCCTGGAGGGAATCGTGGAGCCGCGGGAGATCCAGACGCTGGCCGGGCACGTGCGGGCCATGGGCGGCGATGTGGGGTTCAAGCGCAACCCCGACGGCAGCGAGAGTCCCTATGAGCTGAATATCACCTACGTGGATGCGCTTCGTCAGCCCGGCGGGCCCCAGGGCGGGCCGGAGCATGCTCGACGATTCATGGCCAGCCAGGAAATCCAGTTCTCCCTGCCGGGTGTGCCGGCTGTCTACATCCACAGCCTGCTGGGCTCGCGCAACTGGAATGAGGGCGTGGCGAATTCAGGAATCAAGCGGCGGATCAACCGGCGGCGGCTGGAGCTGGAGCAGGTACTGGCCGAACTGGATACGCCCGGTTCGTTCCGCGCAGCGGTGTTCGAACAGTACTGCCGCCTGATCCGCCTGCGACGAGGCCAGCCGGCCCTGCATCCCAACGCGGAGCTGCAGGTGCTCCATCCGCAGCAGAATACCGTGCTGGCCCTCAAACGCAGCGGCGGCGGGCAGACCCTGTTCGCCCTGAGCAATCTCAGCCCGCAGCCGTGCACTCTGCGGCTGGATAAGCTCGGTATCCCGGAGGGCCTGGAGGATATTCTGGGCGGCCAGCGGGTGGCCGGCGGTACGCTGTATCTTGAGCCGCACCGCACCGGCTGGCTGGTTTGAAACTGCTTTAAAAAACTTCTATATTCAATGTCGGGACTTTTCAATGTCTGCTAAAATGAACAAATTTTTCATCCTGTTGTGTTTTGGATTGCTGCTGGGATGGCCGGGTTATGGCTGCGGCGCCAAAACAGGCAACCAGGACATTGATGACCCTGCAATCCGGAGGCGGGTTTCTGCTGAGTTCGAGGCTATTCCCTTTGAGTTGAATCAGAGCAAGGGTAAAATTTCCGCCTGGGGTGGCAGAGGCTATCGGTGGTTCTTCCCGGAATTTCTCCCGGCGGTTTTCGAGCGAACGCTGCGGCTGGATGAATACACGCCGGACTGTGCATTCGAGTGGATATTCACCGGTGAGCGTGGCGGTGTTACGGTGGTGGTTAAAGGCGGGGAAGTGCGTCTGCGCCAGCGCTATTACGACTCGTTCGGGTTCAGGGAACTGGAAAAAGACATTCCCGCCCGCCACCCCGAAAGCTATTTTAAAGACCACAAGGCTTTAGTCGCGGGTGAACTCAACACTCTGAAAGTGAGGCTTGATCACAAACTCGGCCTGTCACTGGAGCTCAACGGGCGCACGGTGTTACGGCAGAAGTGCCTGCTGGACCTCAGCCGTCACCAACTGAAACTTGCAGGGGACCAGGCCGGAGTAAAAGGGCAGATGCTCAAACCGCTGCCCGAACCAGTCGAGGTACGGGTAGACTCGAAAAAACGGTATCAGACCATGATCGGTTTTGGCGGCATCACACCGCCTCCATCGTACGCGCAGTTGAGCCCCGGTGGTAAGCGCCGGTGGTTTGAGCTGCTTTGTGAGTACAACCTGTTGATCCAGCGGGAATACCCGATCGGCGTGCGGCTGAACCGGGAGATGGACAACTGGGACCGCCTCGAAGATGCCTTGCAGCATTACTATGGAGACAACTTCCCCAATGGGGAGATCACCGACTTTGCCTACAACCGGACTATTAGACAACTGGGCGGAATGGTCTGGTTCGAGTTCTGGGCTTTACCTCCCTGGGCCAAAAATGACCCCGAAAAATACGCGGAAGCAATGGTGAATTACTGCTCGGCCTCAAAGCGGCTATCCGGGGCGCCGCCGGAAATCGTCGGGATTCAGAATGAGGTGGCCCAGTCCGATTCGACTTTCAGGGACATGACCCTGAAATTGAGGGAAACACTGGACCGGGAGGGTTTCAGCGGAGTGCGCATCCACATGAGCGATGCTTCCAGTCTCAAAGGCGGCATCAAGCGGATCAGGCAGTTTCGCAAATTTAAGCAAGTGTGGAATACCATCGATTTTGCCGCAACTCACATGTACGATTACCAGCAATTTTTGACCGACCCTGACGGTTACGACAGCCTGATGGTACAGTGGAAGGCACTGGCCGGCGGCAAACCATTTTTATCGACTGAATTGTGTATCAACTACGACTCTTACCAGGTCCCGTCCTATCGGGTTGCATTAAGCATGGGGCAGCTCTACCAGAAGAACCTCGTGCTCACGGATGCCGCGGCCATCTTGTATTGCTGGACCATTGTTGATGTGGAGCAGCCATCTTACGGCTGGACTCGCTCCCTGTTTGTCACCGATCGGACCCTGGGGTTTGTTCCGGTCCCCGGCAGCCACCAGTTGCGGGTGTACGGCGCATACAGCCGCCGCATCCGGCAGGGGATGGTTCGGGTGGCGGCCGAGTCGGATGACGAAGACCTTCTTGTTTCGGCCTTTGATAGTGAAGAGGGCAAGCGTACGGTTGTGGTGCTGAACCGCTCCTCAAGGCCGAAACGTGTGAGCCTGGTCTGGCCCGGCGCCCGGTTTGATTGGTTGGAGGTTGTGGACCAGTATAACCAGAACGATGTGCGTAATGTCCCCGCCCCTGATGCGAAGGGCCTGGTGAAAATAACAGTGGAGCCCGGTGCCATTGTGACCTTGACCAGTGTACCGCTTGGAGTTCTGCCTGATGTAGTCGGCGAGTCTGTTCGTTGAAGTCATCGAGAGCCGGGTAAGAAGAGATGCAGAGGATGTTATTTCTCTTCATACTTTTTGTACGCAAGCGGCTTGCAGTCTATAACCTCGCCGCCTCGTCCATGTCCTGTTCGGGAAGTTTGACAACGTCTTCGAGAAAAGACGGGTCCGCCGAAAGCACCCGGTTCCAGTTGGGAATCTGCGGCCGCCCCAGCGGGTCATCGAAAAAGACCTCGCCGGCCCTGACAAGCGAGCGGGCGAACGTCTCCACGGCGATCATTTCCGAGTGACGGTCGTAGAGCAGGCCGTTGATCGCCGCATCGGCCTCGTGATGTTCGGTAAGGTTATATGTCTGACGGCGATAAATTCCCGCCAGCGACTGAATCGAGTTGGGCGAAAACACCGCGCCCTGGCTGGCCAGCGTGCGAAAAAACACCTTGGCGATATCCTCCGCCATCCTGCTCAGGCCGCGGCGGATGTTTTCCTGGCCCAGTTCCTGGTGTTTGTGCTCGTAGTTGTCCGCGATATCCACCTGGCAGATCCGCTTGTGCGCGCAGTTGCGGTAGACCTCCGCCAGTGTGCCGATCTCCAGCCCCCAGTCGCCGGGAATCTGGTTGGCCCGTGCCAGGCTGTTGCTGACCGCGAACTCCCCGGCCAACGGGTAGCGGAAAGAGTCCATGTAACTCAGGAAGGTGCTGTGCCCCAGCAGCTCGCGGAAAGCGCGGATAAGCGGGGTTACGAACAGCCTGGTGGCCCGGCCGTACATCCTGTCGGCCACGCGGGAATAATAGCCCTTGCTGAACTCGTAGTTATGCCTCACGCTGGCCACAGGATAAACCAGCCTCGCCAGCAGTTCCCTGTTGTAATTGACAATATCCGCATCATGGAGCGCCATCACCCGGCAATCATCCTTGGCGATAACATAACCGTAGGCCAGCCACACGCTGCGCCCCTTGCCGTCGCCACCCACGTGCAGGTCGCTGGCCTCCATCCTCTCGATCATCCCCCTGATGCGTTGACTGTTGGCCCAGATCAGGGTCGCTTCGGGAATTGCGTTTTTTACTTTCGACTGGATCTGAGCGTACTCCTCGAGTTCTCCGGTTTTGCCAACTGTGAAGATGTAGCGTTTGACATACTTGACTTCGGCCAACTGGCCGAGAATGTAATCAAAAACTTCGTTGCGGGAGTCCTCGAGCGTAACGGGAATGATCAGGGCGATCGGCCGACGCCTGGCGTTATGCACCAGCTCGTCCTCCAGTTTCTCCAGCGAGGACTCTCCCAGCCGGTGCAGCGTGGCGATCACCTCGTGCTGATAGAAATCACTCATCAGTCGACCTTTCAAAAGATAATTACAATCAGGTATGTTTTAAGAACTATTATAAGTATAACAGTCTAGCCTTGCCGGGGGAAACCGTTTCCGTCAGCAGGGGAGTCAGCGTGCGACCGCCATCCTCCGGCGCCCGCACGTCCCTGGCCGGATCGCTAAGCCTGGCGGCGGCCGCGCGGATCAGGGTATGCATCCGGCGGGCTTTTATGGCGGGGCCGTAGCCGCGCAGGACGGCCTCGCGGTTACGCTCCACCAGTCCCGCGCCGTTCTCCACCAGCGCGCGCCAACCGCCAAGCAGGGGGTTCAGTTCCAGTATTTCGCCCAGCAGAGCGCCCCCGCTGTCTGCGGCCAGACGCTCCAGCAGCCCGGCCTGCATCCTGTCGCTCAGGTCGCCGAAATCAACCAGCACCCTGCCGCAGCCCCCCGTGTGTACCTTGCAGCGTGTGAATTCCTCCTCGAATTCCCTGTCTCTCTGGGGGGCAAATCCCAGCTCGCGCCTGAGCCTGGCGGTGGCTTCGCGGTAGGCTCCGGTCAGCCCGTCCAGCCCGCCGGGAAGCCACTGGGGGTCGATCAGCATGGCGCGGTAAAGATGGTCCAGTTCAACTCCGCTGGCCGTGAAATCGTCGCAGGGACCATCCAGCCAGCGCCCCAGCACGGGCCGACCCGCCACCCAGCCCTCCAGAAACCCCATCCCGAAACCCTCCATCACGCTGGCGCTCACCAGCGCGCAGGAGCCGGCCAGCACCTGTTCGAATTCAGGGGCCTTGTCGCCCAGGGTACGACGGACCCCGATAACCGCGGGCACTTTCAGGATAGCCGCCGAGTGGAGCACCAGCCGCTCGAACTGTCTGTCGGGTGGCGAGGCCGCCGGCAGGGTGACCACCAGAGCCGTATCAAACCCGCCGGCGCGCACCGCGGCGGTGGCCAGCAGAAGTTCCAGCGTGTTCTTACGACGCATCACTTTCTGGGCGGCCAGCAGGTACGGCTGCTCGCAGCCAAGTTTTTCGGCCAGCGCGGGGCATTTTTTTACCTGCTGACCTGACATTGGCCGTACCGAGTTGGGAAGGATGAACACACTGCGCGATTCCAGGCCGGTTGCCAGCAGGCGCTGCCTGTCCAGGCCGGTCAGGGAGACATGGACCATGTTATTGACTTCCGGCAGTTGCAGCCGGGCCTGGGCCGCGTCACTCAGGCAGGTGGCGGCGCGCCAGGCACGAATCCGGTCCGGGCGGTGAAGTTCGGCGAAATCGTGGGACTGGTTCAGCACGACCAGCGGCAATTTTTCCTGTTCGGCCCACTGCGCCAGCAGCCCCACAGCCGCCGCCGCCGCCTGGTTTTTGCCCAGGCAGGGGTTGTGGGCGTAGAGCACGAACGGATTGGCCGCCGAGCAGCCGGAATAGTCGAGCACCTCTTTGAGTGTTTTGCACTGCACCTCTGCAAGTCTCTCGAATTGCAGAGGTGTGCCGCAGACCTGGTCCTCGTAGGCCAGAGCGGGCAGATCGACCATCCTGACATTCATTCCGGGCAGCTCGTTGAGCGTCCCGATCCAGCCGGGCCGTCCGCCGGATTCACTTTCCGAAGCCAGCAGTGTTATTTCGTAACCGGCCCATAGTCCGGACTCGGCCAAAGCGGCCAGGGTGTCGCGCACCACGCTGGTAACTCCGCCGGGACGGAAGTGGTAGTGCCAGACCGCCATTTTCAGCCGTTTATCGCCTGTGGCCGTGGCGGCCGAGAGCACGTGGGGCAGTTGGCAAAAATCGGTGACTACGGCGTCGGGGGCGGCGCTATCGGCGGCGGGGTTGCCCCTGCGCAGCTTGAGCGAGCCGCTGTCCGCGGCGAACAGGGCTGTGCGCAGTCCCAGCCTGGACGCCCCGTGAACGTCGTTGAACATATCGTTGCCCACGTAAAGAATTTCCCCGGGAGAGATTCCCCGGAGTCCGGCTTCCTCCAGCACCGGGGTAAAAAGCGACTGGTCGGGTTTGGACAACTCGGGCTGGTAGGAAAAACTGCAGAGCCCGGGGTCGAATATTTCCCAGGGTGTGGCGCACTCGCCCCCGGACTGACGGTTTATGAAATAATGCAACAGCAGAGGGGTGTAAAACTGCGCATTGGAGACCAGGCCCTGGGCAAAGCCCTGCTCCCTGATCCTGTTCAGCACCGGCCAGGCGGCGGTATAAATAACTGCTTGCTGGAACGCGATTTCGTAGAATAAAGAGATCCGGTACGGGAGCAGCCTTGCGTCGTCTGACGGCGGCTGCCAACCCCTGGCATGTAACTTGCTGACTATTGAGTTCCAGATCAATTCGATCCGGACCTCGGGGTAGGGAGAATGATTTTTTCTTTTCCCTTGCTGGTCGTTGTCGATAAGTTGCAGGTACCGCTCACGGGTCCAGAGGGCGGCTTCGGCGGGCGAGCTGAACAGGCTGTCGAAACCGAACTGTGCCGCGGTAAGTTCGAACGCGCCGAGCATTGCTTCCGGCGCACTCAGCGAACCCTCCAGGTCCCCGGCGCGGGTGGCGAACAGGGTGCCGTAAATATCCCACAGCACCAGGCGGATCCCTGTCAGTTCGGGAAGCAGCGTTTCCGGTTCGTCCGCGGCAACGGGTGTGTGCTCCGAGCGCTTGAGCAACCTGTCGCAGTAGCTTGAGGCTACGCTTAACAAGGTTTCGTAATCCGGTATTGTCAGTTTTTCGGCGATTTTATCCATCGGCATTTTTCTCGAATGTTTGTCCGTGGGGTTAACAGCAAAGATACGGAAATAAATCCGCAGGGGCAAGCCGCCCCTGCAAAGCTGAAAAAACATTTGACATCAGCGCTGAAATGATAAAATACTATTACCTCGGTAACGGCAGCTTGCTTGAATTCATCGGGTATAAAGTAAGGGAGCGGACATGAGCAACGGGATTTTAAGAGAAAACCTGCGCAACGTGGGGTTTATCTCCACCAGGTTTGCCGGGACCGACGGGGTGAGCCTGGAAACTCAGAAGTGGAGCCAGGTGCTGGAAGAGATGGGGTTGCAGTGCTATTACCTGGCCGGAGAACTCGATACGCCTCCTGAGCGGTCGATGCTGGTGGAACAGGCCGGTTTCAAGCATCCGGACATTGTCAACATCAACCAGCAGTGCTTCAGTGTGAGCCGCCGTACATCCACGCTTACGCAGAAGATTCATGAGGTCAAAACGCAGCTCAAGGACGCTATCTACGATTTCATCCAGCGTTACGATATCCAGTTGCTGATCGCTGAGAACTGCCTGACCATTCCGATGAATATCCCGCTGGGGATTGCGCTGACGGAAATAATCTCGGAAACCGGCATCAAAACAATCGCCCATCACCACGACTTCTTCTGGGAGCGTAAAAGGTTCCTGGTCAACGCGATATGGGAATACCTCAACATGGCGTTCCCGCCGCACCTGAACAACATGCAGCACGTGGTGATCAACAGCTCGGGGGGCAACCAGCTCGCTCTGCGCACCGGGATCAGCTCAATCCTGGTCCCCAACGTGATGGATTACGAAACGCCGCCGCCGCCGATGGATGATTACACGGAAAATATTCGCAGCGAACTTGGCCTTGCCGATGGTGAGATTTTTATCCTTCAACCCACCAGAATAGTACAGCGCAAGGGAATTGAGCACGCTATCGAGCTGGCCAGCCTGCTGGGCAAAAAAGCCCGGCTGGTGATCAGCCATGACTCCGGTGACGAAGGGGACGCCTACATGGGCCGCGTGCTGGCCTATGCCAGGACGCTGAACGTCGATGTGATCATGGCTGCGGAGATAGTCAATCACGAGCGGGGTACAACTGCGGACGGACGCAAGATTTACAGCCTTCACGATCTTTATCAGAACGCCGACCTGATTACCTTTCCCTCCTCGTTCGAGGGTTTCGGCAACGCGCTGCTCGAAGCGCTCTACTACAAAAAACCGCTGTTGGTGAACAACTACTCGGTCTACTCGTTCGACATCCGCACCAAGGGTTTTCGGGCGATCGAGATCGATGATTTTATCACCGACGAGGCGGTGGCATATGCCCGTAAAGTACTAAATGACAAAGATATGCGGGAGAGAATGGTGGAGCATAACTACGATCTGGCGACCCGTCATTTTTCCTTCAAAATACTTCGTGTCAAACTCAAAGCCGCCATCCGCAACCTGTTCGGCGAGGTCGCCGGCTGAGGCGCCGGGGCAGAACCGGCCACAGCTGAGCAGTGGGTACTGCCCTTTTCAGAAAAGTGATCCAACTCCCGGCATGATCAGAGACGTTCGGGAAAAAGGTCCAGAAGATAATTGAACGGGTTGGTGGGACGGCCGTCGAGATGGACCTCGTAGTGCAGGTGGGGGCCGGTGGTGATCCCGCTGCGACCGACATAGGCGATAATATCTCCGCGACGAACTTCCTGGCCGGATTCCACAACCAGCCGTGAGCAGTGGCCATATACCGTACTGATCCCGAAACCATGGTCGAGAACCACGCTCAGCCCCAGGCCGCTGCTTCTGGAGCTGCGCACCACTTTCCCATCGGCCGGCGCGTAAATCGGCTCTCCGGTGGGTGTGGAAAAATCGAGGCCGGTGTGGTACTGCCGCTGGTGGAATAGCGGATGAATCCGGTAGCCGAACGTACTGGAGATGTAACCGGAGGTAGGTGTGAGCATGGGCAGATGACTCCAGCGAAGCGAGACTTCGGTTACTCTGGCCAGGGCGTCCTGAAAACTGATTTTCACCAGGCCGGCCCGGCGCAGCAACTCGTCCACCGCCTGTTCCTGACTATTCATCCGGCGAGCCAGCCGGGAATCGAACTCCAGCAGGTCGTCATCGAAACGCATCATCGTACCACCGACACCCACCGCCAGAACCCCGTCCTCGAGCTTCGGTAACCCGGCGATCTGCCGAAAAATCTGGCTTTCCGCCAGCATCGCCCCAAAGCTGGCATCCAGCATTGTGATCCGACTGTCTATCCGGCCCACCTGGGCCCTCAGACTTTCATTCTCTTTTTCAAGATTTTCCAGTGCATGGATATTGACAGCTTTGATTACTGAAGAGACTACCGCTTTTCCAGGCAAGTAGAGCAGGCAGAACGATGCCAACAGCAGAGCGATCAGCATGGGTACGGTCAATCGAATCCCGCCGCGCTGTCGTCCGTTATGAGAGCAGAAAAGTATGGTCCATGATTTAGATGTCATCGCAGACCCGAAAACCGGTGTGTTTTAAGAAAATAAAGAACGGCTGCCGCCGAAGGGCAAGTTCGACTGTTAACGATTATACACAAACCAGAGACGAATTCAAGGATAAAATCGCTTTTTTTTGGCAACGAGTTAATTTTCCCCTTGGAAACCCGTAGGATATTAGCTCTGAGCCATAAAATAGTACGGCTGCATTTAACTAAAACTTGACAATGGGGGAATAGTATATTATTATCCGCGCAGATACTTAAATTGGAGGTGTTATGCAGGATGCGGCCAGACTGGCCCGGATATTCAAAGCCCTCTCCGTTGACTCCAGGATCAGGATTGTCCAGTTGCTCAAGGAGAAAACTCTCTGTGTAAATGCCCTGGCGGCCAGGTTAAAAATCACACCGGCGGAGGTGAGCCAGCACCTGCGGATCTTACGCGATGCCGAGCTGCTGATTGCCGATAAGCGCGGCAATTTCGTTCATTACGAGGTCAATACGGAGAAACTGGAGGAATGGCAACGTCAGGTTGACACCCTGCTCAAAAGGAATAACAGATAGCGATTGTATTTACCACAACTGAAGGAGCCGGCCATGAACAACTGTGGATCTGGGTGCAGCAAGCCTGAAAACCTGAAAGAAACACCCGCCAAATGTAGTCCCAGGCAGATTGAAGCGTGTCACGGCGACGAGAAAGATCACTGCTGCGAGGAAGAAAAGTAAGTGCAAAACGATTTTGAACATGGGCGGCCGATGGCAATCGAAGTTTCCGGGCTGCGCAAATATTTCGGGCGGCTTCGAGCCGTGGAAAACGTGGAGTTCTCCGTTGGCGAGGGTGAGATATTCGGTTTCCTGGGACCCAACGGCGCCGGCAAGACCACGACAATCAACATGCTCACCGGCCTCGCGCGACCCGACAGCGGCCGTATCCGTTACTTTGGCAGGGACTACACGGCGGATATCAAGCAGGCCCAGCATCTGATGGGGATCGTCCCGGATGAGAGCAATCTGTACCCGGAGCTTACCGGCCGGGAGAACCTGAAGTTCTGTGCCGCGCTTTATGGAATGCCGGGCCGGGAACGGGAGCAGCGTTCATCGCGCCTGCTGGAAACATTTGGGCTCACCGAGGCGGCGGAGCGCAAGTTCGCCACCTACTCCAGGGGAATGAAACGCAAGCTGACTATCGCGGCGGGGATAATCCACAGGCCGGGAATCCTGTTCCTCGATGAGCCGACCAGCGGAATCGACGTGGCCAGCGCGCGGCAGATCAGGTCTCTGCTTTCCGGGCTGAACCGCCGGGGCACCACGATTTTTCTGACCACCCATTATATCGAGGAAGCCGAGCGGCTTTGCGCCAGAATCGCCTTTATCGTCGCGGGCAGGATTGTCCGGGTGGGAACTCTCGATGAACTGATGAGTTCGCTGGAGGCCGGCCACGTTGTCGAACTCCTCACTTCCGCCGGCACGGATCAGCTGGCGGCGGAGTTATCCGGAGAGTTCGCGGGTGTACGCGCGGAAACGGTTGAACCTGGACGTACACGCCTCTACTGCCGAAAACGCCTTGACCTGGCGCCGCTGTTCGGTTTTTTTGAACGCCGGGGGATAGAAGTGTCGGAGGCGCGGCTGGTGCGACCCTCGCTGGAGGACGTGTTTGTCAGGGTAACCGGCCTGGAAATAGCTAAAATGGACAACGGCGGGCACCGGGGGAGGCGCGGATGAGACACTGGGAGGCGTTCTGGTGTATCGTGCTCAAGGACATGCGGACCTACTACCTCAAGCCGCCTAACCTGAGCTGGGGGATTCTCTTTCCGGTGGCCTGGACAGGGATGTTTTTCATCAGGAGCCAGACCCCGGTGGATATCCGCATGATCCTGCCGGGCGTGATGGCGATGAGTATCCTGTTCGGCACCACCTCGATGCTGGCGGTCACAGTTACGTTCGAGCGCAAGGGCAGGTCGTTCGAGCGTCTGCTGCTCTCTCCGGTGCCGCTGCGCCTGCTGATGCTGGCCAAGACCGGCGGAGCGATTTTCTTCGGGATTGTCAACGCGTGTATTCCGGTGCTGATCGCTTCTTTTCTGATCGACATCTCCGGGATTGGTTGGGCGGCGCTGGCCGGCAGTGTGGCGTTGATCGCGGTCAGCTCTACTTTTCTGGGCCTGTTTATCGCTGTAAGTGTCAGCGAGGTTTTCGAGGCCCAGACATTCAGCAATTTCTTCCGCTTCCCGATGGTGTTTCTCTGCGGCCTGTTTTCCCCGTGGCCGCATTGCCGGTTGCGCTCCAGCCGCTCAGTTATCTGCTTCCCCTCACATACGGTGCGGATATCATGCACCATGCGGTCAACGGTGCGGGCCGCCTGCCGCTGTGGCTGAATTTCCTGCTGCTCACCTCGTTCTGTGTCCTGCTCTTCCTGGTCAGCCTGCGCAATATCAAACATCGCTGGATAGCCTGAACCATTCCTCCTCGGACCATGATTTAGAATTGACATTGGTTCCCGTGGATATTAGCTTTTCTTTCTACATATTGCGCCGTAGATTCCCTACTGCCTAAGCAGGTGATTAATCACCTGGCGGACAACAGCGGCTTGAATCAGACAAGATGAGAGGAACGCTAGATGGCGAACAAGCAGCACGAGCGGACAGAGCCCGAGAGCAAGCGCGCCCACATGCAGAGCCGCTTTACCCGCGAGTCGCTGATGGGCAAGCACCTGTTCGAAGAGGAAATGTGGGCCGGCTCCGAGCTTTCGGTGCTGCCGGACGTGGACCTGGTGTTTATCGGCGGCAGGAGCATCATGGACCGGGGCCGCGAGCCGATCCTGCAGGTGGTCGAGGAGGTAGTGCGTTGCCGCGAGCAACTGGGCTACCGGATGATCCTGGGAGTCAGCGGCGGCGTGCGTAACCGTCACACCTGGTACATGGGTCTCGATTACGGCCTGCCGATCGGGGGGATGGCGATGTTGGCCGGTGCGGTGGAGGGCCAGTACGCGCGGGTGCTTTACGCCCTGCTGGCAAAGCACGGCGGGATGTGGATGGCCCGCGAGCATTTTGACAAGCTTCCCCTCTATGTCTACTCCGATATGATCCCGATTTCAATAGCGATTCCGCCGTACCACTTCTGGGAAAAACCCAGCATGATGGGCAATCTCCCTGAATACGGCTCGGATTTCGGCATGTATATCATGGCCGAGGTCCTGGGTCTGCGGCGGATTGTATATGCCAAGGATGTAAAAGGGCTTTATACTCTCGACCCGCACAAGTATCCCGATAAGGCGGAGTTCATTCCCAGGATCAGCGCCCAGGAGTTGCTGGCGCTGGATCTGGACGACCTGCCGATCCACCGCACCGTGCTGAAAAATATGTGCAGAGCCCATCACGCCAAGGAAATCTATCTGGTAAACGGCCTGGTGAAGGGCAATATCGAAAAAGCGCTGGCGGGTGAGAACGTGGGCACGGTGATTTTCAAAGACGAGTCCGGGGGCCGGCAAAAGGCTTAGTGAACTGATCGGCTGCGCTCAAGGCGCGCCGAAAATCAAACAGTAGACTTTGCAGGAGTATCGATTTTTCCCGCAAAGCGGAGGCTGGACCTGAGAGTGATCATCTCGCCACGGCTGAAGATTGTCTATCTGCTGGCGGTCTCGACAGCCGTATTCGTTCTTGGCCAGCGGGGAGTGCTGGCTCTGCTGGCCCTTCAGGTGGTGCTCTGGCTGGCCGCCGGGGTACCGGCGGCCCAGTTGCGCGTGTTGCGCAAGAGCGCCGTTTTCATGGCGATGATCCTGGTGTTTTACTCTCTGTTTACGGCCGATAGGGATTTTACCCTGCTGCGCCTCGGCGGCTGGGACCTGAATGTCAGTACCGCCGGAGCGATAGAGGGCGCGGCCATGTGCGTGCGGCTGCTCACGATCCTGGCCGCCGGTGTCCTGATTCGCCACGGCCTTAGCCGCCAGCAGTATGTGAGCGGCCTGACGGGCCTGGGAATGAGCCGTGAACTGGCGCAGTTATTCGAGTCGACTCTGGGCTATTTCGAGGGCCGGGGAGGACTTGGAGGCGGCGGAAAGGCAAAGGGCGGAAAGGATGGCGCTCAGAGCGGCGGCGGGAAGAGAATATTTCTCAAGAGGTTGTTCAAGGGCGATTTCACCGTTGTGGATGAACTGGTCAACAGCCGGCTGGCCACGGCGCGCCAAACGTTTGCCGATAGTGATCGGGCGCTGGTTTTCGCTTTGACTATCGTGGTGGTGGGAGTGAGATTTATCAAGATTGCGCCCGGCTTTCCGCTGGCTCCGGGAATTAAAAATCTTGTGATTGTACCGGCGTATATCGCCGCGGCCACGCTGACACGTACAAGGCTGGCGGCTACTAATATCGGGGTGGTGAGCGGGGCGATCAACTTTCTGGCCGGTTTTGGACGGTTCGGGGTTTTCGACATCTTCCAGCATTTCCTGCCCGCGCTGACTGTCGACTTGCTGGTCAGAGCGTCGGGCGGGTCCCGCTCGCTGATACTGTATGCGTTTATCGGACTGGTGGCTGGTGTGGCGCGCGCGTCGGCGGTGCTGATCCTGTCGCTGCTGTTCAGGATGCCGGCCGAGTTCTACCTGCTGCTGGTCCTGCCTGTCGTGTCGCAGTGCCTGTTCGGGGTGCTGTCGGCGCCGGTTTCGAGATATCTGGTCGGTCACATCAAGATAGATGGCGCCTGAGCTTGGCGGGCGCTGTTATGGAGGGAGTTCTATGCCGGCACATAAGAAGGGGTTCAGCCGGACCCACATCAAGAGCAGGTTTATGCGCGAGTCCCTGCTGGGTAAGGATGTACTGTCCTCGACGGACACAAACAAGCAGATCGCGGTTCTGCCGGATCAGAACGTGATCATGATCGGCGGAAAAAGTATTATCGACAAGGGTAAAAAAGCGGTTTACCCGCTGGTGGAAGAGATTGTGGAGAACAAGGGCAAGCACGGGATGATCCTCTCTGTCAGCGGGGGGATCCGCGTGCGGCATTCATACTCGGTGGGACTCGATTTCGGCCTCCCGCCCGGCGGGCTGTCGATGTTGGTCAGCGGGATCGAGGAACAGAACGCCAGGATTCTTTACGCCCTGCTGGCCAAGCATGGCGGAATCAGGATGACCCGCGAACATTTCGAGGAACTCTCGATGTACATCCACGCCGGGATGATCCCGATCATGGTGCCGATGCCTCCGCACATGTACTGGGAAAAACCGCCGAAAGTGGGTAATATCCCGGACTATGGGCCGGATTTCGGGATCTACATGGTCAGCGAGGTGCTGGGCACCCGGTCGATGATTTATATCAAGGACCAGGATGGCCTGTTCACCGAGGACCCGCGCAAGAACCCGGACGCGGAGTTGATCGGGAAGATCAGTGTGCAGAAGCTGCTGGAGATGGACCTCAACGAGTTGATAATCGAGCGCTCGGTGCTTGAGGTGATGGCTCGCTGCCGCCGGAGCAAGAAAATCTATATCATCAACGGCCTGGTGCGCGGTAACCTGACCAGGGCGCTCAACGGTGAGAAAGTGGGAACCGTTATCTTCAAGGACGAGTCGAAAAGCTCGGTGAGCGTAGCCGCCGATGTGGGCGGCAACGGCAAATAAGGCCCTGCGGTCATACTTTGGATGAATCGCAT
This sequence comes from Gemmatimonadales bacterium, assembly GCA_024278175.1. Classification (GTDB taxonomy): domain Bacteria; phylum Gemmatimonadota; class Glassbacteria; order GWA2-58-10; family GWA2-58-10; genus JAJRTS01. The sequence goes on along the minus strand of JAJRTS010000071.1, from coordinate 85,092 downwards.
ATCTGCAAATATATAAGATAAATACGGAGGATGAATGGGTAAGAAAGATGCGGCACGGGATATCTGGACCAGGTTCGAGCACGAGTCGCTCAGCGACAAGAGCCTGCTGGAAGCCACCAGCGATAAGCCGATCAGAATCATCCCCGGCGTCAGGCTGATGAAAATCGGCGGCCAGAGCATCATGGACCGCGGACGTAAGGCGCTGTTCCCGATCCTCAACGAGATTGTCGCCAACCACGAGAGCAATAAAATCATGATCTGCTCCGGCGGCGGCACCCGGGCGCGTCACGCCTACGAGATCGCGATCGACCTGGAACTGCCCCCGGGATTTCTGGCGGCACTGGGTGGCTCTATCGCCCTGCAGAACGCACGTATTTTGCAGATGCTGCTGGCCAAGCACGGCGGAATCCACATCTCCACCGAGCAGTTCGAGATGCTGCCGCTGTTCTTCAAGCTCGGCTGTATTCCGATCATGGTCGGCATGCCGCCGTTCACCTACTGGGAAGAGGTGCCCCAGAAAGGTTCGATCCCCGACAACCGCACCGATACCGGCGTGTTCCTCACAGCGGAGTTCCTGGGTACGGAGAGCGTGCTTTATATCAAGGACGAGGACGGCCTGTACACCAACGATCCCAAGAAGGACCCCAAGGCCGAGTTCATTCCCGAAATCACGGTCAGTGAGCTGAGGGAGCGCGACCTGGACGACCTGGTGGTGGAGCGCGTTGTGCTTGATTACCTTCAGCGCAGCAAAAACGTCAAGTACCTTGAGATCATCAACGGTCTCAAACCCGGCAATATCACCAGCGCGCTGGCAGGTAAACACACGGGCACACGGATTTACAAGGGCTGAGGCCGGCAGCTTGCAAGCAGTTGTCCGCAAGCGGGCCGGAAAGGCTTAGGCGCAAGAGGGGGGGAGTGGGCCGTCTCTTTGCTATCGGTCTTCCCTGAGCGGAACAGGATTTTGTCGAGGTGAGAATGTCTTTGATAAAAGGTTCGGGCGGGACAACCGGCCCGACGGCGGCGGCTCTGGTTTGCGCATCTCTGTTCGTGTTCATGGCTGCCTGCGGCGAAGGCGGCAAGCAGCCGAAGTCGCAAATTGTAATCTATGCCGCTGCCAGCACCACGGACCTGATAACCGAGGCGGCGAAGGAGTTTTACGCCTCCACCGGCATCGAGGTCGGATTCGAGTTTGCTTCCTCCGGGTCGCTGGCGCGTAAGATCGAGACCGGTTCCCCTACGGATATCTTCATTTCAGCCAGTCAGCGCTGGATCGAATATGCCGGACGGAAAAAACTGGTGGATGGGGCCAGTCAGTTTGTGTTCGCGCGTAACTCACTGGTTTGCGTGGAACCGCTGCCGGTTCGTAGCGGGATTAAGTCGGCCCGGGAGTTGGCCGGGACCGAGAGGTTGAGTATCGGTGATCCGGAGCACGTGCCGGCCGGGCAATATGCAAAACAGGCGCTGGAGCACTACGGCTTGTGGGATAATCTCGCAGCCGGGGAAAAGGTCGTGCTGGCGCCCAATGTCAGCGCGACTCTTCGCTATGCGGAGCAGGGGGATGTCAGCGCGGCAATAGTCTACGCCACCGACGCCGCCCGCAGCAGCAAGGTGCGGACCTTGTTTACGTTCGCTGAGAGCTCCCACAAGCCGATTACCTATCACGCCGCCATCGTGAGCGCCAGTTCCCGTAAGCAGGAAGCCGGCAGGTTCATGCAATTTCTCACCAGCGATGAGTTCCTGGCCGTTCTGGATAAGTACGGGTTCAAGCGGCCCTGAGCGGCCATAGTTTAGCAGCGTGTTGAAAAATAACAAAAACGTGGGCATTGGGGTTGTCAAGGGCCGTTTCTCGACATAGCTGCCGACAGTTGGTGGAGGCAGTGTAACTGCTTGGTATAACGCAATGAACAGGATCAGCCAAAGAAACGGCTTGCCTTGCCCTTGACAACCAACCAGGTGAAATATTCTACAGGTAAAATATTCTATTAGAGGGCGTTGAGAGTTTTATTTCAACGCCCCCTTGGCTGGAGCAGGAATTGTCGATACTAGAGAGCGAAATGTCGTCGATCTGGCTGTCAATCTATATGGGCACGCTGGCCGTCGCGCTGGGTATCGTCCCTGGCGTGGGGCTGGCCTGGTTGCTGGCCCGCCGCAAGTTCCCCGGAAAATCGGTTGTCGAAACTGTGATTTTCCTGCCCCTGGTAATTCCCCCGGTAGTTACCGGTTTTTTCCTGATCAAAGCTTTCGGCACCCAGAGTTTTATCGGCAGCCTGCTGGGTCAGCTGGGCATCCGGGTTGTGTTCACCTGGACAGGGATGGCTATCGCCGCGACTGTGATGGGTTTCCCGCTGCTGGTGCGCTCGGTGCGTAACGCATTCGAGCATGTGGATCCGCGCCTGGAATCGGCCGCGCGTACGCTGGGCTGTTCACCCTTGCGAACGTTTTTTACAGTCACTTTGCCGCTGTCCTGGCCGGGGCTTGTCGCTGGCGGAGTGCTCTGTTTCGCCAGGGCTCTGGGCGAGTTCGGCGCCACGGCGATGGTGAGCGCGGGCACCCAGGGCAACCGTACCATTCCCCTGGAAATATTTCATCACCACCAGGCTCCCGGCCACGAGGCGGAAGTGATGCGCCTGGTCGTTATCTCGCTGGCGCTGAGTGCGCTGGCGCTGTTGGCCAGCGAGGCGCTTGTGGCCAGGGTCGGGACCAGGCGCTTTAAGTCCGGACACGGGAACTGATCATGCTGGAGCTCGATTTCAAAATCACCAGGGGCGTGTTCGACCTCGACGTATCGGTCAGCAGCCGGAGCCAGGTTACCGGGCTGATCGGCCCCTCTGGAGCGGGCAAGACCACGCTGCTGCTGGCGCTGATGGGGATAATCCATCCGCACTCGGGACTGATCCGGGTCAATGGAAGCACAGACCTGTTTAACTCGGAAACCGGTGCCAATGTCCCGACAGAGCGCCGCAGGCTGGGCGTGGTGTTTCAGGATAACCTGCTGTTTCCCCACTTAAGCGTCCGGAAAAATCTGCTGTTCGGTTACGAGAGAATAGCACCCTCACAGCGACAACTCCAGCCACAAGACATTTTCGCTCTGCTCGATCTCAAAAGGCTGCTGGATCGCGGAGTGGCACAGCTAAGCGGAGGGGAGCGCAGAAGAGTGGCGATTGGCCGCGCCCTGCTCACCAGTCCGAACGTGCTGTTGCTCGACGAGCCGTTGACCGGCCTGGACGGCAAGCTGCGCGACAGGATCCTGGCCTACCTGCTGCGGCTCAAGAACGAATTGTCGATTCCGATGGTTTATGTCAGCCATGTTTTCGCCGATATCAGCGCTCTCTGCGACACGGTGGCGCTGATGGTGGTCGAGGAGGACAGCGACCATCGCAAGCACTCGCGGGTGTCGGCCCTGGGGCATCCTCACGATGTTTTGGCCGCGGCGGCCAAGGTGATCAGTGTGGACTCGATAGAGAACATTATCGAGGGCCGTATCGCGGAAGTAGACAGCAAGGGAGGTTTCAGCAAGGTCCGTGCCCAGAACCTGATGATAACAGTCACGGCCGACAACCATCGTCCGGGCCAGGGCTGCTATGTCACTTTCCGGGCCGATGAGATCATCCTCTCTGTCGGGGAGCTTCCCCGGCTCTCCAGCCGCAATATCTGGCCGGGAAAAGTGGTTTCGTTCGAGCGCTTACGCGACAGGACGATTGTCACGGTGGATGTCGGCCAGCGGGTCAGGGCAGTGGTCACCGAGCAGGCGCTGAGCGAGCTGGAGCTTGAGCAGGGTAAAGACGTGCATGTAATAGTAAAGGCCAATGCGATGAGAACCGTGGCGCTCGGCGCCGATGAGGACTTCGAAAATGAGATGGCCGGTTAAACTCGGATCTAAAGAGTTTGAGATAACCGTATGCATAAACTGCTATTACCAGTATTAACCCTTGCGGTTCTTCTGATGGCGACTGACTCTTGTCTTGCGGGCAGGCTGGAACATTGGGGCGAGTACGGTATCCAGAAAAAAATAACTGACCGGGTTTCGCTCAAAAGCGACATCCAACTGCGCATCCGCGACAACGTCTCCGATTTCTACTGGCTGCGCTGGGAAATCGGGCCTAACATCAAGATCAGCAACCGCTGGCTGAACCTGATGGTTCTCTTTCGGGTCAAGCCCCAGGAGTACGACGGCCGGTGGCGCAGGCAGTACAACATTTTTATCGATCCGGTGTTCAAGCTCTACCACAACGGGACAACCACTTTCGACATTCGCACCAGGGTTCACGCTCAGCTCAACGACGAGGGCCGGGAGTTTATCCGCATCCGTCCCCGCCTGACCCACCGCTTTATGCTGGGCAAAGTGCGCTGCGCCTGGATTACCTACAACGATTTCTGGCTACAGACTTCCAGCCTGGGCCCGCATTCCCGCTACAATACCAACTGGCTGGCTACCGGGTTCAAGTGGGGGCTGAACAAACCCGTGGTCTTCTCGCTCTATTTCCAGTATCGCTCGGACAGGCTCCCCGCCAATAGCAACTGGGACCACGATCCGGTGATTGGTACGAGCATTTTTTACAGGTTTTAGCCCGCCGGCAAACATGCAATCTTTTAGGCCTCCCGGTGTTAGCCGGGCGGTTTTTTTACTGTTTCCCGCTGAAAAACTTTGCAATACGGCTCTCTTATAGTTAAGCTCAAATATCTCGCAGGTGGACCTGGAAGGGCTTGCGGCTCCACACTCAAAAAGTGGGCGCCGGCTGTTACCTGCATTGGCGGTTTCATTTGCCTGTGGCGAACCCTCGGACAGTCGCCGCCGCGCCGCGGAGCGATTGTTACCTGAAGCGTGGTTGGCGTTTGGTTTTTATCGCGGTTTCCGGGCAACTTACAGCCGCCGGGTTTCGTTTAATCGCCTGAGTCTTTATCTCAACTCAGCAGAGAATGAACGCCATGCCCGAGAGAAACATCCTGATCGACCGCTACGGCCGCAAACACGACTATCTGAGGATTTCGCTGACCGGCGGCTGTAACCTCAATTGCAGCTACTGCCGCCCCCCGGGAGGAACCGATCTGCCTGGTGAAACCGGCAGGCAGGGCCTTGGCGACGATGAGTTGATCCGGTTGGTGCGGCTGTTTGCGGGGATGGGCGTGCGCAAGGTACGGCTTACCGGCGGAGAACCGCTGCTGCGTCGTGGGATCGAAAAGCTGATCGAACGGATCGCCGGGATCGCCGGGATTCGCACGGTGGCGCTGACAACCAACGGCACCCTGCTCGACGGCAGGCTGCCGGGCCTTGTCGCCGCCGGTATAAGCCGGCTTAATGTCAGCCTGGATAGTCTGGACGCCGGGCGCTTCAGGGAAATCACCGGCGCGGATTTTTTCCCAAGTGTCTGGCGGGGGATCGAAACGGCGCTGGCTGAGCCGGCGCTTGAGCTTAAGCTCAATACAGTAGTGGTGCGCGGGATTAACGACCACGAACTCGCGGATTTTGTGGCGCTGACCGAGGACAACGAGTTCACCGTGCGCTTTATCGAGTACATGCCGTTCGGCGACAACCACTGGCAGCCGGACCGGCTGGTGGGTTGGCGGGAGATTGCCCGGCGGATCGGCGAGATATTTCCTCTGCGGCAGCAGGGGCGCCAGGGAGTTACCCGGCTCTACAGCGTGGAGGGTTTCAGCGGCAGGGTTGGGTTTATCGCCCCGCTTACGGGCTGCTTCTGCGCCGGTTGCAGCCGGCTGCGGCTCACTGCCGACGGTCGGCTCCGGCTCTGCCTTCACGACAGGAATGAATTGGATCTTGGCGCGATGATTCGCAGCGCGGCCCCGGATGCGCATTTGAGCGGCGCGGTGCTGGCCGCCCTGGCCGGCAAAGTGCAAGGTCACGGCCGCAGCGCGGGCTCCAGGGCCGACGGCCCCGGAGTGACCTGCATGTCATCAATCGGCGGTTGATGCCGCCTGCGTACGGTTTTGAGGGGGGAGATAGCGGCTTGACTGACAACAGAGGAACAGTGCTAGCGGTTTGTATCAGCGCACGGCGCGGGATGCAGAAAAGGGTGGTAAAACAGGCCGAGCTGGTTGCGGGCCACGGTATCACGGGCGACGCCCATGCCGGGCCGGGCCACCGTCAGGTGAGCCTGCTCGCGGCAGCCAGTATCGAGAAAATAAAAGAACGCGGGGTAGACACGTTCCACGGCATTTTCGCGGAAAATATCGTGGCCGGTGGGATTGAACTCGCTTCTCTGCCGGTGGGCGCGGTGCTGAGCGTGGGCACAGCCAGGCTGCAAGTGACTCAGATCGGCAAGGAGTGCCATAACCGCTGCGCCATCTACGAGCAGGCAGGGGACTGCGTGATGCCGCGCGAGGGAATTTTCGCCCGTGTAACACAGGACGGGGTTGTGGCCGAGGGTGACAGGATCGAAGTGCTGCAAGCGGAGATAGCAACCGCTGACGAGCCCCTCAAGCCCTGATTCGTTTGAGTTTTATTGACAGTTCGGCAGTCTCGATTTATATTTTTGCAACAGGGATATGATCCAAATGTGGTGGGAGTAGCTCAGTTGGTAGAGCCCATGGTTGTGGCCCATGTGGTCGCGGGTTCAAGTCCCGTCTCTCACCCCATAAATAAAGCCGGCGGTCTGATTACAGGTTGCCGGCTTTTTGTTGTTTTCCGCTCCCGGCTGTTTTCACACCAGCACCTTGTCCGCTTTACGGATCGTGTCTAAGTCGTAATGGCATAATACTTTGTAGAAATCAAGCAGCTTGCCGCAGACTGTGCATTTCTGGGGCAGATAAAAGTATGTCGGCTTGAGTTGTCCGTTAACCACCCTCACCGGTTTTTCCACTTTTGTACCGCAACTGCTGCATTCCCAGTTCGGTGAGATGAACTCCACTTTCGGCATCGAAGGCGCCTCTCCGTATTTTTCGGGCGGATAAAAAAGAGCTGTGAAAAATCAAAGTAAGAAAAACAAGCTTCTCAAGGGCCGGTGCCGGGCATGTTCGCCCCGGAAGTCGCTTTTATAGTTTGCAAAGTTAATAACATTTAATATTCCAAATATGTTACAATTCCAACAGCTTGTCTTGCCTTTGATCGGCCAGTCAAAGCAATCCATTTCCAACGCGGGCGTGTGAAAAGACTTTTCCCCGCGCCCTCCAGTAGTCTTGCAAAAATACCGGCCGGGTTCAATACTTTTGTGTTGCCCTGTCAAGTGTATTATAATTATAATATACCTAGTGAAGATTTCCAGTGTGTCGGGATAACAGATGGCTGATTTTCTCGCAATACGTAACCGTCACCTGCTGGTATTCGAGCAGTACCAGCAGCGCAAACGGCAGATTTTCCGGCCCGTGCGGCGTGTCAACGCCAGGCTCGAGGCAATCAAGCGCCTCACACTGGCCGTCGACCGTACCGTGCGGGGAAGGTACAATCTGCTGCCCGCTGAGATGATCGGCAGGCGGGTGGACTTTCTGATCTAGACAGAAAAAAAGGCCCGACTGTGGAGGCCGGACCTTAATTTGAGCACGTCAGCGACAAATTTGGGGTTCCCATCAACACAGGGGAGAGTTGGAAGGGAGCCGCAGCCGTGCCCTACAGATTTCTTCTTGACAATTTTTATATCGGCAAGCAGAGGGATTGCTTTAATTTAGCAGTGCGCTACGTTGTTATTCATTTTCAGGTTATAACCGGAAGTAGCTGAGTTGGCTGAGTCACAACTAAAACCGGGGGGTCGGTTATGGTACTCAGCGCAATTTCATCCGCTGGCTATGCAGCTCCACAGGTGCAGGCCGTGGCGCCGCAGCAATCGCAGAACGCGCAGTTCGGCGCGGCGATAAATCCTGCCGGTTCCAGCCCGATACCGGGTTCGAACTGGCCCGCCGACAAGGCGGTCTGGGTGTCGCAGAGCAGCGAGGTGAGCTTTCTGGACAGGGCCCATGTGAGCGAGGTGGCCGGGCGGATGATTGCCCGCGCGGCCGGCACGTGGGAAATCCAGTCGCATTCGGTAAGGCGTCTGGAGGTTGAACAAAGCAGCTCCGAGCGCGACGCGCTGGCGGCAGGTGCCAGGACGCGCAGCGCTGTAAACAGCCTGCTCAGCCTTCAGGCTTCATTGGCCGGTACCGGTGTGAGCGTGGATATTTATGCTTGACATCTTTTGCCGCGAGCGTTTAATTAACTCTCGTCGAATTATTGCTGAAACCTGCGGCGACCGTGCTTTCGGTTGCCCAACGGCCACCGCATCGTTCCCCAGGGGGAAATCTATGGATTTTAGTCGTGCTAAGTTCTCCGTGTTTGCCGCATGTCTCGTCCTGCTGGTGAGTTGTTCCACAAGAAGTACATATTATATCGAATTGCAGGTGGGAGACGGCTCAGAATGTAAAAATGTGGAAGTGGAATTCCTGTCCTATGACTACCCTGCGGTACTGGATAGCCTGGTTGCTCTCAACAAGCCCGGCCCAAGGCCCGACTCCACCGAGTTGATGGCACTGCGGTCATCTTATCAGCAGGTCCTTGACCGAAGCGCCAGGATGGCGGATTCCGTGGACACGATGCGCGAAGAGCTGGAGAACATGAGCAACAAGTCCGTAGAGTATCGTAAAAAGTATCCAATCTTCCAGAAACTTGAAGGCGGCATGAAGGGTATGCTGAACGAGCGCCACGAGGTTCATCAGAATTACATGGATCTCAAGAATCAGTACGAAGCCAAGGTGAACAGGTGGAAAGGGAGCGCTTACAAGGGATTCGGTGAATTCAAAGAGGCCATATCACCTGAGTTGGCCACCAAGGTCGAGGTTACCGACGAGAACTGCAGAGTCGATAATTTGACCCTGCCTTACGGAAACTGGTGGCTGCACTGTGAGCTGCGGCGCCCCGGCACGACCGACGAAATGTTGATCTGGGACATGGCGCTGCCCACCGATCAGGATTCGGTGCAGATCACCCTCAACGAGGGTAATGCCCGGATCAGACGCGATCTGTTCTGAGCGCAACCGGTTTTTTGATGCGGACTTTATTGACGACCGGCAGAGTTCACCCCTCCTGTGAGAGAGGAAGGTTGGACCTGCCGGTTCCTTTATCGCTACGATTCTCCCCGGGGGGGGAAATCGTTATTTCTAACCGACTACGATGGAGAATCGATGGATTATCATGTTGCGGATATGAGCCTGGCCGCGGCCGGGAAAAAAAGGATCGATTGGGCCGACCAGGACATGAAGGTTTTGCAGCTCGTTCGCGAGCGTTTCAGCAAGGAAAAACCGCTGGCCGGCATGAAAATGAGCGCCTGCCTTCACGTGACGGCCGAAACCGCCAACCTTTGCCGTGCCCTGGCTGCCGGCGGCGCCGACCTTCTGCTGTGCGCCTCCAACCCGCTGAGTACCCAGGACGATGTTGCGGCCTCGCTGGTCGAGCATGACGGGATCAAGGTCTACGCCGTGCGCGGTGAAGACAACGATACTTACTACGAGCACATCCGCGCCGCCATCGAGCATCACCCCGTGGTTACAATGGACGATGGCGCCGACCTGGTGAGCATGATCCATTCCGATTACGCGGATCAGTTGGGCGAAATCATCGGCAGCATGGAGGAAACCACCACCGGTGTGATCCGTCTCAGGGCGATGGCCGCCGACGGGGCGCTGAAAATCCCGGTTGTCGCTGTTAACGATGCCCAGACAAAGCACCTGTTCGACAACCGCTACGGCACCGGCCAGTCCACGATAGATGGTATTATCCGCGCCACCGACGTACTGCTGGCCGGCAAGAACGTGGTCGCCGCGGGCTACGGCTACTGCGGCCGCGGGTTCTCGATGCGCGCGCGCGGCATGGGCGCCAACGTGATCGTAACCGAGGTCGATCCGGTCAAGGCTATCGAGGCCGTGATGGACGGGTTCCGGGTGATGACGATGGAAGATGCCGCTGTGATCGGCGATGTTTTCTGCACGCTCACCGGTAACCTTAACGTTATCCGTCCCGAGCATTTCGACAAAATGAAGAACGGCGCGATTATCTCCAATAGCGGCCATTTCAACGTGGAACTCGATCTCGACGGGTTGGGCAAGCTCGCCGATCATATCAAAAAAGATGTGCGCAAGAACGTCGACGCCTACGTGATGGACGACGGTCGCAGGATTTTCGTGCTCGGCCAGGGCCGCCTGGTCAACCTGGCCTGCGCAGAGGGTCATCCGGCCTCGGTGATGGACATGAGTTTCGCCACCCAGGCGCTGGCCACCGAGTATGTGATCAAGAGTAAGGGCAAGCTGGGCGCCAAAGTGTACGACGTCCCCGGTTCCATCGATGAGTGGGTGGCGGAGCTCAAGCTCAAGAGCATGGGCATCACAATCGACGAACTGACACCGGAACAGGTCAAGTACCTGGCCAGTTGGACGATGGGTACCTGATCGATCCGCAAGCCGTTAATCAGACCTAGCCTTGATTTGCCTGTTACTTATGATTAGCGTAAGTAACAGGCAGTCATTTTATTCTTCACCCAGTGAGAGAGCCAGTCATGGTTGAATTGACTATTTCCGGACTCGGTGTAGACAGCGCCAATAACTCGCCGGTCGTTCTGCTCAAGGAGCAGAACGGTGAACGGGTGCTGCCGATCTGGATCGGTCCCAGCGAGGCCAGTGCGATCGCGATGGAAATCAGCGGTGTCAAGTTCAAGCGCCCGCTGACCCACGATCTGTTCAAGCAGGCGCTGGTCGATCTGGGGGTACAGATGGACAGCATGGTGATCCACACGCTCAAGGGCAATACGTATTACGCCAGGCTGTATCTGAGCCAGGAGGGCAAGAGAATTGAGTTGGATGCCCGGCCCAGCGATTCTATCGCGCTGGCCCTGAGGATGAAGGCGCCGATCCGCACCACCGATGAGCTATTGGAGAGCGCGAGCAAGATCGTACCTAAAACGATCTCCCAGCAGGCCGAGGAATACGATCCGGAAGTGTTGCGCGAAACCCTGCGCAAGATGAACCCCGAGGATTTTGGCAAGTTCAGTTTTTAACTGAAATCGGACAAAACGCTGGAGGTGATGCCGCGCTTCGGGCCCACAACCTGTAGAATATCGATGAGATAGATTGCAAAAAACTTGACTGTGCGGCGCTGATTGCTTACTATAGACGTTATCTATAGTAGAAAATTTGATGAAATCAGGTTTTCCAGCCCGCTGCATGGCTTTTGGAGGAAAAGGTGTTTTACCTTTACTTATATCTGTTTATTCCCGGTTGACCCGGATTGATAGTGGAGGATTGGAACTAAAATTCCTGACTTTAGCGCGTAAGTCCGCATAATTCCACTATCAACCGATAGTGGTTTTTTTGTATTCAGGGTGTCTGTCCCGCCGCAACAGGGCGGAATTTAATTCAGCGAAAGTAGCGAAGGTGGATATCAACGACTGGCGAATCAAGATTGATGCGGTTGACGATAAGCTGCTGGAGTTGTTTAACCGGCGCGCGGGTTATGCGCTGGAAATCGGTAAGATCAAGCGGGAACACGATCAGCCGGTTTATAATCCCGCCCGCGAGGACCAGATTTACGAACATGTGCAGCAGGTCAATCCCGGCCCGTTGTCCGACCAGGCGATCAAGCGCCTGTTCGAGAGGATAATCGATGAAACTCGCCGTCTTGAGCGGGAATTGACAGAGAAAGAAGGATAGGCCGATGGTCATCAGCATGCGTCACGATGCCACCGAGGAACAGATTCAGGCGGTAATCGAAAAAATCCAAAGCCTCAACCTGGACTCTCATCGCTCCACCGGGATGAACTATACGGTTATCGGTGCGGTGGGCGACACCGCCGCTATCGACCAGCGCGATTTCGAGATCCTCGATGGCGTTGGCGAGGTTGTGCGGATTTCCGCACCCTACAAGATGGCCAGCCGCCAGTTCCAGCCGTTCGATTCGGTGATCAAGGTCGGCAATGATATCGAGATCGGCGGCAGGCAAGTGGTGGTGATGGCCGGGCCGTGCGCGGTGGAGGGCAAGGACCAGATAGAGCAGATCGCCGCCCGGGTGGCCGGCAGCGGAGCAAAAATTCTTCGCGGCGGCGCTTTCAAACCGCGCACAAGCCCCTACAGTTTCCAGGGCATGGGCGAGGAAGGCCTGCAACTGATGCGCACCGCCGCCGACAAGCACGGTCTGGCTGTTATCAGTGAGATCATGGACGCCAGCCAGATCGAGGTGATGCTGCCCTATGTGGACATCCTTCAGGTGGGCGCGCGCAACATGCAGAATTTTACCCTGCTGCGCGCTCTGGGTGTGCTGGATAAGCCGGTGCTGCTCAAGCGCGGCCTTTCCGCCACGATCGAGGAACTGCTGATGAGCGCCGAGTATTTGCTAAGCGGCGGCAACAAGAGCGTGATCCTCTGCGAGCGGGGCATTCGCACGTTCGAAACCTATACGCGCAACACGATGGACATTTGCGCTATCCCGGTTGTGCAGAAGCTGAGCCACCTTCCGATGGTGGCCGACCCCAGCCACGGCACCGGTATCCGCGACAAGGTGCTGCCGATGGCGCGCGCCGCCACCGCCGCCGGGGCCGACGGGCTGATAATCGAGGTCCATCACCAGCCGGATAAAGCTGTCAGCGACGGGGCGCAGAGCCTGTATCCCGATCAGTTCGGCAAGTTGATGAAAGAGTTGGAAATTATCGCGCGGGCTATCGGACGGACGCTCGGCGAATAACGGGATTATTTTAGCGTGTTGAAATATACGAAGAATGGGAATAAAGGTTGTCAAGGGCCGTTTCCAGCCAGGCCGGTCCAAAACAGCTCGAACGACGCAACGGCTTGATACAACATAAGTAACAGGATCAGCAAAAGAAACGGCTTGCCTTGCCCTTGACAACCGAACAAACGAAATTTTTCACCATAGGGCGTTGAATGTCTTTGTTTCAACGCCCCTTTAGAAGGGATTTTGCTCGCAATGTATGACTTCGCCATAGAGAGAAAACGGTTTTCCACCCCCAGCCTGCGAGGGCAGTTCGGGCGCTCCTCAGCGCCCGGCGGACTGCTTGAATGCAGCTCTGCCGGTAACTTGAGTGTTCATTCGAAAACCAATTCTCGATCAAAGATGATGGTTTCGTAGAAAGCCATATTTCCCGATGGCAAAGTAAAAAGCTCCAGGTACGAGGCGCGCAAATATCGAGGAATGAGGTGTACTTAAAGGTACTCCGCAGTGACGAGATATGCAGCGCAACAAAGTAGATGGACTTCTTACAAAGCCATCATAGATGGGGAGGAACAAAAATGTCCGACGCTAAACGCAAGGTAACCATTTTCGATACGACTCTTCGCGACGGTGAGCAGAGCCCTGGTTGCAGCATGAACCTCGCTGAAAAACTGCGGATGGCCCATCAGCTCGCCATACTCGGCGTGGATGTGATGGAGGCCGGGTTCCCGATTGCCAGCGAGGGTGATTTCGAGGCGGTCCGCAAGGTGGCCGAAGAGGTCCGTGGCCCGGTGGTCGCGGGCCTAGCCCGTGCTGTCGATATTGATATAGAGCGGGCGGCCCGGGCGCTGGAAAAGGCCGCGAAGCCGCGTATTCACACATTTATCGCCACCAGCGACATCCACCTCAAGTACAAGCTCAAAAAAAGCCGTGAGCAGGTTCTGGAATCGGCCGTCAGGGCAGTCGAGAAAGCAAAGGGCTATTTCGACGATATCGAATTCAGTTGCGAGGATGCCGGCCGCACGGATGACGGCTACCTGGCCCAGGTGACGCAGGCCGCTATCGATGCCGGAGCGACCACGATCAACATCCCGGACACTGTCGGTTACGCGATCCCCGAGGAGTGGGGCGCCCGGATGAAAAGGCTCTGCGACGCCGTGCCCGATCTGGGTACTAGAGCGGTGCTGAGCACCCACTGCCACAACGATCTCGGCCTGGGTGTGGCCAACTCTATCGCCGCCTGCCGCAACGGGGCCGGCCAGGTGGAGTGCACGGTCAACGGTATCGGCGAGCGGGCGGGCAACGCCTCGCTGGAGGAATTTGTGATGAGCTGCCGCACGCGCGCGGATTTTCTCGATTTTATAACCGGGATAGTCACCGAGGAACTCTATCCCACCAGCCGCCTGCTCAGCAATATCACCGGCGTGTTCGTCCAGCAGAACAAGGCGATAGTGGGCAAGAACGCGTTCGCCCACGAGGCCGGAATTCATCAGGACGGGATGCTCAAGGACTCGCTGACCTACGAGATCATGACCCCGCAGTCGGTGGGCATTTTGAAGAGCAATATCGTGCTCGGCAAGCACTCGGGCCGTCACGCCCTGGCCGTGCGCTTCAAGGAACTCGGGTTCGACCTGGCCAAAGAGGACCTTGAGAAGGCCTACAAGCTGTTCACCAAGGTGGCCGACCAGAAGAAGACGATTACCGACGACGATCTGCTGGCGATAGTGCAGGACGGGATCCAGGATATCCCGGAAATCTGGCACATGAAGTACATCCAGACAGTCGGCGGCAACCAGATAGTGAGCAGCGCCACGCTGGTGCTTAAGAACAGGGAAACCGAAGAGGAAATCGAGGAGGCCGCCACCGGCGAGGGTCCGGTCAGCGCGCTGTGCAACACTATCGACAGGATTGTGGGTCTGGACGGTTCGCTGACCGATTACCAGATCCGCTCGATTAGCGAGGGCCGCGAGGCGATCGGCGAGGTGTTCATCCGCGTTGTGTTCGATGATGTGGAGTACATGGGCAAGGCTGCCAGCACCGATGTGATGGACGCCACGGCCCGGGCCTACCTGAACGCCGTAAACAAGGCCCTGTTCGCGCGCGGGAAAGCCGCGGAAAAAGGCTGATTACGCTCACTGATGCGCTAACATACGACTACAAGTGATGATTACAAGGAGAAGTACGATGGGTAAAACGATGTTCCAGAAAATCTGGGACGCGCACGTGGTGGCAGAGCATGAGGGAATCACGCTGCTCTATATCGACCGCCACCTGGTCCACGAGGTGACCTCGCCCCAGGCGTTCGAGGGGCTCAGGCTCGCCGGGCGCAAGGTCCGCCAGCCGCGGGCCACGTTCGCCGTACCGGACCATAACGTCCCGACCCTTGATCGCGACAAACCGATAGCCGATCCCCTGAGCGCCAGGCAGGTTGAAGCACTGCGCGAGAATTGTAAAAATTTCGGGATCACGATTTTCGACCTCGACGACGTCCGTCAGGGAGTGGTGCACGTCATGGCGCCCGAGCAGGGACTGACCCTGCCGGGTATGACTATCGTCTGCGGCGACAGCCACACCGCCACCCACGGCGCGTTCGGGGCCCTGGCGTTCGGGATCGGCACCAGTGAGGTGGAGCACGTGCTCGCCTCCCAGACCCTTCAGCAGCGCAAGCCCAAATCAATGCTGATCAGGGTGGAGGGCCAGACTCCCGAACATTTCGGGCCCAAGGACGTAATCCTTGCGATTATCGGCCAGATCGGCACGGCCGGCGGCACGGGCTATGTTATCGAATACGCGGGCGAGGTTATCCGCCGGATGTCGATGGAAGGCCGGATGACGCTCTGCAACATGAGTATCGAGGCCGGGGCGCGCGCCGGGATGGTGGCCCCCGACCAGCGGACTTTCGACTACCTTCAGGGCCGTCCGTTCGCACCGGAGGGCGAGGACTTCGCCAAAGCGGTCGAGCTTTGGAAACAGCTCCCTTCCGACCCGGACGCCGTGTACGACGAAGTGCTGGAGTTGAGGATCGACTCCCTGCGGCCACGGGTAACCTGGGGCACCAGCCCCGGGATGGTAACCGGTATCGACGGCAAGGTGCCGGACCCGGCCGCCTGCGACGATCCGGGCGAGCGCCGCAATATCGAGCTGGCCCTGGAGTACATGGGTCTCAAGCCCAATACGCCGATCAAAGAAATAGAGATCGACACCGTGTTTATCGGCAGTTGCACCAATGGCCGGATCGAGGACCTTCGCGAGGTGGCCGGGTTCGTGCGCGGCCGCAAAGTGGCCGACGGGGTGCGGGCGATTATCGTGCCCGGCAGCGGTCTGGTCAAGCGGCAGGCCGAGCAGGAGGGCCTGGACGAGGTTTTTCTGCGGGCCGGGTTCGAGTGGCGCACCGCCGGCTGTTCGATGTGTCTGGCGATGAACGATGATCGCCTGGCGCCGGGTGAGCGCTGCGCCTCCACCAGCAACCGCAACTTTGAAGGCCGTCAGGGCAAGGGTGGACGCACGCATCTGGTCAGCCCGCTGCTGGCCGCCGCCGCCGCGGTCAGCGGGCGCTTCGCTGACCCGCGCGAATTGCTCTGAGACGGATTGGAACTCATTCAGCACGCGAGATACGACAATGGAACCTTTTACCAGTTATACGGCGCTGGCGGCCATTCTCGACCGTCAGAATGTCGATACGGACCAGATAATCCCCAAGCAGTTCCTCAAAAAAATAGAGCGCACGGGGTTCGGCAAGCACCTCTTCCACGACTGGCGCTATCTGGACGAGCAGGAGACGCAGCCCAATCCGGATTTTATCCTCAACGCTCCCCGCTATCAGGGGGCCGGGATCCTGGTTGCCCGTGATAATTTCGGTTGCGGCTCCAGCCGGGAACATGCTCCCTGGGCGTTGGTGGAATACGGTTTTCGTGCGGTGGTGGCGCCCGGTTTCGCCGACATTTTCTTCAACAACTGCACCAAGAACGGGATGGTGCCTGTTGCGCTGGCCGCCGCTGAGGTGGAGGCCCTGTTCCGGGAGATCGAAACCAACGAGGGTACGCAGCTTACGGTCGATCTGCAAACGCAGACGCTTACCTCGCCCGGCGGACTGAATTTCAGCTTCGCGGTGCCGCCCTTTGCCCGCAACTGCCTGCTCAAGGGGCTGGACCATATCGGCTGGACGCTACAGCATGAGAGCGAGATTACCTGGTTTGAGGAAAAACATCACGGCGCTCAACCCTGGTTGCTGGCGGGATAAGCCGGATTGTGTTATTTTGTAAGTTACCTGAAAATCAGAGCTGGATTGCAACTGTTCGGTACATGAAAAGAAGGAGTGGTTAGATGGCGTCGAGTTATAAAATCGCGGTTCTCCCCGGCGACGGCACGGGGCCGGAGGTTGTGGACGAGGCTTTGAAAGTACTCAAGGCTGTGGCGAGTAAGTATGGCAAAACTTTTGAGTTTACCGATTTTAACTGGGGCGGCGAGAACTACAAGGCCACCGGTGTCGTTCTTCCCGAGGACGGTATCGAGACCCTGAAAAAATACGATGCGATCCTGCTGGGCGCGATCGGCCACCCGGACGTCAAGCCCGGTATCCTGGAAAAAGGCCTGCTGCTGGCCCTTCGTTTCGGCCTGGACCATTATATCAACCTTCGTCCGGTCAAACTCTATCCCGGCGTATCGACCCCGATCAAGGACAAGGGACCCGAGGATATTGATTTCGTGGTCGTGCGCGAGAACACCGAGGGCCTCTATGCCGGCTCGGGCGGCAACCTTAAGAAGGGTACCGCCGACGAGGTGGCGATCCAGACCTCGATCAACACCCGCAAGGGCGTGGAGCGTTGCATACGCTACGCTTTCGAGTACTGCCGCAAGCGCGACAAGAATAAGACACTCACGCTGGTGGCTAAGACCAACGTACTCACTTACGCCAGCGACCTCTGGGAGCGTGTGTTTCACGAGGTCGGCAAGGCTGATTACCCCGACATCAAGCGTGATTACGCTCACGTGGACGCTACCTGCATGTGGATGGTCAAGAATCCCGAGTGGTTCGACGTGCTGGTGGTCGAGAACATGTTCGGTGACATTATCACCGACCTGGGCGCGATGGTCCAGGGCGGGATGGGTATCGCCGCCGGCGGCAACATCAACCCCGAGGGCGTTTCGATGTACGAGCCTATCGGCGGCAGCGCGCCCAAGTACACCGGCCTGAACGTGATCAACCCGCTGGCCTCGATCTGCAGCGCCGCGATGATGCTCGAGGACCTGGGCGAAACCGCCATGGCCACAGACATCGAAGACGCTGTCAAGTGGGCCTGCGCCAACAAGATCAAGAACCTGGGCGCCGGTAAGATGGGTTACGGAACCCGCGAGGTCGGCGACCTGATCGCCGAGCAAGCCTCCAGGTAATATCCGGCCGGTTCCGGCAATTAAATTATCCCCGTTGCACCCGCAGGAGCGATTTAAGATGATTATCGTCATGAGAGAGGACGCCTCCCGCGCCCAGATCGACCATGTGTTCGATAAAGTGCGTGAACTCGGCTACAAGACTCACCCGATTTACGGCGAGCAGCGGACCGTGATCGGGGCTATCGGCGACGAGCGCGGCAAGTTCCGCCTCAAGGGCCTGGAGTCCGTGCCCGGCGTGGAATCAGTGATTCCGATCCTCAAGCCTTACAAGCTGGTCGGCAGTGAGCTGAAAAAGGACAAGACTATTGTCCGGGTGGGGGAGAACGTGGCGTTCGGCAGCGACCGGTTCGTAATCATCGCCGGACCCTGCAGCGTGGAAAGCCGCGAGCAGATTATCGCCACGGCCGAGCAGGTGAAAAAGGCCGGCGCAACCGTACTTCGCGGCGGTGCGTTCAAACCGCGCACCAGCCCGTACAGCTTCCAGGGCCTGGAAGAAGAGGGTCTGGAACTGCTTGCCGAGGCGCGGGAAAAAACGGGCCTGCCGATAGTTACCGAGATTATCACTCCGCAGGACATTCCGCTGGTGGCGCGTTACACCGACATTCTTCAGATCGGTGCGCGTAACATGCAGAATTACGCCCTGCTCAAGCAGGTGGGCCTGCTCGATAAACCGGTCCTGCTCAAGCGCGGGCTCTCGGCGACTATCGACGAGTTCCTGATGTCGGCCGAGTACGTGGTCAGCCAGGGAAACCCCAACGTGATCCTCTGCGAGCGCGGCATCCGCACGTTTGAGACCGCCACGCGCAACACGCTCGATCTTTCGGCCGTACCGTTGGTCAAGCGGATGAGCCATCTGCCCATAATTGTAGACCCCAGCCACGGCACCGGGGTGTCGGCGTTGGTGGGGGCGATGACCAAGGCATCGGCAGCCTGTGGCGCTGACGGGGCGATAATCGAGGTCCATATCGATCCGGAGAATGCCCTTTCCGACGGGGAGCAGTCGCTGAACCCCGAGCAGTTCGCAGAGCTGGTCAAGGGCCTGAAGCCAATTCTCAGGGCTGAAGGTAAAAGGCTATGATATTCAGCAAGATACAATGAATAAAAAGCCTCGCTTCTTTATGGAGCGGGGTTTTTTTGCGGTACCCCATTTGTGCCCTGGAAGCGTGTTGAAAAATAACGTAAGTATGGGCATCCGGTTGTCAAGGGCCGTTTCCCGCTATTCAAGCCCAAAACGATCCGTACGATGCAACTGCTTGGTCTAGTACAAGTAGCAAAATTGACAAAAGAAACGGCTTGCCTTGCCCTTGACAAGCAACGGGGCAAAACTTTTCACTCCAAGGCGTTGAGCGTATTATTTCAACGCCCCTCTAGCGGACTCCCTTGTTTTACGATTCAGCGTTGCCGGCGGATAAAACGGCTGCTTAATTATTCCAGCGGGGCAGGCATGAGCGGTAAAATGAGCGGCGAAAGCAAGTTGTTCCCCTCAGGCACCACAAGGTTGTGCTGCTATCTCGCCGGTCTTTTCGCGCTCTCGCGCCTGGCCTGTTACGCGATCGGCGTCAGGTTTGTGGCCGATCTCGATAACCTGATCCAGATCGCCGATCCGCTGCTGCTCAAGGAAGACCTGTTCCGCACTGTTCTGCTGCTCCACTACCAACCGCCCCTGTTTAATTTGTTCATCGGTTTGGTCTGCAAAATATTTCCGGGTAATTTTATTCAGGTGTTGCAGCTGATCTACCTGGTGATGGGGCTGTGCCTCTGTATTGCTGTCTTTCTGCTTGGCCTCCGCCTGGGGCTTGGCCGCAAATGGGCATTTGCGCTTAGCGGAGTGTTTACCGTCACTCCGGCGACGATCCTGCTGGAGAACTGGGCGTTTTACAGTTACCCGGTTGCGCTGATGCTGGTGCTGGCCGCGCTGGCGCTTAATGTCTTTGCCGAAACCAGGAAACTTGCCTGGTTGTTTTGCCTGTTCCTGCTGCTGGCGATGGTTGTGCTGACCCGCAGTATGTTTCATCCGCTGTGGCTGCTGCTGGTGCCGGGCGCGCTGTGGCTGCTGCTGCCAGAGTGCCGCAGGCAGATTGTAACCGCCGCGTTGATCCCTCTGCTGGTTGTGGGATTGTGGATGGCGAAGAACTATTACACCGTGGGAGGCTTTACCACCAGCACGCTGCTGGGGATGAATTTCTACAAGATCACGATCATGCAGATCTCTGATTTCCAGCGGGTGAAGATGTTCGCCAATGGCCGACTCTCGAAATTCGGCCTGTATGCCAATTTCGAGAGCCTCGACTATTATCGTGAGAAAACGGGTGAAGTCGGTTCGTTCCTTCCCAGCGGCATCCCGATCCTGGATAACGAGAGAACCGCCAGCGGAGCGCCCAATTTCAACCACCCGGCCTATGTCGATATTTCCCGCCGTTTCCTTCACGATGACCTCAGCGTGGTCCGTTATCGCCCCGCAGCCTACGCCGGAGGTGTGTTCGGAGCGCTTAGTTTGTACGTTCAGCCGCCCCACGACCAGATTTTCAATCCGGAGAATGTAAAAAAAATAGGGCCCTGGGTCCGGGTATCCGATGTCATTCTCTACGGGCAACTCAGCTCACTCTGGCGAGATAACTACCATACCGAGTTCAAGAGCAGGATCAAGCTGTCGGAGTCTCTGCCGGATATCGGCCTGTTCGTACTGGCGGCCCTGCTGGCGATTGCGCTCTACTGGCCCGCGGCGTTGGCTCGCGGAGGGCTTGAGGGCTTGAGGGGACCAAGGGGGATAGCCGCGCTGTTCATGCTCTTTACCGTGGCTTATGTCAGCGGCGTGGTAAACCTGCTGGAAATAGGAGAAAACGCCAGGATCCGCTATGAGATCGAGCCACTGATCTGGCTGCTGGCCGCAAGCGCTTTCTCATCGATGCGGAAACTCCCGCCAGAGTGCGATCCTGACGGCGCTTGAGCCGCCGCCCGCCCCGGCGCCACCATTGACACACTTCCGGCGCTTTGATAGATTATATTGATTTGTCAGGAATCCACTCAAGGGGCCTTGAAAAATGCCGCGGATGGCGTTTTTCAACACTCTGTTAATCCGGGCTAATATGCAAAAAACTAAGGAATCGGGATGGCCAAGGGAATAACGAAAAGAAGCCAGGACTACTCTCGCTGGTATCAGGATATCGTTCTGCGCGCCGAGTTGGCCGATTACGCGCCGGTAAAGGGTTGCATGGTGATCAGGCCCTACGGCTACGCTATCTGGGAGAAAATGCAGGCCACGCTGGACGCGAGATTCAAGGAAACCGGCCATGTCAACGCCTATTTCCCGCTGCTGATCCCCGAGGAATTCCTGCGCAAGGAAGCCGAGCACGTGGAGGGTTTCAGCCCGGAGTGCGCCGTGGTTACCCATGCCGGCGGCAGCAAACTGGAAGAACCCTACGTTATCCGGCCAACCAGCGAGACGATTATCTGGAGCATGTACCGCAAGTGGATCCAGAGCTACCGGGACCTGCCTCTGCTGATCAACCAGTGGTGCAACGTCATGCGCTGGGAACTGCGTACCAGGCTGTTTCTTCGCACAACCGAGTTCCTCTGGCAGGAGGGCCACACGGCCCACGCCACCGAAAAGGAAGCCGAGGCCGAGACCCGTCAGATGCTGGAGGTCTACCGCGAGTTCGCCGAGGGCACGATGGCGATGCCCGTTATCCGGGGCGTCAAAACCGAGCGGGAAAAATTCGCCGGGGCGCTGCGGACATATACTATCGAGGCGATGATGCAGGACCGCAAGGCGCTCCAGGCAGGCACCAGCCACAACCTAGGCCAGAATTTCGCCAAGGCTTTCGATGTGGATTTCCTGGACGCCGACGGGGAGCGCAAGCTGGTCTGGGCCTCGAGCTGGGGCGTTAGCACCCGGCTGATCGGCGCGCTGATCATGGCCCACAGCGATGACAACGGGCTGGTGCTTCCGCCCAGACTGGCCCCGATTGAGTGCGTGATCGTGCCGATTTACCGCTCCGACGAGGAGAAATCCTCCGTGCTGGAAAAAGCAAATCAGGTCTGGAAAGCTCTGTCCGCAAAATATTCCGTAAAACTCGATGACCGCGATCAGTGCAAGCCCGGTTTCAAGTTCAGCGAGTGGGAGCTCAAGGGCGTGCCTGTGCGAATCGAGCTGGGACCGCGCGATGTGGCCAGTGGCCAGGTGGTGCTGGTCCGTCGCGACAACGGCGAAAAGCAGTCCTGTGCGCTGGACTCGGTGGTGGAAAGTGTTGAACGGGCGCTCGAAGAGGTCCAGCAGGGCCTGTACCACAGGCGCTGGATTTCAGGACGCGCAACACCAGCAAAATTGACAGTTACGATGAGTTCAAGGAATTCGTCAGGCACGACAGCGGGTTCGCCCTGATCCATTGGGCCGGTGGCCGCGAGGACGAGGAGCGGATGCAGCAGGACACCAAGGCCACAATCCGCTGCATACCGCTGGAAGCGGAAGAAGAGCGGGGAGAGTGCATTCTCACCGGCAAGCCCTCCAGGTGCCGGGTGGTGGCTGCCAGGTCCTACTAACGGCCGTGTTATACTTGGGAGCGATGGTGGCGGCATGATCGTAGGCGTAGTTTCCGACAGCCATGACAATGTCCCCATGCTCCGCCGGGCCGTGGAGCATTTCAACGCCGGGCTCTGCGAGCTGGTGATCCATGCCGGAGATGTGGTCGCGCCCTTTGCGATGGCGGCTCTGGAGGGGCTGAACTGCCCGTTTCGCGCGATCTACGGCAACAACGACGGCGAGAAGGTCGGGCTGAAAATCAAGGCCGTTTCGGTGGGCGGATCTATCGAGCAGCCGCCGATCCAGTTTTCTGCCGGTGAGTTGACAATCAGGGTAGTTCACGACTGCGCCGACTGGGAAGCCGAAGCAGCGGGCAACGGGGCGGACGTGGTCATATTCGGCCACACCCACGAGACCGTGGTGGAAACCTTGAGCGGACAGAGCTTGCCGATCGGCCTCAATCCCGGCGAGTGCGGGGGCTGGCTCAGCGGCCGCTGCACCGCGGCGATTCTCGATACCGATACCTGCCGGGTGACAATAATCGACCTCACGCTCGAACCGGGCAGGAGGATCGATGGATAAAGACGACAATGCACGTCAACTGCATTTATTATAATATCTTACAACCAATAGCTTGAGAAGATGGTTTAATGCCCAAGAGAACGGATATCAAGAAGATTATGATTGTGGGTTCAGGGCCGATCATCATCGGCCAGGCCTGCGAATTCGATTACTCCGGCACACAGGCATGCAAGGCCCTGCGTGACGAGGGTTACGAGGTGGTGCTGGTTAACAGCAACCCGGCCACGATCATGACCGATCCTGAAACAGCCGAGCGTGTGTATCTCGAACCGCTGGTGCCGGAAGTGGTTGCCAAGATTATCGAGAAGGAACGTCCGGACGCCCTGCTCTCCACCATGGGCGGCCAGACCGGGTTGAACATTTCCGTGGCCCTGGCCGAGAGCGGTGTGCTCGACAGGTTTGGTGTCGAGTTGATCGGCGCCAAGCTGGAGGCGATCAAAAAGGCCGAGGACCGTGAGCTGTTCGGCAACGCCATGAAGAAAATCGGGCTGGACCTGATCAACGGAGATTACGCCCGCAACATGGAGCAGGCGCGCGCCGTGGCGGCCAAAATCGGTTTTCCGGTCATTATCCGCCCGTCGTTTACCCTGGGCGGTTCCGGCGGCGGCCACGCCGACAACATTGAGCAGTTCGAGCAGGCCGCCAAGTGGGGGATCGACATGTCGCCGATCAGCGAGATTCTGATCGAGGAATCCGTGCTGGGCTGGAAAGAGTACGAGCTGGAGGTGATGCGCGACCTTAAGGACAACGTGGTCATCATCTGCTCAATCGAGAATTTCGACCCGATGGGGATCCACACGGGCGACTCTATCACGGTGGCCCCGGCCCAGACCCTGACGGACAAGGAATACCAGCGGATGCGCGACGCCTCGCTGGCCGTGATCCGCGAGATTGGAGTGGAAACCGGCGGCAGCAATATCCAGTTCGCCGTCCATCCGGAAACGGGCCGGCTGGTGATTATCGAGATGAACCCGCGGGTTTCGCGCTCCAGCGCCCTGGCGTCCAAGGCCACCGGTTTTCCGATCGCCAAGTTCGCCGCCAAGCTCAGCGTGGGCCTTACCCTGGATGAGATCCCCAACGACATCACCAAGCAGACCCCGGCCTCGTTCGAACCGACTATCGATTACGTGGTTACCAAGATTCCGCGCTTCACGTTCGACAAGTTCCCCGGCACCGATGACACGCTGAGCGTGCAGATGAAGAGTGTGGGCGAGGTGATGGCTATCGGCCGCACGTTCAAGGAATCGCTGCAGAAAGCCTTGCGCGGCCTGGAGACCAACCGCTACGGTCTGGGAGCCGACGGGCGCGAAGTGGCGTACCCGGACAAGCTCGAAGAGGAACTTCGCCGTCCCAACTCGGAACGGCTGTTCTACATCCGTCACGCTCTGCGCGAGGGCTGGGAGCCGGAAAAAATCCATGCGGTCAGCGGTATCGACCCCTGGTTCCTCTGGCAGATTAAGGAAATTGTCGAGATGGAGGAGCGCCTGGAGAAGCTGCGCTCCAAGAGCGGACTCAACGCCGATGTTCTTCGCGAGGCCAAGCGAATGGGTTTCAGCGACTACCAGATCGGCCATCTGACCGGTATCGACGAGCTCGAAATCCGCGCCCTGCGCAAGAGCAGGGGAGTCCAGGCCGTGTTCAAGCGGGTCGATACCTGCGGCGGCGAGTTCGAGGCCCACACGCCCTATCTCTACAGCACCTACGAGAGCGAGGACGAAGCCTGGCCCACCCGGCGCAAGAAAGTGATAATTCTCGGCGGCGGGCCCAACCGGATCGGCCAGGGGATCGAGTTCGACTACTGCTGCGTGCAGGCGGCGTTCGCGCTCAAGGAAGAGGGCTACGAGTCGATCATGGTCAACTCGAACCCGGAAACAGTCAGTACGGACTACGATACCTCGGACAGGCTTTATTTCGAGCCGGTGACCCTCGAAGACGTGCTGAACATTGTCGATATCGAAAAACCCGACGGTGTGATCGTCCAGTTCGGCGGACAGACCCCGCTCAAGCTGGCCGAGGCGCTGGAGCAGCAAGGGGTGCCCATTATCGGCACCCAGCCCTCGAGTATCGATCTGGCCGAGGACCGTGAGCGGTTCGGTAAGCTGCTCATTGAGCTGGGAATCGAGCATCCTGACTACGGGATAGCCTACGACGAGCGGCAAGCCTGCAAAATAGCCGGACGGATCGGCTATCCCGTGCTGGTGCGGCCCAGCTACGTGCTGGGCGGCCAGTCGATGGTGATAGTCTACGACGAGGACTCCCTGCGCCGCTACATGAAATCGGCCATGGACGCCTCGCTGGGCAAGTCGGTCCTGATCGACCGCTATCTGGAAAATGCTATCGAAGTGGACGTGGATGCGATCTGCGATGGACAGCGCACGGTAATCGGCGGGATCATGCAGCATATCGAGGAGGCCGGGATCCATTCCGGAGACTCGGCGTGCGTGATGCCGCCGATCTCGCTTGACGAGGAGGTGATGGCGGCCCTGCGCAAGGCGACCGGTGAGCTGGCCCGGGCCCTGAACGTTATCGGCCTGCTCAATATCCAGTACGCGGTCAAGGATAAGATAATCTACGTCCTGGAAGTTAATCCGCGCGCCAGCCGCACCGCGCCCTATGTGAGCAAGACCATCGGGATTTCCCTGCCGAAACTGGCGGCCAAGGTGATGATCGGCCGCAAGCTCGACGAACTTGGATTTGCCAAGGAGCGCAGTTTTGAACATATTTCCATCAAGGAAAGCGTGTTGCCGTTTATCAAGTTCCCCAATGTGGACATTCTGCTCGGGCCGGAGATGAAGAGCACGGGCGAGGTGATCGGCATGGACCGCAGTTTCGGGCTGGCGTATGCCAAGGCCCAGATGAGTGCGGGGAACGCCCTGCCGGTGGAGGGTATGGTGGCGGTCAGCCTCTGCGACCACGACAAGGAAAACCTGCTGCCCAGTGTAGCTAAACTGGCCGAAATGGGTTTCGAAATATACGCCACGGGCGGCACACACGATTTCCTGAAAGGCAAGGGAGTCCAGTGCGAGATGGTCTACAAGGTGGGCGAGGGCGACCCGAATATCGTGGACCTGATCAGCGGGAAAAAGGTCAGCCTGCTGATCAATACGCCCTCGGACGACAAGAGCCTGTTCGACGCCCTGGCGATGAGACGGGCGGCGCTGACCAGCGCGATTCCTTACGTGACGACCAAAGCCGCGGCAATTGCCGCCGTGGAGGGAATCGAGGCCTTGCGCAATGGCGAGATCGAGGTGACGAGCCTGCAGGAATACAACGCATGAAGGGGCCGCCTGAAAAAAGCACTCAACGGCCGCTGAAATAAAATTTCATATTTTTCCGCCGCCCAGGGACGTGTGAATCACCCCTTTGGCTGACCTTGAGCAACTTAATTCCCATTGCGACCGTTTTTTTGACGCGCTTATGAAGACAATTCTAATCATCGACGACGTTCCGGAGAACCGGGATGTTATCGCAGTCAGCCTGGAGGACGATTACCGGGTGCTGCAAGCCGCCGACGGAGCCGAGGGACTTGCGGTGGCCGAGCAGGATAAGCCCGACCTGATATTTCTCGATGTCTCGATGCCGGGCATGGGCGGGCTGGAAACTATTGCCGCCCTGCGCAAGCATCACGAGCTCTTTGGCGTTCCGGTGATCGCGATTACGGCCCATAGCGTTGTCAGTGCGAGGCGCGCGGTTGAGCGTGGCTGCAATGATTTTATGCTCAAGCCGCTGACCGCCGCTAAAATCCGGGACAAACTGGCCGAGTGGCTCCCGGAAGACTACTGACCGGCGGAGACCGTACAATGGTTCGCTTCAGGTTGGCTGGCGGATTGACAGGAGCCACGGCGATGGCCGCTCTGGTATTGGCCGCGGGTTGCCAGCGGGCGGATAACAGCCCGCATCAGGTTGTGGAACAGTTTGTCAGCAGTGTCGGCGAGCGTAATGAACAGGTGCTCGATACCCTGATGGCCTGGGATGAAGTGGCGATTAATCAGTACTATGTGGGCAGGGACTATTTCAACAGGCTTTCGCGGGAGGAGCAACAGGGAGTTATCGATTCTTTCCGGGAGATATTCTTCAAGGACTATCTCCCGGCCGCATCGGCCGCATCCTATACGATTGACAAGGTTTACGTGGACCGTGACATAAGCAATGCGATTGTTCTGTTTGAATCCCCATCGCGGCGGAAAGCGGCGGGGGAGAAGACGACAAGGAAACAATTCACTCTCAAAATGAAATTGTATCCGGATAAAGGAAAGTGGTATATTGTTGACCTTAACGAATTCGTCCAATTAAACATTCTGAGGGGCGACTACGATCCGAAGAAATTTTACCTGCCTGAGCCAATACCCTGATAGCCGGGTAATTACGAACCTCTATGGGATGGGGGAACACGATGGAGAGCAATTTTCCGAAATGCCAGAAATGCGATATCGGAATCCTGATTCCGCTGAGCGATTACGGTCGCGACGGCGCGTCGATCCGATATAAGGCATGGGTCTGCACCAATCCGGATTGCGGGTTTCACCTGCGGATCGATAACGGAGAGGTCAGTATCGGCAAGGATATCGGACAATCTTTCAAGTGAAACTTTAGCTCTTTCAGAGCGCCGGGAACGTAAAACCCGGCGCTCATCAGGCGTTTCTCATCCCGCAGTGAACGAGCCGGGGACCCGGGCAAGCACAATCGCTCCGGCTGCCCGGGCCGCCGAGCGGTTCCTGCCAGTGATTATTCTCCAGGAAGACGGGTGAGCGATGATTCCCGTACTCACAGCCGAAAAAATGCAGCGCGTGGACGCTTTCACTATCGGGCAACTGGGGCTTCCCGGCGCGGTGCTGATGGAAGGCGCCGGACGTTCGGTTGTCGACTCCCTGCGCCGGTTCCCGGCCAGCGCCGCTTGCCGCGCCCCCGTGGTTCTCTGTGGCCCGGGTAACAACGGCGGGGATGGTTTTGTGGTTGCCCGCTGGCTGCTCGCCAGTTGCGCGCCGCTCTGGCCGAAAGTGTTTCTCACCGGAAAGCTCGATCAACTTGCGGGCGATGCCGCCCTGATGGCCTCGGCGGCGATCAATTTCGGCGTGGAAGTGTTCGAGCTTGCCGAGGATAACCTGCGGCCGCTGGCCGACGCTCTGGACGAAAGCGATCTGGTGATCGACAGCCTGCTTGGCTCCGGAGCCTCCGGTGCGCCCCGGGGCCTGATCGCTTCGATAGTCGCCGAAGTGAGCGGGCGCTCCCTGCCCGTGGTGGCCGTGGATTCGCCCACCGGTGTGGAGATGGACAGCGGTGCGGTACCGGGCTGCAGCCTTGCCGCCCGGCTTACGGTCACGTTCGGCTGCGAGAAACCGGGCCACCGGTTTTATCCCGGCCGCGAATGTTGTGGCGAGGTGATCCGCACGGATATCGGTTTTCCCCAACGGGCGATTGACGAGGCGGGATGTGACCTGTTTGTCTGTGAGAGCGAGGACGTGTGCGGCCTGCTGCCGCCCCGGCGGGATTTCAGCAACAAGGGTGACTACGGCAAGGTGCTGGTTATCGGTGGCTCCACCGGCCTGACGGGCGCACCCGTGATGAGTTCGCTGGCCGCGATGTCCTCGGGGGCCGGAATGGTGACGGCGGCGGTGCCGGAATCCTTGAACCAGGTGTTCGAGACCCGGCTGACCGAGGTGATGACCCTGCCGTTACCCGACGACGGGCGAGGTAATTTTAGCGGGCGGGCCGTTCAGGTTGCCGCGCGGTTTATCGCTGATGGCATGGACGTGGTGGCGCTTGGACCGGGAATCGGCAGGAACGGGCGGACAGTTGAGTTTATCAGAAAACTCGCTCCCTGTATCGAGGTGCCGGTGGTGCTGGACGCCGATGGCCTGAACGCGTTCGCCGGCGAGGCGCGCGCGCTGTCATCTTTCGCCGGGCCACTGGTGCTGACCCCCCATCCGGGGGAAATGGCGAGAATACTGGACGTGCCGCTGGGGGACGTGGTGGCAGCGCCGCTTGAGGCGGCCCGACGCCTGGCCTCCCAAAGCGGCGCGGTGGTGCTGCTCAAGGGCCCGCCCACGGTGGTATGCAGCGACGGGCAACCGGCGGTGATCAGCCCCACGGGTTGCAGCGCGATGGCCAAGGCCGGTTCGGGTGACGTGCTTACCGGTACTCTCGCCGCGCTGATCGCCCAGGGCATGGAGCCTTTCGAGGCCGCCTACTGTGGCGCTTATATTCACGGACTGGCAGGAGAGCTTGCCGCCGAGGCGTTCGGGGAGTATGGCTTGATGGCCACCGGGTTGAGCGATGCGCTGCCGGAGGCAATCAGGACGGTGCTGGGTGAGGGTTGAGCCGTTTTCACCGTGCGTGGCTGCCCGGCGCAGCTTTTACTTGACAATAGAGTTGAATGGAGATAATTTGTTATGTCTGTGCTGGTAATAGACTTGGATAAGATCAAGCACGGCTCGTGCCGCCAAAGGGGCGATCTTGTGCCCGCTGAGATTGAGCTTGAGGGCGAACCGCGGTTCGGGTTTTCCGGACCATTGAGGCTGGATGTTCGTCTCAGCACCACCGATCACCTGAGTTTTCATGTTGCGGGTGGACTTACCTTTACGGCCGAGGGTAAGTGCCGTCGCTGTTTGGAAAGGGTCACGACCAAAGTCGTCAACGAGCTGCGCGGGATGTTTGCTTTTCCCGGGGCGCTCGACAAATTGGCGCTAAGCGAAGAAGAGCGCCGGGAACAGGGTATCTTCCCACTTGAGAATAATGCCAGGGAAATTGACCTGACAGCGATGGTGAGAGAAAATATTATTCTGGAATACCCCCGTTTTTTCCAGTGCGACAATGATTGCAGAGGGCTATGCCCGAAGTGCGGGAAAGAACTTAACACTGACAGTTGCGACTGCCGGGAGGAATTTATAGATCCCCGCTGGTCTAAATTGCTGGACTTGAAAAACAGGAAATAAACAGAACTTTGCTGATGCGGCTTTTTCGCTTTACCGGTTAAAGCCGCATCTTATTAGCCGTTCAAGGAGGATCGATGGCCGTACCCAAGAGAAGGACGTCCAAGTCGCGCAAGCGTCAGAGAAGAACCCACTATAAAATTGATTCGCCCGCGTCCAGCTTATGCTCCAACTGCGGACAGGTCAAGCAGCCGCATCGTGTTTGCCCTCATTGCGGATATTACAAGAACCGTGTAGTGGTCGAAGTAACAGAGTGACCCGGATAGCTCTCCACAGTGCGGGCGGCTGCTTGCCGCACACGCCTAATACGGGACGGGGTGCTGCTGCATGAAGATAGCTCTCGATGTGATGGGGGGCGACCAGATACCATCAGTGCCGATCAAGGGCGCTGTCCAGGCGATTCAGGAGTTGGAAGCCGATTTCGAGTTGTGCCTGGTTGGAGACGATACCCGGATAGCCGGGTATCTCGAGCGTTTTGATGGGCTCGACACCTCCAGGATCGAAATCGTCCATGCCGCCGAGGTTGTCGAGATGGGGGAAAGCCCTTCGGCCGCCCTGCGTAAAAAAAAGAATTCCTCGATTGCGGTGGGTATCGCTCTGCAGGCCGAGGGCAAGGCCGACGCCTTTATCAGCGCGGGTAACACCGGTGCGGTGATGGCCACTTCGCTCAGGGGCCTGGGCAGGATAGGCGGGATTGTCCGGCCGGCTATCTGCAGCGTTTTCCCGACTACAAGCAGTTCCTGCGTTGTGCTTGATGTGGGCGCCAATGTCGACTCCAAGCCGATCCATTTGCTTCAGTTCGCCATGATGGGGTCGATCTATTCCAGACAAGTGCTCGGAACCTCCAGCCCCCGGGTGGGATTGCTCAGTATCGGCGAGGAACCCTCGAAAGGCGACGAGCTCACGGTGGCCACCAATAAGCTGCTGGCGGCCAGCCCGCTGAATTTTATCGGCAATGTAGAGGGTGGAGACATTTTCGAGGGCGAGGCCGACGTGGTTGTTTGCGACGGGTTCGTGGGCAATGTGGTGCTTAAGCTCAGCGAGCGGGTGCTCAATCTGCTGGTGGGACACCTGAAAAATCAGATCAAGGCCAGCCCGCTGGCCGCCATGGGCTTTCTGATGCTCAAGGGTGTGTTCGACGATATGAAACAAACTTTCGACTATGCGGAATATGGCGGAGCGCCTCTGTTGGGCATAGACGGGACTACTATTATCTGCCACGGCGGTTCGCCGCCGCGGGCGATCCGTAACGCAATCAGGAGCGCTCGGCTCGCGGTTCTCAATAAAGTCAACAAGGTAATCAGCGAAGAAGTCAAGAATTACCAGATGGAAAATTCCACGAATGGAAACCTATCTTAAGATTTTGGCAACCGGTATTGCTCTCCCGGATAAAGTGCTGTACAACGCCGATCTGGAGCGGATGGTCGAGACGAGCGACGAGTGGATCCTGACCCGTACCGGTATCAGTGAGCGCAGAATCGCGGAAAAAGACGTGGCCACGTCGGACCTGGCCGCCGATGCGGGAAGGATGGCGCTCGCCGGCGCCGCTAAACTTCCGGAGGATGTAGATCTGATCATTGTGGCCACCGCCACTGGCGATCATCTTTTCCCCTCCACCGCCTGTATCGTTCAGGACAAGCTGGGCGCGGTCAATGCCACCGCGTTCGATCTCTCGGCGGCCTGCAGCGGTTTTCTCTACGGCCTGACGGTTGTCCACTCCCTGCTCAGCACCGGAGTCTACCGTAACGCGCTGATTATCGGCGCGGAGACCCTGAGCAAAATTACGGACTATTCCGATCGTGCTACCTGTATCCTGTTCGGCGATGGCGCCGGGGCGATGTTTGTCGAACCCGGCACGGACGGCAAGGGTTTGTTCGCCAGCCACCTGGGCAGCGACGGCAGTTTAACCAAGCTGCTCAATCTGCCGGCGGGCGGTAGCCGGATGCCAGCCAGCCGGGAAACCGTGGACAGTGGTCAGCATTTCATCAAGATGAACGGCAACGAGTTGTTCAAGGTGGCCGTGCGGTCGATGGAAGTGGCGGCGACCAGGACTGCCGAAAAGGCCGGAATCGACCTTGCCGACGTGGATCTGCTGATCCCGCACCAGGCCAATATCAGGATTATCAATTCCCTGGGCAAGAGGCTGGGGGTCGAAAAAGAAAAGGTTTTTGTCAATATCGACCGTTTTGGTAATACGAGTGCCGCCTCGATTCCAATCGCCTACCACGAAGTGAGGGCGGGCGGGCGGTACGATCATGATTCCAACATTCTGCTGGTTGCTTTCGGCGGTGGAATAACCTGGGGCGGAGTGCTGATCCGGGGCTGATATTTTTATTGGGGAGGGACGTCGCCGATGCCTTCTGTTGTTAAAACGGCAGTATTGTTCCCCGGCCAGGGGTCTCAGTATGTGGGCATGGCCCGCGATTTGTATGACGGCTTCGAGCAAGTCCGGCGGATGTACGAACTGGCTGCCGACAAGCTCGGTTTTGATCTGGCCGCCGTTTGTTTCGAGGGCCCGGACGAGCAGTTGTCCCGGACCAGGATCACTCAACCGGCGATTTTCGTCCACAGCCTGGCGGTCTGGAGCCTTCTGCGCGCTAAGGGTTTCGAGCCGGTGGTGGCGGCAGGGCACAGCCTGGGTGAATACAGCGCACTGGTGGCTGCCGGCTTTCTCTCTTTCGAGCAGGGACTGGAGCTGGTGGGCCTTCGCGGTGAACTGATGCAGGCCGCCGGCGAGAAAGCGCCCGGAGCGATGGCCGCGGTTATCGGCATGGCGGATGAGGATCTTGCAAAGTTGTGTTCCCGGGACAGCGGCGTTGTGGTGCCGGCCAATTTTAACGCGCCGGGACAGGTGGTTATCTCCGGAGAGGTGGCTGCCGTGGAGCGGGTGATGAAATCGGCGAAAGACTCCGGGGCCAGAATGGTTAAAAAACTGAATGTCAGCGGCGCGTTCCATAGCCCGCTGATGGAATACGCCACCGCAGCTATGAAGGAAAAGCTGGCCGGAGCGAAGATCTCTTCCGGACGGATTCCGGTGGTGGCCAATGTCTCGGCCCGCAGCCGGAACGAGCCGGAAACGGTGCGTACGCAGCTTCTTGAGCAGATTACCAGTCCGGTACGCTGGACCGGGAGTATGCGTACGATAATCGACAGCGGGGTTACCTCGTTTGTCGAGCTGGGGCCGGGAAACGTGCTCTGCGCCCTGATGCGCCGGATCGAGCGTTCGGCAGCCACTGCGACTGTAGGCAAGCTCGAGGAACTCGAACGCTTTGGACTCTGAGCGAGTTTGATCTTTACTTTTGGGGGGGGCTTTATTAATATGGTGCTCAAAGACCGGACAGCCCTGATAACAGGCGCGGCGCGCGGCATTGGAAAAGCGATCGCGCTGAGGCTGGCAGCCGATGGCGCTGATATAGCGGTGGTCGATATCGACCTTGCGCAGGCTGAAAAGACGGCTGTGGAAATCGCTGAAAAAACCGGCAGGAAAACAGCCGCGTACAGATGCGATGTCGCCGACCCGGGCCAGGCCGCCGAGGTTGTGAAACAGGTAGTGCGGCAGTTCGGTACTCTGGATGTACTGGTCAATAACGCCGGGATCACCCGCGATGGGCTGTTGATGAGAATGAAGCCCGGGGATTGGGACCTGGTCCTGTCGATAAACCTCACGGGCTCGTTCAACCTCATCCAGGCGGCCAGCCGCCAGTTGATGAAGCAGCGCGCGGGCAGTGTGATTAATATCTCCTCCGTGGTCGGCCTGATGGGCAATCCGGGCCAGGCGAATTACTCGGCCTCCAAGGCCGGGCTGCTGGGCTTGACAAAGTCGGCCGCCAAGGAGTTCGCCTCGCGGGGTGTGAGGGTCAACGCGGTGGCGCCGGGTTTTATCGAAACCGAGATGACTGTCGACCTGGACGATGAAGTAAAACAGAACTGGCTGACCTCGATTCCGCTGGGTCGTGGCGGCTCGGTGGAAGAAGTCGCCGCGGTTGTGGCGTTCCTGGCTGGTCCTGATTCGTCGTATCTTACCGGTCAGGTGCTGCAGGTCGATGGCGGAATGATAATGTAGTTTTTGTTATCAGCGGAAAACATAAAACTGGTAACTAACCGAAATACCTCTAAACCTTAATTCTATGGAGGATGATAGATGTCCGACTACGCTGCCAAGGTCAAGGAAATCATTATTGAAAAGCTCGGCGTGGACGCTGAAAAAGTTACTGAAGACGCCTCTTTCGTGGAGGATCTCGGTGCCGACAGTCTGGATACTGTCGAGTTGGTGATGGATTTCGAGGAAGAGTTCGATCTCGAGATCCCCGATGAAGAAGCCGAGAAGCTGGTAACTGTCGGTTCCGCGATCAAGTATCTTCAGGAGAAACTCGATTCCAAGGGATAATTTCCCGGAGTTTTCTCTGGCGCCGTTTCATCTTTTTTCTCGGGCGCGCCTGGCGCGCACCTGGCGGTGAAGCGGCGCCCTTTTGTCGATAGCCGGTGTTTTGCGTCTGTTTAAGCGCAGGGGCCTGCTGCCATGGCAGGATCTGTAAGTCAGTTGTAACTGCTAAACGAGTAAAGGAACTGTTGATGGCCAGAAGAGTCGTGGTAACCGGGGTCGGTGCATTAACCCCGCTGGGCAATGACATAGAAACCACCTGGAATGGGATACTCGCGGGTAAGAGCGGGATCGCGGCCATCGAGTCATTTGATGTAAGCCTGTTTTCTACCCGGTTTGGCGGCGAGATCAGGAATTTCGACCCGGCCAAGTACATGGATCGCAAGGAGATCAAGCGAACCGACCGGTTTGTCCAGCTTGCGGTGGCGGCCAGTGCGATGGCCATGCAGGATGCGGGTCTCGGCGAGATCACCGACCCGGCCGAGCAGGAGCGCTTCGGCGTGATTATCGGTTCCGGAGTAGGGGGAATACATACACACGAAACCCAGCATTCAAGGTATCTTAAAGGTGGCCCCGGCAGGATAAGCCCGTTCTACGTGCCGATGATGATCTCTGACATGGCCGCCGGTTATGTCTCGATCCATTGCAAGGCCAGGGGGCCCAATTTCTGTACGGTTGCGGCGTGCGCCTCCTCGGCCCATGCGGTGGCGATGGCGTTCCGCTCGATCAAGTACGGCGAGTCCGACATGATGCTTACCGGTGGCTGCGAGGCCTCGCTGACACCGATGGGTCTGGGCGGCTTCTGTTCCTGTAAGGCGCTCTCCACCCGCAATGATTCACCTCAGGCAGCCTCGCGGCCTTTCGACAAGGAACGCGATGGGTTCGTGCTCTCCGATGGTGCGGGTGTGCTGCTGCTTGAGGAATATGAGCACGCAAAGACTCGTGGAGCGAGAATATACGCTGAGATAGCCGGAGCGGGCAGCACGGCGGACGCCTACCATATCACCGCACCCGTGCCCGGCGGAGAGGGGTCGATGAGGGCGATGAAGCTGGCTGCGCAGGAAGCCGGCGTGTCGCTCGAGGAGATCGATTATATCAACGCCCACGGCACATCCACACCACACAACGACCCCACCGAGACCGCCGCGATCAAAAGCCTGTTCGGAGACCGGGCGAAAAACGGCCTGGTTGTCAGCTCCACTAAATCGATGGTCGGTCATCTGTTGGGAGCGGCCGGTGGTGCGGAGGCCATTTTTACATCGCTGGCGATTTACCACGGAATCGTTCCACCGACTATCAATTATACAACACCCGATCCCGAGTGTGACCTGGATTACTGCCCGAACGAGGCGCGCCAGCTTAAAATCGACGCCGCCCTCAGCAATTCGCTCGGTTTCGGTGGCCACAATATCTCTATTGCGATCAAGGCTGTCTGATGCTCCAAAGCGCAGCCCCGCCGGCGGCTTAGCTTTCCGGCACGCAAGGACATAATTAACCGGGCGGTGGGCGGACAGATTGCTCCCGCCCGGTTCCCTTCTTGGATCAATGGATGCTGGGCTGGCCTAAAAAAATGTTGGCGGCGCTGCTGAGAAAGCTCGGGCGGCAGGAGTCCTCCGGCAGGCAGTTGGAACGCCTGGAGAAAAAGATCAGTTACCGTTTCAACGACCGTTCGCTGTTGCGCAAGGCGCTTTCTCATCTCTCCTGGGTAAACGAGCGGGGTGGCGACTACAACGACAGCAATGAGCGTCTGGAGTTCCTGGGCGATGCTGTTCTCGATCTGGTGGTGAGCGACTATCTCTACGCCAGGTTCAAAAACGCCAGGGAAGGCAAACTGACCCGCCTGAAAAGCTCAATCGTTTCCCGCTGTGCGCTGGCAGGACCGGCCGCCAGGATCGAACTGGAAAAATTCGTTATCTACTCGCGTGAGAATTTCAGCGAGCTGGAGCGCGGAAAGCAGACCATGGTGTCGAACTCGCTGGAGGCCGTCATCGGGGCGATTTATCTCGATGGCGGGCTGGAGGCGGCACGCAGTTTCGTCTTCGAGAAAATCCTGGACAGTGGCAAGTGCGAGGTGGGTTACGATGATTTCCAGGAGGCCAAGAACCGGCTGCTGCATCTGGCCCAGGTCAATTTCCGTTGCCAGCCCTGCTACCGCATAGTGGCGATCAACGGTCCCGAGCACGCCAGGGAATTTCTCTGCGAGGTCCGGGTGGCTGGAAAATTGATGGGCAGTGGCAGTGGGGCCTGTAAAAAAGACGCTGAAAAGGCCGCGGCCATGCAGGCCGTGAACAATCTGGATGAAATTTTGTTGAACGCCAACGAAGATAACAGCTCTGACGATGATTCATAGAGACCAATACCACTCAGGGAGCCGCTATGGAATATTTTCTGACGGAAGAACAGCTTGAAATCAAACGACTTGCGCGCAGGATCGCGGAAACCCATATAGTACCCCAACGCGAACAGCTCGACCGCGATGCACAGTTCCCCCACAAGATCATGGCTGAGATTGCCGAGGCCGGTCTTCCCGCGATCTATATCCCGGAGGAATATGACGGGATCGGCATGGGCGTGCTTGAGCTGGCTATCGCCACCGAGGAGATCAGCCGGGCCTGCGGCGGTGTAGGCGTAACCTATGCAGCCAGCGCCCTGGGCAGTTTCCCGATCATCATCGGCGGCAACGAAGAGCAGAAAAAACGCTTCCTTCCCGACATCGCTTCCGGCGAGAAATACGCCGCGTTCTGCCTCACGGAGTCCGGAGCGGGCAGCGATGCCAGCAATATCCAGACAGTGGCGCAAAAAACAGGCGATGGGTATGTGCTCAACGGTACCAAGCAGTGGATCACCAACGGCAAGGAAGCCCACGTCTATACGGTGTTCGCCAAGACCGACAAGAACAAGGGCGCTCGCGGGATCAGCGCGTTCGTGGTGGAAAAGGGCACAAAGGGCCTCTCTTTCGGCAAAAAAGAGGACAAGCTCGGGATCCGCTGCTCCGCCACTTTCGAGGTGGTTTTCGAGGACTGCGTCATTCCGAAAGAGAACCTGCTGGGCCGCGAGGGAGGCGGTTTCGGGATCGCCATGCGTACTTTCGACAAGAGCCGCCCCGGTATCGGCGCTCAGGCGATCGGTATCGCTCAGGGTGCGTTCGAGGCGGCGCTTGAGTACGCCCACACGCGCCACCAGTTCGGTCAGTCGATCCTCAATTTCCAGGCTGTGAGTTTCATGCTCGCCGACATGGCCATCGAGATCGAGGCGGCCCGCACGCTTACCTACCAGGTCGCCCGCATGATCGACAGCGGCGCGCGCCATTACGGCAAGGAAAGCGCCATGTGCAAGGTGTTCCCCAGCGATGTGGCGATGAGGGTGGCTACCGATGCGATCCAGATCATGGGCGGCTACGGTTACATGAAAGATTACCCGGCGGAGAAGTTCTTCCGTGACGCCAAGATCTGCCAGATCTACGAGGGCACGAATCAGATTCAGCGCCAGATTATCGCCGGTGCGCTGGTCAGGGAACTGGCCAGCAGGTAAAGGGGGAGGCGCGAGATCGAAAGGGAACTTGCGCAGGGCCTTTTCGATCCGGCATTGACCGTGGTGGCCCAAAAGCTGTCAGCGGGAAAACGCCTGGGTCGTGAAGACGGGCTGGCTCTGTTTGCAACAAATGATCTGCTCGGCCTGGGACGGCTGGCCGATTACGCCAACCGCCTCAAAAACGATGACCGGGTTTATTACATAAACAACCTGCATATCAACTACACCAACGTTTGTGTCAACGACTGCGCGTTCTGCGCCTACCGTCGCAAGCAGGAACAGGCGGACGCGTTTAACATGCCTGTCGAGCAGGTGCTGGCCAAGGCGGCACAGCTTTGGCATAGCAAGGCGGTGGAGTTCCACATCGTTGGCGGCTGCCATCCCCGGGCGAAGCTAAGCTACTACTGCAAGATGCTGAGCGCCCTGAAGAAAGCCTATCCCGGCGCTCACCTGCAGGCGTTCACCGCTGTGGAGATCGATAATATCGCCCGGGTCAGTCGGGTTGGTGTGCGCGAGACGCTCACGGCCCTTCGTGAAAACGGCCTGGGATCGTTACCCGGAGGCGGGGGAGAGATATTCGCCCCCGCGGTCCGCGGTAAAATCTGCCCGGAAAAGATCAGCGGCAAGCGCTACCTGGCAGTGATGCGTCAGGCCCATCAACTTGATATTCCCACCAATGTCACCATGTTGTTCGGCCATATCGAGTCGGCGGCGGACCGGGTGGACCACATGCTGGCCATCCGTGAGCTTCAGGACGAGACCGGCGGGTTCAACTCGTTTATTCCGCTGCTGTTTCATCCCTGGAACACGCGCCTGGAGCAGTTGAGCAAAACAGGCGGGATTGACGTGATGAAAACGATGGCGGCGGCCCGGCTGATACTGGATAACATCAATCATATCAAGGCGTTCTGGATTATGCTCGGTGTTGCGCTGACCCAGATGGCGCTCTTTTTCGGGGCGGACGACGTTAACGGGACCGTGCTTGAAGAGAAAATTACCCACGAGGCCGGGGCCGACACACCGCAACACATGCCCGGCGAGGAACTGGAACGGATAATTATCGACGCCGGCCGCACACCGGTGGAGCGCGATACGCTTTATAATCCTCTACAGCGCTGAATCTCTTTCTGAGGGAGCATATCATGTACGGCAAACGCTGCGTTTTACCGGCAATTTTATTTACTGTTTTTTTCTCGCTCGGGTTTGCCGCTACTGGCAAGGCTCAATCAGACGGTTCGGCTATCGAGACCCCGGTGGACAGTGCCACTTTCGAGCTGATCAGGGAGTATTTTAAGTACGACAAAAAACTGCCGCTCAACCCGAAGGTGTTCGACAAGTGGCCCTGGCGCGGGCCCCAGGTGATCACCAAGGTTTCCTACAGCAGTGTGCGCGGACAACGTGTGCCGGCCTATCTGGCCATCCCCAAGGACAGCGAAGGCAAGAAACTGCCTGTTGTTGTGCTGATGCACGGCTGGAACCTGTTCTGGGGCAAAAACGAGGACTGGGTCCAGGCCTGGCTGCCGATCCTGACCGCGAACGGCTACGCCGTGCTGGTGCCGGATCATTTCCTTTTCGGTGAGCGGCGCCGCGAGGACACCTCAGAGAGCGATTACGATTTCGGCCCGTACTCCACCCGTGACTGGATGGCCCAGACCGTGGTGGACCTCAGGCGCGGAATCGATTACCTCCAGCAGCGGCCGGAAATCGACCCGGAGCGTATCGCTGTGCTAGGCGGGAGCTTGGGCGGCTGGATCGGCTCCGTGCTGGCGGCCGTGGAGCCGAGAATCAAGACCACGGTGCTCACGGTGCCGGCAACCGATTTTGGTACAAGGCAGGATGCGCCGGGAATGGTCGTGAATTCGAGCAACTATTTTCCGCGGATCACCAGCCCGCTGATGGTGGTGATTGCCCTGCGGGACTCCGAGCTTCGCATCGCAAGGGCGCGGGAGCTATTCAAGCTCGTGGGGGGGGGAAAAAAGCTTATCGAGTACGACGAGCAGCATTTTCTGCCTCCGGATAAATACAACCATGACATCATGCTATGGTTGAAGGAAAACCTGTAATCGACTGGATATGTTGAGCCTTGGCCGTCGGGTGGATGTTCACTATACCTGTCTCCTGCTATTGTCCGGGGAACGCATGGCTGCGGTCTCCAACGTGCATCCGGCCGACTGAATTCATTCCTGTGTGCCTCTCGCCCCGGTGCTGCCCGGCCAGCGAAATGTTGTTCGGGGCAAGATCTGCATAATGGATGCTGATGCACGACAATTGTTTAAACATTGGCAAAAAGATTCCGTTAGTATAAATTGAATCCTTCGCATAAAACGGGAGATTGATCAAAATCACATCAACGGAGCGACGAGATGCGAAAATTACAGTTTTTAGCCCTCGCGGTACTGTCAGCCGCCGCGTTGACCGCTATTGATTCTCTTACCGGCGGAGCAGTGTTGCTGGCCGCCGAGGGCGGAGGCCAGCAAGCCGGGCCGGAGCTGGGCAGCATTCTTCCCCTCTGGTCGATTGTCCCTTTCGCCGGGATTCTGCTCAGTATCGCGATTTTCCCGCTGGTTGCACCGGATCTCTGGCATCACCATTTTCCCAAGATCAGCGCGGCCTGGGCGTTGCTGTTTGCCGTGCCGTTCATGATCGCCTACGGCGGTGAGGCCTGGCACGAAATCCTGCATATTTACCTCGTCGATTATATCCCGTTCATCATCCTGCTCTGGGGCCTGTATACTGTCAGCGGCGGGATCCTGGTGCGCGGCAAGATGAAGGGTACCCCGGTCGTTAACACGACGTTTCTGCTGATCGGTACGGTTATCGCCTCCTGGGTTGGAACCACCGGGGCGGCGATGTTGCTGATCCGGCCGATAATCCGCTCGAACAAGGAGCGTCAGAACAAGGTTCACATTATCGTTTTCTTCATCTTCCTGGTGGCCAATATCGGCGGCAGTCTCACCCCGCTGGGCGATCCGCCGCTGTTCCTGGGCTTCCTGCACGGCGTCTCGTTCTTCTGGACGATGAAGCTGCTGCCGATGATGTCGTTCGTGGCGGTGATTCTGCTGGTGCTGTTCTTCGTGGTCGACACGGTCCTGTACAAAAAAGAGCCACCTTCCGGCGCGGCGGCGCAGGACGGTGAGCAGGAAAAGATCAAGATTGTCGGCCTCTACAACATGATTTTCCTGCTGGGAATCATCGGCAGCGTGCTGATGAGCGGAACGGTCCATCTGGGTGAGGTCAATATCGGCGGTGTGCAGATGGATGTACAGAGCCTTCTGCGCGATGTGCTGATCGTGGTGATGGGCCTGCTCTCGCTCAAGTTCACGCCCAGCGTACTGAGAAAAGAG
This sequence comes from Gemmatimonadales bacterium, assembly GCA_024278175.1. Lineage (GTDB taxonomy): Bacteria > Gemmatimonadota > Glassbacteria > GWA2-58-10 > GWA2-58-10 > JAJRTS01. The sequence goes on along the minus strand of JAJRTS010000071.1, from coordinate 43,784 downwards.
AACGAGTTCAGTTGGTTTCCAATCCAGGAAGTGGCTTACCTGTTCGCCGGTATTTTCATGACTATTATTCCCGCTCTGGCCATTCTGCGGGCAGGCGAGCACGGTGCACTGGCGTTTCTGGTCATGGCGGTTAAGGAGCCGCACCATTATTTCTGGGTCACGGGCATCCTTTCCAGCTTCCTGGACAATGCGCCAACGTACCTTACGTTTTTTAACAGCGCTCTCGGCCAGCTCCTGCCCGGAGTACCCGAGGCTGTCGCCGTACCCGATTTGATGACCACGCACAAGGTTTTCCTCGAAGCGATAAGCTGCGGCGCGGTGTTCATGGGAGCCAACACCTATATCGGCAACGCTCCCAACTTCATGGTACGCTCGATTGCCGAGGAAAGCGGGATCAAAATGCCGAGCTTTTTCGGCTACATGCTTTATTCGGGTGGCATTCTGCTGCCGTTGTTCTTTATCGTCGCGCTGGTATTTTTCTAAAGCCGACGAATAAGTACCAGAGAAAATCATGAAAAGCGGAAGTCCCCAGCCGGGCTTCCGCTTTTTTTCTCCGGCAGGCAATTTGGTTGGTTCGCCGCCGCTTGTCTTTTATATTTAGGGAACCTCTATTAATCATCTTTTGGCTGCGCCGGTGCTACACAACTGCCCGGCTGCGTTTTTGTTCACTTATTCTTCCAGGCGTAGCGGACAGGGTCTGGCATGAGCCGCAGTTTTTTAAGTCGGGGAACGGAGTTGATCGAGCGCACCGGGCTTCACGAGCTGGCCAGCCGGGCCGATGAGCTCCGGCGGCGGCTGCACCCGGACGGTGTGGCCACTTTTATCAACGACCGCAATATCAATTATACCAACGTCTGTATCAGCCGCTGCCGTTTCTGCGCGTTTCATAAAAGGCCGGGCCAGAACGGAGGTTACGTGCTGGAATACGAAAAAATCGGCGAGAAAATAGCGGAAGCGAAGAGTCTGGGCGCCGTGCAGATACTGCTCCAGGGCGGCCTTCATCCCGATTTGCCGCTGAGTTGGTACGAGGGCCTGCTGCGCTATATCAAAATCAACCATCCGATCCACACGCACGCTTTCTCCGCTCCTGAGATCGACCACTTCAGCCGGCTCTCCGGCCTGAGCCACGAGCTGGTACTCGGCCGCCTGCGCAGCGCCGGTCTGGACTCGATCCCCGGCGCTGGCGCGGAGATGCTCTGCGCCAGGGTGAGAAAAGCAGTCAGCGTTAACAAGGTCGGTGTGCGCGCGTGGCTCAAAATCCACGAAACGGCCCACCGGATGGGAATGCGCACCACCGCCACGATGGTGTACGGGTTGGGGGAGACCAGCCGCGAGCTGGTGGTCCACCTGCGGCACCTGCATACGCTGCAGGAGAAAACAGGTGGGTTTACCGCGTTTATCCCCTGGAGTTTTCAGCCTGCGAACACGCGCATGCCACGGCGGCGCACGTTCCCGGCCTACTACCTTCGCGTGCTGGCGGTCAGCCGGGTGCTGCTGGACAACTTCAGCTCCATCCAGGCTTCCTGGGTCACCCAGGGAGCGGATATCGCCCAGCTTGCGCTCCATTTTGGCGCCAACGATTTCGGCAGCACGATGCTGGAGGAAAACGTGGTGCGCGCCGCCGGCTGCCGGTTCAAGGTGATGGACGAGCAGACAATCGCGGCCCTGATCAGCCAGGCGGGGTTCAAGCCCGCTCTGCGGCGGCAGGATTATTCGATAATCCGTTATTTATAGCAGGGGTGTTGAAAAAAATCACACGCCCCGCCAGAAACCGTGGAGGTCTCTGTGGCGGAAAAAACAGCGGTTCCCGACTCGTTCGGCGTGCTGGCCGTTATCGGCGGCAGCGGAGCGTACAATCTGGACCTGAGCCGGATCGGCGCGGTAACCGGCGAGTTGGCGGTAGAGACTCCGTTCGGCCGCGTGGAGGAGATCCTGCTGATCGAACCCCGGCAGGGCGAGGGCTCGCTGGCGTTCGTTTCCCGTCACGGGCCCCAGGGCTACCGGGTGGGGGCCTGGGATGTAAACTACCGGGCGCTGATTTTCGCGCTCAAGGAAATCGGCACTTCGCGGGTGGTGGCCTGGAGCGGACCCGGCGCGGTCAATCCCTTGTTCGAGCCGGGAGACTATGTGCTGCCCTCCGGACTGATCGACCTTACCCGCAAGCGGGAAGATACTTTTTATCGCGGCACGGGCCTGGGATTCATCCGGCAGAACCCGGTGTTCTGCCCGGTCCTTCATGACCGGCTGCTGGAAGTGCTGGCCGGTACGGAGCGCAAATATCACGACGGCGCGGTGTACGCAGTCACCGAAGGCCCCCGGCTGGAAACGGCCGACGAAGTGAGGATGATCTCCCGCCTGGGCGGAGAGCTGGTCGGAATGACCCTGGCTCCCGAGGCTTTCCTGGCCAGGGAACTGGAAATCTGCTACCACCCGGTTTGCTATATCGCCAACTGGGCGGAGGGCGTGCGCGAGCTGCCGTTCAGGGGTGGTGAACTGTTCGAGGGCATGCTGGAGCAGGAGCGCGTGGAGCGGGTGGAAGACGCCGTGCGGGGGTTTGTCGATATCGTCCGTCTGCTGGCTGAGCGGCATGACCCCACGGCCCGGCGCAACTGTCCCTGCGCCCAGGCCATGCTGCGCTACCGTCGCCAGGGGCGAATTGGCGACAACTGGCGGGAATGGATTTGCGCAGAGTCTTGAGAGCGTTTTTTGTCATCATGTTGACATGCCTGCCGGGCGGGCCTAAATTCGAGTTCCCGAATTTGTTATTGAGACCTTTGAAAAATTGGACGACTGAATTGTTATGAGGAAGTTTTTCAGATCACTCATTTTTTATGCATCAAAATAAAATTCAGGCATATTAATTGTGATTACATGATTTCATTACAGATATGCCTCTTAACAAAAAGTTTTGGAAAAAAAGAGGGGGAGTGACAATTCTTTCAAGTCTTTGATTAAATCAAAGGTCTCTTATTGTTAATGGCGTGAACCCTATGATCGAGTAATATACAGGAGGGATAGCGGAGATGGCTGAGCAGGTGATGATTATCATGGGCAGTGAGTCGGACCGCAAGGTGATGGCCCGGGCGGAAAAGATCCTGAGCGAGGCGGGAGTTGAGTACGCAACTCATGTCTCCAGCGCCCACCGCGACCCTGACCGTACCCGCACTCTCGTGGAAGCCGCCGGGCAAAACGGCGTTGAGGTTATTATCGCGGGAGCGGGGATGTCGGCGGCCCTGCCCGGTTACTGCGCATCGCTGTGCAAGCTGCCGGTTATCGGCGTGCCGATCGCTTCGGGGGCGTTGCAGGGAATCGACGCTCTGCTGGCGATAGTGCAGATGCCCCCTGGGGTGCCCGTGGCCGCTGTTGGTATCGACGGGGCCAGGAACGCGGCCCACCTGGCCCTTCGCATCCTGGGAAAAACCCGCCGTGGCTGAGCCTGTTGTCGAGATAACGGGCGCAGATTTCCCCTCCGGCCTGCCGTCAAGAGCCTGCCGGGTGGTGCGCGATGGGGGCGTGTTGATTCACCCCACCGCCACGGTCCACGGCTACGGCTGCCGCTTCGACATGAGTGAGCCGGTGGAGCGAATAAGGCGCTACAAGGGCCGCGACAGCGGCAAGCCGATGATTGTGCTGGTCCCCTCGGCAAGCTGGCTCGACAGGCTTTGCCGCCGGATTCCCGACGAAGCCCGGATTCTGGCCGGGAAATTCTGGCCCGCGGGATTGACCCTGGTGTTGCAGGCTTCCCGGCAGTTCCGCGAGCAGTGTTGCTGGCCGGGCGCCACCGTGGCCCTGCGTCAGAGTGCTCATCCGTTTACAGCCGCCCTGCTCGACAAACTGGCGATTCCGCTTGTCAGCACCAGCCTGGGACGCTCTGGTGAGCCGGTTCCCATTGACAGCCTTGAATTTACACGCAGTCTGTATTTACATTCAGCTCAAAAGCGAATCGAACCTCCCGAGCTGGCTGTACTGGACAGGAAACTGGCAGGCGCCAATCACCTGCCCTCGACCCTGGTTGACGCCAGCGTTGCCGGCAGGGCGCGGCTGCTGCGTGCCGGTGCGGTTCCGGCCGAAAAGATAGAACTGGCTATCGGTTATAAAATCGAGCATTCCAACTGATCGCAATAATCCACCGGGACTTTAGTCTATGTCGGCCAGAGGAAGCAGGGAAAATATCAAAATACTGTTTGTCTGTACGGGCAACACATGCCGTAGTCCGCTGGCCGAGTCCTTGTTGCGCGAGAGAATCGACCGCGAGGAACTGGGGCAGCGGGTGGAAGTATCATCCGCGGGACTGTTTGCAACCGATGGAGCGCCCGCAAGTGCCATGGCGGTGGAGATTGCAGCGGCAAACGGCCTTGAGCTCGGTGGTCATCGCAGCCGTCAGTTGACGGAGAAAATTCTCTCCGGGGCCGATCTGGTGATCGGCATGCAGCCCAGCCACCTCTTTCCACTGGAATCGCTGCAAAACCGCGGGAAACCTGAATTTCGTTTGCTAGTGGAATTCCGCGGTTCAGGAGCGGAATCGGGATCCGGTATCCCCGATCCCTTTGGAGGAGACAGGGCAGCCTACGAACAGGCTTTCACCACAATAGCTCAATGCATCGACGGTTTAACCAAATACATAAGGAAGAAGCCTGGGGCCAAAAGCGGCAAACGCCGGAACTGAAAGGTTCGCGGGTAAATTAAATTGACTTGATCCGGCGGTTGGGGTAGATTTGTTTTACGGTCTTCTTGGGAAATCGTTGGCAATCTGACAGAGTTTTGTCCGCCGAGAGTTGATACGTTATGAAGCCTCACTGTCAACCGCGATTCCCTTAAATACTAAGGGAGGATTGAGGTACGAGCAGTGAAGAAAAACCACCTGACAGTTATCTTCATGAAGGACACCAATCAGCCGCAGACTTACCAGATATCCGTAAGACTGCTGATCATGGCTGTTGTCCTGGTGGTGGGAATAGCCTCGACCTACGCTTTTTTCATCAGGGGTTACTACTCTCTTTACCGCGATAATAAGCAGTTGGAGGAAATATTAAGAACTCTGAAAACGGACATGGGTACCCTGCAGACAACGATCAGCCACCTCAGGGAACAACAGGCCGAACCAGATCAAACCGCTGTTGTACAACCTGAAACCGCTACCGAACAGGACCAGCCCGCGGCGCTGGCTGTTCCCGGCGAACCGGTACGGGAAATGACAGGGGAAGTGGCGATTACTCAACTGGCGCTCAAAACAGACCGCAGCACCCGAAGTTTGAACTTTTCGTTCGTCCTTGACAATACTACTGAAGACGGCAGCCTGCTGCGCGGCTACCTGTTTGTTGTACTGAAGAGGCAAACTAACGACAAGTTGTCTTCGTTTCCCGAAGTCGTTTTCAAGGACGGTTTGCCTGCGGATTATCATCAGGGGGACCGTTACGCAATCCGGAGATTCAAAGGCTACCGGGGAGCACTGGAGTATACACCGGACGCCAGAATCCTGGAGATACTGGTATATTCGGATACGGGCAAGCTGATAGTACATGTCAAGGAGCCGGTGCCCACCTCTTGAACAAAGTTTGGCCGCCGGAGATGAGCAATGTTCAACAAAAAAAACAAGCTGGTTATCGATAGCATCAACAGCGTGCTGGGCGAATCCACAAAGCTCAATGGACGGTTGGTGTTTTCCGGCACCATGCGGATCGATGGTAACGTGGAAGGTGAAATATACGGTGAGAAGAAAAACGGAGTGAAGAATACGCTGATCATTGGCGAACAGGCTTATATCAGCGGCGACATCCGCGCGGACACCGTGATCAACAGTGGCCATGTGCATGGGAACATTTACGCCTCCAGCCGGGTGGCTATTCAGGATCCGGGACAGTTGATCGGTGACGTGGAAACGGCCGAACTAACTGTGGAGGAAGGAGTTGTGTTCAACGGCAAGTGCAACATGGTACGCTGATCGTTATGCCGCAATCCTCAATTCGGATATTGCCGGAAGCTTATTCAATTTGGAGGAGTGATGATTCACAGGCTCGTATCTGTTGCATCGCTTATGCTTGCTGCTTGCATGCTGGTAGTAGGGTGTTCGGTAAGCGTACCCGATAGTGGCAAGCTAAGTGAGGTCGAAAAGCTTTACGATCAGGAGCAATACAAGAACGCAATGAGTGTGGCGCGCTACAACCTTGGTAAGGATCCCGGTGACCTGGCCTCTATCACCACGGTCTGGAAAGTACAACTGGTCCAGGGCGGCAAAACGATCGATTACGCCCAGCAGTTATATTTCCAGGCCCAGGAAATGATCGGGAAGGCCGGCCCCGGACTGATTCCTTTCATGGGACGGGCCTTGCAGAAGGACCCGTACAACACCGTGCGGCTGTTCGCCCTGTATACGCTGGCCGAGTTCGATGACACTCTTTCGACCAACTATGTGGCCAAAATTTTTGAGCCGGGCTATACGCTGGGGCTCAAGGCGAGCGATGTTACGCTGGAATTCATGAAATCCGAGGCCGTGCAGGTTCTTGCCAACAGGGGTTACGAGAAGATTTTCGATGACGTGGTGGAGTTGTCGAAAAGCTCCGACCCCGAAATCGTGGCCAAGGCTGTTTCGGCGCTGGGTGCTATCGGCGGGCAGAAAGCCCTGCCGGTGTTGGAGGAAATCAGCAGCCGCTTACACGCCGACAAAGATTCCGACTGGGTGGGAGAGCTTGCGGACAGTACAGTGGCTAAAATCAAGCGCGGCGAATAAAATCAGTTCCACGGCTTAGTCAGCAAAACGGTTTCCGCCTTAACGGTGGAAACCGTTTTTTTATTCGGAAATGCGAAGAATACCGGCGCCGAGGCGAACGAGCTTGGATTCCAGATTTTCGTAACCGCGGTCCAGATGATAGATCCGGTTGACCAGGCAGCCACCAGCAGCCACCAGCCCCGCCAGCACCAGCGCGGCCGAGGCTCTCAGGTCGCTGGCCATCACGGGGGCCGAGGTCATAGCGCAGGGCCCGCGCACGGTTATCGTCCTGCCGTGTACCTCGATATCCGCGCCCAGCCGCGCCAGTTCGGGTGCGTGCATCGCCCGATTCTCGAAAATACTCTCCACAATCGTGCTGGTGCCGTGGCAGCATGTTGCCAGCGCGCAGAACTGGGCCTGCATGTCGGTGGGGAAGCCGGGATAAGGTTTGGTTTCCAGTTGAAAAGGGCGCAGGGGAGCGTGGCTGCGAACCAGCAGAGTTTTGCGCCCCTGCTCCAGATCAACTCCAATTTGTTGCAACAATTCAAGCACGGCTGTAAGATGAGCCGGATTGCAGTCCGAGATTACAACGTCGCCGCCCGTGATAGCCGCTGCAACCGCGAACGTACCGGCCTCGATCCTGTCTGGAATCACTCTGTGGGTAATTCCAGACAGATGCCGCACGCCCTCGATCTCGGTCACTCCCTCGCCGCCGCCGGTTATCGACGCTCCCATGGCGTTGAGCATCACAGCCACATCCTCAACTTCCGGTTCCCGTGCCGCCGAGGTAAGCACCGTGCGGCCCTCGGCCAGCGACGCGGCCATCATCACGTTGATAGTAGCGCCCGCGCTGGTGCCATGCTCGCCGGCCAGATCGATCCGGGCGCCCCGCAGGCCACCCGGCGCCCGGAGATGGACAAACCCCTCACTGGTGCTGATCTCCGCTCCCAGGGCGGCCAGACCCTTCAGGTGCAGGTCTATCGGGCGCTGGCCGATTGCACAGCCACCGGGCAGAGACATCTCGGCCTGACCGTGACGGGCCAGCAGCGGACCCATCACGTAATAGCTGGCTCGCATCCTGCGTACAAGCTCGTAGGGAGCGGTTACCCGGCGGGCTTGCGAGGGATCGAGCTCCAGAGCGCCGTCAACGGCGCGCTCCACGACAACGCCAAGGTTTTCCAGGACCTGGGTCATGGTCCGCACGTCCACCAGGTCCGGGGTATTTTCCAGCCGTACCGTTCCCTCCGTAAGCAGTGCGGCCGCCATCTGGGGCAGGCAACTGTTTTTCGCCCCGCTGATATGCACCCTGCCACACAGGGGCTCACTCCGCTCTATCTTAAACTTGTCCATTAGCTCCCGCTTCTATCATTATAGTCTGTAGGCGATAACAAACCTGATTTTATCCGCCAGGTCGTGATGGAATTCCGGTTCTCCGTAAGAGCCGGGAGCTTGGCGCGAGAACAGCTCCTCAATACCGCTCTGCTGTGTTTCCCCGATCTCCATCGCCAGCAACCCGCCGGGGCGAATATAACCGGCGGCCTTGTCCACTATTGCGCTGACAACGCCCAGCCCGCGCGCACCCGCCTCCAGTGCGCAACGAGGTTCGTGTTCGCGGATTTCCACCGGCAGAGCGGCCATTTCGCTTCTGCTCACGTAGGGAGGATTGGAGACCACGACGTCAAAGGGATTCCGTGCTGACAGCGCTCCGAACAAGTTTGCGCGGATAAGCGCCACCGGGCTTTTGAGTTTTTGCCTGTTAGCTTTGAGGTTGCTCGTGGCCCAGGCCGTGGCTTCGCCCGCAAGCTCCACCATCACGCACCAGAGGTTTTCCCGCTCCGCCGCCAGCGCCAGCCCCACCGCGCCGCTGCCGGCGCAGAGGTCGAGGACGCACAGTGGGCTGCTACCCCCGGCGCAAAGCCCGTCCATCCGCTCCAGCACCAACCCGACAAGCTGCTCGGTTTCCGGCCGGGGGATCAGCACCCCCGGGCCGACCCGCAGTGTGATATCACGAAAGCCGGCGCCGCCCAGAATATACTGCAACGGCTCACCACCGGCCCGGCGGCGAGTGAACTCCCGGAACAGGGCCAGTTCGTTCTCCTCCAGCGGCCTGTCGAACTGAAGGTACAACTCCAGCCGTTCAATATTCAGTACCGCGGCCAGCAGCCTCTCGGAGTTGAGCCTGGCGGACTTCACACCGCGCTCCGCCAGGTATTTCTCGGCCAGCCTGAGCACTTCGAGTATTTTTTTCAATCTGACAATGCCTGGTCCGCTAAAAAATATAAATGATCCCGCCGGGCGTGTACGTGCGATAATGGCCTCAATATAGCCGGATCGGGCCGGGAAGGCAATCTGCCCGGCCGCGCCCGGGGCGGGCTTTTGATTGACTTCGCCGCGCGATTATATTAGAATCACATTCTAATTCCAACCCGATCAGGATGTTACCTGTATATAGCCGTTGTCCGGCGTGGGCCTCGGCGTACCCGAAGGGCTATAGCGAGATGCAAAAGTACGAGTTCAAGCAAATTGAGAGCAAGTGGCGTAAAGCGTGGGAGGACGAGGGTCTGCACCACACGGATTTCCACCGCGACGGGCAGAAGTGTTACTGCCTGGTGATGTTTATCTACCCATCGGCCGACAGGCTCCATATCGGCCACTGGTATAACTACGGCCCCACCGACACCTGGGCCAGGTTCCGTCGGATGCACGGCGACAACGTGTTCGAGCCGATCGGTTACGATGCGTTCGGGCTGCCGGCCGAGAACTACGCGATCAAGCACGGTGTGCATCCCTGGGACTCCACCGGCGAAAACGTACGCGTGGTCCGCGAACAGCTCAGGGAAATCGGCGCGATGTACGACTGGGACCGCGAGGTCAACACCAGCTCGCCCGAATACTACAAGTGGACCCAGTGGATTTTTTTACAGTGTTACAAGGCGGGGCTTGCCTACCGAAGTGCCGGGCAGGTTAACTGGTGCCCAAGCTGCCAGACCGTGCTGGCCAACGAGCAGGTGATGGCCGACGGGACCTGCGAGCGCTGCGAGTCCGCCGTGACGCGCAAGGAGATGGTCCAATGGTTCCTGCGGATCACCCAGTACGCCGACAGGTTGCTTTCCGGTCTGGACAAGCTGGACTGGCCGGAGAAGACCAAGGCCATGCAGCGCAACTGGATCGGCCGTAGCGAGGGTGGCGAGATTACGTTCACTTTTGCTGAGGGCACTCCCGGCGTGGACAAGCTGGCCGAGGATGAGAGAGCGTTCAAAGTGTTCACCACCCGGCCCGATACGCTGTTCGGGGTAACCTACATGGTGATGGCCCCGGAACATCCGCTGGTGCGCAAGATCACCACCGCCCGGCAGCAGGCGGAAGTGGAGCAGTATATTGAAAAAACAAGCCGCCTCAACGAGATTCAGCGCACAAGCACCGCCAAGGAGAAAACCGGCGTGTTTACCGGGGCCTGCGCTGTCAACCCGGTCAACGGTGAGCGAATCCCGGTCTGGATTTCCGATTACGTGATGCTCTCCTACGGCACGGGGATTATCATGGCCGTGCCCGCCCACGATACCCGCGATTTTGAATTCGCCCGGCAGTTCGGCCTGCCCATGCGCCGGGTGATCGCCCCGGCGGGGGAGAGCACCGGTGGGGAAGAGCCGGTGGAGGCTTTCACCGGGCCAGGCGTGATGGTCAATTCCGCTGAGTTCGACGGCCAGCAGTCGGCCCAGGGTGCGCGCAAGGTGGTTGAAAAGCTGCGGGAGCAAGGGCTGGCCGGGTTCAAGGTCAATTTCCGTATCCGCGACTGGCTGATCAGCCGTCAGCGCTACTGGGGCGTGCCGATCCCGGTGGTCTACTGTGATAAGTGCGGCGAAGTGACAGTGCCCGAGGACCAGCTTCCCGTGGAGCTGCCCTACGATGTCGATTTCAAGGGCGCGGTAAAGGGAGTCAGCCCGCTGGCGACCAACGCGGAGTTTGTCAACACAACCTGTCCCACCTGTGGAGGACCGGCCAGACGCGAGATCGACACGATGGACACGTTCGTGGACAGCTCGTGGTATTTCCTGCGCTACCTGACTCCCAGCCTGGACGACAAACCATTCGAGCGAGAGCTGTGTGACTGCTGGCTGCCGGTGCATCATTATGTGGGCGGGGCCGAGCATGCCACCATGCACCTGATCTACGCGCGTTTTATCAACATGGTGCTCCACGACCTGGGCCATCTCGGGTTCGAGGAGCCGTTCCAGCGCCTGAGCCATCAGGGCACGATCACGAACCAGGGCGCCAAGATGAGCAAGAGCCGGGGCAACGTGATCAATCCCAGGTTGTATCTGGATAAGTTCGGGGCCGATGCGTTCCGCTGCTACCTGATGTTCATGGGCGACTACAGCCAGGGCGGCGACTGGGATGATACGGGCATCCAGGGCATGTTCCGCTTCCTGATGAGGGTTTGGCGGCTGGTGCAGTTCAACGCCGGGCGAGTCAGCGGCCTGCAGCGCCGCCAAACGAATAACACGAATATCGTTGCGCTGAGCGAAAGTGAGCGAAAAATATCACGGGTGATGCACAACTCGATCAAGTGCGTTGGCGAGGACCTGGAGCGGATGCATTTCAACACCGCTGTGAGCCGGATCATGGAACTGGTCAATGAGCTGGTGCCGTACGCCGGCGAGGAAAGCGGCAACGAGGACGTTGACCTGGAATTTCTGGCCGAGGCATTGGATGTACTGGTAAAAATATTCGCGCCGTTCACGCCACATTTCAGCGAGGAACTCTGGCGGGAAGCTCTTGGACACGAAAAGAGCGTGTTCCTCAGCGAGTGGCCCGAATACGACCCCGCAATGCTTGTGGCCGACCAGGTAACTGTCGTAATCCAGATCAACGGTAAACTTCGCAGCCAGATCACAGTACAGCGCGACCAGGACAAGGAACTAGTGTTGGCGGCGGCCAGGGCCGATAAGAAGGCGGCGAGTTACCTGGAGGGTAATACAATCCGCAAGGAAATCCACGTGCCGAACAAACTGGTGAATTTCGTGGTGAGATAGTTTTCTTGACAGTAAACCCTTGAGTGGCAATATTAATCAAAAAATAGATGTCACATAAGATATATTATGTAAACTTACGCTCGTAAAAGAGAGAGGGAGGCTCCTGCCGGGTCTCCCTCCCTCTTTGCTTTTAGAAATGCGCCTGCTCCGGTTTCCCCAGCGGATAGACATTGAAGCCGATTTCATACAACTGCTCGTGGTCAAGAATATTACGGCCATCGAAAATATAAGCCGGCTTGGCCATCGAGTCAAAAATCCTCCGGTAGTCCAGTTCCCTGTAGCAATCCCACTCGGTTACCACGGCGATCGCATGCGCGCCCCTGGCGGCCTCGTACGGATCATCCACAAAAGAAACGTCGCCATCACATCCGGCAAGGTCCTGTTTGGCATTCTCCAGGGCTTTCGGGTCGGTAATTACCAGCGCTGCATGTTCCTCCAGCAGCTTTCCCGCGATAAAAATCGCCGGGGACTCGCGCGTATCACCCGTGTCTTTCTTGAAAGCGAAACCGAAGATGGCGATCCTTTTATTAACGACCGTGTTGAACATGGCCCCCAGCATCCTGGAAACGAAGCGCGATTGCTGGTACTCGTTAATTTTCACAACGCTTTCCCAATAGTCGGCAACTTCGCTAAGACCATAGTGACGGCAGATATAGACCAGGTTGAGGATATCTTTTTTGAAGCATGAGCCGCCGAATCCGACACTGGCGTTAAGGAAATTGGGATTGATCCTGGAATCGGCCCCGATAGCGCGCTTGACTTCCATTACGTTGGCTTTCGTTTTCTCACAGAGGGCCGAGAGGCTGTTGATCGAGGAAATACGCTGGGCCAGAAAAGCGTTAGCGCACAGTTTAGAGAGCTCCGAGCTCCAGACGTTGCTCGTGATGATCTTTTCAGCCGGCACCCAGTTACGGTAAATTTCAACGATCTGATCGCGGGCGGCAATCCCCCGCTCCGTTTCCCTGGAGCCGATCAGCACCCTGTCCGGGTTATTGAGGTCGGCGACAGCCGTACCCTCGGCCAGAAACTCCGGGTTGGAAAGGACGTCGAACTGCAGGCCCTTGGTGTTCGTTACCAGGATACTCTCCATCGCCATGGCGGTTCGCACGGGCACGGTGCTTTTTTCCACGATGATCTTGCCGCTCTCGGACGATTCGAGAATATCGCGGGCGGTTTTCTCGAGATACTGCATGTCGGCAGCCATCCCCGTGCCCTCGCCGAAGGTTTTTGTCGGCGTGTTGACGGACACGAAAATAATATCCGCCTTCTTGATGTTGGCCTTTATCTCTGTGGAAAAAAAGAGGTTGCGCCCCCTCGCCTCCTTGACTACTTCAAGTAATCCCGGCTCATAGATCGGCAGATGGTCACTTTGCCAGGCTTGTATCCTTTCTGCGTTAACATCAACCACAGTCACTTCGTAATGGGGGCATTTGGCGGCTATCATGGCCATTGTCGGACCACCCACATAACCGGCTCCGATACAAAGTATCCGTTTCTCGAACATCTTCCCACTTTCCTTATAATAGCGAGTTAACAGGAGCGAACAGAGGCTGATTATTACACTGAATAATGTGGAGCAACAAACACTTTTTTGCAAAACCCGTTATCATCCGGGACAATTCCTGTATTTTGAGAATATAATACATATTTTCGGAGACTGAAATCGATTCATCCTGTCAGTGTAAACAACCTTCAACCAGAAAAAAGCCTGACAGGGGTTATCACCATCAGGCTCAGGTTGCGACTAAAGTAATTCACTCGTGTCAGTATGTGGTGTAGCGATGCCTCAGGGCCTGCACCATGAATAACAGTAGTCCGGCCACTATCACCGTAAAGCCGACCTGAATGTAACTTTCCGGATATGTACTCTTGGCCAATCCGACAATGTAAGCCGTGGTCATGATCAGTATCCCGCTGACCACCGCGAACGTAGCGAGAATTTTTCCGCGCTCCTGGCGAAGGTATCCCTGGCACAGAGGGCACTTTATCGCCCTGTCGTCAATAATGCCTCCACAGTAGAAGCAACGCTTCTTGCCCTCTTCATCCATGCTGTCGGCATCGTTTGGTTTCAGGCTGAACCAACTGTAAAAGGTGCCGAAGCCATAGACCAGGAAGCCTAGATAAGCCAGGATCACCCCGGCGATCATAACCTGCAGCCAGATACTGTCGGTCTTGCCGAGGAACCAGACGTAACTGAAAATACCTACAAGGATACCGGTGACCATCAGGAGCGTACCCCAGAACTGGCCCTCGTTCACCCTTGGCTTGACAAAGGATTTGCAAATGTGGCACTTGAGGGCTTTCTCGTAAATCTCGCCGTAACAGACTGGACAGGATTTCATTTACGTCCCTCCCACTTTAATGGAAGAATAATGCAGCAGAAAAACTATCGGGAATTCATGTCAGCGGGTCCGGAGCAACATCGTATTCGATAAAGATTTCCACTCGCCGGTTCTTTTTCCGGTTCTGTTCAGAGTCATTGGGAAAAGCGGGTCTGTATTCGCCGTAGCCCACGGCCGAAAATCGCTCCGGGGGCAAGCCGGTGTAGTTGACGCCGAAATCTATCACGCTTTTCGCCCTGGCGAACGAGAGCTCCCAGTTGGAGTCGTAGAGCATATTGTCAATCGGCTGGTCATCGGTGTGCCCGGACACCCTTATCTTGTTGTCCCAGCCCTGGGCTATTTCATAAACCTTGGCCAGATAAGGCATTCCCCTTGGATTCAACTCAGCCATTCCGCGCTCGAACAGCAGTGGAGTCAGGATGCGGATGGCAATACCCTTGGAAGTGATTACAATCTTGATACTCTCCTGCTGCTTCTGCTGCTCAACGAAATCCTGCAGCTTGGAGACGGCCGTGGATATTTCGCCAAGGTCAACATCGCTCACCTTGGGCACGATCACGTGGACAAGCTCCATGGTCGAGGGGTCCTCGCTGAGGATACCCAGCGAACCGCGCAGAGCTCCGCTGGCTTTGCTGAAGTCCTGCGGGTCGACACTACTCATCGAGACGATCAGCACGAAAAAGCACAGCAACAGGCTCATCAGATCGCTGAACGTGGTCATCCACGCGGGTGATCCGATCTCGCATTCTGGACATTTTTTTGCCATTACAGTATTTCCGCCGCAACTTTAATCAAGGGCGTTATCTGCATATAAACAAATTAGTTGGAGGCAATGACCTTCAAAAGTTCCACCATCTTACGGTACGATTTTTTCAACCGGCCTGCCTTCAGCTCCAACGCTTCCTGGGCTGTTTTCTACCATTAAGGCACAGATGCTACTTGCTGATCAAACGGAAGCTGGAACAGTCCTCAGGCGAAAAACATGGCTTCTTTAATATATCGACCTGCTTGGCGCCAACATTGAGCGTGTTATCCACGGCTTGCAGCTAGTTGCCGCAGCCGAGAGAGTACTATTCGTACTCGGACTGATTGCCGCGCAGGAAACACGGTCCAATTACTGAATTTACGCTCATCGGCAATGACAGGCTCGCGGTGAGCGCACCGGCAACATATGCCTTGCCTACCTGTATCCAACCGGCAAAAAACAATCTGGCGAGCACCTGCTCCACAAGCTAATTTTGGATTGCAAGAATCGTGCAACTTTCTTTGGGCAGGCAGTCCAATTCCACTGTTATCCGCTCAGCCTGGCGATTGCCGAGGGAACGGGTCAGATAAAAAGCCAGGCTGCACAGGCTGCAATAATAGCTTGTCGGCTTGAGCGGATTGACCTGCCGGCCGGTTTTGCGAAGCCGGTCGGCCAGGACATCGTAAATGCTCCGCAACGGCTGGTGCGGCTTGAGCATAGCCTGAAAACCGGCCTTGCCCGTCACGGTGACTGCGGTGTCCTCGTTAGCGCTAGCAGTGGCCGGGCTGGGGGAATTGTCCATCGGGCTCATTCTTCCGAATATGGAGCCTCTTGCCAGGGTGGTAAAGACTACTCGCCACCTGCCGATATTCTTACTAACTTCTAGTTTGCCTGATTCAATGATGTGCGTCCGGCCGCCCGTGGTGTTTTCCCGCGGGATTATCTCACCGGGCCTGTATGTTTTTTTGATCGGGAAACTTCGCTTTTGCATACTCTGCGCGCCTGGTTGCAAGCGACAGCCCTTTTGTGTAGATATTTAACTTTAGCCTTAACGCTAATCTTTGTCAATAAGTAATGGGTGCGCCGACAGCCGCTTGCCTGCGGGGGTTGGTTTCGGTATATTGTTTAAGCAGTGCTTCTTTTTCTGGAGTCGTGACAGTGGTAAACATGTTGGTCATAGCCGCGGTGTTTATCCTTCTGCTGTTGCTTATCGCCGGGTTCGTATCCCAGCAATTCAGCACCGCACTGAAGATCAAGGAAAGCCAGCGCCCGAAAAACCTGCTGGAAAAAATGAACACGGGAATCGGGGCGCTTGACACCGCCAAGTTCCGCCAGATTGTGATCGATAGCGGTCCCGACGAGTCTGGCGTCCTGACCGATACCCTGCTCGATCAGGACAGCGCGGGCGTTGCGTTGGGAGAAACACCGTACGATATGGTAATAAACGAGCAACTGGGTAACGCCGGTGGTCTACTCAACCTGGAAGGCAAGGATCTGCAAACCATCTATTCCGAGTACCTGTCGGAAAAAAGCGTCAATCCGTTCGACCTGGAACCGGAGTTCAGGCTCGGGGTAGCATACTTGAGATTCAGCCAGTTCGAAAAGGCGATCATCCAGTTCCAGAAGGTAACCGACAAAAGGCCGGAGTACCCGGGAATTTTTTATTACCTCGGTGAGGCCTATCGCTGCAACGGGCAGTTTTATGAAGCGATGAAGGCATATAAGCAGTCCTGGGAAATGGATAGCAGAATCAACAAGAACGGTGAAACTCAACCGCTGGCGCTTGAAAACTCCGGTGAAAATCCCGCCGAGCTGCAATTGTAAAACGCCGGGCAGTCCCATGTACTTAAGAGAAACGCGCCGATAACATATGGAGAAGTTCGATGATATCTATCCGGGGTCTTAGCGTTGCGATAACCATGCTGTTTTTAGCCTCCCTGCTCACGGCTGCCCCGGCCAGAGCCGCCGCCAGGCTGGAGGTGAACCAGCCGGACTTCGATTTCAAATCAATCTATCGTGGCAGCGAGGCCAGGCATGATTTCATCATCACCAACAGCGGCGACATCCCGTTGCAAATCACAAATATTCGCAGCAGTTGCGGCTGCACGGTGCCATCGATAAAGAAACGCAAGCTTGCGCCGGGCGAAAAAACAACTCTGACGGCTATTTTCGACTCCGGGAGGTTCCGCGGTTCGGTGACCAAGAACATCTACGTGTATTCCAACGACGAGGAAAACCCGGTCACCAAGCTCAGTATCCACGCCGATATAAAGCAGGACCTGCAGGTCTCCCCCGCCTCGATTTATTTCGCGGGGCTAAAAACCGGCGAATCGGTTCAGCGCGAGATAGAGATCAGGAATCTTTCCGGAAAACAGGTGCGGATCAGCGAGATTGCCTCCACGGTGGGCGCGGTGGAAGTGCAGTTGGACAAGCAACTGTTGGAACCGGATGAGGTTACGCGGCTCAGGCTGAAAATTCCCAAAGTGGAGAAGGGCATGAAGTTGACCGGAGAGTTGACGATTTTCAACGACAGTCACGAGAATGAGTTGAAAATCAGGTTATACGGCGGTCTGATAAAATAAGCGGTTCGATTACCTCCGGACCGGAAACCAGACCGGTCATTACCGGCCGGGGGAAGGTGATTATCCTTGTGGGGCGGCGTGCAGCGCCCTTTTTGCGTTCTCGGGGAACATCCCGGGCGTTACTGCTCCAGCCCCTTTATTTTGAGTAACTCGTAGTAACGGCGAATCAGATTGCGGTAGCTATCCGGGTAACCACCCTTCCAGCGCTTCATTTGCTGGCGGAGCAGTTCCTGGCCGTCCTCGCTCTCCAGCAACCCTTGCGGCAAGCCTTCCGGCCTCGAGATCGTGAAATCCTCCGGGCGCTCCGACTTGCGCCTGCGTCCGGACTCACGCTCCTGGATTGCCCTTTGTGCATCCAGCAGGCGGTTGAATATCCTGTTCTGCCGCTCCAGCACTTCCCTGCTGAGACCTCTTTCCCGTAGCTCCTTTACTACCTCTGCCGCTTCCCTGGCGGCTCCTTCCAGCACGTTGCCCATTTTCTCACTCCGCCCGCCGGCCCGGGAGGCCATCTGTTCGAGCTGCCGGCGGATAGCTTCCTGCTCAGCCGCCATCTGGCGCAGCATCTCCATCAGCTCGCCACTCTGCTGCCCCTGTCCCTGTCCCAAACCCGGAGCGCCACCCTGGCCCTGCTGTTGCTGCCCCAGGGCGTCTTTGCCGGCCTGGTTCAACTGCTGCTGGCGCTGCGCCATCTCTTTCATCTTTTTGAGCATCTGGTCCATGCCAGTGGCCGAGGAGGATTGCTGCATGTTATCGCTGTCCTGCAACAACGTGAGCATCCCGGCGTTAATCACCGTCAGCGAGCGCTCCAAACTACTAAGGGCCGGTGCCTTGAGCCTGGTCTCGCTGCCCAGTTGCCGCATCGAGTGCTCACCCTGGCTGGTGGCCATGTAGAGGATGCTGAGCAACTGGTTGCTGACGAAGAAATTGTTTTTCGCCGCCTCAACCATTTCCCGGCGTACCGCGTCAAGGCCCTGGACGATCTCCTGTTCCCGGGCCGCGTATGAGAGTATGTCGGGATGGCTGAAATCCGGCTCCGCCCGCGCTTCGATCAGCACAGCCTCCTGGTTTTCCGACAGGTAGCTGAGTTGATCGAACGCCCGCTTGAACGCCTCGGCCACCTCCCCCTGCCACTTGCTCCGGAGCTCCTCGCGGTACTTCCGCATCCGTCCGCTCATCTGCTGCATTGTGTGCTTCAGGCTGCGCTGCGCCAGGTAGCTTTGCTCCGGTTGCCCCTGGCGGTAGCCTGCCAGCGCCTGCTCGATATTCCGCTCCGCGGGGCCTTGCTGATTAACTCTCTCGCCCAGCAGAGCGGCGGCCGTCTCCAGCTCACCGGCCTCGCCGAAGGGTTGCACTGCCTGCTCTATCTGCTCGAACAGCCCGGCGGTCCGCTCCCCCACCGCCGAAGTGTTTTGCACCATTCTGCTCATCAGTTCAGGATCGGTGCTTCCGTCGTTTACAACAGCAGTGTCAGGGTTTGCGCCTCTGCTTTCGGGAACCGATGCGGATGTTTCCGAGGCGGCCCCTTCTTCCCGTCGCGCTCCGGCGGAGGTCGTGCTGTCAGGTTCCGGGGACTTCTCCGCCTGAGCGGAACCGGGCGCGCCCGGCGTGTCTCCCGCCGCTGCGGAGGGCGGGTCGAACCGGGCGGCGGCACTATCGGCCGCTGCCAGAGCGCTGCTGTCGAGCAGCGAGCCGGTACTGTCGGCCAGAGCCGCCGCGGCCCGGGCTATTTCCTCGGTCTGGCGGACCAGGTCGTCCAGCTTCTGCTCAAGCTTCAGCCGCTCCAGCAGCGCCAGGGTTTTGTCCAGCTTCTGCAGGATTCCCTCCTGGGAAACCTGCAACTTCGCCATCTCCTCCTCCAGCGCGCGCGGGTCCATCCTGTCGATTGATTGCTGGATCTGACTCATCAACCCGGTCAGCTCCTCCGTGGACACTTCCGCCATCAATTGCTGCACCTTCCGCATTTTCTCGATCAGTTCCGAGCTCATCATGTCGCCGCGCTGCAACTGGTCCAGGCTCTGCTGAAGGTCCTCGGAAAGTTGTTTGACCTCCTCCAGCATCTTGCGCTGCTGCTGAAGTGCCTGGCTCAGTTGCTGGTTGTCCTCCCATTGCAACTGCTCGCCGCGTTCGATTGTCTCATTGAGCTTTTTAACCTGTTCCTGAAGCTGTTCGCCCTGCTCTTCAAGCTCGCTCAGTTCGGTGACGATCTGCTGCTGGCGGTCCTGTTCCCGCTCGAATATTTCTTCCAGCGAGGGGAAGCGGATTCTGTACTCGGCCGTTGAGGCCGACTTGGGGCCGCTGACACGGTCGTTGTCAAACACGGTCAGGCTGTAGGCCACCTCATCCTCCGGCAGCAGGCCCAGCGAGTTGAGGTTCCAGTTGTACTGCTCCAGAACGTGCGCGGGCCTGTGGGGGCCGGGCCAGCTGGCAACCGTGAGTGAGCGGGGTTCTCCCTCATCGCCGGAGGGCCTGATTCTGCGGTAGTTCAGCCGCAGCCGCGACAAGCCGAAATCATCGGCCAGCTCGTACACCAGCGGCTGGACCATTTCCTCGTTCAGGTCACTCTGGCCCCGGGGATGGCGCAGCGCCACGGCCGGGCGCTCGTCGGCAATGACCGTGATCGGGTATGTGAGGGTGTCTGAACTGGCAAGCCCCCAGTGGTCGAGCAGCAGGATACTGTAATTGCCGTCGCCGGCCAGGGTCAGCGTGTCGCTGAAGCCGCGCTGATCCGTGATTGCCGCGGAGCGAATGCTGTCGGGCTCCAGCCTGATCCACGCCGAATCCAGCGGGTTGCTGGAGCGGCCGCTGATAATAACCCTGCTGCCGCGAAGGCCCTGGATTGCTTTCTCCCTGGTGGTGGTATAGCTCTCCAGGCTCGTGTACGACGGGTATTCGTAGGTCAGCGAGAGTTGGGTGACGAACGGGTTGTTGGTAACCGTGACGCTGAAAGTATCCGAGCTAACGCCATCGTTGGTTACATGGTAGCGAAAATCGTTCTGCACGCTTGCAATTGTGAGCGTGTGCTCGAACTGGCCGGGATTATAGGCCATCTCCAGACACTGGGAGGGCTGTCCGGCCTGGCTGAGTTGCAGGCTCATCCCGCCGGGCTTGCCGATAGTACCGACAGCGGTAACTCGCAGGCTGTCTCCGCGCAGGATGGTCCTGTCGCCGGGGCGAACCAGGATTTGGTAGGACTTTTCACGCTCCAGCAGCTTCAGCGGGTGGGAATAGCTCTCCAGGGCGCGGTAGAGGGCAAGCGGATCCTGGGCGCCGGTGAGCATGAAAGCGCCAGCGAGCAGCACGGCGATCCGAAGCGCCCTCCCGGAGCGCTTCCGTACATCGGAGAGGACACCGGCGCACAGCTTACGCACTTCCGCCCGGTCCTCAATCAGAGCGCAAGCCTGCTCCACGGCCGCGTCCATCAATGCGGTGGACTGTCCGTACTTCGCCCCGCTCAAGGCGCAAAACTCCAGGGCGGAACTCAGCCTGGTTTTGAGCTTGGGGTGTGTTTTTTCCAGTTCGCGGGCGTTACCCGCCAGGGCGCCGAACCGCGTTATAGCGTGCGTAAAGCGCCAGAAGGCAACAGTCAACAGGCACGAGCCGAACAGTATCAGGACGCAGATCCTGATGGCCGCGGGCAAGTAAAACCACTTCTCGGCACAGAGCATGGCAAGGGCCGAGGCGCAAACAACCACGGCGCACCACAGCGTCGCCTCCGCCAGCGCAATCCGGATGGAATAGCGCCGCACATAGGACATACGCTCGCGAAGAGCCCCGCGGGCATCCGTCATCTTTTTTCCACGCACGCTCATCAATGAAAGCCTTTATTAGCCCGGATTAGATCATCCCGATCGCATAGACAAAAATATTGACGCCCATCCGCAGGGCCTGCATCCGCACCGGTTGGGGGTCGTTGTGGACCTGCTGGTCCTCCCAGCCGTCGCCGAGGTCCGTGTTCAGGCTGTAAAACACCACCAGCCGGCCGTTGGAGAACAATCCGAGTCCATGGGGCGGGCCCCCGTCGTGCTCGTGCACTTTCGGCAGGCCGTCGGGAAACTCGAACACGCTGTGATAGATCGGAAACTCGAACGGCAGTTCGACAAACTCCGCATCCGGATATACTTTTTTCATCTCCCGGCGGAAGCTCTCATCCATCCCGTAGTTGTCATCGGCATGAAGGAAGCCGCCCTGGTCCAGGTAGGTGCGCAACCTGACCACCTCCTGCTCGTCGAAACTGATGTTCCCGTGGCCGTTGATATAAAGGTAAGGATAGTTGAACAGCTCAGGGCTTTTGAGGCTGAGTTGGACCTCTTCCTTTTCAACGGGCAGGCCGGTTGAGCTGCGAATTTCCTCCAGCAGGTTCGGCAAAGAGCTGGGATTTGAATACCAGTCGCCCCCGCCCTCGTAGATTATCCGCGCCACGGTCAGCCGGCGGCTTTTATCGGCTGGGCTTTGCCCGTAAAGACTCGCCAGGGCGCACAGCGGCAGCAGCAAAGCCAGCAACGCTGCCCTGCAATACACTCTCGGAAAGCGAAATCCGCTCAAGACGCTGGTTTTTACCCGTTTTGGATAGTAGTTTTCTACGTGTTCAGCCACCTGTCAACCTGTCCTTATCTTCAGCTTAGAGGGGCGTTGAAATAAAGACATTCAACGCCCTGCGATGAAAAATTGCGCTCGTTTGGTTGTCAAGGGCAAGGCAAGCCGTTTCTTTTGCCGATCACGTTACTTGTGTTATATCAGGCAGTTGCATCGCTCACGCCATTTTGAACCGGCCTGGCGGGAAACGGCCCTTGACAACCAGGTGCCCATACTTTTGAATTTTTCAACACGCTTTTAGAGGCCTGTCTAATAACATGGATGCTTACTCGCGCAAGCTTGCTTTGCTGGGATTACTGCTCGCCGTCTATCTGGGAGTCTGTTTCTGGGTTCCTTACAGTAAAAAATGGCTGATGGACGACATCGTCCACAACCAGGCCCGGCTGTATTTCGTCGCCCAATCTCCGCAGGCGCTGAAAGCAAAAATTATCGATAAGGCGGAATCACTGGGGATTCCGCTGGAACCGGAGCAGGTAACCGTGCAGAACATCAACGGCGAGATTATCTATATCGAACTGGACCTCAACGTGCCCTGCGACATCTTTTCATACAACTTCACACTGCACTTTGAGCCAAAAACTTTCGGCCTGATCCGGGGATTCAATTACGCCGGGGGCAGGTCAGCCGATAACGCCACAATCGAGCAAAACCTGGCCATCCTCTCGGACAGCACCAAGAAATACCTGCGCAACAAAACATTCAGGAACTACATCGAGGAATTCTACGCCCACTGAAGCGAACCGTCTTTTATCCCGTTAAAATAAGGACTTAGCCGCCGGATGGCAAGCCGCTCAGCCGGGCAGCGGCAAAATCCCAGTCCCGGTGCGGGACGTTGTTGTCCACAAGGTATCCGTAGAGCAGCTCAGGATACGAGTGCGGCTTCAGTTTATGCGCGCGGTACACAGGGGCCAGTATGCTCTGCAAGCCGGGGAGGTTGTAGAACGGGACACCGGGATAGTAATGGTGCTCCAGATGGTAATCGGAGTTCAGGAACAGGAAATCCCAGAACCAGTGACCACGCACCCAGGTGGTCCAGCCCGCCGGATCACTCTCTTTGATATTATAGTGCTGGCCGACCCTGTTTATCGCGAATGCCAAGGGAAAGACGAAAAACACAGGCAGCGCGTAGGCCCTCAGCCAGGCACTCGCTCCCGCCACCATGAACAATATCGCCTGCAACACAACGTGCCCGCCGATTGACAGTACCCGCTCACGGGCGATTCTTGTCCGGAGAACCGAATCGTAGGTGGCGGTTTCTCTGGACGCGGCGCGGAAATAGAGGAAAAACAGTGCGGGCGTAAAGTAAGCCAGTTTAAGCCAGCGGCTGTTGCCCCTGGGCGAGAGGTGATGCCGCTTGGGGTCTCCGGTGTCCGAGCCCAGTTGGAGGTGATGGTCCAGGTGCCAGCGCGTGAACTGACTGGCGCTGATTCCGCCCCAAAAAGCATAGAGCCGACCGAGAGCCGCGCTCAGCCTGGGATGATGTCCGGTAAACACCAGGTTGTGTAACTGCTCATGCAGCAGCACGGTGAAATTAAACACAGTGAACCCGGAGAGCAGCGCGGCCGGGATGACCACCAGCGGATTGACGAACTCGATCAGCAGCCAGCTGGACAGGCCCAGAAAGGCGAACTGCCGGGCAGCCACGACAAAATGCAGCCAAGGTCGCTTGCGGTGCAGCCGCTTGATCTGGTCCTGATCAAGCGTGGCGCGCAGTTCCTCGCGCAGCGCCCTGCTGGCCTGGCCCCAGTGTGATTCCACCTCGCTCATTTGATCTCTACCCCAAGAGAGAATGATAATCTTTATATAATACGAGAATTATAATCGATCCGCCCGTATTTTACAACAGCCCTTCCCCACGGCACGATCCCATGCTCACAAAAAGCCACGAAATGCGCGCCTGCCGGCGTACTAAAAAAACAGAAAAAACTTGCAGTCAACCCTTGACTCTGTAGTATAGTACAGGCTTTATAATAAAATCAGAATGAAAGGAGACCGTGATGGAATCACTGACAATCGGAAAAGTTGCCCGGCTCGCTGAGGTCGGGGTGGAAACGATCCGATTCTACGAGCGGAAGGGACTGATCGATGAGCCGCCGCGCAGGGAGTCTGGGTACCGGCAGTATCCCGAAGATACCGTCCACCGGCTGCGCTCAATCAGGCGCGCCAAGGAGCTCGGGTTCACCCTGAAAGAGATAAAAGAACTCCTTGCCCTGCGGATCGAACCGGCAACGACCTGTGAGGACATTCGCGGGCGGGCGGAAGCGAAAATCAGCGACATCGAGCAGAAAATCCGGACGCTGAAAAGCATGAAAGAGGCACTCATGAAGTTGACCCTGGCCTGCCGCGGACGCGGTCCGGTAAGTGAGTGCCCGGTCCTTGAAGCGATGGAGAGCGACGAACGATGAAAACAGTTGAATTGATATACGACCACGACTGCCCGAATGTGAAACTGGCCCGCACCCGGCTGCTGCGGGCATTTGCTGAAACAGGAGTTCCCGCCCGCTGGGTGGAATGGGAAAGAGGAGACCCCGCCGGTCCATCCCACATCCGGGCTTACGGTTCTCCAACCGTCCTGGTTGACGGGACGGATGTCGCGGGTATCGACCCCTCGGAGAGCATCTCCAGTTGCAGGCTCTACGCTGCCGCCAATGGCGGTTTCGCTGGAGCACCGTCGGTGGAGACAATCGCAGCGGCCCTGAAAAAGGCTGCTGACAGCCCGGCGCCAAAGGGCGCTGAGAGCAAGGCAACCGGGTGGCGAAGCCCCCTAGCGGTTTTACCCGGAATCGGAGCTTCTCTGTTGCCGGTCGGCGTATGCCCGGCCTGCTGGCCCGCCTACGCAGGCCTGCTGAGTTCTTTAGGTTTTGGTTTCTTGTTTGAGACGGCATATCTCCTGCCCCTGACAACCCTTTTTCTTGCAATAGCAGTGGCGGCGCTGGCCTATAAGGCGGGAACCCGCAGAGGATACAGACCGTTTGTGCTGGGACTGGCGGCGTCCGCTATCGTGCTCGCCGGCAAGTTCAGCCTGGAATCCGATACAGCCATGTACACGGGAATAGCGATGTTAATCGTCGCGTCTCTCTGGAATGCATGGCCGAGAAAGAATGCCGGTACCGGCAGAGACGCCTGTCCAGCTTGCGCTCCCGCAGCGGCAGAGGTCGTAATCGATGCAAGCGGGGGCGTGTAAACGAAAGCAAGGAGGCATTACCATGAATACCAGGCGCAAAATCGAGGTTTTCAGCGCGGGATGCCCTGCGTGTGAAGAGACTGTTCAACTGGTCAATAGTGTGGCATGCTCATCGTGCGAGGTAAGCGTGCTGGACATGCAGGACACCGCGGTGGCGAAGCGGGCAAAAGAGTTGGGAATCCGCCGCGTGCCGGCGGTGGCGATCGACGGGAAGCTGGCCGATTGTTGCTCGGGACGCGGTCCCGATGAGACAACGCTTCGCTCGGCCGGGCTGGGTCAGCCGCTAAGCTGACCAAGCCCAACATCACGCGCACACCGGGACCGGGGCGGGTTTTCTTCCACCCACACCCGGTCCCGGTGTGTTTTTACCGCTCGCCGATCAGGGCTGGGAGTAATAATGACCGTAGCGCGCTCGGGCGGCAACGAGCCGTCGGCTCGCCTGAACGGCTTGCCTAGGCGAAGTTTCCCGAAACACGGCGCTTCGGGAAACGAAAACTGGTGGAGGCGGCGGGAATCGAACCCGCGTCCGAAGACAGGCCAGACAGGGCCACTACATGCTTAGTCGATGTTTAGTCGTCGACAGATGGCAGTTCCACCGACAGAACGCGCCACCCGGTTAGCCGGAGAAGATCTCATCCCTTGCGTTCCGGCGCCACGCGGGACCAGCCTGCTTTATCGGCGCCCGAAGCGTCTCCACAGGCAGGGAGTTCGCAACGGACGTGGCTACCTTAGTTAGGCAGCCAGAGCCAAGTTATCGTTGGCAATTATGATTTTCCCGTTTGGTAACGAGGCTCGGGACCCCGGCATGCAACCCGATCTCGCCGATTGCCCCCGTCGAAACCAGATCGCCCCCATATTGTTGTTCTTCATGATATTACGCACCGCGGTTGACAATGTCAAGCGGGGAGCTTAAAATGGTTCGTTGAACGGCCACGCTTCACACTCATCCCGCACGAGGCCGCTATTTTCCAAAGGTTTACTTCAAATGGTTACCGTTGTCGATTTTATTCTGCTGATCGTTTGCCTCTTTTTCGTCCTCAGAGGACTTTTCAGGGGCATTTTGATGGAAATATTCAGTATCCTGGCCCAGGTAGCGGGTTTTCTGGCGTCCATCCATTACTACCCGCTGGCCGCGGGATGGTTCAAGAGCATCTTCCCCGCCGGGGCCAGCCGCAACGCAGCCGGGCAGGCGGCGGTGTTCGTGGCCGTCTGGCTGTTGATAAAAGTGCTGAGCTGGGTGCTGAACCGCAATCTCGGCGAAGCCATGACCAACCCCTTGAGCAGGATCGCCGGCGGGGCGCTGGCCCTGGCAAAGGCGGTCCTGTTTCTGTCGCTGATCATTTTTCTGGCTGAAAGCGTCTGGCCGGACAACAAGATCACCGGCGGCAACCGCTCAACGCAGGTAAGCAAACAGGTCGTGGAAACACTGAAAAGCGCCGGCCTGTTCCCGGAGTTGCCGGACCTGAGCGAGTTCCCCGCAGTAAAAACAAACTAACCCGGATTGTTCACGAAGCGGCGATGTTAACGATACGCTCTAAACAGTAAAACGCCGCTCCACGTAAGGAAGCGGCGTTTTTTCTATTGCAACATTCGCTGCGGTCCTTACAACCTCGTATCCAGCACGCGGCGGGCATAACCGTTGGCCGGGTCCATACCCATGCCCAGCAGTTCGTTGACCCGGCCCCGGCCCCGGTTGTAAGCCAGCAGGGCCAGCCTGAGGTCACCACGGTAGTAGTGCAGGTGATCCTTCAGGTGACGGATGCCGATCCGGACATTGTACGCCGGATCGTAGAGCTTCTTGCGGGTGGCGCCGCGGTCGACAGTGAGCGCCGTGCCGTAGCGTACCTGCATCAGCCCGATCTCGCCTACCTTGCCCACGCAATCGGTGACAAAGCGACTCTCGGTGCGGATCACCCGGAACACCAACTCGGGGTCTATTTCCTCATCTGTACTGATATCGTAAATCAGACGCGCAAGCTGAAGGTCCGTGTTGAACCTGTTTGCGAAATGCCGCACCTGGCTGTTGAACTGAATCTTGCCGGCTTCACTGGTTGCCACCTCGTGCCAGTGGGCGACCTGCGCAATTGCCGGCACCTCGCTGTCGGAGATAACGCTGCCCGCCTCGATCATTGTCTCGACCGGAATCGAATCCGGCAGACGGTACACGCCCAGCACCACTGTGACCATCATGGCGACAGCGCCGATAGAGAACACGGTGTTGCCGAACCGGGCCAACAAGCCGGCTCCGTTGCTGACCCTCAAACGGCCTTGCTTCAGGCACTTGCGGGTACTCGCATCGATAGCGCCATCCAGCTTACTTCTTCCCATTATTACCAACTCCTAAGTAAATCGGGCCTCAAGGGGCCTCGTTTTGTGACTTGCTCCCTGTCTTTAAACTGCTGTCTTGCCTTCCCTGATTACTAAATGCAGAAAACATGCCATAAAAAAAAGCAACCTTTCCTCGCCGTAAACTTGCAAGAAGTCCTGAAAGAAAAAGATTGCCTGCCTAATCGCTCTATATTAACCTTCAACTAGTTGTAACAGCTTGAAACGAAACTCCCGTTTTTTCAATATTGATATTAGTATTACACTTTTATTCCACAAAAGTTGCCTTAAAATAAACTTTTTGTCATATTTTGTCAAGTGTATCAGGGAAATTTCAGGCATTGAGGTATTCGTTTATCACTTAAAACGTACAACTTGGGAAAAGCGGGGATACTGTTGCAGGATGACTGGCTCTACTATTTTCACTCCACGGTCAACTTCCTGGCGACCATCTCCATATTCGCGCTCATTTACCTGATAGCCGCGAAGGTTCTTGGTAACATGACCTCGCTGCTGAACATTACCACTATCTAACATCCCTCCCGGCTCCCACTCACGCAGTCCAGTCCGTCGGCTAGCGTTTTCCCCGGCCGGTTCGCCCGGACACACCTATTTGCTGACAATGAAAGTGACGTCCTTGGTGGTTTGCTGGCCGGAGACAGTGTCGTGCACAGTGACCCGCAGGTTGTACTGTCCACCCGGATAGCTGGAGGCGTCGATAGAGATGTAGATCGGGTCC
Organism: Gemmatimonadales bacterium; assembly: GCA_024278175.1. Lineage (GTDB taxonomy): Bacteria > Gemmatimonadota > Glassbacteria > GWA2-58-10 > GWA2-58-10 > JAJRTS01. The sequence goes on along the minus strand of JAJRTS010000071.1, from coordinate 15,535 downwards.
ACGTCGCCATCGTTGCTGATGTCATGCTCAAATGTGGTCACAACCTTGCCGACCTCGTTGCGCACACCGATAAAGCGACCCAGCGTATTGATTATCCTGCGGGCCGTGCTGAGATCGCGGCTGCTGGAGCTAACCAGGTATTCCACCTTGATATGTTTCGACCCGCTGGAATCGGGCTGCAGATTATAGAGCTCGTAGTAAACGAACACCGGCATGTCGCTCTGGAACGAGGACGACGGCAGCGGGGCCAGACGGTATCCCCTGATGGAAAATTTCCCCGGAGGACCGCCCTCGGCCACATTGGCGGCAAGGATCAGATCGCTCAGATGCAGGCTGTCGCGATCCTGATAGTTATCCACGTAGAAATTGCTTTTATAGATCTGCATCAGGTTGGGCACGGTCTGCTTGAGCCGGACGGCCATGTGGTAATAACCGGGCTTGACGGCAAGAGAAAGCAGGTCCGGCACCATCGCATCGCGCGAGGGACTGAAATTCGGCACCCTGTAGGTTTTGGGCTGGGTGACCCTGGTCACCTCCTGCCACCACGAGTCGTAGAGCACCACTTACAGCTCCACCGGCACCTCCACCGTGCCAAACGGATCGGGGATCTTGATCTGGTCCGTGGGCAGGCCGAAATACACACCCACGGCACTCAGTGAATCAGGCCCTTTGAGCGAAGCCGGGAAGTAGTAGAAATTCATCGGATCTTCTTCGTACTCGTACTGGTAGGTTTCGGTCACCTCGCCCTCGGTGAACCCGCGCTCGGTCAGCAGCGACTCATCGCGGAACAGGTCCTGGAGGTAAGTGCGGCGGGCGTACTCGAAACTTCCACCCTGGAAATTGCGGACCGCATTGGCCAGTTGATCGTACTTGGGATGAATTTCGGCGCGGCTGCGGAAAAGCTCCTCCACGTTACGGCCGCCCATGTTCATCTCCGACTCGATATCGGGAATCAGGGCCTCTTCCAGCGAGTAAGCCATCCTGTAGTAGTTGTTGCGGGCGACAAAATGGTATATCAGCGGATTTGAGCGATTCTTGCTGTAGAGCCAGCTTATATTGTCACGAATCGCCCAGTTGCCGCTGAGGCTTGTTTTCTGGTCCGGTTCGCCGTGCTTGATGTAGACCCTGCCCCGCTCGTCGTAGCCCGGCCTGAGCGCGCTGTAGTACTCCTTGCGCGCGAAACGCAGCCGCTTGTAATGCTCCACCAGGCGCTCGTTTTTGATCGTGGTGAGCGTGGGGTCCTTGCGGCCCCAGAACGAGATCAGGAAAATCCCCTTGCGGCCGGTGGGAGTAAGCTTGAACTCGCGTCTCTGGTCACTGGTGGTCAGGTCGCGCAGGTCCTGAAACATCTCCAGGGCCAGATTGTCGTCCATCCTGCGCGCGGCGTTAAAATAAGCCTCGCAGGCCAGGTTGTCATCCTCCAGCGCGAACAGCTCCTGGGCCATCATCACCAACTGACGGGGCGTCAGGTTGTCTATCCCCGCGTCTTCCACCTGGCGGAACATATCTCTGGCCAGATCCTTGTCGCCCGTGTGCGTGTAAATCCTGGCGAGCTGAAAGAGGTATTCGCTGCGCTCTCCGTGAAGGTCCTGCATCTCGGTGAGAAACAGGATCCCGCGCTCCAGAAAGCGATCATTGATATAGGCGTCGCAGAGCACTTCCAGGGTGGGAGTATCCTCGGGGTTGCTGCGAACCAGTTCTTCCAGAGTATCCCAGAAGTAATTTTCCGGGTATTGCTTGAGCTTGAACTTGTCGGCGGCCAGAGCCTTGTAGTAGGTCAGTTTGCGGCTGTCAGGCGTAAGTTTTTCGATCCGTTCCAAAGTCTTGAGCATATCCTTTTCTTTATCGCGGATAAGATATACCTCGCACAGGCCCTCGAGGGCCTCCATGTTACTCTTATCCTTGGCCAGCGCCTCTTTGAAAGCTTTCTCCGCATCCTTCTCATCCTTCATAAACAGGTGCGCCGTGCCAAGATTGACCCACGACTCCGCAGTGGGCTCCTCGGTTTTCATCCACTTCTTCAGCGCTTCGCGGGCACGTTCCCAACCCTTGTTTGCCAAAGCCTCTTCGGCCAACTCGTACAACCGGGCGCTGGAAAGCGTGTCCGCAAATTCGGTCTGCGCGGACACACCCGTGGCCATTAGCAGAAGCAACGGGAGAACGAATGCAAAAAACCTGTTTTTCATCGGTGAGAGCACCTCATAGTAACCGGCTGATCTGAATCAGGGGCAGGTCATTAGTATATACACGCCAGGGGCGGGAATGTTTTCACAAATATAACACGGCCGCCGTTATCCGGCAACCTGGCCAGAGGGGGAGCATGGGGTTACTTGTAGCCGAAAAGCTGGGGCACGAACAGGGAAAGCTGAGGCAGGTAGGTGATCAGCACCAGCACGACCACCATCGCCGCGAAAAACGGCAGCAGCGGGCGCGTGACCTTGCCTATCGAGGTCTTGGCGATAGCGCAGCCGACAAACAGGCAGGTGCCCACCGGCGGCGTGCAGAGACCGATGCAAAGGTTGAAAATCATCATGATCCCGAAATGGATCGGATGCATGCCCAGCTCCAGCACAACCGGCAGGAAAATGGGCGTGAAAATCAGCACGGCCGGAGTCATGTCCATGAACGTGCCGACAATCAGCAGCAGAATGTTGATGATCATGAAGATCACAATCCTGTTATCGGTCAGACCCACCAGGAACGCGGAGATGGTCTGCGGAATGTTCTCGTAGGCCAGCACCCAGCTCATCGCCACCGACGTGCCGATCAGCAACATCACCACCGCCGTTGTAATCCCGCACTCGAGCATGATTCCCGGCAGGTCGCTCCACTTGATCTCGCGGTAGAGGATCACCACCAGAAAAAACGCGTAGGCCACCGCCACCGCGCTGGCCTCCGTGGCGGTAAACACTCCCCCGATAATCCCACCCAGCACGATCACCACCAGCAGCAGGCTTAAAAACGCTTCCTTGAACTTGATCAGCACCTGCCTGATGCTGCTTTTCTCGCCCTCGCCGTAACCCTTGCGGCGGGCAATCAACCAGCAGACGAACATCAGCCCCAGGCCCATCAGGATCCCGGGCAGGAAACCCGCCAGAAATATCGCAGCCACGCTCAGGCCACCGGCGGCCAGGCTGTAGACTATCATTATGTTCGACGGCGGGATCAGCAGCCCCGTGGTGGCGGCGGTGATAGTGACCGCGGCGTTGAAATCGCGGTCGTAACCCTTACGGTTCATCACCGGGATCATGAATCCGCCGATAGAGCTGACCGCCGCGACAGCCGAGCCGCTGATAGAGCCGAACAACATGCAGGTGACCACGTTGACAAACGCCAGCCCGCCCGTGAAACGACCCACGATAGTGCCGGCGAAATCGATCAGGCGCCGGGCCAGCCCGCCCCTGCCCATCAACATGCCGGAGAGGATAAAAAACGGGATGGCCAGCAGGGCGAAACTGTCGATGCCGGTGGCGACCCGATGGGCCACGGTGACAAACTCCGGCCGCCCGCCGATAGCCCAGAGAGCCGCCAGCGTGGAGAGACCGATGCTGAACGCTATCGGCACGTTCAGCAGCAGCATGACGATAAACGTGAGCACCATCACTATCAACGGCAGGTATTCCATGCCTCTCGCTCCAAAATAGAAAACCGGTTTACTCTATCAGTATGTCGATCCGCGCGGCCTCGGGCTCGCTCTCGACAGCCTTGCCGCGGAGCAGCTTGATTTCTACGATAATAAATTCCACGGCGTAAATAGTGATGAAAAAACCGCTGATCGGCAGGGCCAGATAGACGTATCCCATCCTGATGCCCAGGGCCGGGCTGATCTGGTTGTTGGCCAGCACCACGGCCACCATCTTGATCCCGCCGCCCAGGAGCACGCCGAGGGCGAAAAAAATAACGCAGCAATACACGAAAATAGCCGTGATCCGCGCCCAGCGCTCGCTCATCCGGGTAACGATAATATCGATGCCAAGATGCGCTTTACGGCGCAGCGCCACAGCCGAGCCCAGCAGGCCGATCCAGATCAGCAGGAAAATCGCCAGCTCCTCGGTCCAACTGCTGGGATCTCGCATCACGAAACGGGTGAACACCTGCCAGATCACGGTCAGGGTCATCGCCAGCATCGATACCCACAGGCCGGTTTCGAGCGCTTTATCGAGTATTTTTTGTAGTGTGCGAAACATCCGGAGACTCTTCTCTTAACATTGTCAACGCAAGTTTCTATTAGACAATTTAAATTATCTGATGCCGCTGTTAATCAGTTGACTGTTTAAGGTCTTCTTCATCGAGGTTTTGGCGATAAATCCACTTGTTGCAATCACGGCGAATGCCGAAATCGGGAAATGACTCTGAGCCGTCTTGTTTTGTAATTCTAATACTGATTCGGTTGTCATTTGCCAATGTACGCTCTTTATAAAGCTCGCGGTAATGGTGAAAAGCGCCGATGGTTGCGTTGTGTAAGAGCAATGTTGTATGAAATGTGCGGTACCATTCATCGAAAGTCATCCCTTTCAGTAGTGCAAAATCTTTGGAGTCTTCACTGAAATTTAGAAAATATATGTTCCGTTTAAAAATATAAAATTGGGAGTGGGCTATAGCATTGCGTAATTGTGTTAGATAGTTGCCTTTTACCAGATCGTAAAACGCTGGGCATATTGTCTTTACCTGGTCTCTTATTTGCTCCCGGATCACATAATGCTTCCCCACACGGGGGTTACCTGGTATTTTCAGGTGCCAGTCGTATGGCTTGCCGGAGGCAAGAGCGCTTAACTGGTAATACTGCTTTAGGAGTGTTTCAGATTCCCAGAATCGAAGGTAGATGCTTTGCTCTAATTGGACAGTTAGCTCTTCTTGCTCTCTTTTTTCCTCGTCGTCTACCAATTGTTTTTCAAAATCAGACTTGGCGAGTGAGGGTGATTTGCGGTACCAGTCTATAAACCTATAGAAAGTGTCTTCACCAAATCCTATTTCACCTTGTCCAATAACATATGGACTTAGTTTGCCCTTCTCTCTAACAGCTGGTTTAGCCAGAAGATCATAGTAATAGCCATGTTGATCTGTTAGAAGCAAATCTTGTTCGTGGGTCTGGTTGGTCCATGCAGCTTTGAACAGTTCATCCACTGCCGCCTTTACATCACTCTCCAACTCGGAAATAAGATCGCAAAATATCATTGCTGTTCCAATCACACTTTGGGCGGACACATGGGTCCGCCCCTACAGTCCAAGCCAATATATTAAGACTTAACACTATAAATAGCTAATGCTACACTAAATCACCTTACAATAAACATCAAGCCTATTTTACCGCCCTGATCCGCCGGGCCAGTTCCGCCACCGGCGTACCCTCGAACTCGTCGTAAAGCGGCTGAACCTTTTTCATGAACGGTTCCTTGTCCGGAACGCCCACTTCCACCCCGGCGGCTCTTACCGAGTCCAGGGATTCCTGCACCATCTCCCGCCAGATTTTGCGCTGGAAAACCGCGCTCTCGTCGGCGGCGGTCTGCACCATCTTGCGCTGCTCCGGGCTGAGACGGTCCCAGACCACCTGGCTCATCAGCAGCACGTCCGGAATAGTCGTGTGCTCGTCCAGATAGTAAAAAGGGCAGACCTCGTAGTGGTGCGAAGTGTAAAACGACGGCGGGTTGTTCTCGGCCCCGTCCACAACTCCCTGCTGGAGCGAAGTGTACAGCTCTCCCCAGTCGATCGGCGTGGGCGAGCCGCCCAGGACCTGGATCATCCTGACCGCCATGTTGCTTTTCTGCACGCGGATTTTCATCCCCACCAGGTCGTCCGGGTGCTTGATCGGCTTGTCCTTGGTGTAGAAACTGCGGCTGCCTGAGTCGTAGTAGCAAAGGCCGCGCAGGCCCACCCCGGAGCCGGAGAGCAGGATTTCCCTGCCCACCGGACCCAGGAACACGCTCCAGGCATGGCGCGAATCGCGAAACAGGTAGGGCAGCGAAAAGACCTTGTATGACGGCTCGAAGCTTTCGAGCACCGCCGCGCTGATCTTGGTCATATCGATACTGCCGAGCTGCACCATCTCGATAGACTCGCGTTCGCTGCCCAGTTGCTCGCTGGGATAGATGTCGATAGTCATCCCGCCGCCGGAAAGCTCCCGCAGGCGCCGTGACATGTACTCCATCGCCTTATGCACGGGATGCACGATGTCGAGACCGTGGGAGAGCTTGAAGCGGACAACGCGCCCAGAGGAACTATCGCATGCGATAAGGGATAAGGAGAGCAGCAATGGAAGGCAAATGGAGCGATTAACAAATCTCATCCGGGATCCGTGTATAATCTGCGTTCACAAGACGTATTTTAGATCGATGGCGGGAATACAGAAAGAAATTATACGGGGGGAGAGCCGCAGTCAAGGGATTCCGGATTATTTACATTGTCTCGTCTATAAAAAAGGCCGCCGGGGGAATTTAGTTCCTCCAGGGTCGGCCAAAGGTTGATACACACGCCCCTGGGCGGCGAAAAAGAAAAATAATTTGATCATCGTGGCCGTTGAATATTTTTTTCAGGCGGCCTTCATCAGGAAAATAAGACCATTGCAGCGGACGCTCCCGACAATGCGCTGAAACTTTCAGGACCCGCCGGGTCGGTAATAAAATCAGAACTTTTTGCCGAACACAAGCATCGGGATCTGCCCGGCAACAGCGCCGGCGGTGGGAGTGTACATCAGCAGGCCGAGATTCATTCCTCTGCCTTTCAACGCTTCGCTGCTGTTGAGCCGCTGGGTGATCAGCACATCCAGCACGCTGACCAGATGATTGGCGATCAGCAGGGTGATAAACTTGTTCCGGTTGCGGTAGCTCTTTTCGCTACGGTCGAACAGCCGCCGGTACTCATCGCTTTCCGCTTCCAGCCCTGTCCAGTACCAGTTGAGCTCCTTGTTGTAAACTTGCGCCAGATACGCGTCGAGCGCCGCCTGCCGCTCGGCCGCGCTGAGCGGCACGGGCAGGCCGCCGCTCGTTCCGGTGTAGTTGTTAATTTTCGCGATGTCCCACTGGTGGCCGTTGTAGGTGCGTGGGTCGGTTTCCGGTTGCACTCCGCCCTGATCGGGATCGTTGTCGTAGTCCCCGCTGGAGGGCCACTTGAGCATGTCCTCGTAGTACTCACCGTAGCCCGTGGCAATCAGGTTTACGTCTTCGGTGGGGTTATTGCGCAGGCCCGGATAAACGAAATTGCCCCGTGCGGCCCTGGTCAGGTTTTTGTAGCGATTCTCGTATGATTTTCCACGTGAGTTGAGCAGGGCGAGCCCGCCGACAGCCGCGCCCTCGGCCACGAAATATGCCCACGCGCGCGGACGCCCGTCAAGAAACTGTGGAAGTCCGGGGACAAGCGCGCCAAGCAGCAGACGGACCCCGGGGCTTAACTCCGTGCCCTTTTCAGCACTGCCGCGTTGGGCGTAGACCTGTCCGGCGGAAGAATTATTACTCCAGGCCATCTCCACCTGGCCGGCCAGCGAGGCCTGAAGCCGTGGCCCCTGATTGTTACCGCCTGGCTGTGGCGCCGCCGCCCCGAGTTGCAGAAAACACAACACCAGCGTGCTAGTTGCCGCTAAGAGTATCCGCATCGTATCCCGCATTGTTTGAGAATTATAACAACAGGGCGCCCGGACAGGTTTCAAAACGAACCCGGCGAGCGCCCTGTCGTTGTGTAATCAAAAAAACCGTGGCTGCCGCGGTCTTAGAACCTGGCGGACAGCGAATAGAATGTACGGTCACTGAGCGGGTTGACACCCAGCTCACGTGCGATATCAAAACTGAAACCGCGCCAGTCCAGACCGAAACCGATCAGCGCGCCGTTAAGATCGCCTTCTTCGCTCATGTAACCGGAACGAAGGCTCAGCAACATATCGTTCACCGCTTCGATCGAAAACTCGGTGCCGAAGAAATAGCCCGTGTTGGCCGGGTTACCGACCAGAAACCGCTCGTAATCGGCGCTGAGCAGCAGGTTGAAGCGGTCCTGCTCAAGCAGGTGCTTGAGGATGTTGTAGCCAACTCCCACCCTGAGCCTGCGCGGGAGACGGTCGGACTGGTACTCGTTTTTGAACTGCATGTTGGGTCCCAGGTCCAGCAGAGCAACGCCGAACTGGACCGGCACTCCCTCGAGCGGCCTGTAGAGCATACCCAGATCCACCGCAACGCTTGAACCGATACCACCATCGGAACTGGAAAGCTTCTCGCGGATATACTTCATCGATATGCCGATATCGATTTTCTTGTTGAACTTGGTTGCGAACGAGCCGTAGATGATCCACAGACTCTGATTGTCGAGGCCGGTCAGGTCCTGTCCCGTGCTGGTGATTTCACTCGAGCCCAAATCCCAGAGGTTCATCGAGATGGCGAACGTGCCGATGTCCTTGACCGGCATGCCGAAGTTGAACAGGTTGAAGCTGATCTGGTCCTCTGTCTCACCGCCCGTGGGATCGCTTACCGTAAACGAGAAACCATTATAGCGCGAAAAGTAGAACGAAGGGGCACTGATCGACGTCAGGCCGGCCGGGTTCCACAGGATACCGCTCAGGCCCTCTGCCACGCCGGTGTAGGCGTGCCCCATTCCTATTGCACGCGCACCGTTCTTCTCGCTGAACTCGCTCTTGACACCCTGGGCAAAAGAATTCTGCGCCGTCAGGGTCATTACAGCGAAAACGGCGGCAAACGTCAGGAATTTACTCAACATCAGATATTGCTCCTTCCAGGGGGATTATTTCATATATTCATAGCCAAATGATACTTATCAGGATTTACACGGCCAATTAACAGTGATTTAGCGACTAAGTAGTGCTTTGCCGACGGCTCCCACCTCCTCTGAAGACGAATTATCTACCGCGCTTTTGCAGGTAATTTTATACAAATATACCCCGTTGGCAACCTTTTGTTTGTATTCATCCGTGCCGTACCAGTCCACAGAATGAAACCCCGCTGTCGGTGCGAAGGTTCTCAACTGCTTTACCGGCCGGCCGGCCACCGTAAATATTCTGATCAACACTTCAGCAGGTTGATTAAGCACGAAACAAATCGATGTTTTCTCGCTGAACGGGTTCGGATAGTTGACAACCTCGCTCAGTGCAAGCGCACCCGCGCTCTGGGAAACGTTGAGCATCAACTCCAGTCGCGCCACGTTGAGCGCGTTGTCCACGGCCCGGAAGCGGAAGCTGTGCACTCCTCGGGGCACCCTGTTCAGCAGTATCTCGGTCGTACCATCCTGGTAGCTGTCCCTGTTGTAGCTGAACAGCCCGGTCAGATCCGCCGACCAGGTGGTTCCCCCGTCCACTTCCACTGTCAGCTGTTCACCGGGACGGCCCGTGGTGTTGATCCCGCTCCGGTCGCTGACGACCAGCGTCAGCGGTTTGTCCTGACTTATCCGGTCCCCGTCGGAGAGTTCCCGGCCCGCACTGAGTACGCGTATCGACGGGGCCAGCGTGTCGTCAAGCGCCACACCCAGCAGCGGCAACGCTATCTTCGCGCCCGCCCCGGCCGCGTCGGCGGCCTCGCTGGTGGCGTAGGCCACGAACACTCCCTGCGCCCCCCGCAGCGTATCGGCCGGCAATTCTCCGGTGAGACTTACCGGCAGCACGAAAGCTCCGCTGAACGCTCCACCGGCCACGGTCACCGGCCCGTCGAACAGCACCGACGGCGTGCGCTTAAAGGCAATATTCCTGTTGGACTGTCCGTTATTTCCGGTACACTGATAGGCAATATCTACCGGCTGGCCGGTGAGCAGAAACTTGACCCGGGCCACTCCGGAAAAACCACCGTCCACACCGCCGCCGGGAGAATTAACCGTACCGTTGAATTCCACTTTCGCCCCCGGAACGATCCGCTGTCCCCCGGCGGGAGAGAGAACCAGCTCCCTGCTCGGTCTATGCAAGATCAGTGCCGGATCACCCAGAATCGTGTAGCGCTCCGCGTTGCCGCGGTCGCCGGCGGCCAGGGTAAGCCTGCTTTGCAGGTGAATCAGACCCAGCGGCAACTTCTCGTCTGCAAAAAGGTACTCCACAAAGCGGCGGTTCAGCGCCTGGTTCTGGAACGCGTAAGAGATCCTCGTTGCCGCGAACACTGCAATCGCACCGCCGCCACTCTTGAGCAAAACCCGCTCACCCATGGCCTCCTGACGGTAATCGTCGAAATGGCCGATAGAGCAGGATGCGTTGAGCACCAGCGGCAGACGGTAGCCGTTGCCAAGCAGCGTCACGTCCCGCTCCCCGTCGAACACCCGCTCCTGCGCCCAGTGAATGTTGCTGCCGTGGCCCAGGTAGTTGATCAGCAGGGCTCCCCTGTTCCACCAGCCCAGCAGGTCCTGGTTGGCCTGGGGCTTGCGCGTACCGATCCCGGGAGGATCGAACGGGTAGGAATCGAGATAGATTTTGCGCCGCACCAGCGCAGCGGGCAGGATCGAGTCGATCAGCTCGGAGCCGGGCACGTGATTGGCCACCAGATCGCAGCGCCGGCCCAGCACGTAACCGTCGTCGGCCACCAGCACCACCCGATTGTTCCACTCTCCGGCGTCGCGCCCCTGCTCGTAGGCCGCGATTTTATCCAGTACCGTCCGGGCCTCAGCCGCGTTCTTCACCGTAATACGACCGGTGACCATCTGCGGCAGGCCGGTGGTGTCGAATCTGACGAACCATTCCTCCACCGCGATATCCTTCTCGTTAACCCAGGGCAACAGAAGGTTCGGCCTGCTACGGCCCTGGGTAGTCACTCCGCGGAAATCCACGTGGCCATCGCCGAAAGACACCACGATCTGGGGCCGTACAGCCCAGTTGCTATCCGCGTAGGACAGAAAATTGCGCACGGCGGACGGGTCCGCGGGGCCCAGGGAAAACTCGGCGTAGATATCTTCCACAGTTACAACTTTGGTGCTGAAGCGCTGCCGGCGCATGTCGGCCAGTTCAGCGGCCTGTGCGGCAAGTATTTTTGCAGTGATAACAAGATACTCCGCTCCTCCGAATGTTTTAAGCCCGGCGGGCTGATAGAGCCTCACGGCAACAGGGCTTCGGTAGCCCTCGCCCGCCACCGCCACGAACGAACGGGGCCGGATCAGGAGGTTAGCCGAAAAGGGCGCATGAAACACGGCGCCGCTGCTCCTTGGGACCTGAACGGGGTTTTCCGGGTCGGTTACTTCGTAAAGAACGAGTTGCTCCGGCACGGCCACACCGAATGAAAACGACGGGCTGAGCTTCAGGCGTTTATGAAATTCCAGTTGGGAGCCGTTCTCGAGCTCCAGGGGCAGCTCGGCGCGCAATTCGTACCAGCCCAGGTACTGGCCGCGCGCTGTGAGCGTGAAATCATTATTCGACTGGCTCAGCGAGCCTGCCGGTAACTGAATCCAACTGCTCGTAACGGCCTGCACATTGCGGTTGGTACCACTTTCCAGCGTATTTCCGTTGAGCGCTACACTCCAGGATTCGGGAAAAGTCAGGCCCCGCCCGTAAATCTGGAAGCGCAGACTGTGAGTTCCGGATGCCGGGGCCGCGCTCAGCGCAAAGGAACGTGAGGTCAACCCCGATTGATCCTGGTCCAGCACCCAGCCCCAATAGTCCGGCGCGGGATTGAGTGTCGGCCCGCCGGGGTAGCGCTCAAGGGCAAGGTACTCGGTGTTGCCCTCGAAGTGCAGCCAGCGCTCTGCGGTGGTATCAGCGGCGCCGGAGTTTTCACCGGCGGTTGCGGGAATCCGCCGGCCTCCGCCAGCACCCGCCGACCAGTTAAGCCAGTAGGCCGCGTGGTTCTCGTAGCGGTGGCGCTCGTAGGATACAGCGCCGGTGTTCGAGACTGTGAACCTGTCTGTGGCGCGGCCGTAGAACAGAATCCTGTCGTTACCGTCAATGCGCCCGTCGCCGCCATCGAGGACGGTTATCGCCACCTCGCGCAACTCAGGTTGAAACCCGATCCGGTTTTGGTCCAGCATGGCGTTGCCGCCGCTATACATCCTGAGCGTGGCGGGTTCTATCTGCCCCGGATTAATGCCGGCCTGCTTCAGTTGCGCACCGGTGAGGGCGTACATGCCGCTGCTGTCGATCCGCACCTCGGCCCACTCGCCGCCGGTATCGAACGGACCAGCGGCGGCCAGCAGACTCGCTCTCGCGGCGGGTCGGTGTCGCCAGCGGGAAGCCTGCTCGTAATTGAGCAGCAGCTTGCGGTACAGTGGCTCGAATATTTTTTCCACGGGACCGGCGGCGGAAGTCGTCAATGAGGAGAGTTCCCCACCGCTAAAACTTAGTGACACCTCCAGCGACTCTGTTACCCGCAAGGTACCGTTGCGCATATCCCAGGCAAACGGACGGACGATTATCTCGGCCACCGCATAGTCCCGCAACCGCATTGGCCCGTTGACCTCCACCTGCACGGGGGAATACCCACCCCCGGCAAGAACCGAGTCAGCGTAGCGCGTGGCCAGTGGCCGCTCCCGCTCATCGCTCTGCACTCTCTGCACGGCAAAAATATTACCGGAGTTGACAACGCGGCTGTCCAGGACGTTCCATCCGGGGGTAATTGTCGCTCCCGGCGGCACGGCGACAGTGGCCTTGAACTGCGGCAGATCGGGGTAACCGTCGCCCAGGACGTACTCCCCGTCCGGGGCACGGAGCCGGTAAAAAACACTCTCCGCGCTCTCCACCGGTTCCAGGCTCCAGCGGGGCAGCTTGAAGGCTACCGTAACCCGAGCGTTGCCGCTGCTCACGAGTTCGAACGCTCCGGCGCGCAGAACACCGGCCAGGGACAAAGACAGCAAAATAACCCCGAGAACCGGCTTGAAAAAAAAATTGCTGTAGGGTGAACGGTTCAGAATGAGCGCGCCTCGTCGATCAGCATGATCGGGATGTCGTCCTTGATATCGTAGATCAGGCTGCAGGCGTTGCAGGTCAGTTCACTCTTGTCAGTGTCGTAGGCCAGCTCACCCTTGCACTTGGGGCAAACCAGGATTTCCAGCAGTTTCTGGTCAAGCATAACTCCTCCACGGGCTTTAAGGGTTGATAGACTCAGATTTGATTTTTATCGAAACCGCTCTCATGCAGAAAGGGCTGGTCCCTGCGCCATTTTTCGCGGACCTTGACCCACAGTTCAAGAAAGACACCGGTTCCGGTGAACTCCTCGATTTTTTGGCGTGATTCGCGCCCGATCAGCTTGAGCAAAGCGCCCTTGCGTCCGATAATGATTTTTTTCTGGCTCTCGCGCTCCACATATATCAAGGCCCTGATATAGACCTTGCCCGCCGCGCGCTCCTTGTATTCATCCACCGCCACGGTGGTTGCGTAAGGAAGCTCGTCGCGGGTCTGCTCGAAAATTGTTTCCCGGACCAGCTCGGCGGCGAAAAACCGCATCGGCTGGGTGGCGATCTGCTCCGGGTCGTAGAGGAACGGCCCGGCCGGCAGACGACTGGAAATCTCGCCCAGCAACTCGTCCACTCCCTGGCCGTGCAGCGCGCTGACAGGCACGATCGCCTCGAACAGGGCCGAGTCGCCCAAGCGCCGGATCAGGGGCAGCAGCGAGGTTTTCTCAACCAGGTCCATCTTGTTGATCGCCAGCACGCGGGGAACATCCATCCGGGCCAGCCTGCCAAGCAACTCGTCGAACTCTTCCTCCCCGCCTCTGCGCGCATCGGTCATCACCACGGCCAGGTCCGCGCCGCTGACCGCCTTGAAACTGGACTTAACCATGAACTCCTGCAACCGGTCCCTCGGCTCCATCACCCCCGGAGTGTCGATAAAGGCAACCTGCCAGTGCTCACGGCTCAGGATGCCCAACACCTGCTGACGGGTAGTCTGCGCCTTGCGGCTGACAATCGATATTTTCTGGCCCAGCATGGCGTTGAGCAGCGTACTTTTGCCCACGTTCGGCTTGCCGGCCAGGGCCACTATCCCACTATGGGTTGCATTTTTTTCATGCTGTTGCGGATACGGATGATTATCATCGGCCAAAAGGTTATCCTCTGTGGTTCGGGCTTATCGCCAGCACCCATTCCAAACGATGCGGATATTACAAGCCAAGCCGCACCCCGGAGCAGAGCGTACCGGGTGAGGCGAATATTTATAAAATATAGCAATGCGGTGGCGGAAAATAAATGGTGCGCCGTCAGGGAATCGAACCCCGAACCTAGTGATTAAGAGTCACTTGCTCTGCCAATTGAGCTAACGGCGCACATTGATCCAAACAAGGAAAAGGCTGGATGAACCTCACGGAAGGGAAAACTGATAGCCTTTATCTGCCAAAGAGGGCGGAAATATAATAGCAGAGCTTAATTCGATCAAGGAATTTTTGCCCGAAAAACGGACAAAAAAAGGATCGACTGGAAAAGCCCCGTTGATCCGTTTTTCACCCCGGACTCAGGTTCGACCTCAATCCGGATGATTGCAGCTTGTTGCGCTCAGGCGGACTTGTGCAGCCCTGTGCGGCGCTTGTAATTCCTGTTGACCATTTTCAGCGATATAGTCGACCGGCAATCCTCGCAGTTGAACAGTGCCAGGAAAGTACTTTCCGTTGGCATATCCTGCTTGCCCAGGAAAGTGAGCCGCTTGTGCTTGCACATTTTCTTGTCCTGCTTCGTTTTTTCTTGTTCCATAAGAGTAATCCCCGCCCCGGTAACGACCTTCAACGTTTTACTATAACCATAGCAATTAACATACCAAAGTCTCTCCCTTAAGCGCGCAGGCATATTGACAGGGCCGGCTTTAACCAGACTGCATACGCCGCAGCTCCGTCAGTGCACGTCCGGAAGTACGCCGGCGCCGCTTTGGCGGTGCCGGTGTAAGATCCCCCCCACCCCGGTTGACCGGCCTGGCGAAAGGGATAAAACATCCCGCTAACCGGCAAACAATCCCCGATTTACCGCGGATAAAGACGCACTCCAGCCCTGCCGTCAACTGAGCGCAAAGCGCGGCATGGAATGCCCGAAAAGGGGGATTCGTGTGCCCTGCAAGGCATAATTGCCCCCTTCCGCGGCGTTTGTTCTTTTTTCAATCCATCCCTGTTCCGTAGTTTTAGAGGGGCGTTGAAATAAAGACATTCAACGCCCTATGGTGAAAATTTCTCTCCGCTGGTTGTCAAGGGCAAGACAAGCCGTTTCTTTATACTGATTCGGCTAATTGTATTTTCCCAAGCTGTTGCGTTGCTCCCGCCAGCTTTAAGCAGCATCACGAGAAACGGCCCTTGACAACCTTTACTCCCATACTTTCGAATATTTCAACTCGCTTCTAGCAGCCGGATATTTGATTGTTGATTCGCTGAAAAAGCTGCCACGCGGACCGGTACAACCGGCTTTTGAATCAACTCTTGAACTATTGTGGAATGAGAGAAAAACGGATATATATATGCCGGTGACAGGTATTGCCACTAACCGGAATTAGATTAAAGCGGATTGTTCCGTAGTTAACTTCCAAGCAGTCCATTGCAGTTTGTTAACTTAAAATATCGAGATGAAACAATGATATCGGTTGTAGTGCCTATCTTTAATGAAGAGAATAATATCGCTCAACTGTATAAAAGGCTTACCGAAGCAGCCGGGCAGTGGAATGATTCGTTTG
>JAJRTS010000070.1 GCA_024278175.1 Gemmatimonadales bacterium | reverse complement strand
CCGTTCCGGAGGGCCACTTCCTTGACCACCAACCGGTATGTCATCGTGTTGTCGGCCATGCTCAGGGCGTCTTCATGGCGAAGGTCGATTTCGTGCTGGCTGGGGGCGATCTCGTGGTGGCTGCTCTCCACAGGCAGGCCCATGCTCTCCAGAGTCAGCACGGTGTCACGCCTGAAATCGCTGGCCACGTCCAGGGGAGTCAGGTCGAAATATCCGCCCTGGTCCAGTCCGACAGGCGTGGAGGAGTTGTCCTTGAAGTAGAAAAACTCCAGCTCCGCGCCCACGTAGTAGGTGTAGCCGCTTTTCCTGACCCGCGCCAGATTGCGCTTGAGCACCTGGCGGGGATCGGAGTCGTAGGGTTCGCCGCCGGGGTTGTAGATATCACAGAACATGCGGGCCACCGAGTTGCCCTCGTCCGCGGGACGCCAGGGCAGGAGGCAGAACGTTTCGGGATCCGGCATGGCGATCATGTCGCTTTCATCGACCCGGGTGAAGCCCTGGATCGAGCTGCCGTCGAAATTCTTACCGCACTCCAGGGTCTCCTCCAGTTCCTCGACAGTGATCGCGAAGCTTTTCAGGAACCCCAGCATGTCGGTGAACCACATCCTGATAAACTTAACCCCATGATCGCGGGCCATTTTCAGTACGTATTCCTTGCTGTTTTCGCTCATTTCGCTCCCCCGGATTCAACTGCCGGATACGATGGAGATCGCTTATGCGTCCCCGCCGCCGTAAAAATAGTCCGCCGCAAACACGCATGCTTCCTCGAATATGCTGCTGGGCCGGCCCCTGCCGTCTAGTTCCAGCACGACCATCCCGCTGAATCGTTCCGATGCAAGTAACCGCCTCAAACGCGGCCAATCCACCGAGCCGGTGCCCGGCACCAGGTGCAGGTCCATGTGCATACCCCAGATATTGTCGTTCACGTGCACACTGAACACGCGCCCGGCGCAGAGTTCCAGGTCGACAACCGGGTCGCCGTTGTTGAACACCACGTGGCCCGTGTCGAGACAGAGGCCCAAATTGTCCTGTCCGCTTGAGGTAACGAACTCGTAAAGCTCTTGCGGGTCCCGCCCCCAGCGGCGCACACGATGGGCCGGCATGTTTTCGATCGCAACGCGCTGTCCTCTTTTAGCGGCCTCCCGCGCCAGACGCAGCAGTGAACCACACGTGCGCTCCACCATCGCCCGGTAGGCATCATCCGAGTTGTCCGTGCCGCCGACCACCGGATGCACCACGATAGTATGGGCGCCCAGCATCTGCGCCTGCTCCATCGAACGAACCACCAGGGTTTCCCAACCGGCCATGCGGCGCGAAAAGTCATCGTCGTGGTCAAGGGTGAACGGGGCATGCAGGCTGAGAACGTTCAAGCCCAGCTCAGTGCAGAGAGCGGCCGCGGCCGCGGCACTCTCGTTGTCGTTGCGAGGGTCCAGGTGCTTCACGTTGCCCCAGATCTCCACATTGCGGAACCCTCCCGCCGCAATCCGCCGCAGGGCTTCCTCCAGCGGGAACTTGAGAAAATTAGTGGTTGAATAAACCAGTTTCCTGCCGCCGAACACCTCGTCGATTTTTTTTATTTTTCCACGGGATTCAGGTTTTTTCACCGTTCATCCCTCCTCCGGCTTTACCGGTCCCGCCACCGGTTGATTTCACCTTGCTTTCCCAGTCCACGATACGTTTGACGGCTGAGGTATGCCTTTGCAAATCCACGGCCAGATTGTGCTCCTCTCCCGTGGGATAACCCATCCTGCGGGCCAGAAAGAGGAACTCCTCGCTGTCCTCGCCCGGCACCACCAGGTCGCGGGCGTGGCCGCGCAGGATGCGCAGGGAGTTGATCAGCCGCCGCAGGAAATCGTGGGCCATGCGAAGGTCCCGGCTGTCGCGCTCACTGAGATAGCCCCCGGCCCTGAGAGCTTCCAGGGCCTTGCGGGTGGAACTAAGCCGCACCGACTCGTCGTCCGCCCCGTGGGTAATCTGCAGGTGCTGAACGTGGTATTCCACATCCACCAGTCCGCCGTCGCTGAATTTAGCGTTCAGCCCCGGGCCGAGCGCGTACTCGCGCTGCTGCTTGCGGTGCAGGCGGGCCAGTTCGGCATAGTCCAGCGGGCGGCCGCTGTAGACGAACCTGTCGCGGACCTGGCAGACCCTGCGGCCCAGCTCCTCGTCGCCGGCGATCGGCCGCAGGCGCACCAGGCACTGGCGCTCGAAATCCCACGCCGGGCCGTCCTGGCTGTAATAGTCTTCGATCTGCCTGAGCGTGTTGCACAGTGGTCCTTGGTTGCCGAAGGGCCGGAAACGGAGGTCGAGTTCGAAAATGCCCTGCCGCTTGGCCCTGATCGCCTTGATTATCGCCTGGGCCAGTTTTTCGAAATAGACGCTGTTACTGACCACCTCCGGCCCGGCGGTCTCTCCGGGCCCGGAGCTGACAAACAGGACCTCGATATCCGAGGCGTAGCCCAGCTCCCGCCCGCCGGCCTTGCCCAGGGCAAACACCGCGAACTGACAGGGCTTTTTCTCTTCAGTGAGCGGCGGGCCATAACGCGAGTGCAGTTTACTGTCGGCTATCCGGTAAGCCTGTTCGATCACGACTTCCACCAGGTCGGTCAGCTCGCGGCTGAACTCGGTGAAACTGGCGATCCGGTCCAGGATGTGGCGCATGTCGATCCGGAACATCTCGCGGTCCTTGAAGCGGTTCAGCAGCTCGACCGCGTGCTCGAACGAAGTCGCCTCCAGCAACTCCAGCTCGCACTCCGACCACATGTCGGCCTTGTCCTTATAATTGTCCAGCGAACTCAGGTCCTGGAACACCGGCAGCAGGTTCTCATACTGCAGGCGCAGGAAATCCTCCCAGAGGAAATTGCTGGTGCCGAACAGGCGGGCCAGCGCTTCGAGTACCGGCTGATCGGCCACATCGAGCATCCGCCAGCCGCCGCCGCCCTTTTCCCTGTCGTCCCAGATCCGCTCCACCAGCTTCTCGAAATTCTTCAGCGCCATCGCCGGATCGGGGCTGGCCACCAGCAGGTGGCTGAACTGCTTGACCAGCACGACAATAAAGCGCAACTCGTCGATCCGCCCGGCGTTGTCGATCTTGCGACCCTGGCTGTCGGTGATCAGGAAGTGGTCGCGCACCTGGCCGCCGCTGGTACTGATCGTGATCCCGTGGATGTCCACCCCGCGCATGGCCAGGGCGTTGGTGAACAGGAACAGGAAAGCCGGTGTGTCCTCGGCCTCGATATCCATCGACGTGTAATGCTCCGAAAGCTTGTTGTCCACGTATACATGCACGGGCAGCAGGCTCTGCCGGGCGTCGCGACAATTGATATCGAGGTACTCGATAACCCTGCGGCCCACCTTGGCCCGCGCCTCCTCGTCCTTGCCGCGCAGCAGCAATTGCACCAACTGGTCCAGGTTGCGCTCCAGTTCAGTCCAGTCCGGCTCGGAGCGGGAACGCACGGTGAACACGTCCACAATTTTTTTTCGTTCCAGATGGTCGGCGGCGGACAACTCGCCGGTGGCGACGAGCGAGCGCGGCACCCAGCGGCGAAGGCGGAAGTCGTACTTCATCCTCGCCCTGCTCTCGCCGCCGGGCGTGGACTCTTCCCCGGCGGCCCAGGTCCAGACCTGACCCCGCTCAATACCCAGGCCCACGCTGGCCAGGCTGCCGGCAATAAAAGAGAACAGGCCCTGAGAGTCGAACGCCACCACGGTAACCTCCCACTGCCCCGGCTCCAGCTCCCGATGCGCGATCCGGCAAGCCTGGCCCGGCCCCAGCCCGGCCATCACCCGCAGGTGGCCGGCAATCTGCGCGCTCTCGCAGCGGGCGAAATACTGGGGGTCCATCCGCCGAAGGTGGGCCTCGATCAGCCGGGTCTCCAGACCCGGCTCCAGTTCCTTCAGCCGTTGCAGCATATTTTCATTTTGTACACTGTGACCGTTTCCGCCGCTTTTCACTCTCACCGTCCGTTTGCGGTTTGGTGCGATATCGACGACAACACAGGTGGCTACTATATGAGACCTTTAATTTAATCGAAAAAATGAAAGAATCGTCAGGGGGAGAGACAAAACCTTTTTAAAAAGGTTCTTTTCTCTCCCCCTCACACTCCCCCACTCTTTTTCCAAAACTTCTTATCAAATGGCATATTTTAATTAAACCATACAGTTACAGCTAAAAGACCCGAATCTTCTTTTGATCCACAAAAATGAGTGAGCTGAAAAACTTCCTCATCACAATCCAGTCGTCCGGTTTTTCAAAGGTCTATATATATAAAATGGGCGCGCGACTAATTCCACGCAAAAAGACACAAGCAAAGAAAGCCGCCGGCGGAAACTGATTCCCGCCGGCGGCCTGTTGAACTGATATCTGCTCCGCGCCGATCAGATGTCGTAGTAGAGATGGAACTCGTAGGGATGGGGCCGCAACGCCATCGCCTCGACCTCGTTCTTCATCTTATAGTCGATCCAGGTCTCGATAACATCCTCGGTGAACACGTTGCCCTTGAGCAGGTACTCGTGGTCGTCGGAGAGTGCGCTGAGCGCACCTTCGAGCGAACCCGGAGTAGTGGGCACCTTCGCCAGCTCCTCGGGCGGAAGGTCATAGATGTTCTTGTCCAGCGGGTCGCCCGGATCGATCTTGTTCTGAATCCCGTCCAGGGCGGCCATCAACAGGGCCGAAAAAGCCAGGTAGGGGTTGCAACTCGGATCGGGGCAACGGAACTCAAGCCGCTTGGCCTTGGGTGAGTTGCTGTACATCGGCAGCCGGACCGCGGCGCTGCGGTTACGCGAGCTGTAGGCCAGGTTCACCGGCGCCTCGTAGCCCGGCACCAGGCGCTTGTAGCTGTTGGTGGTCGGGTTGGTGAACGCCAGCAGACTGGCCGCGTGCTTGAGAATCCCGCCGATAGCCCACATGGCCATCTCACTCATTCCGCCGTAACCGTCACCGGCGAACAGCGGGGTGTCGCCCTTCCAGATCGACAGGTGCGTGTGCATCCCGCTGCCGTTATCGTTGAAAATGGGCTTGGGCATGAACGTGACTGTTTTGCCATGCTTGCGGGCCACGTTCTTGACGATGTACTTGTACTTGAGCAGGTTGTCCGCGGTCTCGACAAGCGGAGCGAACCGAAGGTCGATTTCGGCCTGGCCCGCGGTGGCGACCTCGTGGTGCTGGCATTCGATATCCAGACCCGCCTCAATCATCGTCAGCATCATCTCGCTGCGAATGTCCTGCTGGGAATCTGTGGGCGGAACCGGGAAGTAGCCCTCCTTGTGACGGGGCTTGTAGCCGAGGTTCGGGCCCTCGTCGCGGCCGCTGTTCCAGATGCCCTCGACCGAGTCGAGAAAGTAATAGCCGCAGTGGGCGTTCTGGTCGAAACGAATGTCGTCGAAAATGAAAAACTCGGCCTCGGGTCCGAAATACGCCGTATCGCCGATACCCAGGTTACTCATGTACCTGACAGCCTTTTTGCCGATGTGGCGCGGGTCGCGGGTGTAGTCCTCACCGGTGACCGGATCG
This sequence comes from Gemmatimonadales bacterium, assembly GCA_024278175.1. Taxonomy (GTDB): domain Bacteria; phylum Gemmatimonadota; class Glassbacteria; order GWA2-58-10; family GWA2-58-10; genus JAJRTS01. Next base: position 144,768 of record JAJRTS010000070.1, on the reverse strand, counting down.
CAGATGTCGCAGATGACCACCAGCGTCTTATGCTCCATGAACGGATCGATAAACGCCGTGGCAGGGTCGGGCCGGACGATCATGTCGCTCTCGTTGATTTCCTTCCATCCGCGGATACTGGAGCCATCGAAGCCGAGGCCTTCCTCGAATATGTTTTCTTCCAGCTCACTGGAGGGGATTGAAAAATGCTGCCATATGCCGGGAAAATCCATGAAGCGCAAATCGACAACCTTGACATCCTTCTCCCTGATCAGCTCAAGCACTTCCTTCGGTCCCACGGGGATCCTCCTGTTATGATAGTTGCCATGCGATTGCCCCGCACTGAACAACGGCGGTTTCCGATCAACAAATGGAAATCATCCTGTCTTAAAAAATAAACAGGAAATGTTTCAGGAATATTTCAGAAAGATTAAAAGAGGGTTAACAAATCGACACACCGAAGCGAGAAAGCGGCAATCCCTGTCGGCGTATACAACAGGATCAACCGATAAACCGGTAGCCGACCCCACGCACTGTCTGGATATATTCCCGTCCGCCCTGTTCGATCTTGGACCTGATCCGGCGAATGTGGACGTCCACCGTGCGCGCGCCCCCGTAATAATCGTCTCCCCAGACCCTGATCAGCAGTTCGCGCCTGGAATGGACCCGGCGACCATGGGTGGCCAGGTAACGCAGCAGTTCGTATTCCTTGAATGTCAGGTCCACCAGCATGCCGGCCAGGGTCACCTCGTAGGTGGCCAGATCGATTACCAGGTCGCCGCAGGTGACACGGTTGGAGGGATCGACCCTGGCAAACCGCCAGCTCAGCATCCGCAGCCGGGCCACCAGCTCACCGGCGCTGAACGGGGCCAGCAGTATTTCATCGGCCAGCCGGCAGTAATCCAGTTTATTGAGCACTTCGGCAGTGGTTACGAACAACCTCGGCACAGCCTTGAGCAGGTCGTCACCGGCCAGCGTAGCCGCCAGCCGTTCCAACTCCCCGGCCCGGGTTCCGGCCAGGATAAACAACTCGGCCTGCTCGATCTCGGCCTGCGGCAGCTCGCCGGCGGCGGCTGCGTCGCAGACCTCGTAACCCAGGCCATCCAGTTTGCGGAACACCTCTCCGGCCAGACCGTCTCCGCCGCGGGAGGCCATCACCATCAGCTTGCGCATTTCTCATCGCTTGGAAAAATATCGTCTCCGCCGCCGGGAAAGACGTCCGGCCAAACATTAAATCTACTCTTCAATCGGGCGGCAGGCAAGGAGGCAGCATCTCAGCCGTTTTCAGAGTTGGAAATCCCGCTCAGGGCTGTTTCGAACACTCTTAACGCATTGTTGTCGAAAAGGCAGAACACAACCTCCAGCAATGAATGTTCCCCGCGGTTCAGGTATTTGACGGCCGCACCCAGCATCACGCGGGCGCAATCCTCAAGCGGAACTCCGAAAATCCCGCTGCTGACCGCTGGCAGGGCGATAGACTCCAGGCCGTGCCCGTCGGCAAGCTCCAGGCTGGCCCGGGTTGCCCCGGCCAGCTTGCGGGCCTCATCGCCCTCCCCCTGCCGGGGCCCCACGGCGTGGATCACGTAGCGGGCGGCCAGCCTGCCGCCGCCTGTGATAGCGGCGCTGCCCACAGGCGCGCCGCCGATGGAATCGCACTGGCGCTGGATCGACTCCCCGCCCGCGCGGCGGATCGCGCCGGCCACCCCGCCACCGAGGCGCAACGCACTGTTGGCCGCGTTTACTATCGCGTCGGTTCGGCAGCGGGTGATGTCGCCGACAATCAGTCTGATAGTTGTCTTGCCCGCCTTGTATTCCATATTTTTTGCCGCACTTCCCCTGCCAAGCATACCGGCCAGGATGAGAATTAGCTGGAACCGAGCCATGGGACAAGGTGTAACAACTCTCACAACCGAACGGCAACGGATACCGCGGCCACTGCCGGTCGCCGATTAACTTCAATATAACCGCAGCCTGTTTGCGAGTCAAAATCCCCCCCGCACCGGACACCGTTTCTTGCTTTTTACCCCTTGTCCCCTTATTATTCGCCGCTGACAGGGTACGTCCAGATAACCACGGAGAACAGGTGCATTTATTCCACAATCCAAGACGCTGCTGCGCCATACTGATCGCCCTGCTGGCCGCCTTGTCAGCGCCGGGCCTTGTCAGCGCCGCCGAGCCTGTCGGTTCACGGGTCAGTGCGGGGCTCTTTGCAAAACTGAGCGCCGGCGACGGGTCCGCGACCGTCGAGGTAATCGCCTATCTGAACGACGGCCTGGAGCTGGCCGGACTGGACAGGAGCCTGCGCCTGGCCTCGGCGGATAAAAAAAAGCGTCACGCCGAGGTTGTGGGCACGCTGCTGGCCACGGCCGGACAAACCCAGGCTCCCATAATCGAACTGCTGGAGCAGGGAGCGGCAGCCGGAGCCGTGGACCGCTACCGGCCGTTCTGGGTCAACAATTCGATAGTGATCACCGCCAGGGCCTCTTTCGTCATCGCCCTCTCGGCGCGCGAGGAGATCGAGTATATCACCCTGGACCGGACGCTCTACCGCGACGACATCCTGAAGTCCGATTCGCGCATCATGGCCATCCCCAATCCCGACACACTGCGCGCCAGGAGCTACCCGATCCGCACGTTGCAACTCGACAGGATCTGGGACCGGGGCCTGACGGGCAAGGGCGTACTGGTCTGCGCTATCGGCTCGGGGATCGACGGGAGCCACGCGCTGCTGGGCTCCAAGTGGCGCGGCCACAACGGCGGTACCTCGGCCGAGAGCTGGTTCGACCCGGTGGACGGCAGCACGTTCCCTTACGACGACGAGCCCAACGCTCCCTCCCACGGCACCGGGGTGATGGGGATCATGGTCGGCGGGGAGCGCACCCTGGGCGTGGCCTACGACGCCCAGTGGATCGGCGCGAAAATATTCGACAACAAGAACCTCAGCCCGGACGGGACATCGACCACCAAGGACTCATGGCTGATCGCGGCGTTCCAGTGGGCGCTCGATCCCGACGGCAACCCGGAAACGGTTGTGGACGTACCCGATGTGATCAACAACAGCTACGGCACAACCGGCGAGTATAAGGAAGATATCTGCCGCCAGGTTATCTGGCGTATGATCGACCGGGTGGAAGCCGCCGGCACGGTGGTGATTTTCAGCGCGGGTAACGAAGGACCCGAACCGTGGACCACCGGTAGCCCGGCCAGCCGCACCCAAAGCCCGGTCAACGTGTTCGCGGTAGGCTCGGTGGACTCCACTGGCCGGATCTCTCCATTCAGCAGCCGCGGCCCCAGCGCCTGCGACTCGCTCAGTATCAAACCCACGGTCTGTGGCCCCGGTGAGCGGGTGCCCACGATTGTCTCCAGTGATTACGGTTTCAGCTACCAGCGGATCAGCGGCACCAGTTTCTCGGCGCCCTATGTTTCCGCTCTGGCGGCCCTGATCCGTCAGGCCAACCCCACGCTGACACCCGACGAGGTTAAATACCTGATTATCGACAGCGCGGTCGACCGCGGCCTGCCGGGGCCTGATTTCGCCTACGGCTACGGGGTGATCGACCCGCTGACGCTGTTCGAGAACCTGCCCCTGCCCAGCCAGCCGATCCTCTACAGCAAGCGGATAGAAGCCGACGACAGGGCGGGCGGCAACGGTAACGGCTACCTGGAACAGGGTGAGCGGATCGAACTGGTGGTGCCGGTATTCAACTCCGGAACAACCATTACCGATGTTACCGCGCGGCTGCGCACGTCCTCGCCCGGCATCGTGCTGCGCGACACCACGGCCGCCTACGGCGACATCGCCCAGTTCGAGGGCGCCAGCAACACCGCCGAACCGTTCGTGTTCGATGTGGCGCTCGACGCCCTGGCGGGAAGCCAGCTTGTGCTGCTGTTAGATCTGACCGGATCCGGGGGCGAGCACACGCAGACCCTTCAGCTCACGTTGCCGATCGCCCCGGCCGTGCAGGGCCTGGCCGTGCATGACGTCGGCAGCTTCCGTTTCAGCCTGACCAACTATGGACAGTTCGGCGGCAGGATCGGCTCCAATCAGGTGGGCGAGGGCCTGCGTTATCCCGCCGACGCCGGATACACGATCCTGCATCGCGGGGCGCTGCTGCTGGGCACCAGCTCGCTGAAAGTTTCCGACGGGGTGGCCGGGCAGGACTGGGCGCCCGGCCCCGGGGGGCCGATTCAGCTTATCGAGGACTCGCCGCGCGCCGACCAGCTGACGGTGGGCTACACCGAGGAGAAAAGCGCGGGCACGATCAACGCTATCGGCGTCAAGCTCAAGCAAACCACCATGGCCTGGCGTAACTCTCCCGACAACGACTACGTGATAATCGAGTACGAGGTCCGCAACCCGCACAGCGCCACAATCAACAACGTGTACGTGGGCCTCTATGCCGACTGGGACATCCCCGACTCGATCCCCACCCGCAACGCCGTGGGCTGGAACGAGACCCTGAGTCTGAGTTACATGTACAACCCACAGGAAAGCTCGTTCCCCGTGGGCGGGCTGGCGCTGGTCAGCGGGCAGAGGGTCAGCGGGGCCAGGGCGGTTTCCAACTGGCGCTACGTCCACGCCAATTACAGCGACAACGTGTTTTTCGCTTTCATGAGCGGCGGCACGGCCCTGGCCGCCAACGACTCGCTGGACGACTGGTCCACCGTGTTGGCCAGCGGCCCGCACTCGATAGCCCCCGGCGACACCCTGCGGCTGGCCTGGGCCGTGGTGGTGGGAGATAACGAGGCCGACCTGCTGGTCAACACTCAGGCTGCCCGCACCAAATACTCCGGCAGCCTGGCCCTGGCCGGGCAACAGAGCGCAAGCAGGGCGGGCCCGGTCCTGCCCCGCGCTTTCGGCCTGAAGCAGAACGCGCCCAACCCGTTCAACCCCGGCACGACTATCGCCTACAGCGTGCCGGAAGGCACGCAACCGCTGCGGGTAAAACTGACGGTCTACGACATCAGGGGCCGCACGGTGGCCGTGCTTACCGACAGGGTTCAGCAGGGCGGAGATTACACGGTCAGTTGGGACGGCACTGACGGCAGCGGACGGCGCTTATCGAGCGGGGTCTATTTCTACCGCCTGCGGGCCGGGTCGTTCACGGCCACCAGAAAGATGGTGATGCTCAAATGATAACCACCAGAGCGACGAACAAATTAGCTCGTCTCGGAAGGTTCGCGCTGCCGGCTGCTTTGCTGGTGTTGAGCCTCTCGTGCGGCGACGATTCCACCTCGCCCGTGTCCGGCGACAGGGTTATCGACTCGTTCCCGCTGGAGTTGGGCAACAGTTGGGAGTATGCCCTGGAGCAGAGCGTGTATGTTCCCAGGCAAGATACCACACAGCCACCAATCTCGCTCAGCTCCACGGGACGGCAGCTTGTGAGCATTACGCGCACGGAAAATATCGGCGGGCTGGAGTCGTTCGGGATGAAAACTACCCATATGATAGATTATCTATTCAGCGAAGGCTCCGATACGGTGATCGAGCGGCGCTATTTCGCCCCGGCTGGCGACGGCCGGGTGCTGCTCAGGGCCGAGCAGGCCATCTTCAATCCGGGCGGCGGGTTCATCCCGTTCGCCAACGGCGGCGACAGCAACAAACCCCGCTACGGCACGCTGATCGAAGTAGACGGGCAGCAGAAATTCATCTCGCTGGAAACCCTGGGCTACCTGCTGTCCGACACCCGCGGCTCGTTCTTCCGCGGTCAGGCTCCCGGCAGCTCGTTACTTGCCAGCGACGGGCTGGAGAACGATGACAACACGATTCTCTACCGGAACGATTACGTTTACGTCCATAACGAGCTTTACAAGGGATTAAAATGGGTTTCGCTGGCGGCCGAGGGAGTGGGCGGGATCGATATTTCCAACAGCGTAACCAATATCCTGAGCGAACTTGACGGTCGCCAGGGACCGATCGCGGAGGTGGAGCAGACCAACTCGCTGATCGGCGCTTTGGCCAGTGAGCAGTACCGTCAGCGGTTCTACTACAAAGGCGGCGTGGGCCTGATCCGGGCCGAGATTTCCGATCCGGGTTTCATCATAATCGCCCAGTACCCCGACAGTTCGTCGTATATTGGTATCGGCACCTGGTCATTCGTGAAGACCCTGACCTCGTACAACGTTCGCTGAAGCGGCCTGGGGCCGGCGCGTTAACACAAACAGGGCCGGCAATGCGGGCCCTGTTGCTTTTTCGGTTGTTTGAGGTTATTTCAAAACCCAAGTTATGCAAAAAAGCGAGAGAGTACTTCTACTTTTGAGGCCAAAAGTAGAGCAAAAGCCTTTTCCGGCCCGAACTCGCACAAACTTGTGTTTTTCTTAATATGGGCGGTGTGCCATCGGAAAAACTCCACTCCCGTGTGCTTGGCACGCTGGAAGCGAATCGCACGCCGGACAATGTTTTTTTCCGGCAGCTCCGGTGGGATCCGGGACAACTACACGCTACCCTTGCTGTGGCTCAGACATGCGGCCCGGGACTGCCCCCGCCCCACCACGAAAAAACAAGCCCTGAGCTTCACGGGGTATCGACCAATATCGATTCCACTAACTCGATTGCCTTCAGCAAATTACTAAGAGGTTTTTAAATAACCTTTTATCACTTCTCAGCGCTTGTAGCCGATCTTGCGCAGGAACTCCCTGCGCACCGCCTGGTCGTCTTCGGTTTCCACCCCCGCCGGCGATTCCCCGTCCACAACGCCCACCACACCGCGGCCCTGCTCCCGGTCGATCACGATAACTTCCAGCGCGTTGGCCGTGGCGCAGAAAATCCGGCAGACCTCCGGGCAATTCTTGATCTGGTTCAGCACGTTGATCGGGAAACCGTCGCGCAGCAGCACCACGAACACGTGGCCCGCGCCGATAGCCTTCGCGTTGGCGATGGCCGAGCCGGTCAGCTCCTTGTCGTTGCCGTCCCAGCGCACCAGCCGCTGCTGGCTGGCCTCGCAGAAAGCAACGCCGAACTTGAGACCCGTCCCGCTGGTGGCCAGGATTTCGTACAGGTCCTCGACAGTTTTGATAAAATGGCTCTGGCCAATAATGACATTGGCGCCGGCTGGAATATCGATCTTAACAGGACTGAGATTCATTACTTACCTCCTGTGCGGTTGGGCTTCCGCCTGCCGCCCGGGCGTGGCCGCGTGGCCCCTGGGCGCATCCCCTCCCTTACGTGGCCTGCCCCGCTGCTGATGGCGATTATGCGTTCCGATATAACGGGTCACAATTACACTATAACTGAACATCGAGATTATCACGAACCCCACCACAACTCCCTGCAACGGCAGGATTATCTTGCGGCCGAGTGAGAGCGTGTATGCCGCGATCAGCAGGGCCAGGAAAAACGAATAGAACTTGCCCCAGATGTTGGACGGGAACACGATCTTATAACGGCGGATCAGGGTGGCTCCACCGCCGACAATCAGCATCTCGCGCAGAATCATCATCACAAACAGCCAGAGCGGAAAGCCGCGCAGCAGAATCAGGAAAATCGCCATGCCGATCATGAAGATTTTATCGGCCAGCGGATCGATAATCTTGCCGAAGCTGGAAATCGTTCCGCGCCAGCGTGCTATCCAGCCGTCGAGAATATCCGTCAGACCGGCAACGAGCATCAGGATCAGCGCCAGGCGGTCCGCGCCGGGTTCCCGTTTCAGCAGATATAAAAAAATTGCAGGCAGAAGCAAAACGCGCAGCAGGGAAATAGCGTTGGACAACGTCCAGATGTTGAGTGTTCTGATCCGCGTGTAGGGAATCGGCATTTTTTTGTCGTGCAAACGACTCATCTTACTTTCCTGCTTTTTCAAGCATCTGGCGCGCGTGGGCCAGTGAGGTACTGCTTTGCGTGTCACCGCCGAGCATCCGGGCTATCTCGCCCGGCCGCTGAGCGTCTTCAAGTTTACGCACCCTGGTTTCCGTGCTTCGGCCCGTGGATGATTTTTCCACAACCAGATGGGTATCGGCTTTGGCGGCAATACTGGCCAGGTGGGTAATCACCAGCACCTGGCTGCGCCCGCCGATCTGCGACAGGTACGAACCGACAATCCCACCCACCTTACCACCGATTCCGGCGTCGACCTCGTCAAAAATCATTGTCAATGGTTCTTCCACCTCCGCCAGAGCGCTTTTCAGGGCCAGCATGATCCGGCTCAACTCCCCCCCGCTGGCGACTTCGGCAAGCGGTCGCGGCGCTACTCCGGGATTGGTGGAAAGAAAAAAGGTAACCCTGTCGTTTCCGGTGGTCAAGTAATCCCCCGGTTGCCCGTCCGACGCCACAGGCTGGAAAGCAATCTCGAACCGCCCGCCCGCCATCGCCAGCCCGGCCAGACGCGAGTTCACCTCCCGCTCCAGGGTTTTTGCCTTTTTCCCGCGCTGCTCACTCAATGCGCCGGCCAGCTTGACGATAGCGCCGGCGGCCCGTTCCTGCTCCGTAAGCAGTTCGCTCAACTCGGACTGACCGTACTCGGCTCCGGCGAGCTGCTCTTTCAGGCGCTGTGCCGTGGAGAGCACGTCCTCGACAGCGGGGCCATATTTTTTTTTCAGCCTGTAGTACTCGTCAAGCCGCTCGCGGACCTGCTCGAGCCGGGCGGGGTCCGGCTCTACCTGCGTCTGCAGCTCCCGAAGCCCGGCGGCCACCTCTTCGAGCGTGAACCGGGCAGTGTCGTACTGCTCCAGCAGCGGCGCTGCACGGGAGATCATCGACGAGAGCGCCTCCAGTTGCCTGCGTCCGCCACCCAGTTCACCGAGCAGGTTGAAATTTCCGCCCACGGGTGAGTTGTCTCCCTCGAGCGCCGCCAGCAGGACCGCGATTGTCTCGGAGATGTTCTCCGCGTTCTCCAGAATCTGAAGCTCTTCTGTCAACGCCGCTTCTTCCCCCGCGCTGATCCCGGCCTGCTTGATCTCATCGGATTGGAAACCGGCAAGCTCGCGCTCGGCCCGGCCCTGCTCCAGTTGCCGCCGCAACCGCCGCACCCGTTGTTCCAGCGCGCGCAGGCGTGAGAGTCTGGCGGCGAATTCCATACGGCTGCCCGTGAGTCCGGCGAAACTGTCGAGCAATTCCAGTTGACGGGCACCGCGGGTGAGGAACTGGTGCTCCTGCTGACCGTGGACCTGGATCAGCCGCCCGGCCAGCGCGCGCAGCAGGGGCAAATTGGCCAGCGTACCGTTGACAAAGCAGCGGCTGCGGCCCGTGGAGGCGACAATCTCGCGGCGGACAACGAGCTCCTCACCGGGGTACTCTTCCAGCAGGGCGCTCTCCACAATCTGTTCGCGAACCGGGCTGTCGAGATAGAACAGGCCCTCGACAACCGCCTTTTCCGCTCCCGCGCGCACCAGTGCGCTCCCCGCCTCGCCGCCGAGCAGCATTTCCACCGCTCCGAGCAGAATCGATTTACCCGCGCCGGTCTCGCCGGAGATCACGTTGAGGTGGTCGCCGAACTCGATATCTACCCGGCCGAACAAAATAAAGTCCGTTACGCGCAACAGGCTGAGCATCGTTGTTCCGCTGGCTTAACGCCGGTGACTTTCCCGTTCTCCCCACTTGAGCTTGCTGCGCAGCAGGGAGAAAAAGGAGCCTTTGAATGATTTAACAAGCAAGGTGACGTCGGCGGAGCGGGTGACCCGGACAATGTCCTCATCCCCCACCGGTTCGCTGAGTTGACCGTCCACGGTAAGCAGCACGTCGTGATGGGAAGACTGCTCGCTGAGCGTTACCGGATACTCCGCCGGGACCACGAACGGCCTCACGGCCAGAGTGTGCGGGCAGATCGGCGTAACCGCGATAGCGTTCATCAGCGGGAACAGGATCGGCCCCGCCGCCGAGAGGGAATAGGCCGTGGATCCCGTGGGGGTGGCAACGATAACGCCATCGGCCGGAAACACGCCCACCAGGTCATCGCCGGCCTTGATATCGATCAGGATCGGGCGGGCCAGAGCGCCCTTGTGGAGCACGATGTCATTCAGAGCGGTAAAGTTGCGGGTCGCACCATCGCGGCCGGAAATTTCCGCCGAGAGCATCATCCGCTCCTCGACCTCGTAATCACCCTCCAGAATGCGCTCGAAATGCTCCGGGAATTCCTCGAGCGAGCTGGTTGTGAGAAAACCGAAATTGCCCAGGTTCACACTGAAGACCGGCACGCGGCTTCCCACAGCCATCCGCGCGGCCGCCAGCACAGTACCGTCGCCGCCCAGGGCCAGCACCAGGGAAATTTCCGCCGGCAATGCCTGGCGGTGGCCGATTACCGGCAAATCGCGGCCGGGCAAAAACCGAACGAGTTCCTCGCTGACCCAGACACCCACACCCCTGGACTGGAGAAAACCGAGGCAGCGGTCCAGTTCCTGACCGACGTTCTGATGAAGGATGTTAGCCTTTAACGCTATGTTCATTGATGCGCTCGGCTATTGTATTTTTGACGAAGGAATGGATTCCCGCCGGTGAAAGGCCCAGCCGCTCCAGGATAACGTTGCGCCTGGCCTGCTTGATAAACCTGTCCGGTATCCCCAAGTGAGAAATCCTGGCGCCGGTGTGTGGCCTGGACGCCGCATAAATGGCAACCTGCGAACCGAATCCGCCCGTGAGCACATTTTCTTCCACCGTAACCAGGGTTTCGAAACGTCCCAGCAAATCTATCAGCATCTGCTCGTCGAGCGGCTTGATATAGCGGCAGTTGACCACCGCGGCGTTGATCCCGTCCTTTGCCAGCAGCTTCCTGGCCCACAACGCAGGATAAACCATCGTGCCGGTGGCCAGCACGGCCACATCGCGGCCGTCCTCCAGCAACTCCCAGCTTCCCACCGGGACCTCGCGGAAGCGCAGGCTGCGCAGCAGCCCCACGCCGCTGCCCCGGGGATACCGGATGCTGAACGGCGCGGCATCCTGCAAAAATGCGGTGTAGAGCAGGTCGCGCAGTTCCACCTCGTCCTTGGGAGCGGTAACGATCATGTTGGGGATCATGCTCATGAAACTCAGATCGAACACACCGTTATGAGTCGGACCATCGTCGCCGACAATCCCGGCGCGATCCAGGGCGAACACCACGGGCAAATCCTGCAGAGCCACGTCCATGATCGCCATGTCGAACGCACGCTGCATGAAGGTGCTGTAGAGAGCCACCAGCGGCCTGGCGCCCACTTTGGCCATTCCGGCCGAGAAAGTAACCGCGTGCTGCTCGGCGATACCGACATCGAAAAAACGCTCGCCGATCCGGTCGCGGAACTGGTTCAGCCCGGTCCCGTCGGGCATGGCGGCGGTCACGGCCAGAATACGGGGGTTGCTCTCGGCCAGCTCCACCGCCGCCTCGCCGAAAAAGCGCGAGTAGCCGGGAATCTGCGACGGCTTGCTCAGGCCGGTCTCTGAATCGAACACGGGAGTGCCGTGGAAACGGGTAGGGTTCTGCTCGGCGTGTCCGTAACCCTTGCCCTTCTTGGTCAGCACGTGCAGCAGCACCGGCCCTTCCAGACCATGCATGGATTTTAAGGTGGCAATCAACTCGCCCGCGTTATGACCGTCCACCGGCCCGAAATAGCTGAAACCGAGTTCCTCAAACAGCATCCCCGGCAGCACCATGTTCTTGACCGATTCCTCGAGCTTGTGCGCAAATCCGCGGACCTCGTCCTTACCCACCGGCAACTTGTCCGTAAAGTCCCAGATTTCTTTTTTCAGCTTATTGTAGCGCGGGTCCAGGATGATACTGTTCAGATACTTGGAGAAAGCCCCCACGTTGGGAGAGATCGACATCTGGTTGTCGTTGAGGATCACCAGGATATCGCGCCCGCTGCCGCCGGCGTTGTTCAGCCCCTCGTAAGCCAGCCCCCCGGTCAGGGCGCCGTCGCCGATAACGGCCACCACCTTGAAATCCTCGCCCGCCAGATCGCGGGCAGTGGCGTAACCGATCGCGGCGCTGATAGAAGTGCTGGCGTGACCGGTGACAAACGCGTCGCAGGGGCTCTCCTGTGGGCTGGGAAACCCGCTGACACCGCCCTCCTGACGCAGCTTGCCGAACAGTTCACGGCGGCCGGTGAGGATCTTGTGCACGTAACACTGGTGGCCCACGTCCCAGACAATTTTATCGTCCGGGAGGTTGTAGACGTAATGCAGGGCCACCGTTAGCTCGACCACGCCCAGGTTGGGGGCCAGATGCCCGCCGCTGGTACAGACCGAATCAACCAGGAATTTCCTGATCTGCCCGCAGAGTTGCTCCATGTCCTCGATCCGCAGTTTCTTCAGATCGGCGGATCCATTTATTTGTTCGAGCCGGATGCCGGATTTGGCTTGCAAAGCTGGCTCCTTTCTATCCCACTGTAAGCAAACTACGTATCTCATTAGCCAAGAATTAATTTAACCCCCGGCAGCGCCACGATCAAGTGGCGTCCAATGCACAGAGTTCAGCACGAGCGGTCGAGGATAAAACGCGCAAGCGCCGCCAGTACACCCTGCGGGTCGAGATCCCGCCTGCGCAATACCGCGCAGGAGCGCTCCGCCGCAGCGGCGGCCAGCTTTCTGCTTTCCTCCAGCCCGTAAAGCGAGGGGAACGTGGCCTTGCCGCGGGCCTGATCCGCTCCCGCGGTTTTACCCAGTTGAGCGCTGTCGCCCTCCACGTCCAGCAGGTCGTCCACTATCTGAAACGCCAGGCCGATATCCTCGCCATAGGCCGCCAGAGCCTTCAGCTTTTCCGCTCCGGCTCCGGCCAGAATTCCGCCCAGCGTACAGGATACCCTGAGCAGGGCGGCCGTTTTATGGGAGTGGATATAGTGCAGAGTGTCGCGGCCGATTTCCCTATGCTCGCTCTCCAGGTCAACCACCTGTCCGCCGACCACGCCTCCCCCGCCAACCGCCGAGGCCACGCCGGACATCGCTCTGGCCGAGATTTTATCGCCAAGCTCAAGCTCCCGGCAGCAGCCCGCCAGCTCCTCGAACGCGGCCAGCAACATCGACGAGCCGGCCAGGGTGGCCGTGCGCACGCCGTACACGCGGTGGCAGGTGGGCATACCCCGGCGGAAATCGTCGTCGTCCATCGAGGGCAGGTCGTCGTGGATCAGCGTATAGGTGTGGATCAGCTCCAGCGCCACCGCGCCGCGCCACGCACGCTCATCGCCGCCGCCGCACCCCCGATAGGACGCCATTGCCAGAATGGGCCGGATGCGTTTACCGCCGGCGATGAGGCTGTACTCCATCGCGGAGATTACATCGCCATCGTTCCCGCCGCCCCTCCGCCAGCTTTCGGCAAGTTCTTTTATCCGGCGGTCGACTATTTCTTTTTGCTCCGCCAGCTGGGCTTTGACGTCCATCGCTACCAGCTCCAAGCTAATCCCGATCTCCGGTAAATTCCTCCAGCTCGAACCCGCCCTCGAGCTTTTCGATCAGCCGCCGGACCTTGTTCTCACCCGCTTCAAGTTTAGCACGGGCTGCAATGGCCAGTTCCACGCCCTCGTTGAACAGCTCTATCGAGCCCTCCAGCGGGAGCTGCTCGTCCTCGAGGCTGGTCACGATCTCCTCAAGCCGGACCATGATCCGGGCGAAATCCTGCTCTTTCTTGCTGGCACTCATGGCTTACTCCCCCGGCCTGACTGCTGTTGCCGGGCGTGAGGGATATGATTAAACCGCGGCGGTATATTTGAGCTCTCCGCCGGCGAAGAAGCAGCGGGGTACACTTTCTCAACACGGCAATCCAACTCTCCCCGGGCAAGCAGCAGCTTCAGCGCCTGGCCCCGGGTTACCTGCTGCGCGTTGTGGATCACGGTGCCGTCGCCGCCACGGGCCACGGCGAAACCGCGCTCCAGCACGGCGGCCGGATTGAGCGCCGAGAGTTCCCGGCGCAAAGAGTTCCAGCTCGATGCGTTGGCCGCCAGATTGGTGTTTGCGCAGGCCGCCATCATCCGGACCAGCGAGGACAGGCTCCGCCGCTGGTCATCGAGCCGCGCCGCCAGCCGTCGCGGAGACAGTCCCCGCTCACAACTGTCCACCTGTTGCCAGGCCCGTTCCAGTTCATCGCGGACCACGCGGGTCATCCTGCCCGTCAGAGCGCGGATCCCGGCGGCAAGTTCCGCGGCCTCGGGCACGACCAGCTCCGCGGCGGCGCTGGGCGTGGGTGCGCGCACGTCGGCCACCAGGTCAGCGATAGTGTAGTCCGTCTCGTGGCCCACCGCGCTGACCACCGGCACGGGTGAGTTGTAAATCGCGCGGGCCACAAGCTCCTCGTTGAACGCCCAGAGGTCTTCCATCGAGCCGCCGCCACGGCCCACAATCAGCACATCGGCTCCGCCCCAGCGCCCGAAAGCTTCCAGTGCGCCGACAATCTCCCGCGCCGCTCCCTCGCCCTGTACCCTCACCGGACAGAGTACGATCCGTGCCGGTGGGCAGCGGCGGGAGATAACGCTGATGATGTCCCGCACCGCCGCGCCGGTGTCCGAGGTAACCACGCCCACGGTAACGGGAAAAGCGGGCAACTGACGCTTGCGCTCCGGGTCGAACAGACCCTCGGCCTCCAGGCGCTGCTTGAGCTGCTCGAACGCCAGTTGCAGCTCGCCGACACCGAACGGTTTGAGCCTGACCACCTTGAGCTGGTACTGGCCGCTGGGCTCGTAGACACTCAGCTCGCCGAACGCCAGCACCTTCATCCCGCTCTCCGGCTCGAACTGAAGGCGAAAATTGTTCTGCTTGAAAAAGACGCAACGCAGGGTCGAGGACTCGTCCTTGAGCGAGAAATACATGTGCCCGGAGCGATGGTGGGTGAAGTTGGATATCTCGCCCTCGACCCACACCGGCGGGAAATTACTCTCGATCAGGTATTTTACGTCGGCCGTAAGGCCGCTGACCGTGTAAACCTGGTACTCCAGGGCGTCCTCTCTTTCAGAGGGGCGTTGTAAAAAACTATCAAGGACCTCGGTGACTCAACTCGAAGGTACTCCCCCAGACATACTGCGCGGTATTTGTATCAAATTCCGTCTTCAAAGAGGATTACAACCCCCTGTTTCCCCTTTATTAAGGGGGGATTTTACCGGGCCGGGCTTCGGCTCCTTTGCGGGCCTTGTGGATAAGCCCTGGCCTGAAAAAACTCTCAAATCACCCGCACCAGCCGACGTTCTTATTCCCCCTTTGCAAAGGGGGTGCCCGCTGTAAGCGGGCGGGGGTTGTCAGGGCATACTGATAACCACAACATCCCCCCTGTCTGCCTCTTTTCACAGCAATAACACAGTGTCCGCGCGCTTAAATCCCGGCCTTGCGCTCGGCGGCGATGACAGTGTTGGTCATCAGCATGATAATCGTCATCGGGCCCACGCCGCCGGGCACCGGAGTAATCTGCGAGGCCACTTCGGCCACCTCGTCGAATTTCACGTCGCCCGTAAGACGGTAGCCGCGTTTTCTGCTGGGGTCGTCCACACGGTTGGTGCCCACATCGATCACCACCGCGCCGGGCTTGATCCACTCGGCCCGGATAAACTCAGCCTGCCCGATAGCGGCCACCACTACATCGGCGCGGCGGATTACCGACGGCAGGTCGCGGGTGCGGCTGTGAGCGACCGTGACTGTGGCGTTTGCCCCGGCCTTCTTCTGAACGAGAAGATTGGCCAGCGGTTTGCCCACGATGTTACTGCGGCCGACAATCACCACTTCCTTGCCGCAAAGGTCCACGCCGCTGCGCACCAGCAATTCCTGCACGCCGGCGGGAGTACAGGGACGGAAACCCTCCATGCCGATCACCAGCCGCCCGAGACTGACGGGATGGAACCCGTCGGCATCCTTCTCCGGGCTGATCGCCTCGATCACCTTGTTCTCATCGATATGACCGGGCAGAGGCAACTGGACCAGGATCCCATGCACCCTGTCGTCGCGATTCAAATCCCCGACCAGTTGCAGAATATCCTGCTGGCTGGTATCCGCCGGGAGGTTGTGCGGCACGGAGAGAATACCCAGCTCGGCGCACATTTTCTGCTTCATGCCCACATAGACCTGGCTGGCCGAATCCTCGCCCACCAGCACGGTGGCCAGGCCCGGCTGCGCGCCTCTGGCGGCCAGCGCCTCCACGCGGTTTTTCAGTTCGGTTTTGATCACAGCCGCAATCGCTTTACCATCGATAATACCGGCAGTCATGGCAGTCGTCCTCCCCGGCTCATTTCAGCAACTTAAAAAGGTTGTCGTAGTTCTCTCCGTCCGGATTACAGGTGCTTTCCCCATCCGTTTGTCCGCGGGCGAACACAAGGGCGCGCCCCTGCAAAATTATGTAAAGAGACCTTTGATTTAATCAAAAAAATGAAAGAACCGTGAGGGGGAGAGACAAAACCTTTTAAAAAAGGTTCTTTTCTCTCCCCCTCACTTTTTCCAAAACTTTTTATCAAGGGGCATATCTGTAAGTCAGATCACGCAGTTACAATTCATAGACTTGAATTTTCTTTCATACATAAAAATAAGTGATATGAAAAACTTCCTCAAAACGATTCAGTCGTCCAATTTTCAAAGGTCACGTAAACCTGTTTCCGTGACAAGGCACCAGCTATGTACACAAATAATTAAGCAGAAAGTCCGGGAGGCACCAGCGGTAAGTCACTGGCCGCCGGGGATCTGGAACCGCTCGATCTCCTCGGTGCCGCCGGTGGCGTCATCGATCGTGAGCAGTACTCCCATCATCACCAAGTTACTGTCGGCGGGCTGGAAGCGGTTGGGGGTCTGGGTGAGGAATCTCTTGATCGCCAGCTCTTTTTTGACCCCGATCACCCCGTCGACAGAGCCGCTCATACCGGCATCGGTAATATAGCCGGTGCCGCCGGGCAGCACGCGCTCATCGGCGGTCTGCACGTGGGTGTGAGTGCCGATCAACGCACTGACCTTGCCGTCGAGATACCAGCCCAGGGCTACTTTTTCCGCCGTGGCCTCGGCGTGAAAATCGAGAACCACAATCGCGGTTTCTTCCTTGAGTTTTTCTATCGCCGGCAGCACGGTGCGGAACGGACAGTCCAGGTCACGCATAAACACGCGGCCCTCCAGGTTGATCACGCCTATCGTGCGGCCGTCATCGAGATAGTAGAGCCCCGCGCCGCGGCCGGGGTTGCTGGGCGGATAGTTAAGCGGCCGCAGGATGTCGCGCCTGCTTTCGAGAACCGGGTAGATTTCCTTGCGGTCCCAGATATGGTTTCCGGTGGTGAGCACATTGACGCCGAACCCGAAGAATTCCTCGGCGATCTCGTCAGTCAACCCGAACCCACCAGCGGCGTTCTCGGCGTTGAGGATACAGAAATCCACCTGTCTTTCTTCCAGCAAATCGGGCAATAAAGCGCCGACAGCCTTGCGGCCCGGGCCGCCGAAGACGTCGGCGATAAAAAGAATACGCAAACTTTTCTCCATTTTTTACTTGGCGAAATCCACCGACCTGGTTTCCCTGATCACAAGTACCTTGATCTGGCCGGGGTACTCCAGTTCCTTCTCGATCTTGCGGGAAATCTCACTTGCCAGCACGACACTGTACTTGTCGTCCACCTCTTCCGGGGCCACCATCACGCGGATTTCGCGCCCGGCCTGGATGGCGTAAGCCTTCTGGACTCCCTTGAACCCATCGGCCAGCTCCTCCAACTGTTCCAGGCGCTTGACATAAGTTTCCAGGGTTTCGCGCCTGGCTCCGGGGCGCGCCCCGGAGAGCGCGTCGGCGGCCTGCACCAGCACACTGTACAATGTCTGCGGCTCGGAATCGTTGTGGTGGCTGGCGATCCCATCGATCACAACTTCCGGCTCGCCGTACTTGCGCGCCAGCTCGACACCGATCTCGGTATGGGTACCCTCGGCCTCGTGGTCCACCGCCTTGCCGATATCGTGCATCAACCCGGCGCGCTTGGCCTGCTCGATATCCAGGCCCAACTCGGCGGCCATCAGGCCGCACAGCACGGCCACTTCCTTGGCGTGCTGGAGGTTGTTCTGGCCATAGCTGGTACGGAACTTGAGACGTCCCAGCAGGGAAACCAGCTCGGGATGAATACCGTGCACACCTGTCTCGTAGCAGGCTTCCTCGCCGGCCGCCTGGATTTTTTCTTCCACTTCCTTGCGGCTTTTCTCGACCACGTCCTCGATCCGGCCCGGGTGAATCCGGCCGTCGGCGATCAGTCGCGCCATGGCCAGCCGCGCCACCTCGCGGCGGATCGGGCTGAAGCCGGAGAGGATAACCGCCTCAGGCGTATCGTCGATAATCACATCGATCCCGGTGGCCATCTCGAACGAGCGGATATTGCGTCCCTCGCGGCCGATAATCCGGCCCTTCATCTCATCGGAGGGCAGGTTGACCACACTGACCGTGGATTCGACCACATGATCGGCGGCGCAACGCTGAATAGCCAGGGTGATAATCTGTTTGGCTTCCTTTTCGGCATCGCGGGTGGCCTTGTCCTTGATGTCCTTAACGAACTGGGCAGCCTCGATCCGGGCTTCTTCCTTGAGGTTTTCGATCAACTCCTGCTTGGCCTGCTCGGCGCTCAGACCGGCGATTCGCTCAAGGCGGACATTCTGCTCGGCGATCAACTGGGAAAGCTTTTCGTCCTTACTGCGCACGACACGCTCGCGTACGGCCAGTTCCTCGCCGGCGCGGGAGACTTCCTCCTCTTTTGCGGTAACGATGTCCAGCTTCTTGTCCAGGTTAATTTCGCGGTCGCGGATCTGGCGCTGCACCGTTTCGAGTTCCTTGCGCTTACTCTCCGTGTCGCGCTCGAAATTCTGCCTGGCCTGGTAATATTTTTCCTTACTCTCGATCTCGGCGGATTTCTTGATATTCTCCGCCGCCCGCTCGGCGTCGGACAACATCTTCCTGGTCAGGGTTTCAGCATCCTGCTGCTTGCTGTGCGCAAGGCGCTTGCTGATCCATATTCCCAGCAAAAAAACAGCAACCAGCAGAACGAGCATTCCGACCAATGGTAGAAAAAATGACAAGTTTGAGAACATTTAAACTCCAGCAAGCTGATTTTTGTAGGGCGTAAGCGCCGCCGCCCGAACAGGCGCGAGGGCAATTTATCTAGATTGCCTCGGCGTATGCCGCGGCTTTTGAATGCTTATTAAATATTCGATACGGCCACGGGCCTGACCGACCATTACCGTAGAAAAAAGAAACCCCGTCGTACGCGTTAACACTAGACCCCTGATTAACAGGGTGGGATGCCTCCCGCCGGATTCCCAAGTCCTCGCGAAGGAGGCATAAGGTCAGCCGATGGAGTCAGCTCCCATTGGTCTATTGTAGGATCAAGTGTTAATCACGCACAGACGGGGATATATTCCCAATCTGAATCCCGGTCGCCATTTTTCAGCTTTGCTACCGGCTCCCGTTCTGTCTGTTAATCCAGATAGGCTTCTACCAGGTTGAGTAAAGAGTTGCATCTGTTTTCTATTTCCTGGCTCTGCTGCTCTACCTTTTCCCGTGTCTGGAACAGATCGTCGGTTATCGACATAGACGCTAGGATCGCGATCTTCAGGGGGTCCTGCATTCCGGCCTGGCCCTTGATCAGCATCATGGTCCGGTCAACATGCTCAGCCACGCTGGCCGTATACTTCGGGTCGGCCTGGCTCTTGATATTATATATCTCCCCGAATATCGTCACTTTCATCGAAGTGGTTCTATCATCTGCCATAGCGGTCTAGTTCGCAACCTTGCGCGATTAACATGAAACAAAAAGTGTTACTTATAAAGTACTGATTATTAAAAATATCCGTACCGCTACCCAAATCTAAACCAAACAAAACAGGAAGTCAACAAACCACTTCTGCATCAGTGTACAATCCCTCAAGAATGCTGCTGAGTGCCCGGCTGCTCCAGCTCAGTCAGCACGGCTTCCAGGCGCTTGTCCACATCGGCCAGCTTTTGACTGAGCTTGCCGTTTTCACGTTTAAGCGACTCGATCTGCTCAAGCGCCTGCTGGCTGGTGAGTTGATTGCCACGGTCCGCCTCCGCCGCCCGGCGGAACGATTCATTTTCCTCGCGCAAGCGGTCAAAACGGCCAACCAGGTCCTTGATCCGTTGTTCGAGCTTTTCCAGTGCTGGGGACATCCTGGGCATCCTCACAAGAGGTTCGCCAGATAATCTAAGACCCGCCGCTCAATTATTCAACAGGAATTATGCGCCGGGGTCAAAGTTCTCAACGGGGCTGGACACCAAATTTTTTGACCAGACGGCCGAAAATATTCTCAAATAAACTGTCCGCCTCCTCGTCCTTGAGCGTCCGCTCGCCGCTCTGAAACACGATCGAGAGCGCCAGGCTGCACTTGCCCTCCGGCACGTGCTCACCCATGTAGAGGTCGAACACACAGACATCGCGCACGAGGTTGCTCTGCGAGCCGATCTCGGCGATCAAATCCGCGGCCGGTACGCCCAGGTCGACCAGGATCGACATGTCGCGGCGGATCGCCGGATACGCGGAGCCGGGTTTGTAAGACGGCATGTCCGTGGCCTTCACCAGCGGCTCCAGATCGACTTCCAGCAGATAGATTTCCTGCTCGTCGAGATCGAGCCCACGGGCCAGCGAGGGATCGAGCAGGCCGAGCTGACCGATTTTTTTTCCGTCCATCCTGATAACCGCGCTACGGGCTTCGAAAAACAGCCTGTCCCCTCCCGGCTCGAACGCCGGGGCCGGCAAGTGAAAGTGGGAGAACAGGGTCTCGAGCACACCCTTGAGCGCGAAGAAATCCCAGCGGGCGGCCTCGCCGCTCCAGTGCACGGGCCGCGTGCGGCCACTTACGGCCAGCGCCAGCCGCCTGGTTTCCCCGCTGCCGTCCGAACCCGGTGTGCGTGCGAACGCGTTGCCGATCTCGAACAGCATCAAATCCAGATGGCGCTGGTTGATATTATGCTTTACACACTCCAGCAGGGTCACCAGCAGGCTAGGCCGCAGCACGTCCGTCTCGGCTGACATCGGCATGGCGAACCTGACCGGCTCGAACCGGCGGGGGCCGAATATTTTGCTCACTTTTTCCGAGGCGGTGAACGTGGTGGTCATCGCCTCGCGGAACCCCATCCCGGCCAGCCGGGAACGGATCACGCTCTCCCAGTGATGGTTACCGCGGCCCGCGCCCTGCATGGACACCGCCATGCGGGCGGGTACGGGGATTTTATTGTAACCGTAGAGCCGTGCCAACTCCTCGATCAGGTCCACCTCGCGGGTCACGTCCAGCACCCGGCAACTGGGAACGGTTACAGAGAACACATCCTCACTGGCCTTGTCCATTTCAAAGTCCACCGATTCCAGCAGTTCGGTTATCTGCTCGGCCGATAAAGAAATACCCAGCACCCGCTCCACGCGCGCGGCGCGAAGTCTCACTGGCGCCGCCGCCAGCTCCCGGGGACAAAGGTCGATTACTCCGCCGGCCACCGCCCCCCCGGACACTTCGGCGATCAGCCGGGCCGCGCGGTCGAGAGCGTAGGGCAGCAGCGCGAAATCCACTCCCCGCTCGAAGCGCCGGCTGGCCTCGGTGAACATCCCCAGCTTGCGGGCCGTGGCACGATTTGTCGATGGATCGAAATAGGCGCACTCAAGCAACACCCTGGTGGTGCTGTTACCGACTTCTGTCGGCAGATCGCCCATCACGCCGGCCACGGCCACCGGCCTGGCCGCATCGGCGATCACGGTCATCGACTGCTCCAGGGTGCGCTACACGCCGTCCAGGGTCTGGATTTTCTCGCCCTCGCGGGCGCGGCGCACCACGATCCGGTTCCCGTCCAGCTTGTCCAGGTCGAACGCGTGCAGGGGCTGACCCAGCTCCAGCAGGATAAAGTTGGTAATATCGACCACGTTGTTGATACTGCGCTGGCCCACCGACTCCAGCCGGCTCACCAGCCACCCGGGCGAGGGGCCGACCCTGACCCCGGTTACCACGCGCGCCATGTAGCGCGGGCAGCCCTGGGGGTCATCGAGCGTAACGGAAGTAAGCGTATCCACCGCGGGGCCGGTCTCCTCCGGCTCCGCGGGAGGAAGCCGCAGCTTGTTGCCGCAAAAGGGCTGAATCTCGCGCGCGGCGCCCACCAGGCTCCACATGTCGCCCCGGTTGGCGGTGATCTCCAGGGTCAGTCGCCAGTCGTCGAGCCCCAGGGCTTCGGCCAGCGGAGTGCCCGGCGCAAGCGAGCCGCTTAGCTCCATCAACCCCGAGGCCTCCTCACTGAGCCCCAGCTCCCGCCGGCTACAAAGCATCCCGCGGCTTTCCACACCCCTGATTTTTGCTTTTTTGATTTTAAATCCACCGCTCAGCACGGCCCCCTCCGGAGCCAGCGGGTAGGCGCCGCCCTCGGCCACGTTGGGTGCTCCGCAGACTACCTCCACGGTGGCTTGCGCGCCGTAGTCCACCTGGGCCAGACGCAGGCGATCGGCGTTGGGGTGCGGGCGCAGGCTCACCACGCGGGCGACCACCACGTCATCGAGGCCCTCGCCCAGGCGCTGCATTTCCTCGACAGCATGGCCGCTCATCGTAAGGCGCTCGGCAAGCTCGTGAGGTTCGATCTCGAAATCGATCAGTGATTTGAGCCAGTTGTAACTGACATCCATTTTAAGCAGACCCGTTATAGAGGGGAGTTGGAATAATACTCTCAACGCCCTTGAGTGAAAAGTTTTGCCCCGTTGCTTGTCAAGGGCAAAGCAAGCCGTTTCTTTTATCAATCCTATTACTTATGTTATACCAATCAGTTGCGTCGCTCGCACCGTTTTGGGCTGGCCTGGCGAGAAACGGCCCTTGACAACCAGACGTCCATACTTTCTTAATTTTTCAATCCGCTTTTAGAACTTGAATTTGAAATAGCATTTATCAGCCTGGAAATCAATCCGGCCAAACCCGGCACCGGCAAAAGACTCAGAACTGCGAGAGAAAAGCCACGTCTGACTCCAGGAACAGCCGGATATCGTTGACCCCGTTAAACGTCATGCAGATCCGGTCGATCCCCATCCCGAACGCGAACCCGGTGTAGCGCTCGCTGTCGTAGCCCACCGAGTCGAACACGTTGGGGTCCACCATCCCGCAGCCGAGCAACTCGATCCAGCCCACCTGCTTGCAGACCCGGCAGCCCTTGCCCCGGCAGAAAATGCAACTGATATCCACTTCGGCGCTGGGTTCGGTGAACGGGAAGAACGACGGCCTGAAACGCAAGCTGGCCCCGGCGCCGAACATCTGCGCGGCGAACTGCTCCAGGGTGTAGCGCAGGTCGCCGAAAGTGACGTTCTCGTCCACGTACAGACCCTCCACCTGATGGAACACCGGGCTGTGAGTGGCGTCGGGCGTATCGCGGCGAAACACGCGTCCGGGGGCAATCACCCTTACGGGCGGCCGGTTGGCCTGCATGTGGCGGATCTGTACCGGAGAGGTATGGCTGCGCAGCAGCATCCCTCCCTCCAGGTACATCGTGTCCTGCTCGGCACGCGCCGGATGGTCCTCGGGGGTATTGAGCGCATCGAAGTTATGGAACTCGTCCTCTATCTCCGGGCCCTCGGCCAGGGCGAATCCCATGCCGAAAAAGATCTCGTTGATCCGCTCGAGCACCTGGTTCAGCGGGTGGATCGAACCGGTCCACGGCCTGCTCCCCGGCAGGGTGACATCGATCCGGCCGCTGTCGAGCTCGCGCCGTGAGCGCTGCTGCTCCAGTTCCCGCCGCCGCTGGTCTATCAGGCCGGAGAGCTTGTTCTTGAGCAGGTTGGCCTGCTTGCCGATCAGCGGACGCTGATCGGCCGGGGCGTCCTTGAGGCCATGCAGGATCGATGTCAGCAGCCCCTTGCGGCCCAGGTATTCAAGCCTTATTTCCTCGAGAGAGTCCAGAGTGTCGCTCCGCTTTACCTTAGCGGGCGCCTGCCCGGCCATCTCCTCGATTTTTTCGAGCAATCCTGCCATTGCGGCTGACCTCTTTACTTTACCGTTAACGCCATAAACAAAAAAACCGCACTACGCATTGCCTGGTTGAAAATCTGATTACGGCCCGGAACAAGCGGTAAGCGAGTCCTTATCAGATCTGTAACCGGCGCGTGTTCGGCGGTTTTTTTAGTTGGTGATGCAGCAAAACTCGATGCCGGCGGCCGGTTCGACCGCGCTGGGGGCGGTGCAGCCCGAGGCTCACTTACCCTGCGCGGTGATTACCAGTTTTTCGAAACCCTGGGGATCGTTGACCGCCATGTCCGCAAGCACCTTACGGTTGATTTCCACGCCGGCCTTGTTCAACCCGTCGATAAAACGGCTGTACGAGAGACCGAACTGCCTGGCGCCTGCGTTGATCCGCTGGATCCAGAGAGTGCGAAAATTACGCTTCTTCTGCTTGCGATGAATGTAGGAATAACGCTTGGCCCGGTCCACGGCCTCGCGGGCCGTGCACAGCAGCTTGCTGCGGCCGCCGCGGAAACCGGAGGCTTCCTTCAATATCTTCTTTTTGCGCCTGTGACTGGCGACGTTAGTTTTAACCCTCGGCATTTTTTATCCTTTCGAATTCCCGGAAACAATCTGTAACATTCGACCGCCACACCCCTTAGAGGTAAGGCAGCATCTTACCCACCCTCTCATGGTCGGACCTGTCGACCAGGGTGGCCTTGCGCAGGTTTTTTTTGCGCTTGGGCGATTTCTTTGTCAGGATGTGGCTGGCGAAAGCCTTTTTGCGGCGAATCTTGCCGCTGGCCGTTATCTTGAACCTTTTGGCCGCCGCCCTGCGGGTCTTGATCTTAGGCACAATAACACCTCTTCCTTGCGGTTATCCGCTTGATACGCGGCTCTTGCTTGTCTGGTCTTTGCCGGGACCATTGATTATTTCATTACTCTTCATAGACTTTAATCGGTGGATTGCGGGATCAGGATCAGGATCATGTTACGACCCTCCATCTTGATCATCCCTTCCTTGACCGCCAGATCGCTGACCTCGTCGAAAAAGCGGTGCAGCACTTCCTCACCCAGTTCCTTATGGACAACTTCCCTACCCCTGAAAACCATGGTGACCTTGACCTTATTCTGTTTTTCAAGAAACTTGCGGGCGTGACGCATCTTGAAATCGAGATCGTGGTCGTCGATCTTGCTGCGCAGCTTGATCTCTTTCATCTGGATCACATGCTGCTTTTTCTTGGCCTCCCTGGCCTTTTTATTTTCGCGATACTTGAACTTGCCGTAATCCATGATCCGAACCACTGGCGGCCGGGCGTTCGGAGCTACCTCCACCAGGTCAAGCTCCCGCTCCCGGGCCATCACCCTGGCTTCCTCAAGCTCAATGATACCCACCTGATTGCCCTGATCGTCCACCAGGCGAATCGGTGAAATACGGATCTGATTGTTTACGCGAACGCTTTTAGTACTCACAGGCCTCCTAGCCGTCGGATTAAAGGGGTAGTCAGGATAACAAATAATTCGCCGGATTGCCACAAAAATTTACAAAAATAGCGGACAGCACTGATCCGCTAGAGTGGGTTTATGCTCGTTCAGGCATGTTGCACGAAACATCTCACCAGTTACCCACATTGACTTAAACGCCCCAAGGACAACTTCCACCGCCCGAGGCCTGCACTTTAAAGGACTGAAATTCAACCAGATCGATAAACGCAACTCACGCGAACCCTGACCGAAAAACCGGATCAGCCCTTTGGAATCCATCCAACGATCCGTGCTGTAACATACTACCGGACAAAGTCTTTGTCAACTAATTCCGCAGTACGAAAAACACTCCCACGCCGGCAGGGAAAAGAGGCCACTATTAAACTTGACATAGCATTCCGTTAATAGTATAGATCAACTGCAAGTCAGATCCGGACACGCGCATCTCGATCCGGACAGGCAGGCAGCACATCTTAAACAGCTATGCGCCGGGAGTTTCCCGCACAGGCGCGCCAGTTTTTTTGGTTCCGCACATTCGGCACTCTTGCCCGATGTTAAACGTTAGCAGACGTTTCGCAACTTTGATACATCCCGAAGCGTTGAGAATAATTAAAAACGAGCGCCGGCCGCGAACCGGTGACGGCCTTTGAGCGGGGTGCGGTTTTCCCCGTTTAGCAAAATTCGCGTAATTTTCGTTCCCACTCAATTCCCTTATTTACTTCGCCATATCGGAGTCAGCCGATGGCAGAGATTACCACCCACGACCTGCTCATTCTCGGCTCAGGACTGGCCGGGCTGAGAGCAGCCCTGTCGGCATCTATCGCAAGCAGCGGCAAGATCGATATCGGGCTGGTGAGCAAGGTGCAGCTCATGCGATCCCACTCGGTAGCCGCCGAGGGCGGCACGGCGGCGATGTTGCGCCCGGAGGAGGGCGACAGTTTCGACCTCCACGCCTGGGACACGGTCAAGGGCAGCGACTTCCTGGCCGACCAGGACGTTGTCCACCGCTTCGTCAGGGCGGCCCCCGGGGAAATTATGCAGCTCGAACACTGGGGTATCCCCTGGAGCCGGCGGCCCGACGGCCGGATCGACCAGCGCGCGTTCGGCGGCCACGGTTACCCGCGCGCCACGTTCGCCGCGGACAAAACCGGCTTTTTCGAGATGCAGTGTCTGTTCGACACGCTGACCCGCTATCAGAACACCACGCGTTACGACGAATGGTACGTAACCTCGATCCTGGTCGAGGACAACCAGTTTCGCGGCCTGACAGCTTTCGACCTGGCCACGGGAGAGTTCCACGTGATGTTGGCCAAGGCGCTGATTATCGCCACCGGCGGCGCGGGCAGGATGAGCGGGTTCACCACCTACAGCCATGCGGTCACCGGGGATGGGATAGCGATGGCCTACCGGGCGGGCGTGGCCGTGAAGGACCTCGAATTCATCCAGTTTCACCCCACCGGGCTGATCCCCACCGGGATCCTGATGACCGAGGCCTGCCGCGGCGAGGGCGGGTACCTTCGCAACGCCGACGGCAACCGGTTCATGGAGCGCTACGCCGCCGGACTGATGGAACTGGCCCCGCGGGACATAGTCTCGCGCTCGATGATTACCGAGATCAAGGAAGGCCGCGGGTTCAAGGGCCAGAACGGACTGGACTACGTCCATCTGGACCTGCGCCACCTGGGGGCCGACAAGATCAACGAGCGCCTGGGCTTTATCCGCGAGCTGGCGATGAAATTCGTCGATGTCGATCCGGTCCATGAGCCGATCCCGGTTCGGCCCGTGTTCCATTACACGATGGGTGGGATCGGCACGGACATCGACGGCAAGACCAACGTGGAGGGCATGTGGGCCGCCGGCGAGGCCGCCTGCGTGAGCCTTCACGGGGCCAACCGTCTGGGCACCAACTCCACGGCCGAGTGCCTTGTCTGGGGAAAAATAACCGGCGAGGAGGCGGCGAAGTTTGTCGCGGGTTTCGAGGGTGAGCCCAAGCACCCGGACGGGGCTGTCGCCAGGTCCCGCTCCGAGCTGTTCGACGGTCTGCTGGGGCGCGACGGCGGCGAGAGCGTGTACAAGATCCGCGCCGACCTGCGCCGCAACGTGGACGAGAACCTCGGGGTCTATCGGATCGAGGAGGAGCTGCAAAAGGGTGTCGAGAAAATGGCCGAACTCAAGGACCGCTACAAAAAAATCACGATCCGCGACCGCAGCAAAGCCTACAATATCGACCTGATGTACGCCCTGGAACTGGGCTGTATGCTGGATCTGGCCGAGGTGGCGTTTATCGGCGCACTGCGGCGTCAGGAAAGCCGCGGCGGCCATGCCCGGCTGGACTACACTGCCCGCGACGACGAGAACTGGCTCAAGCACACCGTGGCCCACTGGACCCCCGACGGGCCGGAATTGAGCTATTCCGACGTGACGATCGACACCTGGAAACCGGTTGAACGGAAATACTAGGAGGACTTTCGATGAAATTTCCCGACCTGAAATCTAAAACCCACCCCAATTTCAAGGGAGTGCCGGGGTGGGTCTGGGCCGGCCGCTACGGGATCGAACGCCAACTCTATATCCTGCAACGGATGACCGGCCTGGGTGTACTGCTTTACCTGCTCATGCACCTGATCGTCACCGGCCAGAAGCTGGATCAGTCCAGTTGGGAGTTCGTGATGGGACAGGTCAACCAGGGACTGCTGCCGATCGGCGAGTTCCTGGTATTTGCCGGCGCGGTGTTTCACGCGCTCAACGGGATCCGGCTGGCGCTGGTTCACTTCGGCTTCCTGATGCGCCAGCCCGGGCGACCGATTTATCCGTTCACGGTCGCCGCGCTGGGACAGCGCTGGGCGGTCTATTCGGTGTTCATCGCCACCGCGGCCATTGTCGGCTACGGCGGCTACGAATTCTTCATCGTTGCCGGTCATTGAACCAAGCACAGGGGAGATTGAAATGCGTGAATCGACTCTATGGCTGATGCACCTGGGCGCCGGCGCGGTGATGCTGGTGGTGCTTGGAATCCATTTTGGCGTGATGCATACCGGGGGCCTGATCGGTATCGACCGGACAGAAGTGCTCACGTTCGCCTCGGTGGAGGCCCGCAGCGGACAGTTGTTTTACGTGGTGGTTTATCTTACGCTGCTGGTGGTCGCGCTCTACCACGGCCTCTATGGCCTGCGCTCGATATTGTTTGAGCTCTCCGCTATCGGCAGCACCCTGCGCAGGACGATCAACCTGCTGCTGGTGCTGGCAGGCTGGGGATTTTTCTTTTACGGGGCCTGGGCCATTCTGGCCGGCTATCTGGGTTGAGGGGAGACAGACCATGACAGAACAAGCCAAAGGCTGTCAAGACAAGGAAATGACGTTTCGCATCATGCGCTACGATCCGGACAAGGACGCTAAGCCCTATTTTCAGCAATACAAGATCAAGCTTCAGCACGGCATGACGATCCTGGATGCGCTGATGCATATCAAGGAAACTCAGGACCCGACCCTGAGCTACCGCAAAAGTTGCCGGATGGGAATCTGCGGCTCGTGCGCCATGCAGGTCAACGGCTTTCCCCGCCTCACCTGCCAGACCCAGGTGACGGAGATCAGCACGGATACTATCGAGGTGCGACCGCTGGCCAACTATCCGATCATCCGCGACCTGGTCCCGGACCTCGGTGATTTCATGGCCCGCCACGAGAGCATCCTGCCCTACATCATCCGCGAGGACCACCAGGAGCAGAACAACCCCACCGGCGAGTACAGCCAAAGCCCCGCTGAACTGGAGGAGTATCTCCAGTTCGCCTACTGTATCAAGTGCGGATCCTGCCTGGCCGCCTGCCCTACCAACGCCACCGACCGCAAGTTTACCGGTCCCCAGGCGCTGGCCGCGGCTTACCGTTATGCGGCCGACAGCCGCGACGGGGGCCTGGCCGCCCGGCTCGACACGCTGGATCATCCCAACAGCCTGTTCCGCTGTCATTACGCGGGCGCGTGCAGCGAGGCCTGCCCCAAGGGTGTGGACCCCTCGCTGGGAATCCAGTTGCTCAAGCGTAAGCTGTTCCAAAAGAAAATACTGGGCCGCGGACAGAAACCGGCCGGCATGGCACAGACACCCGCCGGAATCGGCCGGCGGGAGGGAATTCCGCAGGCGCCGGAAAAAACCGTTTAGCACATCTGCCGTTGCCTGTATGTCGACACTTTTGAGGCCGGGCGGGGTACTTCCCGCCCGGCCTTCTCTTTTCCGCGTTGCCGGTATCCGCCGGGAGTCAAGAATCAAGCCCATTCAGCCGAAATAAAGATAACAGCCGCAGCGGCCATTACCGATGCCATCGGCTTGCATAAACAGGAAAAGTGTTGCGTTACAACCTGATATACTTTATCAGTTATACGATCTTGCTTTCCAGTTGCTGATTAACAACCGATAGCCCGGCCGTGGGAATCTCGCGCATGCGAGAGTTCACTCCCCCGCCGGCATGGCCACCGGGCCGATAACTCGGCCACAAGACTGAACTTACGGGTAACTCAATGGGTTCTCTCATTATTTTCGGAACCATCGTAATCGGAATAGGCTTGATCATCGCCGGGTGGGCGATGGTGCTCAGGATTCAGCGCGAACGGAAAATCAGCGAGTTCAAGGTCAACCTGATGCGCATCTACGGTTCGGAGCAGAACGCCTACCACCGTTACATCCAGGCGGAACGGGCGGTTCAGGATGTTGAGATGGACGCCCAGAAAAGCAAGGAACTGGTGGCCCAGCTCAAGATCAGGGTCCGCAAACGGCGGCTCAGGATGCGCGAACTGATCGACACCCTGCGGCTGGTCAAGGTCAGGCTGAACCTTGTCAGCAAGGGCGACAAGCTGGACCTCGAACTCCAGCGCTCGAAAACGGAAAGCGAAATCAAAACCCTGCTGGCGCTCAACAACCAGGACAAACAGCGGATCAATGACGAGAAGAGGCGCTTGCGGGAACACCAGGAAATGCTGCCCCAGATGACCGAGGAATCCGCCGAACTCAGCACTGCCTGGGAAAATCTGCGCAACCAGGTGGATGTTGTCGAGAACGATTTCCGCAAGCTGGACGAGCACGCGTTTCGCAAGTTTGCTGAACAGTTCTCCTCAAGCCGGGACCAGGATAACAGGAGCGACCCGGAGCGCGAAATAGTCAACATGATCCTGCTGCTCAACAACAAGAAGGGCTTGCTCTACGTCCGTCGCAAGGAAATGGCCAAGGACCCCACTACCGAGAGCCAGAAACTGGTCAAGAAACACGAGCAGGATATCGGCAAGCTGGAGAGACAACTGGTTCGTAAGAGTAAGAGCCTGGGCATCCAGCCCAAGCGGATCAACGAGCTCCAGAAAATGTTCAGCAAGTGAGCCGACCATGACGAGGCGGGCTTCATACAGTATCAAACTGATCCTGGCCTGCGCAGCCACTCTGGCGATCTTCGCCCCTCCTGCAACGGGCCAGCAGCAGCCCCCCGCTAGCGCCGCTGTCGATACAGCCGTTGCCGCCGATACGACTGTAGCGCTCCCACTGCACCGCAGGGATTACGAGCTCACCGTGCCCGCCACGCTTGCCGACACGATTCCACCGGGCTTTTTCCGGATAGTGCAGAACCTGGGACTCAACAGCTATACCACCAGGCTGATCAGCCGCTTCAGCGATATTGACGACTCCCTGATCCTGCAGGCGCTCACCCAGGCCGACAAGCAGACAGACTATAAAAACATCAACGCCTACACCGCGGCCTACGCAATCAACCTGCTGGCCCGCCAGGACAGCCTCTGGCAATCCTTTTTTGCCGATATCGACATGCAGTTCCGCGAGCCCAACATCCTGCGCTTCAATTTCAGGGACGATCAGAAATGGAAAAGCTACGCGCTCAACGACCTGTTTTATTCCACTTTCTTCCAGGAATTGCTGCTGCGGCTGGGTAATATCGGTATCACCGGCAGCCGTGACGGCAAGCAGTGGCTGGATGGCTGGCCGGACGAATACCGCTGGAAATACCACGAGTACCGCTTCGAATATCTGCCGGAGGATGTCGGTATCCGCGTGCTCGACCCGGCCCGTTTCGCCGGCACGGACACCACTGTTGAACGCTCCGGCGTACTGCGCTTGAACCCCAAAAACCCGGTGCTGCCTGTTATCCCGCAGGACACCGTGGAGCCCCCCTACCGTGTCCCCAGATAAGTAAGCCGCCGTAAGCCGCCCCGGAGGGGGGCAGTTAATTGACTTTAAGTCCCTGCCCACTTATTTTTCGGCCTATGCCAATTTGACCGGCGGAGCCTGCCGGGTGAGCTCCTTACTAAAGCAATGGCGGCAGCGGATGAAAATCGCAATCCTCGGACCTCAGGGAACGTTCAGCCACGAGGCCGCGCTCAAGCTCGACCCCCAAAAAGCCGATATCGATTTCCAGCGGACGATCCGCGATGTGTTCGAGACTGTGGAAAAAGGACAGGACCAGGTCGGGCTGGTCCCGATCGAGAGCTCGGTGGGCGGCACCGTGGCCGAAACCCTGGACACGCTCAACAACAGCAAGCTCACTATCGAGCGAGAGCTGATCCATCCGGTAACACATTATCTGGCCGTAAGAGGCAAAAAAAGCACAAGCGACACAATAACCAGAATCCTGGCCCATCCGCAGAGCTATGCCCAGTGCGAGAACTACGTGCGCAATCACCATCCCGGCGCCATCATAATCCAGACCAGCAGCAACGGCAGGAGCGCCGAGATGCTCAAGGCCGACGACAGCCCCGGCATTGCCGCGATTGTCCCCGCCCTGGCACTTGAGCTTTACGAGCTGACCGCCGTGGACAGCGCGATCCAGGACAACCGTTACAATGTGACCCGTTTCGTGGTGGTCTCCGGCAACCGCACCGAGCCGACCGGCTACGACCGCACCAGTCTCTCGATTTATCCCAGGGTGGATTATCCGGGCCTGCTCCACGAGATGCTGGGCAAGATGGCCAGCCTGGGCGTGAACCTGAGCAAGGTCGAGTCGCGGCCCAGCAAAGGCAGGCTGGGAGACTATATTTTCTACATGGACATCCAGGGCCATGTCCGCGACGAGCGGGTGGCCGAGGCGATCCACGAACTGGAAAAGATGGCGTTCGTCCGCTGCCTGGGCAGCTACCCCCGCCAGTACTGATTTCCCTTTTCATAAGAGACCTTTGAAAAAACAATTCCGGTGCCCTCCGGGGCGACCGGCCGGTCGCCCCGGAGGCGAACACAAGGGAAAGCCCCTACGAAATATGTGATATTTGGGTTGAAAACCCATTTTATCATTTGAATTTCGATTTAGGGTGGCTAACAAATAATTCTCACAACCGGTCAGGGATTAAATCAAAGGTCTCTCATCCTGATCCTGCTGTTGATTTGACACCCGGCCCGCTCTGAGATAGATTAGAGCGTTTCTCGAAAGAAATGTCCGCTTGATTTTCCTTCGAAGAGCCGTTCCTTGCCTTGTAGGGACGAACCTTGTGTTCGCCCGTAAAGAATATAGCAGGTGCACAGATTGACGGGCGAACACAAGGTTCGCCCCTGCGACTTTCTACGGACAACGGAAGTCTCTCCGTACCGTTATCAGGATTCGCTTTCCTTTGCATCAAGGACAAAACTTTTGAGAACCACTATAGCTCTCATCCCCGGCCTTGAGAGCCTGGCAGCCTTAAGCGCACGAGCCCTGCCCAACAACAAAAATTCTTGTATTATCCCTGATTTACGGCAAAAAAAACCGGAAGGTACGAGATGAGCGAAAAAATCTGTACGGTCGGTATCGACCTCGGCGGCACCAATATCGTGTTCGGCCTGGTTACGCCCGAGGGCGAGTTGCTGGACCATTTCAGCCACCCCACCGGCGGCGAACACGGCCCGGCAGCGGTTATCCGCAACATTCTGCAGGGAGTCGAACAATCCCTCGAAAATGCCGGGGACTACCGGGTCAACGGGATCGGCCTCGGCTCGCCGGGGGTAATCAACACCGAGACCGGCGTGGTGCTCCAGTGCGCCCCCAATATCCCGCACTGGACCGGGCAGCAGCTCCGCACCCCTATCGCCAGGCGTTTCGGCCTGCCCACCTGGGTGGATAACGACGCCAAGTGCGCCGTGATGGGCGAGGCGATTTTCGGGGCCGGGGCCGGCAAGCAGCACATGCTGGTGGTCACGCTGGGCACCGGGATCGGCGGCGGGGTGGTGATCGGCGGCCGGATCCATCGCGGTGGCTTCCACGTTGCCGGCGAGATCGGCCACGCGGTGGTGCAGAAAGAGGGCCGCCGCTGCGCCTGCGGCCTGGAGGGCCACCTGGAGTCCTACGCCTCGGCCAAGGGGATTACCGGCCAGGTGATCGAGGAGCTGGCAAAGGGACGAAGCTCCTCGCTCTCCGGCGTGGAGACTGACAAGCTGACTGCAAAGATGGTGGTCGAGGCAGCCCGCGAGGGCGATAGGCTGGCGGCCGCCGTGATCGAGAACGCGGGCCACTACCTGGGCCTGGCGCTGTGTAATGTCGCGATGGTGCTCGATCCGGAAATCATAATCGTCAGCGGCGGAATCGCCCTGGCCGGCCCCGTGCTGTTCGACCATATTCAGGCCGCCTACGACCGCTACCTCTATTACACCGATGTGCGCAAGGCGCCTGTCGTGCCGGCAAAACTGGAGTTCGAGGCGGGTATGGTGGGAGCCGCGGCGATGGCGATGCTGGAACTGGAGCTGGAATTGAGGGCGGAAGGACGATGACGGGCAACGGAAAAAACAAACCGGTGCTGACGTTCGATTTCGACGGTGTGCTCTGCGACAGCCTGCTGGAAGCTTACCTGCTGACCTGGAAGCTGGCCGGCCGGGTGGACCCCGAACTGGCCCACCAGCTTGACGAGGCTCCCACGC
Organism: Gemmatimonadales bacterium; assembly: GCA_024278175.1. Taxonomy (GTDB): domain Bacteria; phylum Gemmatimonadota; class Glassbacteria; order GWA2-58-10; family GWA2-58-10; genus JAJRTS01. The sequence continues at coordinate 110,653 of JAJRTS010000070.1, read as the reverse complement.
TGGATACGATCCACGCTTTCCGCGAAAGCCATCGCGGCCATTACGAAACATTTGAACGAATCGTCCCGTTCGGCAATCGCTGCGAGGATTTTCTCGTTATCCAGCAAGCGGTGCAGCAGGCAGCGGTTATCGGCTCCCAGGCGGAATTCGATTCGTTCAAGCTGACCGTGGACAAACAGCTCCAGGACAGCTTCCATGAGCTGTTCTACAAGCTGCGCTACGAGCTGGCCGCCAGCCGCCGCGAGCAGTGGCTGGAACTCAACAGCGCTTATCCCGGAGTGCGCCGGGCAATCCCTCGCCTGGCCCAAACTTTCCGGCTGGGCGTGGCCACCTCCAAGGACCGCGAAACCGTTGTCGCCCTGCTGCGAAGTTGGGGGCTGTTCGAGCTTTTTGGCGAGCGACTGGTGCTGGACAAGCGCGCCGGAGCAAGCAAACGCGCCCATCTGAGCGCACTGCGCCAGCGCTTCGGCTGCCGGTTCGAGGAGATGACTTTTATCGACGACAAGGTGAGCCACCTGCTGGAGTGCGCCGGGCTGGGCGTGCGGCTGCTCATGTCCGGCTGGGGTTACAACGGCCCCCGGCAGCGCGCACAGGCGGCGGAACATGGGATTAAAACACTCGAACTGAAGGAACTCGCTGCTTTAGGGTCAGCTCAAAACTAATTTTAATGCCCTTGACAGCGAATTCCCCAAAACGGCGGACTGACATTTCATTACGCCCCCCCACAATCCTGCTCACGGTCAGCAGTGCAAAAAGTGACCGGTCAGTTACGATAAGCTATCCGACCGCCGGACAACTCGGAAAACGGTTTCCAGCATTTCCAACCGTAGCCATAGCCAGCAGCAATAGCCCAATAAGCGTTTAGCGCGTGCCGGTCATCCGGTCTTTTTTTGCTTCAACTCTTGACAACGTCGCGGTCTCTTACTATATTGTGACTCACCAGTCGCAATAATTAAAGGAGCCACCACCATGCCGACAGCTACATTCTTCCGCCTTAACGAAAAAAAACGAACCAACATCACCCGTTGCGCCATCAATGCGTTCGCCGCAAGCGGATTCACCGGCACCAGCATGGACTCCGTGGCCGAGGCCGCCGGTGTGGCCAAGGGGGCGCTTTACCGCTATTTCACCAACAAAAAAGACTTGTACCTTCACGTGGTTGACACCCTTTGCGATGATATTCAGCGCTATGTCAACGAATTTCTGCAGCAACGGCGCGGGCAGGACGTGTTCAAAACAATGTACGACTGGCTGTCTTCCACCTATACCACCCATGAACGCCTCTCCGCCTGTCAACAGGTAATGTGCAACGCGTTGTACCAGGAATCGATGGATTTCAAGGGGGAAGTACTGGCCAGGTTCGGCAAGCTTTCCACCCATTATGTCAAGCTGCTGTTGCAGCAGGGGATCGCCGGCGGAACGATCAGAGAGGACGTGGACCTGGACGCGGCGGCGTTTATCGTTCAGTGCATCGAGGACCGCTTCCACGACGGGGCGACAATGCCGTTTCTGGACATGGGATATTCCTTATATAACCAGCCGCAGGCGGTTATCGAACACAAGGCCGACAAGATTGTCGACATTTTTCGCAGGGCCTTTGGCAAGAAAAAAACACACTGAAAGACTATCAATCCGACGAGTGTAACCACAGGAGCATTTCAGCATGAGAATATTAATTTCAGTCAAAGCAGTCGCGCTGCTGCTGGCCGCGGCCTTGTTGAACTCGGGCGGCCTGAGCGCGATGACCATTCGCGAGGCGCTGGAATTCGCCATGGAGCACAACCGGGACATTCTGGCCGCCAGCCAGGATATTGTCGAGCGTGACGGCCAGGTGATCGAGGCGCGGGCCGATGCGTTCCCGCAACTGAACCTGGCGCTGCAGGGCTACCGGTTGCGCGACCCGGGACTGCTCAACAGCACGTTCGGACAGGAACTGCTCAAAGGCGGCGGCGGCGAAATTGATATGGGATTTCCTATCGAAGCCCTCATGCCCAAGCCGCAGACGTACTATGAGATGGTCCTTAATTTCAGCCAGCCCCTGTTTACCTGGGGCAAGGTCAGTAACGCGATGAAGGTGGCCAGGCTGGGCCGCAGGGAGATGGACCTGGCCCTGCAGGACACCCGCCGCCGGGTGGCCTACGAGGTCACCAGCGCCTACTACGACGTCCTGCTGGCCGAAGAGAGTATCGAGATTTACAGGCAGGCCATCGAAACCCAGCAGCGCTATCTCAAACAAACCCGCGATTTTTTCGATGTCGGCGACGGGACCAGACTGGAAGTCCTGCGCGCCGAGAGCCAGTTGGCCCGCACCCGCCCGGACCTGCTGGCCGCCGATAACGAGCTCGTTCAGTCGCGCAAGAGGCTCAATTTTGTGCTGGGACGCCAGCTCGACGCCAGGCTCAGTACCGTTGCAATAGATTCGCCCGGTGATTTCAGCGTGCCGACGCTCGACAGTGTTTCCGCCGCCGCCATCAGTCTCAGGCCCGATCTTAAGGCGATGGACGTGAGCGTGCGTTTCTACGACAAAACTATCAACGTGTTCAAGGCCGATTTCCGGCCCCGCGCCGACCTTCGCGGCTACTACGGGTTCAGCACTATCAATACGGCCGATCTGCTGGACAGAAATTTCGAGTCGTGGCGCGTGGCCCTGGAGATCAGCATCCCGGTTTTCGACGGGCTGCGCAACCGGGGCGTGGTCAAGCAGTACACGGCCAGGCGCGACCGCAGGCGGATCGAGCGCAACAGGCTCGACGAATCTATCCGGCTCGAAACCCGCCAGGTAGTCGATGCGGTGCAGAGCAGCAGGGAAATCTACGAGGCCAGAATCAGGGAACTGGCCAGCAGCGAAGAGGAGGAACGCGTGGCCCGCGACCAGTTTGAGCAGAACATGTTGACAATGTATGAGCTGATGGACTCCAACCGCCGTACTATCGAAGCCAGGACCGGGATGCTGGCGGCCCGCTACGAATATCTGCGCAGAATCGCCGAGCTGAAAAAAGTGGTGGGCGTTGCCGTGCAGGACCTCTTTTAATTATTTGTGTAATTAAGCGCCGTTTAAAGGGGCGTTGAAATAATACGTTCAACGCCCGCAAATGAAACATTTTGCGCTGTTGGTTGTCAAGGGCAAAACAAGCCGTTTCTTTTGCCGGTCATGTTACTTGTGTTATGTCAATCAGTTGAACCGTTTGCGCCGTTTTGGGCTGGCCTGGCGGGAAACGGCCCTTGACAACCAGATGCTCATGCTTTTGAATATTTCAACGCGCTTTTAAGCATACCCCGATTGGAGATGATGCGATGTTGAAGAAAATGTTGATCATGACAATGGCGATTCCGTTTGTAGTCGCCGCGGGCTGCTCCGGGAGCGAGGACGGCGGCGGCGATCAGGCAGCGGTGGCGCCCCCCCGGCTCTCGAACGTGGAAGTCCTCACTGTCGAACCCACGAACCTTAAGGAATATATAGTCCTGTCCGCCTATAGCGAGGCTGTGCGCGACGTGGTGCTCTCCAGTGAACAGGGCGGTAAGCTGCTGGAGGTGCGTGCCGACCGGGGCGACATGGTCTCTCGCGGCGCGGTGCTGGCCCGGGTTGGGACCGATATCTACCGGGCCCGGCTCAAAGAGGCCCGGGCCGGTCTGAAACTCAAGAAGGCGGCGCTGAAGAAAGCCGATGCCCTGTTCGAGCGCGAAAGCATCAGCGCCATGCAGCGCCTGCGGGCCCAGGTGGAACACGATGCAGCCGAGGCACAGGTGGAACTGGCCGAAACCCAACTCGAACGCTCGGTGATCACCGCGCCGTTCTCCGGCAGGGTTGACGAGCGTTATGTTGATCAGGACGAGATGGTCACTCCCGGCGGACAAGTGTTCCGGCTGGTGGATAACAGCAGGATGAAGCTGATCAGCGAGCTGGCTGAGCGAGAAGTAACTTTCGCCCGGGAAGGAATTACGGCCGCGGTGCATTTCGACGCGTTCGCGGACACGGTTTTCCACGCCCGGCTCACGTTTGTGGCGGCCACCGCCGATGCGGCCAGCAGGACTTTTCGCTGCGAGTTCGGGCTGGACAATCCCAACGGCGAGGTCCGCGGCGGGATGCACGCACGGGTGAAAATGCTCAAGGCCGAGTACGACAACGCGATCGTGCTGCCCCAGACCGCGCTGGTGGAAACCGAGAACGGACGCAACGTGTTCGTGCTCGACGGCCGCGTAGCCATGCGGCGGGCAGTCAAGGTCGGGGCCTCCAACGAGGGACAGGTGGTGGTCAGCCAGGGGCTGCGGGCCGGCGAGCAGGTAATTGTCTCCGGCCAGCGCGACCTGGTGGACGGTCAGCAGGTAAGGGCAACCGGCGGAAAGGACTGAGTTCAGACAATGAAAATTACAGAGATCGCTCTTAAGAACAGGCTCAGCACATTCGTGATGATGTTTATCGTCATCGTGGCCGGATACTGGAGTTACAACAGCCTGCCCAAGGAGTCGGCCCCGGATATCACGATCCCGCTGATCGTAATCAGTACCCCCTATTTCGGGGTCAGCCCCGCGGACATGGAGAACCTTGTCACCCGGCCGATAGAGCGTAAGCTGCAGGGCCTCTCGGACGTCAAGGAGATCCGCTCCACAAGTTCGGAAGGCTACTCGATGATCACGGTGGAGTTCATGGCCGGCACGGACATTGACAATGCCCTGCAGAAGGTGCGCGAAAAAGTGGACCTGGCCAAGCCCGATATTCCCCAGGATGCCGAGGACCCGATCCTGACGGAAATCAACTTCTCCGACCTGCCGATCATGATCATCAACGTATCGGGTAACATGGACCTGGTGGGCCTGAAAAAAATCGCCGAGGACCTGGAAGACCGGATCGAAACCGTGCCCGGCGTGCTCGACGCGGCGGTCACCGGCGGGCTGACCCGCGAGGTGCAGATCAACCTCTATCCCGACCGCCTTCGCTACTACGGGATCGGCGTGCAGGACGTGATCGACGCCGTGCGCAACGAGCACCTGACTATCCCCGGCGGCACTATCGAGCTGGGCGACATCAAATACCTGGTGCGCGTACCCGGCGAGTTCAAGGACCCCGAACGGATGAACGAGATCGTGGTGATGGTCAAGGACGGCGCGCCGATATTCATGCGCGACCTGGCCGAGGTAGTCTACTCGTTCGAGGACCGCGAGGCGATCAGCCGCCTCAACGGCGAGGAAACCGTCTCGATCAGCGTAACCAAGCGCACCGGAACCAACCTGCTGCAAATCGCCGACCAGGTCAAGGCCCTGGTTAACCAGTTGGAACGCAAAGTCCCGCCGGGAATCGAAATCGCTATTACCGGCGACCAGTCGGTCGATATCCGCAACATGGTCAACGACCTGGAAAACAACGTGATCAGCGGTCTGATCCTGGTTGTGGCCGTACTGTTTCTGGCAATGGGCGTACGCAACGCGTTCCTGGTCGGGATCGCCATTCCGATGAGCATGCTGCTCAGTTTCCTGATCCTGGCGCTGATGGGCCAGTCGATCAACATGGTCGTGCTTTTTTCGCTAATCCTGGCTGTGGGGATGCTGGTGGATAACGCCATCGTTATTGTCGAGAATATCTATCGCCACCATCAGGAGGGAGTAAGCTTGCAGGAGGCCTCTCTGCTGGGCACCAGCGAAGTAGGCATAGCGGTGCTGGCCTCAACCGTGACCACTCTCTGCGCGTTCGTGCCGCTGATTCCGTGGCCGGGAATCGTGGGCGAATTCATGACGTTCCTGCCCAAGACCCTGATCATCACTCTCAGCTCCAGCCTGTTCGTGGCCCTGGCTTTCAGCCCTGCTATCTGCTCCAGGTTCCTCCGCTCCAGCGGCCCCGTCCACAAGATCGAGGCCCGTGAGGACCGCCTGGGGCCAATCCTGAGGCGTTACCTGCGCACATTGCGGTTCGCCATGCGCAGGCCATGGACCGTGTTCGGAAGCTCACTCGCCCTACTGGTGGTGATTATCATGCTTTACGGCGTACTGGGACACGGCGTGGAGTTCTTTCCCAAGTCCGATCCGCCGAAAATCTTTGTCGATATCGACGCTCCCAGCGGGACCAGGCTCGAGCGCAGCAACGAGCTGGTTAAACAGGTTGAGGCCAGGATTGAGGGCCTGCCGGATATCGAAAACGTGGTGGCCAACGTGGGGCACCAAGGCTCGGACGTGACTTTCGTCTTTGGCGCGGGGGGGGGCGAGACCAACAAAAGCCGCGTGATGATAGATTTCGTTGACCTGGAAGACCGCGTGCAGCCCAGCCCGGTTACCCGCGATTCCCTTCGCAAGCGGCTGGCCCTGATGTCCGGCGCGGATTTCCAGGTGAACCAGGAAGAAAACGGCCCACCCACCGGACCGCCGATCAATATCGAAATCTCGGGCGATGACTACGCCACACTGGGCCGGCTGGCCCGCCAGATACGCGGGACAATCCGTGGTATCGACGGCCTGGTCAATCTGCGCGACGACTACGAGGCCGACCGCCCCGAGCTTAAGGTGACTGTGGATCGCGAGGAAGCCGCCCTGCTGGGAATCAACACCTTCGAGATCGCCAACACGATCCGCACGGCGATCAACGGCACGGAAGCGGCCAAGTACCGCGTGGGCGAGGACGAGTACGACATCACCGTGCGCTTCAACCAGGACTGGCGCAACAGCGTGGAGGACGTCAACGATATAGTAATTTTCTACGAAGGTAAGGTGATACCGCTCTCCAACGTGGCACGGGTCGAAACCGCCGGCGGGATCGGCACGATCAACCACAAGGACATGAAACGGGTGGTCACCGTGATGGCCGAGGTGGAGGGCCGCAACGAAAACGCCGCCATGTTTGACGCGATGAAGCAGTTGGAAACTTTCGAAATGCCCTCGGGCTACTTTTTCGAATTTACCGGGCAGAACGAGGACCAGCAGGAAAGCCAGGATTTCCTGACTCGCGCGTTCCTGATCGCCCTGCTGCTGATCGCCTTCGTGCTGATCACCCAGTTCAACTCGCTGGTGATACCGATCATCATCCTGTTCAGTATCCTGCTTTCGATGATCGGTGTGCTGGTGGGCCTGATGATTACCGGTACCCCGTTCGGGGTCATCATGACCGGCCTGGGGGTTATCTCGCTGGCCGGAGTGGTGGTCAACAACGCAATCGTGCTGCTGGACTACGTTCAGCAACTCCAGGCGCGTGGCTACGAAAAGGACGAGGCCGTGATTCAGGCGGGGCTGGTGCGTTTCCGGCCTGTTATGCTGACCGCTATCACCACTATCCTGGGCCTGATTCCGCTGACCACCGGTTTCGGTTTCGATTTCACCCGGTTCCGCTTTGTCACCGGCAGCGAGAGCAGCCAGTGGTGGGGCCCGATGGGTGTGGCGGTGATATTCGGCCTGGGGTTCGCCACGCTGCTGACCCTGATCGTGGTGCCCACCATGTACAAGCTGCTCACCGATCTGACCGACAGGTTCGGCGTGGTGCCCGCTTTTGTGCGAAAAAGCAGAATGAAAATGGATCTCGAGAAGAAGAAGGGAACGGGTATAGTACGGTAGCGGGAAAACCGTGCCGGCTCATTCTCTCAGGCAAGGCGGCGTTCCAATCATGGGACGCCGCTTTTTTTATCGCTCCTTCAGTTTAGCAATTCCCGGCTTTCCGTTCCCGCCAGCCGGGCGCTGTGAGCGTTGAACTCCAGCAGCCGCTTCCAGATCGACGGCAGCTTCTCACGCACCATCGCCGCGGCGTCCGCCTGCAGGCTGGCCCGGCTCATCGGTACACGCCGCACATACTCCCCGCTAAGCCATCCCGGCTCGCGGCCGTATTTATACTCATAGACAAAAGCGTCCGCCTCGTCCAGCCGCGCCTCCTTCAGCACCGGGCTGGTCACGGAGATATAAAACTCGTCGGTGCTGATTACGCAATCACCCGGCAGCCTGAGCAACAAACCTCGCCCGCGCAGCGCCTCATACAGCTCCACGGCCGTATCCCGCGCCGGGTCGATGAATTTTATCGTTTCGGCCAATAAGGCGCTATAGGGCCGGACAGTTTGCCCATCGACTTCCGTTTCCAGCGCCCGCAGCCGGGTGAACGCCTTATCAAACAGCGAAGTGTAAAACGGAAAATGGGTACAGCCCAGGATCACACCACCGATAGGCTTATCCGGGCCGGTGGCCGCATAATTTTCAACCAGAGTCAGGGTGTGGTAGCGCACGTAGTTTTCCACGCTATTGAGCATCAGCAGGCCCTCTTCCTCCTGCACAAGTCCCTGCCGGTCAAACCCGTAGCTACTCAGCAACCGCTGCTCGATCCGGGCGGCCGGGTTACCCGGCGAGGGCCCCTTGTAACTCTCCGGGCCGGCTCCGATAAAGCTGGCGTCGCCCTCGATTGCCCCGGCCAGCCCCAGGCAACCCTGCTGCACAACCGGCGGCGGCGTTAAGCCCTGCTCTGTCCATGTACTGCTTAGTGCCTTGAGATAGCCCTCGCTGGCGCAGGTGCCCACCGTGGCCATCACCGCCACGGCTCCCTTACCGCCTGTGGCGCTCAGCGCCCCTTTCGCCCCGGCGTTGACCACCCCCACCAGATAGACCGGGATGCCCCAGCTATCCAGCGCCGAGAGCACGTCGTCGTAGCCATAGGCCGTGGCCGTGTTGCAGGCGATCACGATCGCCTTGACCCGTGGCTTGTCAAACCTGGGCCCGGCGGCCATGCGCGAGGGCCAGTAGCGGGTTCCCAGCAGGAACAGCGCGTCCTTGATTATCAGTTCACGCAGGAAATCCGTTTTACCCTCGGCCGGGTAGTTGCCGTAGGGCATGTTGGCCTGGTCTCCCAGGTAAACGAAGCGCTCGTGCTCAAAATCCGGCGCTCCGTCCGGGCCACGCTGGCCGCTGAGATTGTTGAACTCATCCAAAGCGATAATTGCAGCCAGCACGGTCAGACCACCCACCCCGGAGTCGAACACCCCAATGGGCAGGCCGGCCATGTTCTGCGCGTAACCTTCCCGCTCAAGCGCAAACGGCCCCTGGGCCGTTTGCGCTGCATGGGCCACGATCGAGAGCGGCCCGGAGGCGAAAGCATGGCCGAAAGTTACAACCATTAACAACGCTGAAACCAGCAACAGGTTGTATTTTTGTTTGATCATTTCACTTCTCCCTGGTCCCGGTCAGTCTCGAAGAGTTCGCGCTTTCGCTTGTAGAGCCCCCGCAGGCTTGCCAGTTCGCCGCTGTTGAGCTCGCCGCGGCGCGGCCTGATCGAGGCCGCTATCGCTTCCAGCTCATCGGCTCCGGCGGCCGCCACAAGCCCGTGGTAAAATTCAGTCCACAGCCCCTTGCCGAACGAACCGCACCCGGCCACCGGGCCGAACGTGCGGCGATGGATCGGGCAGGGGCCGAACTCCTGAAGAGCCCGCACGTGGTCCGCCGTGGGATAGCCCTTGTGCCGGGCGAAACCATAGCCGGGGTAGCCACGGTCGAACTCCGCCATCATCCTGTCGCGGGTCACCTTGGCCACGATCGAGGCGGCGGCTATCGAGAGACACTTGCGGTCGCCCCCCACCACGGCCTCCTGGGGGACGTCCATTTTCAGCACCATTTTACCATCCACCAGCACGGCCTCCGGCTGCACACAAAGCTGCTCCACCGCCCTGTACATCGCCAGGATACTCGCGTTGTGGATGTTGATCCTGTCGATCTGGTGATGATCCACGACACCCACCCCCACCGCAATGGCGCAGTCGTGAATCTGCTTAAAAAGTTCCTCGCGCCGCTGTTCGGGGATCGACTTGGAGTCGCGGGCGTGCGGAAGTTCGCCGCCCGGCTCGAACACCACCGCCGCCGCCACCACCGGCCCGGCCAGCGGTCCCCTGCCGGCCTCGTCCACCCCGGCCACCAGGCGCAACCCCTTGCCGTGATACTTATGCTCCAGGGCCAGCATCCGCTGCTGAACGGCCTGCCGCTCCCGCTCGGCCTCAGCCCTGCGGCGAAGCCGGGCAGCCAACTCGCGTACCTGGGCACGGCTGTCGGCCTCCAGAGAGAGCAACATCTCCTCCGGCACCTCGTCGAGCGAATCGATCAGTGAACGGATACCCAGTACGCTCAGTTCGGCCATGCTCATCGGTGGCGCTCATTTCATTAAAAAACACTCGAAAATTTAACTGCCTCGCGGCATAGCAGTCAAAAAGATATTTTACTACCTGTACCCCACTAACTCTCAACTTGTAATAACTTAACATAATATGCAATAAAGAATTCTTTCTGCTTTTGTTTCGGCAAAAGCAGCAAAACCAGTGGTGGCCGCGAACTCGCATCCACTCATTGTCTTCTGTTGGCTATTGAGTGTTATAGGCAAAATAAGCGCTCCCGCGGTGCAAGGCACGCTGGAAGCGAATCGCACGCCAGGCAAGAGTTACACCTCTATTGCCTCTTGTGGGATACCATGTCATTACACGCTACCCGCTCAGTGGCTCAAACATGCGCGGCCACCGAAAAACACCGTCCCCAGCGTCCCTGAATACTTGCCTGACAGGGAGCAACCCCTAAGCATGGGCTTAAAACAAGTGCTTGCCTTCTCATTGTTCGTGCAAGCGGATCGCAAAACACCGGCAACTCTTAGCGCTTGATTCAGCAGAAAACCTACAACAATAAAAAACGGCTGGCAAGGTCTCCCCGCCAGCCGTGCAAACATCAACCCTGTTCCTGTTACGAGTCTGCCCCGATCAGGTGCGGCGCTCCTTGATCCTGGCGGCCTTACCGGTGAGCTTGCGCAGGTAATAGAGCTTGGCCCTGCGGACCTTGCCCCGGCGCACCAGTTTGATACTCTCGATAATCGGTGAGTGCAGGGGGAAAATCCGTTCCACGCCCACGCCGTTGGAAATCTTGCGGACGGTGAAAGTCTCGTTGATTCCGCCGCCGCGGCGCTGAATCACAACGCCCACGAACGCCTGGATCCGCTCCTTATTGCCCTCGCGAACCCAGATCTGCACCCGGATCGTGTCGCCGGGAGCGAACTCCGGGATATCCTCGGCCTTTTTGAGGTACTCCTGCTCGACATCCGCTAACTTGTGCATCATTATCCTCGCTTGCTGGTCATCCGTTGATGGACGGCTTGTTTCGCATTTATCATTCCAGATGGTAATCCTAATTCAAACCAGGCATATTATTCAAGTCAGACCTTTGAAAAAATAATTTTCTCAATCGGTCTGAAATTAAATCAAAGGTCTCTATTCAAGTAAATCAGGACGATAGCGGCGGGTTGTTTCCCGCGCCCGCTCCTCGCGCCAGACCTTGATTTTCTCATGGTTTCCGCCGGTCAGCACCTCCGGCACTTCCCAGCCACGGTACTCGCGGGGCCGTGTGTAGTGCGGAGGCCCCAACAACCGCTCGCTGAACGAATCTCCCTGCGCCGAGTCAAAATCCCCCAGCGCTCCGGGCAGCAGCCTCACCACCGCGTCCACAACCACCGCCGCGGCCGGCTCGCCACCGGAGAGCACGTAATCGCCGATCCTCAGCTGCTCGTCCGCCAGGTTCTCGGCCACGCGCTGGTCCACATCCTTGTAATGGCCGCAGATCAGCACGATATGCTCCAGCAGCGAATAACGCTCGGCCCGGCGCTGATCCAGGGCCTCCCCGCGTGCCGAAAGCAGGATAACACGGCTTTTCCCCTCGGCGGCGGCAGGCTGAAGCGTACTCGCGCAGTGCTCCACCGCATCGAACAGCGGCTCAGGGCGCAGCACCATTCCCGGCCCTCCGCCGTAAGGGTAGTCGTCCACGCTCCCATGACGGTCCACGGCGAAATCCCGCAGGTTCACGAGCCGGAACTCCACCAACTTGTCCCTGCGCGCCCGGCCGGTGATAGACGTGTCGAGCGCCTGCCGGAAATAGTCCGGGAACAGGGTTACTATGTCGATCTTCAACATCGGCTCAGGTTTCCATTAAGCCCGGCGGGACCTCGGTCACTATCTCGCCCGCTTCCAGTTCCACGCTAAGCACGAACCGACCGATCAGCGGCAGGTAGCAGCTCGGTTTGCCCGGCCGCGCTATTTCCAGCAGGTCGTGCGCCGGTGTTTCGGCCAAGGCGACCACCCTGCCCAGTTCACCCAGCGTGTTGTCCCGCACCGTCATCCCGATCAACTGGTGATGGTAGTAGCTCTCTCTCTCCAGCGGCTCCGCGGCGTCCGCGACCCTGATATAAAGTCCCTGGCCACGGATCTGTTCGGCCCCGTCGCGGTCGGTCACACAATCGAGCCAAAGCAGGAAACCCTGCTTGTGCGGCCTGGCCCGCTCAACCCTCACCTGGCGCAGGGAGTTTTCAGCGGCTCCCAGCATCAGCACCGCGCCGGCGGCAAACCTCAGTTCGGGCCGTTCGGTAAGCGAGCGGACCGCCAACTCACCACGCACGCCGTGGGGCTTTACCACCTCGCCGACCAGCAGGTACCGTATACTTCGTTCATCGCTTCGCGCGGAGCGCCCACTTTTATCCGGCGAGGTCAGCTTGCACCTCCATCTCCCAGGTCAACTGTCCTGGGCAGAGTCGGCCTCGGCGGCAGGCTTGGCGGCCGGTTTCTTTTCGCCTGCCCTGCTCAGGCCCAACTCGTGCCACTTCTGCAGCAAGCCCTCGCGGCGCAGCAGACTGCTGACCGTATCGCTGCAGATAGCGCCCTGGCCCAGCCAGTAGAACAGACGGTCCTCTTTGAGTTCCACGGTCTGAGGCTCGGTGGTCGGCACGTAGCGGCCGACAAATTCGATAAACCGGCCATCGCGTTTCACCCGCGAATCGACCACCGCCAGGCGGTAGTGTGGCTGCTTCTTTTTACCCATCCTGCGCAGCCTGATCTTAACTGACATTCGTTACTCCTTAAGTTACCGTGATACTACTGCATTTGCGCGGCTTTTATCAAGATGAACCGGCCGCATTGACTGAAATATTTCTCTGTTTTTATTTTCCGAACGGGTTAAGCCCGCGCATATTCAGTTTCCCGCCTCGTCCGCCCGAGAAAACCCCCATCTGCTTCATCATCTTGCGCATCTGGTCAAACTGCTTGAGCAACTGGTTGACATCCTGCATCGTGGTCCCGCTGCCGGCGGCGATTCGCTTGCGGCGCGAGGCGTTGATCGTCTTGGGCTTCGAGCGCTCGGCCGGCGTCATGCTGAGCACGATCCCCTCCAGCCGTTTGAATTTTCCGGGGTCCAGATCGGCGTTACGCAACATCTTGCCGCTCACACCGGGAATCATCCTCAGAATACTCTCCATCGAACCCAGCCGCCCGAGCTGGCGCATGGTGGAGAGAAAATCGTCGAGGTCCATGTCCCCGCGGCTCATCACTTTTTTCTCCAGCCGCTGGGCCTCCTCGGCATCCATCTGTTCCTCGGCGCGCTCGACGAGGGAGACGATATCGCCCATCTGCAACATCCGGGAGACCATCCGGTCGGGATGGAACGTCTCGAGCGCATCGAGTCCCTCGCCCACACCGATCAGCTTGATCGGCACTTTGGTCACACCATAGATCGAGAGGGCCGCGCCACCGCGCGCGTCACCATCTAACTTGGTCAGCACCAGACCGGTCAGGCTCAACTGCTCGTGGAACGCCTCGGCGATATTGACCGCTTCCTGCCCGGTCATCGCATCGACAACCAGCAGGATTTCCTGCGGGCCGAACTTCTTTTTCAGCCCGGCCAGCTCGTCCATCATCGCGCTGTCGATCTGCAGGCGGCCCGCGGTATCGATCAGCACGGTGTCGATCCCCGTGCCGTTGGCCTCAACCAGGGCGTCGGCCACAATCCGGGTTACTTTCTTCTCGCCCCGGCGCGGGACGAAAGTGGGCACGTCCAGGCGGTCGCCCAAAGTCTTGAGCTGCTCCACAGCGGCCGGGCGGTAAATATCCGCCGCCACCATCATCGGCTTGCGGCCGTCCTTCTTCAGCCGCCGGGCCAGCTTACCGGCAGTGGTCGTTTTACCCGATCCCTGCAACCCGCAGAGCATGATTACCTTGATCCCGCCGCCCTGGAGGTTCAACTCCCGGCTGCTGCCGCCGAGCATTTCCACCAGCTCGTCGTGGACCACCTTGACCATCATCTGGCCGGGACTGACACTCTTGATCACTGCCTGGCCGGTGGCCTTCTCGCGCACCGAGGCCAGGAAATCCTGCACCAGCTTGTAGTTGACATCTGCTTCGAGCAGCACGCGGCGGATCTCGCGCAGACTCTCGTCCACCACATCCCCACCCAGCACCGCCTTGCCGCCGAGCTTGCGTATTATGCCTTCAAGTTTCTCACTGAGTTCGTCGAACATGCCTTACCCAAGTCCCTGCTTACCTGTTTTAGCCGCATCTTCCAACTGTTGGCCGGGTATCGACCGAAAAGATAATAATTTAATGGGGTTAGCAGCAAAAATCAACTGTTTGTGCGTAATTTGCGAGTTACAGTGGGAATTACCGGCTGGTAGTGGAGACCACCACGTCCACCGTGACGCCCGATTCCACCGGTGTGCGTTCGAGGGGATGCTGGTCGATAATCCTGCCCGCGCTCAGATAACGGTTGTAGCGAAAAGAAACTTCGCCGATTGCCAGACCGGCACCGCGCAAAATAGCCCGGGCCTCGTCGACCGACTTGTCGATCAGCGAGGGGACCCTCACTTTTTTCGCGCCCGTGGAAACGGTGAGCGTCACCAGCGAACCCTTGGGCAGCGAGGTGCCGGGAGGCGGCTCCACCGCCACGACCCTGCCGCGCGCCGTCCCTTCATCGGGGGCGCTAAGCACGCTATCCATAACCAGGAAACTGTTCTCGATCAGAATCGACGCCTGCCGGCTGGTGAGCCCGACAACGTGCGGCACGCCAACCATCTCCCGCCCTTTGCTCAGGATCACGTAAATGCTGCGGCCCTGCTTGACCACCATGCCCTGCTCCGGGTCCTGGTCCAGCACGTGGCCGGCCCCGACATTGGAGCTGTAGGTTTCGCCGTGGACCTCGAAACCAAAGCCCGCGTCCCGGCAGGCGGCGGCTGCCTGGTCCCGGCTCTTGCCGAGAAGCTCCGGCACCTCGGATTCCCGACCAGCCCCGGTAAGCTGGGGCAGAATTACCTGGTCCAGGATAAACAGACCGAAAAAGAACGATACGGCGGCGGTCAACGCATAAATCAACAGATTTTTCAGTTTATCGCTCAATTCTTTTCTCCATGAAAATGCAACTCTGCTTCAGTCTCCACATCAGCCGTAGCGGATCATCCTGGCCGCAAAAGCGCCGTCGATTCCGTGCACGTGCGGCATCGTCTCCAGGTATCCCCGGGGGCTTACAACCTGTTCGGGAAGGTAATCTCCCGCACTCTCCAGCCTGAACCGGTCGCTGCCGGAGAGAAAACGCTCCACCACCGCGGAGTTTTCCTCCGGCTCCAGCGAGCAGGTGCTGTATACCAGTGCGCCCGCCGGGGCCACCAGCGCCGCCGACTTACGCAGGATGCTAAGCTGAACCGCCGCGAGAGCCTTGACGTCCCCGTGGGAAATGCGCCAGCGAATCTCCGGCTTACGCCTGATAACGCCCGTGCCGCTGCAGGGCACATCGCAGAGAACCAGTTGCGCGCTGCCCTCGCGTAACGCACTGCTGCGTGCATCGCAGCGCGCAAGCTTCACGCGCCGCGTCAGTTCCAGCCGTTTAAGATTATCGCCCATCCGGCTCATGCGGTATCCGCTGCTGTCGAGAGCGAGCACGAGGGCATCCGGACAAAGCCGCGCCAGCCCGGTAGCCTTGCCACCGGGCGCGGCGCAGACAGCGACGACCAGAGCCTGCGCGCCCTCGCCGGCCGCCAGCCTTGCGGCGAGCATCGCGGCCTCGTCCTGCACGTAGAAACGTCCCTGCCCGAAACCCGGCAGGGCCGGTGGATACGCGCCGCGGCCTGGCACTTCGAGCGCCTCCGGCAGAAACCGCCCGGGGCGGATCTGATACCCGTCATCGGCCAGCAGCGCGCCGAGATTGCTTTGCCCTCCCGCGGCGAGTTGCTCATCGCGAAGAGTCAGCGTGGCGGGGGCGTTGTTCGCCTCCAGCAGCTTCCCGGCCTCTTCCAGCCCGAACCGGTTCAGGTAGCGGCGCACCATCCACGAGGGATGGCTGTATTTAACCTCCAGGTAACGCAGGGGGTCGGCCATGCGCCCGGGCAGTTTTACGCTGTACCAGCCGCGCACCAGATTGCGCAGCACTCCGTTGACCAGCCCACTCAGCCCGTCCAGCCCGGCAGCCCGGGCCAGTTCCACCGCCTGGCTGACCACCGCATAGTCCGGAACACGCTCCATGAATCGAAGCTGGCAGACCGAAATACGCAGGATATTCAGCAGCGGCGGCGGCAGTTCGTCGGGCCTGCCGCTGGCCAGGAACCGGGCCAGATAATAGTCGATCAGGGTCCTGTTTTGCAACACACCCAGCACCAGCGCGCGGGCCAGCGCCCGGTCCTTCGCTTTCAGCCTGGCCAGACGGCTGTCGCGGTCCAACTCTATTTCACCGCTTTCGGCCAGTATCTCCACAGCCGTACGGCGGACATCCTGCCCTCGCAGCCCGGACATACCGCACATCCTTCCTCAGCCGGGTCGCCCCGACCGCCTCCCAGGCTGGCTGGAAACCGTAAAAACTCGAAATATCAAAAAGTTGCATCATCAAAAGGGATTTCATAAATTAGAATATCGGAGTGAACGGGTCAAGGGGGGAGCATACCCCGTCTCGATGTACCGCGGGGCGTGACCTGCAATAAAATTAACCAGAAGTCAGAGAGTATGCGCATAAAAGCCACAGTACAAGCCACCGGGAAATCGCGGGCAGCGGATGGGAACGATCCGGCTGGAACTTTATTACTCGCCGAAAGCGGCCGTCTGGCGGAGCTGGAACCGCAGTTAACGGAGCTCGGTTTCGAATTACTGCATGCCGATGGCACCCAGGCCGGCGCCCCCTGCCCTTCCCCGCTGGTTATTGTAGCCGACAGCGAGGGCTGGCGCAAACTGCTTGACATTCTTAAACATTGCGCGGATACCGCGGCCATGTCCTCGCCGGTGGTGATGATCGACGACGAGGGGCCGTTCCCCCCGGAGCCTGCCGGGATGAGTTGCCTGCTGCCCGCCGACTTTACGCCGAGACAGGCGCTGGTGGCCGTACGCGACGCCTGGCGCACGGCGTTGCTCAGACGCCAGATAACCGCACTGCAGGAACATCACCTGGCCGGAAATCGCGAGCTGGAGAAACTGATCGAGATCGGTATCTCGCTTTCGAGCGAACGCAACATCGGCCGCCTGCTGGATAAAATCCTGCTGCAGGCCTGCGAGGTGACCACGGCGGACGCCGGCAGTGTCTATATTATCCGCGAAAATGAGAACGGCGAGCGGGTTCTTCATTTTTCCAACACCCTGTCCCATTCGCTCAATGTCGATTTCAACGAGTTCACCATTCCGATCGGGCCGGACAGTATCGCCGGCTACGTGGCCCTGACCGGCGAGTCGCTGCGGCTGGAGGACTGCTACCGTGTCCCCGAGCGCTACCAGTTTTCGATCAACAAGTCGTTCGACAAAAGCAACAACTACCGCACTATGAGTATGCTGGCCGTGGCAATGCGCAACCAGAAGGACGAGATCACAGGCGTAATCCAGTTGATCAACCGCAAGCTTTCGCCGGAGCTGGTCCTGTCCAGCCCACGGGCGGTGGAAAAGCACGTGCTGCCGTTCGACGAGCGCAGTTGCAACCTGATCGAGGCCCTGGCCAGCCAGGCGGCGGTGGCGCTGGAAAACTACCAGCTCTACCGCGATATCGAGAACCTGTTCGAGGGTTTCGTCCAGGCCTCGGTAACCGCTATCGAATCACGAGACCCGACAACCTGCGGCCACAGCGAACGGGTGGCCACGCTGACCGTGGGTATCGCCGAGAAAGTGAACCGGGTGGCCAGCGGGCCGCTCGGCGAGTTGAAGTTCAACGAATCTCAGATCAAGGAAATCCGCTATGCCGCGCTGCTGCACGATTTCGGCAAGGTTGGCGTGCGGGAGAACATCCTGCTCAAGGCCAAGAAACTGTTCCCCGAGCACCTGGCGATAATCAGGCAGCGGTTCGACCTGGCGCGGCAGATCTACCGCAAGCTCAAAGAACGCAGTAAGCTCGAAACAGCCCTGGAAAGCAACAGGCAGGAGTACCTGGACCGGTTCCGGGAGATCGACAGCGTCACACGGGAGAGAATCGAAATGCTTGACCGCTACCTGGCGATGGTTGTCAGCGCCAACGAGCCGAGCATTCTGGCCAAAGACGAATTCGCGATCCTGGAAGAGGTCAGCAAAATCGTTATCAACGACCCGGACGACAGGGATTTCTCCCTGCTGGAAAGCAGCGAGCGCAGCATCCTGTCGATTCCCAAGGGTTCGCTCACCAGCGAGGAACGGCTGGAAATCGAGAGCCACGTTACCCACACGTTCAATTTCCTGACCAAAATCCCTTGGACAACCGAGCTGAAAAACATCCCGGAGATCGCCTATGGACATCACGAGAAGCTCGATGGCAGCGGCTATCCCCGTGGTGTGGACGCGATGGTGATCCAGCCGCAGACCAGGATGATGACGATCAGCGACATCTTCGACGCCCTGACCGCTACCGACCGTCCCTACAAGCCCGCCGTGCCTGTCGAGAAAGCGCTGGATATCCTGAGCTACGAGGTAAAAGAGAGCAAAGTGGACGGGGAACTGTTCAAGGTTTTTGTGGAGGCGAATGTTTACGACCTGTTGAATGCGGGCAAGAAGTAATGCCCGGTCAGGTTTATCATGCAAAAAACTCCGGCTGAGTTTCAGCCGGAGTTTTTTTGAAAATTACGGTCTTGCCTGGCACGCCGCTGCGCAGGTTATCCATTATCATCCCGATTAATCCTCGCCAGTGGCCAGCGCGGCCCCGGCCTACCTGAAAAGGTCGTCCAGTTTTTTCCTGGCCTGGCCGGCCTTATCCACGGCGGCAGCGATGCCTCCGCGTGTGGAGGGGGTAAAAAACTCGCAGAAATTGGCCGATTCCCTGTCCGCCACCCATTCCGCCTGGGGCTCGTGGCACTCATTGCTGGCGGTCGGGACGTGGAGTTCGCAATTTTTGCAGCAGCGCAGCGGCCGTCCGCACGAGACGCACAGCTCCTTGCGGCCGACCTTGCCCTCGATCCCGACCACGGCCCCGCAACCGTGACAGTTCATCTCATCCCTCCCTGACCTGGTCTCCATCGGCTCAGATCGACTTGACACCCATCTTGACGATATCCCGGACTTCCAGCGTTTCATCGACAAAAAACGGTTCGCCGTAGGCCGTACGGATCCAACTCCCGTAGTTGGCACAACTGGTACGGATCAGCTCCGGCAGGCTCTGGCCATTGGGAAACAGCTCGCCGGCTTCCGTTTTGCCCTCAAACTGACTGGTATAGCACATAATCGCTTCCAGCTTGCGCTCGAACTGGCCGCTGATATCCACCACGAACGAAGGCTTGACAGGGTGCTAGGTATAGGCCTGGCAGTACAGTATTTTCTCCGGCCGCTGTAAATAGCCCTCGCCCGGGATCATTTTCAGCCCGGCCAGAAACGCGGCCGCCCGGCCCAGATTCATGGCCACCCCGTGGTCCGGATGCCGCCATGATTCATTATTATGGAGGATCAGCACGCGCGGACCCAGCCGCCGGATAGCCTCGGCCAGCTTGACCCTGTTCTCCACCGTATCCACAAGCTGTGCATCGGGAAGCTCCAGTGATTCGCGCACGGCCAGGCCCATCACTTCCGCGGCGGCCTCGGCCTCCCGGGCGCGTCTGAGCGCGTTGCCCCGGCTCCCACTCTCGCCGCCGGTGAGCTCCAGCGCGCCCACGCGGTAACCCTTGTCCACGCAACGGATCAGCGTACCTCCGCAGATCAGCTCCGCATCGTCGGGATGCGCGGTGACCGCCAGCACGTCCAGCCGTTTTTCGCTCAACTCAGGTCTCCAGTGCGGATTGTGCGCCGTTGCAAAAAAATGCACCGCGGCAATAGCGAATACCAAGTAAGCATTGTGAGCCTAAAAATACATCATCCCGCCCGCCCCTGCAAGTCCGCCGACATCTTTGCCAACAAAGAGCTTGGCCGTTTATTCACACTCCGGCGTTCAATTCTGGACATTTTATTACACTTTTATTCTTGACATTTTTGTAATCCTTTAGTAGACTAACATAGAAATTGTACGCAGTTGTCCAGATTGATTTTCTCTCACAATCCGGTAACTTCCGCTGCACCGACTCGTTAAACGATTAGCACAGGGTGATTAACCAGATGGCAACTCCCCGCGCGCTTACGAACCTTCCGGACGAAAAATTGATGCTTGAGTTGCAGGCCGGCCGCGAGGAGGCTTTCAACGAAATCGTCACCCGGTACAAGGACTACAGCGTCCGCTTCTGTTACCGGTTCGTCCGTGATCTGGAACTGAGCGAGGACATCTCGCAGGAAGGTTTCATCCGGCTCTACAAATACAGGTACAAGTATCAGGTCACCGCCAAGTTCATCACGCTGTTAAGCAAAATTCTGACCAACCTGTGCCTGGACGAGTTCCGCAAGCGGAAGTCGCATACAGACGTAGAACTGGACGCAACGAGCGAGGACGGAATCAACCGGCTGGACGCCCATAGCGTGCTTGGCGATAACAGCAGTCCCGATCCGGAACAGGAAGTCTACACCAGGGAACTGGGCGAGAAGATCAAGCATATTCTTAAAACTCTCTCCCCGCGTTACCGCACGGTGCTGATCCTGCGTCAGTTTCACGGCTACTCCTACAAGGAGATAGCCGAGATCATGGGAGCCTCGCTCAACGAGGTCAAAATCTGGATTCACAGGGCGCGCTACCAACTCAAACAAAAGTTCGACTCCCAAATCAAGGTGATGTGAGATGACGGATCCGGCCGAAGACCTGATTCAGTTGAGCGCGTACCTGGACCGCGAACTGGACGGGGCCGAGGCCGGGCGGATCGCCGCGCTGCTGCTTACAAACTCCGCGCTGGCCGAAGAGTACAAACTGCTCAAACAAATCCGCGACGAACTTAGCTGCTGGGACAAGTACGATTGTATTAACGTTTGCGCCTCTCCCGCTTTCGAAGACAAGCTTACCAAACGCCTTCGCCAACTCCGCGGCGTCGAAAGCAAATCTCCAGGCGCCTCCTCTAACCTGACCATCGTATCTCGCAACTGACCCCCCCACAGGCCAGCCTGTTCCCAATGCTGTAAATTAACCCTGTCCGTGCCCCGGTGTTCTCCACACCTGCCCACATATCTCATTTGTCTGTCTGCTCTTTTTGCTCGCCCATCAAAAAAACGCCCCTTAATCCTGCGTGTGAATTTTTTCCCATTTCCACTTGACAACACGAGTTTTAACCCTATATTCATAATGTGTGGCAAAAAGTGGGAATTTGTGTCAATTCATTCCTAAGCCTGCTAAACCATTGTTTTCTTGCATCAGGGCGTAATCGATGAGGCACTGGGGCAGAGTAAAGAACAACCTCGATTCCAAGGGCAGGATCAGCCTTCCACCCAAGTTCCGCACGGGCGGCGTGGACACCTATGTGCTCAACCGCGGGCTGGACGGCTGCCTCTATCTCTATACGCCCGAACAGTATGAACAAACTCTGGAGAAGTTGCAGAACCTGCCCGGCAACAAGAAGAACCTGCGCTTCTTCATGCGTGAGTGGACCCGTTACGCCACCGATGTCCAGTTGGACAAGCAGAACCGCATCCTGATCAGCCGTGAACTGCTCGAACTGGCTGGTCTGAACAAAGAAGTTGTCTTCCAGGGCGCCAACGACCGCGTGGAGCTCTGGGATCCCGAAGCGCAGGAAAACTACGCACAGGTTTTCGGACAGGAACAGGGCCTCACTTTCGAGGACATTGCTGAAGTACTCGACTAACACGCAATTGTATCCGCAGTTACACTGTTCTACTTAATATCGGGCTTAATGTATTCAAGCAGTCCGTCGAAAGCAGAAATGACTGGAGAGGCCGGCTACCATACTCCGGCAATGCCGCGGCAGGCACTCGAGCTGCTCGGGGCCGCCTCGGGGGGAGATTTCCTTGACGCTACGGTGGGCGGAGGTGGCCACAGCCGGGCGCTGATGGAGCTGGCGCCACACGATACGAAACTCTTTGGACTGGACCGGGATGGCGAGGCGCTGGCCGAGGCGGCGCGCAAGCTGTCCGTTTTCGGAAAACGAGTCAGGCTCGAGCGGGGCAATTTCCGCGGGGCCGCCGGGATATTCAGAGACATTGAGTTCGATGGGGTGCTGCTCGACCTTGGAGTAAGCTCCCACCAGTTCGACACCCCGCAGCGCGGATTCAGTTGCGACCGCGATGGTCCGCTGGACATGCGGATGGACTCCAGGGAGAAAACAACCGCGGCGCATCTGCTGGAAGCCAGTGACGAGGACGAGTTGGCACGGATTTTCCGCCGCTGGGGCGAATCGAAGTACAACCGGCGTATCGCCAGAAAAATAGTGGAGCAACGCCGGGAGAAACCGCTGCAATCCACAGCGGAATTAGCGGACTTGATCCGCAAAGCCGTTCCCCGCCAGAGCGAAAGAAAAAATGTCGTACAGGTTTTCCAGGCCATCAGGATCGCGGTCAACGATGAGCTCGCGGCCCTTCAGGAAGGTCTGGAACAATTGTTCGGCATTCTCAAATCGGACGGGAGACTGGTGGTGATTTCCTACCACAGTCTCGAAGACCGGATTGTTAAACGCTGTTTCGTCGAGCTGGCCAGCGGGTGTGTGTGTCCCAAGGGACTTCCCCTCTGCGCTTGCGGCCGCAAGCCCCGGGCGGAAATCCTGACCCGCAAGCCACTGCGACCCGATACAGCGGAAGTGGAGAGCAATCCGCGCAGCCGCTCCGCCCTGCTCAGGGCGGTGCGTAAACTGGCAGGCGGCGATTCCGCCGGGGAGCAGGCCTGAGGATGAATTCCTACGTCTCCGCATACAGACAGAAGAGTGTCGAGATCAGGCACGAGTCCCGCCGCAATTTCCTCTCGGCAGGCGCACTACTGATGCTCTGCCTGCTGGCCGTTTCGTTTCTGCTGGTATACAAGCACGCTGTGGGCCAGCAGTTTATGATCGAAGCGCAGGAGCTGAATTCCGAAAAAAATAAGTTAATTACCGAGCAATCCGTCCTGATTGGCCAGAAACAAGCCAGCCTGTCACGTTCGCGGATAGTATCCTACGCCCGCGAACAACTTGGCCTGGAGTTTCCCAATCCAGAGCGGATTCGCTGGATCAGGATAACCTCACCGCCCCGATTGGGCAGGTGAACCGACGAGCGTTAACCCCAGCCCCCGTAGAGGATTGATTTGACCCCTCGCATGGCACGCACACGTCTGTCGCTGGTGTTCTGGTGCCTGGTACTGCTGGCCGGCCTGATTTCCGGACACCTGTTCCGGATTCAGGTCCTGCAGCGCGAGCATTACCTGGCCGAAGCCGACCGCCAGCACAAGCGCAAGATCGTCCTGCAACCCCGCCGTGGCGACATCCTGGACGTCAACGGTGAGCCGCTGGCCGTGTCGGCCGAGGGTCTGGACGTCTACGCCGTGCCCTCCCGGATCGAAAACCGACGCGAAACCGCCACAGCCCTGGCCAGCCACCTCGGAATGCCTGCCGCTAATATAGTGAAAAGGATCGCCCAAAAACGTCCGTTCGTGATGATCCGGCAGAAGGTCAATCCCGTCAATGTCCGTAAGCTTCGCGAGATGAACCTGCCCGGCGTGGGCTTCGTCCTCTCCTCCAAACGCTATTACCCCCGCCACAGCCTGGCCGCGCAGTTGATCGGATATGTGGGGGTCGACGAGGTAGGTCTGGCGGGAATCGAGTTCGCCCTGGACAAGCGCCTTCGCGGTGAGCCGGGCTGGCTGGTGGTCCAACGCGACGCCCGCGGCAAACCATACAACATGCTCGACTACCCGCTCCATCAGCAGGCCAACGGCTGCCGCATTCAACTTACTATCGAGGCCGAGTTCCAGGAGATTGTCGAGGAAGCCCTGCGCCGCAGCGTGGAAACAAGCGGAGCGCGCAACGGATGCGTGGTGGCGGTGCGTCCCACCACCGGCGAGATTCTGGCGATGGCCAGTTATCCGGGCGTGGACCTCAACACCACGCGTTCTTTCGCCAGCGGCGCTTTCCAGAACCTGGCCACGAATCTTCCGTTCGAGCCGGGCAGCACGTTCAAACCTTTCGTGGCTTGCGCACTGATCGGCGGCGGACATGTAAGCCTCGAGGACTCGGTCTTTTGCGAAAACGGCAGGTGGCGGCTTGGACGCCGGGTTATTCCGGACGTACACCCTTACGGCAACTTGTCATTCGAGGAAGTTATCTCCAAGTCGAGTAATATCGGCATGGCCAAACTGGTGCAGAGAACCGATGAGAAAGAGCTTTACCGGGTATTGCGCTCGTTCGGATTCGGCAATTACACGGGCAGCGAATTCAGCGGCGAGGACAAGGGGCGGCTGCTTCAACCCGCCCGCTGGGATCGGATGACAAAAACAAGCCTGTCATTCGGCTACGGCCTGCTGGTGACGCCGTTGCAGATGGCGATGGCTTATGCCGCGCTGGCCAATGGCGGTACGCTCTACGAGCCGGCGGTGGTCAGCCGCATAACTGACGAGACCGGGAATGTTCGCCACCGGTTCCAGGCCCGCCGGGTGCGGCGCGCTACCCGGGCGGACGTTGTGGCCAAGCTGCGCCGTGCAATGGTGCGCGCTGTTGAGAGCGGTACGGGCGCCGCGGCCAAAATTGCGGGATTCTCCGTGGCCGGCAAGACCGGCACCAGCATGAAAGCCAATCCCGGCAAGGGTTACGGCGGCAACGGCTATATCAGCTCCTTCGGCGGGTTTTTCCCCGCCGACGACCCGCAGATAGCGCTTTTCGTCATGATCAACGAGCCCTCTTTCAACCTGCGCTGGGGCGGCGCCAGCTCGGCCCCTGTGTTCGGCGAAATTATCCGCAACACGATGCTCTCATCGAGCACCGTGCTCGACCGTTCCCGGATCGGCATCCCGGACAAAAAGCTGCTGGCCCGCGCCGCCGGCTCACACACCCCGGCGCCGGAAGCAACCGGGCAGGTAACGCCTGATCCGTCCGTGATGCCCGACGTGCGCGGGATGC
The DNA here is from genome assembly GCA_024278175.1 of Gemmatimonadales bacterium. Classification (GTDB taxonomy): domain Bacteria; phylum Gemmatimonadota; class Glassbacteria; order GWA2-58-10; family GWA2-58-10; genus JAJRTS01. The sequence goes on along the minus strand of JAJRTS010000070.1, from coordinate 85,557 downwards.
CGCTGCGCAAAGCCGTGACAACCCTGATGGCGCTGGGCCTCAAGATCTCGGTGGACGGCTCGGACAGGGTGATGGCCCAGAACCCGCCGCCCTCGAGCGCAATCGAGCCGGGACTGGCCTGCCAACTGGTTGGAATACCCGCCATGGATGGTCCGGCGGAGAATTCATATTCGCTGGCGTCGCAACTCAACAGCGTATCGGCTGCGCCGTAGCGGTTCAAACAGGGGGATGCCAATTGAAAAAAAATACGATCACAATCGTCATGGTCAGTGCAAAACGCGAACCCCTTACCATAGAGGTCACGGTCAAGGAGATCGTGCTGATGCTCGTGCTGATGCTCTCTCTGGCCGGGACCGCGGTCTACTCGGTGGTCAATTTCAACCGGCTCAGGACGGAACACCGGCAGCTTGCATCTTCCGCCCAGATCCTGCGCGAACAACTGGCCAACCGGGAGGCACGGGTCGACTCGCTGCAGAAACAGGTGGATCAGCGCCGTGGAGCACTGCTGCTGATCGGTGGGAACAGCGACACGATGGAGGTCTCTCCCGGGGCGTATTCGGACAAGATCACTATCGATGAACTCCGGGTTACGTCCTCCAACGACAGCCTGCTGGTCAGTTTCCGGCTGGTGAACACCAGCGAGCACGAGCAGTCGGCCAACGGCTACCTGATCGTACTCGCCGAGCACGACAGCGGGTTGCTGGAGCGCTACGGGACATTTCCGGATATCGACGTGCTGCCGGGCAACGCACTCAGCTATACTTCCGGCGACAGTTACTCCATCAGGCGCTTCAAACAGGTCAGGGCCCCGATTTCGCTCGAGTACCGGCCCTCGAAATACAACCGCCTGAAAGTACTCGTTTTCGATCGGCAGGGAGCGCTCCTGCTCTACCAGGACCTTAGACTGAACGTATAGATAAACGCTATGGAACTGACAACCACCCAGATCGTGTCCGCCCTGCCCTCGTCCAGCCTGCTCGGCGATAGCGCGGAGAAGCAATACCGGGGGGTCGCTACCGATACCCGCGTACGCTGCGATGGCATGTTGTTTGTCGCCCTGCGCGGCGAGTCGTTCGACGCCAACGCGTTTCTGGAGCAGGCAGCCGCGGCCGGGGCCACGGGCGCGCTTATCGAAAGCTCCGCCCACCGGCAGCCGATGCCCCCCGGCTTGCAGTATTTCGAGGTCGAGGACTCCCTGGCGGCCCTTCAGCGCCTGGCCGCAAGCGCACGCCAACGCATCAGTGGCCTGCGCGTGGTGGCTGTAACCGGCTCCAACGGCAAGAGCACGACCAAGGAGATGATCGCCTCGCTCAGCCGCACACGCTGGCGCACACACGCCACCGCGGGCAACTACAACAACCATATCGGCGTACCCCTGACCCTGCTGGCCATGCCCGGGGACACCGAAGTGCTTGTGGCCGAGCTGGGTGCGAACCATCCCGGAGAGATCGGGGAACTGGCCCGGATGGTCAGACCGCGAATCTCGGTTATCACCAACGTGGCCCCCGCCCATCTGGAGGGTTTCGGCAGCGTGAAGGGCGTGCTGGCGGCCAAGACCGAGCTGTTCGAGGAGACCTCGCCCGACGGCGTCTGTATCTACTGCGGAGACAACGGCCCGCTCGCCGCCAGCGTGCCCGGACGGTTCGGGAACACGGTCAGTTTCGGGCTGGAGCCGGGTAACGACGTTCGCGCTGACGGTCTGAAGCTCAACGGCAATGGCGCACCGTCGTTTACGCTCGCTCCGGACACGGCGATAACGCTGGCCACCCCGGGCCGTTATAACGCGCTCAACGCTCTGGCGGCAGCGGCGGCAGGGCGCGCCCTGGGTCTCGATGACCAGGCGATCAGGCAAGGTCTGGAGGCCGTACGGCCGCTGACAATGCGCGGCCGGTTGAAAAAAATCGGCGGCTTAACCGTGCTGGATGACTCCTACAACGCCAACCCGCTCTCGATGGCCGAGGCGCTGAAAACACTGATGGCGCTCGAACACGGCGGCCCCAGGGTGGCCGTGCTGGGCCAGATGCTGGAGTTGGGGGAGGCTGCCCCCGAGCTTCACAGGCAGCTTGCGGTCCGGGCGGCAAAGGCTGGTGTGGACCTGGCCGTGATGGTCGGGGAATACGCACAGGATATGAAAAAAGTCTGGGTGAATAATGGTGGAGATCAGTCCAGAGTATTCGCCGCCGCGGATGCCGCCAGCGCCTGGACAATCTTGAATAAAATACTTGGCGGTGATGAACTGCTGCTGGTCAAGGCCAGCCGGGGGATTCGTCTGGAACGTGTTATCGAAAAACTTGCGGCCCGGGAGAGCGCGTGAGCCTCGTCCCGGTCTGCGTTGAGCTCGCTCCCCGCCCCCGGCCCGGGCCGCTGGTGGCGGCTCCCGCCACTGCTACCGTGTTCGGCGCCGGACGCAGCGGGATAGCCGCGGCCGACCTTCTGCTGGACCACGGCTACCGGGTACGGCTGACAGACTCCAACTCCACGCTGGAGCTGGAAAACGCCTGCCGTCCGCTGGCCCGTCGCGGCGCGGCGATCAGCCTGGGCGAGCAGTCGGCGTCTTTTGCGGCCGGCAGCGACTTTATCGTGATCAGCCCCGGTATCGACGAGCGCGCGGAGTTGTTCTCCGCCCCGGAGCTGGCCGGGATCCCGGTGTTCGGCGAGGTGGAAATCGCCTACTGGTACTCTCCCCTGCCGCTGGTGGCGGTAACGGGGACCAACGGCAAATCGACAACTGTCAGCCTGCTGGGCCGGATCCTGGCCGAGGCGGGGATTAAAAACAAGGTGGCGGGTAATATCGGGCTGGCCCTGTGCAGCGCCGTGCGCAACCTGAGCGATGAGGCGGTAATCGTGGCGGAAATCAGCAGCTTCCAGCTCCATAGCGTCGAGAGTTTCCATCCCCGCGTGGGCCTGCTGCTCAATCTCTCGCCGGATCACCTGGAGCGCTACGACACCGTGGAGCAATACTACAGGGCCAAGTTCCGGCTGTTCAAGCACATGGCCAGCAACGATCTGGCCGTGTTCAACGCAGCAGACGCCAACACGGCCAAGCGCAAAGAGCTTGCCGGCGACGTGCCCTCCGCCTGGTTCAGCCTTCGCGAGCAACCCCGGAGCCTGGCGTACGCGGACGAGAGCCACCTGCGGATTCGCACCGCCGATGGCTCTCCCGCCGAAATAGTCCGGCTGGAAGACGTTCCGCTGCGGGGCGCGCACAACGTGGAAAATATCCTGGCCGCCTCCTGCGCCGCTCTCGCCTGCGGAGTTTCCCCCCGGGAGATCGGCCGGGCCGTGCGGGCGTTCGAGGGCCTTCCCCACCGGCTGGAACAGGTGGGAAGTGTTGCCGGCGTAACGTACGTCAACGATTCGAAAGCCACCACGGTGGACTCCGTGGCGCGGGCGCTGGAAAGTTTTACCGAGCCGCTGGTGCTGATCATGGGCGGCCGGCACAAGGGTGCTCCCTTCACGGCGATTGCCGATGAAGTAAACCGAAGGGTCCGGGCGATCGTGGCTATCGGCGAGGCGGCGGAGATTATCGAAAAAGACCTGGGCAAGGCGACTCAGGTGATTCTCGCGGACTCCCTGGAGCAGGCCGTTGCTCAGGCGCGCGAGCAGGCGAGGGCCGGTGACGCTGTCCTGCTCTGCCCGGGATGTTCGAGTTTCGACATGTTCACCAGCTACGAGCAGCGCGGCGACGCCTTCAGGCGTATCGTCGGGGAGATGGCCCGAAGTGACGCGTAAGAAAACGACAGAAGACACGAGCAGGCACGGCGCACGGATGATGGTGCTCTCGGTGCTGATGGCCCTGGCCGGGATAATCATTATCCTCAGCGCCACCCATATCTCCGCCCGCAGCGAGAACCTGGGCAGTTTCGCCTATCTGGAAAAACAGGCCCTGCGCGCCGCCGTGGGGATTGTCGTGATGTTGATTTCCTCGCGGATCGACTACCACCGGATGCGCGCGATCAGTTTCCTGGCCCTGGTTGCCACCGCCGCCCTGCTGATCGTTTGCCTGATACCCGGCACATACGGGATCGCGCCCGTTATCGGCGGTGCACGCCGCTGGATCCACCTGGGGTCGGTCAGTTTCCAGCCATCGGAACTGGCCAAGTTTTTCCTGGTCTGCTGGGCGGCGGGCTATCTGGTGCGTAAGCGCGAACTGCTGCACAGCTTCAAGGCCGGTTTCCTGCCTTTCCTGATCTTTATCGGCATCTTCTTCCTGCTGGTGGTCAAACAGCCGGACCTCAGCATGGCCGCCGTGCTGCTGGTGATGGTGTTCACGGTTGGCTTTATCGGCGGGATCAGACCCGCGCACATCCTGCTGATCGTGCTGCTGGCCGTGCCGCTGGTAACCTACAGGTACGTGGTGAAAGTGGGCTACCGCAGCGAGCGGCTGACCAGTTTTCTCGACAGCGGCGTGGATAAATCGGGGATCGGCTACCAGGCCTACCAGAGCCGGATCGCGCTTGGTTCCGGCGGAATCACCGGACTTGGCCTGGGCCAGAGCCGCCAGAAGTATTTCTACCTGCCCGCCGCCCACACTGATTTCATCTACTCGATTATCGGCGAGGAACTCGGTTTCCTGGGCACGCTGGCCGTGCTCTCGGCGTTCCTGGCCCTGTGCGTGATGGGCGTAAAGGTGGCCCGCGGAGCTCCCGACTACTACGGGTTCCTGCTGGCCAGCGGACTGACGATGATGATTTTCTGTTCCGCGCTGCTGCACATGATGGTGGTCAGCGGGATGACCCCCACCACGGGGCTGCCCCTGCCGTTTTTCAGCTATGGCGGAACCAACCTCGTTACCACGATGTGGGCCGTGGGGATCATGATCAATATCAGCAGAAGCGGAGCGAAGGGAGCCGACAGTGGCCAGGTATGACATGTACCGCACCGTGCGGCGGGTCCATATGGTCGGTATCGGCGGTAGCGGCATGTGCGGGATCGCGGAGATCCTGCTCGACGAGGGCTACACGGTCAGCGGCAGCGACCTGAACGTAACACCGACCACCGAACGGCTCGTACAGCTTGGCGCGAGTGTGGCCGCCGGCCACGCCCCGGAGAATATCGAGGGGGCCGACGTGGTGGTGATCAGCAGCGCGGTACAAGAGGACAACGTGGAAGTGGCCGAGGCTCGTGGGCTTCAGATACCCGTGATCCGCCGCGCCGAGATGCTGGGCGAGCTGATGCGCACCAAGTACGGGGTGGCCGTGGCCGGCACTCACGGCAAAACCACCACCACTTCGATGCTGGGCATGGTGCTGGAGGACTCCGGCCTCGATCCCACCGTGATTGTCGGCGGCAGGCTGAAAGCCCTGGGCGGACATGCGCGGCGCGGAATGAGCGAGTTGTTCGTGGCCGAGGCCGATGAGTTCGACCGCAGCTTCCTGCGTCTGACCCCCTCGATAGCCGTGGTGACCAATATCGACACCGACCATCTGGACTGCTACGGCAACCTGGAGGGGATCATGGACGCGTTCGCCGAGTTCGTCAGCCGCGTACCGTTCTACGGCACGGTGGTGGCCTGCATGGACGACCCCAACCTGGTCTCGCTCTTTCCCCGTATCGAACGCCGGTTGTTCACCTACGGCCAGAGCGCCCAGGCGGAGCTTCAGGCCCGCGGGATCAGTCACGGCAACGGCGGCTCTGTCTGCTCGGTGTACCGCGCCGGCGAGCCGCTGGGCGAGCTTAAGATGCAGGTGCCCGGCACGCATAACGTGCAGAACGCCCTGGCCGCCGTGGCCGTGGGGCTGGAGCTTGGAGTCGATTACGGTGAAATATCCGAGTCGCTGGAGCGCTTCAAGGGCGTCCACCGTCGCGGAGAAATCAAGGGCGAGGCGGCCGGACGGCTGGTGTTCGACGATTTCGCGCACCACCCCACCGAAATCAGGGCTATTCTGGACGCCCTGCGGCTGGGCTGGTCGCGCCCGATAGTGGCCGTTTTCCAGCCACACCTCTATTCGCGCACCCGCGACCTGGCCGCGGATTTCGGCAGCAGCTTCATGCAGTCGGAGATCCTGCTGGTCACCGAGATTTACGGCTCGCGGGAAACGGCGCTGCCCGGCGTCACCGGTGAGCTGGTGGCGGAAACCGCCCGTGAGCACGGCCACCGTCAGGTGCACTACGTCCCGGATAAAGACGGCCTGGCTCAGCGGCTGGTTGAACTGACTTCTCCGGGAGACCTGGTGGTAACTATCGGCGCCGGAGACATTTACAAAACCGGCGAGCAACTGCTGGAACTACTGAGACGGGAAGACGGGCAGTGAACGGCGGCTTCGTTACCAGCTTGGACCGGCTTGTATCGGCAGCCGGCGGACTTACTCTTGAGCGGGATTGCCCGCTGAGCCGGTTGACCTCTATCGGTACCGGCGGAGTGGCTCGGCTATTGGTGAAGGCAGAAAAAGTAAATGCATTGTGCGAATTGGTAAAAATCCTCGAACCGCCGTTTTTCATCATGGGCAGCGGCACCAACCTGCTGCTCTCCGACAGGCCGTTCGAGGGAACGGTTGTCCGCCTGGGCGGCGCGCTGGGCAGGATCAGGCAGGCGGGCGAGGTACTTAGCGCCGGGGCAGCGGCCAGCCTGGGACGGCTGGTGCACAGGGCTATCGAGCAGGACTTCGCCGGATTCGAGGAACTCTCCGGGGTGCCGGGCTCGGTGGGCGGAGCGGCCGCGATGAACGCGGGGGCGCATAGCGTGGCACTGGGAGACCTGGTGGAAAAACTTGTGATGGTGGACCTGAGCGGGGCGCGTAGAGTATTCAGCCACAGCGAACTGACGCCCGGCTACCGCAGCAGCCTGGCGCCAGTGCCCGGGGTGATAACCTCGCTGAGTTTCCGCCGGGGTGTTAAGCGCGGGAATCCGCTCGTCCAGCGCAGGCGCGCCCGCCAACTGAGCGAGGGACGCAAGCTCAAGCACCCGTGGCGGGCCAGGACTTTCGGCTCAACGTTCAAGAACCCTCCGGGGATGATCGCGGCCAGGCTGATCGACCAGGCCGGGCTCAAGGGAACGGTGATCGGCGGGGCCAGGGTCAGCCCGGTGCACGCCAACTTTATCGAGAATCACAACGGGGCGGCCAGCCTGGACATTCTGGAGCTGATCAAACTGGTGCGTGACAGGGTGCGGCGCGAGAGCGGTGTTACGCTGGAGCCGGAAGTGCGGCTGGTGGGGTTTACGGCCGGGGAACTGGGCGAGCTCGCCTCCTGTGCGGTCAACGTAATCGAGAAAAAAACGACTGAGCGGCTTAAAACTTGATAACGAGGCGCGAAGATTTCGAGGAATGAGGCGTACTTACGCCTGCGCTGCAGTGACGAGACAATCTAAAGCAACGAAGTGGATGGACTTTTTACGAAGCCATCAAACTTACACGCTTCACCACGAGGAACGCTGATGGTCAGAACAACCAGTACCAGCCCGGCGCGCAGAAGAAACCCCTCCCGCCGCAAAAAACGCAGGAGCGGAGGGATGAAGGTATTGCTGTTCTTGTTTCTGCTCTTTTCCAGTGGTTATGCAGCCTACCAGCTCGACGTTGGCGGCTATTTCACGCTCAAGCAGATCGAAACCGCGCAGACGATTTATGTTGAGCCCGCGCTGCTCGATTCGTTGTGCAAGGCGTTGTTCGTGGGTCGGAGCATCTTTTCCGATCTCGGCCCGGCCAAAGACGCGCTGACCACCCAACCGCTGATCAAGAAGGTGCGCTGCCTGAGACGCTTCCCAGACCGCCTTCGCGTTCAGATAACGGAGCGGCGGCCGGTGGCGCTGGCCAACGTGGGAGAAATCCTGCCGGTTGACGACGAGGGCTACGTGCTGCCGCTCGACATCTCCCGTCATCGCCTGGAACTGCCCGTGATCACTCCGCCCTCGGCCGGGTCCGTGTCATCCGAGGAGCACACCGGCAGGATGCGGCTGAACAAGGAGGGCCGCCGACTGGTGCAGGCCGTGCTCTGCTTTCGCGACATGTCTCCCGAACTGCTGGGACGGATCAGCGAATTCAGGATCAACGAGCAGGGCAAGATCACTCTGGTTACGATGGACCGGGGTTTGCGCGTTGTGATGGGTAAATGGGTGGAGCCGAAAAATATCGATTACCTGCGCTGGATGTTCTCCGAACTCGATGGCCGCGACGACAGGCCGTCGGAAGTGGACCTCAGTTTCGAGGGCCAGATTATCGTCCGTAACAACTGAACTGATTTCGCGGCCGGCGCGCGGCTGCCGCCAATAGACAACTGAAGATAATATTCACAATCAGGGAGGCCCTCCCCGCCGCCGGTGGGGAAGCTGCCTCCGAAAAACATGTATCCATTCCTGTCCGGGAGGCCAGATGCCGAAAGATGACGTAATAGTCGGGCTGGATATAGGCACGACAAAAATCTGTGCCATTATCGCAGAACTCACCGAGGAAGGCGGACTGAAAATAGTCGGGGTGGGCACTACCAAAAGCGACGGCCTGCGGCGCGGCGTGGTGGTAAATATCGAGAAGACCGTGCAGTCTATCACCAAGGCGATCGAGGACGCGGAACTGATGGCCGGCGTGGAGGCAAGGGGAGTCTACGCGGGAATCGCCGGCGATCATATCCGCTCGATCAACAGCAAGGGCATTATCGCCGTGAGCCGCGAGAACTCCGATATAACCACCGACGACGTCCGGCGGGTGATCGAGGCGGCCCAGGCAGCGCATATCCCGATGGAGCGCGAGGTGATCCACGTTATCCCACAGGAGTTCATTGTCGACGACCAACGCGGCATCCGGGACCCCGTGGGCATGAGCGGAATCCGGCTCGAGGCCGAGGTGCACATCGTTACCGGCGCGGTGGCCAGCGCCCAGAATATCGTCAAGAGTATCCACCGCGCGGGCTTCGAGGTCTACGACCTGGTGCTGGAGCCGCTGGCCAGCAGCTACTCGGCGCTTACCGAGGACGAGAAAGACCTCGGTGTCTCCATTTTCGACATCGGCGGCGGCACCACGGATATCGCCTTTTTCAGCCGTGGCAGCATCCGTCGCACCAGCGTACTGGGCCTGGCCGGAGACAACCTGACCAACGATATCGCCATCGGCCTGCGCACCCCGGCCCATCACGCCCGCGAGATCAAGGAGAAATTCGGCTGCGCGCTCAGCTCCCAGGTGGACAGCACGGAGATGATCGACGTGGCCAGCGCCGCCGGACAATCGAACCGTCAGGTAAGCCGCCAGTTACTGGCCTCGATTATCCAGCCCCGGGTGGAGGAAATTCTCAATCTGGCCTTCCGCGAAATCGAGGAGTTCGGCGACCTGATGGCCGCCGGGATCGTGCTCAGCGGTGGCACCAGCGGCCTGAATGGCATTGTCGAGCTGGCCGAGGATATCACCAAGCTGCCGGTACGCGTGGGCAAACCCACCGGGGTCACCGGGCTGGTCAACATGGTGGACGATCCCAAGTTCTCCACCGGGGTCGGGCTGGTGATGTACGGCGCGGAGCAGGACTCGATCTCGTCAAAATTCCGCGGAGACGACAGCTCGCTGTTCAACAAAGTAATGGACAGAATGAAACAATGGCTGACCGACCTCTGGTAATCAGCCCTTATCAATATTTGAATCAAAGCGGACAACCCATAACCCTGCCCAGAGGGAGAGCGCAATGAGCGACATGCTGTCAACAACTTTCGAATTCAGCGACGTACCGGAGCAGATGGCCCGAATTACCGTGATCGGTGTAGGCGGCGCCGGCGGTAACGCGATCAATCACATGATCGATTCCGACATGCGCGGCGTTGATTTTATCGCCTGCAACACCGACGCTCAGGCCCTTTCGATCAACAAGGCGTCCTACAAGCTGCAGATCGGCCGCGACCTGACCAAGGGGCTTGGCGCCGGTGCGCGTCCCGAGATCGGCCGCAAGGCTATCGAGGAGAACCGTGACGACGTGGCCTCGATTATCGAGGGCAGCGACATGGTCTTTATTACCGCCGGCATGGGCGGCGGCACGGGCACGGGTGCCGCCCCGGTGGTGGCGGAGATCGCCCGCGAGATGGACACGCTCACAATCGGTGTGGTCACCAGGCCGTTCATTTTCGAGGGCCGCAAGCGGATCAAACAGGCCGAGGCCGGGATCGCCGAGATGCGCAAGCACGTTGACACGATCATTATCGTGCCCAACCAGCGCCTGCTGGGCCTTGTGGGCAAGAACACAACCTTCCAGGAAGCGCTGCAGATAGCGGATAACATCCTGTTCTACGCCTGCCAGGGGATCAGCGAGCTGATCACCACCCCGGCGCTGGTCAATCTCGATTTAGCCGATGTGAAAACGATCATGGCCAATATGGGTGATGCGCTGATGGGCACCGGTTTTGCCAGTGGCGAGTACCGCGCCAGCGAGGCCGCCCAGGAAGCGATCAGCAGCCCGCTGCTCGAAGACGTTCAGATCAAGGGCGCCCGCGGAGTGCTGGTCAATATCACCGGCGGCAGCGACATGACTCTCCACGAGGTGAACGACGCCAACAACGTGATCTACGAGGCCGCGGGCGAGGAAGCCAACATTATTTTCGGCGCGGCGATCGACGAATCGATGAACGGTCAGGTACGGGTGACCGTGATCGCCACCGGTTTCGGCGACCAGAAAGAACAGTCCCAGCCCGTGCGGCAGGTACAGCCCAAGCCCAAGAGCAACGTCCTGGATCTAGATGTGGCGATAAACGGCGACATCGGCCGTCAGCCCAGCCGCAACGCGATCGGTACGGGCGAGGAGCAGGGCGATGTGGGAGCGGCCAGGGAGGTGCAGACCACGCAGAGGCTGTACCCGCTGACCATGGAAGAACTTGAGATTCCGACTTTCATCCGCCGCCAGGTCGATTGACCGCGGCGGATGAACGCGGGAGGGACGGACAACCGGAGATGAAACCGGCCGCTAAAAACCGCATCTCCCGGCTGGTAAAGCCGGTGGCGGCGGTAATGGCCCCCTCGGCAGGGCTGATCGGCCAGGCGCTAGGTTATCTTGAGAGCGAACTGGGCGAAATAGATTTTCTGGGCGAAATCTATCGCTTCGACCATTCCCGCTACTACCAGGCGGAGATGGGAGATTCTCTGCTCAAGCGCTTCGCCGGTTTCGCCGCTCTGACGGAGTCCGCCTTTCTGGCGCGGCTCAAGCGCAGAACCGCGGCCTGCGAGCGTTTGCACCGCGATGAGGATGGCCGGCGGAGGGTTAATGTGGATCCGGGCTACTGGAGTGACGCCAAGCTGGTGCTGGCCTCGACCAAGAACTATTCCCACCGGATATGTATCGGCCGGAGGGTGTTTGCCGAGGTTACGCTGCGCTTTAAGCGGGGCAGGCTGTCTCCGCTTGAATGGACCTATCCGGACTACAAGACAGCCGGGGCTCTGGAGTTTTTCGGCAGGGTACGCAAACGCTATTTTGAACAATTAAGTGAGCTCGCAGGTTAATTCACGCCCCCGCGAGCAACGAGCCGATACGAGCCGAAACCTGTATCCTGAAAAGCTTGGAAAGATTTATATCTTGACAGCGTGACTGGTTAGCATATAGATATTGCAGTCTCTCAATAACCATAACTCGAAAGCAGACAAGGCGATATGATTAACGACCTGAAAAATCTCCTGCCCCGCAGCAGTAAAAAGGTGCGTTATTCTCGCGGTATCGTCGGCAGGGCCCGCAGCCTGGGACCTGCGCTGCCACTGGTTCTGCTCACCGTCATCGTTCTGATCACTGTCGCGCTGGTCAATCCTTTCGGCAACGGTGGTCAGTCATCCAGTTCCGCGGATGGGAATCTTTCCATCGCGGAAGAAACGGACTCGGTCGCCCCGGGCGAGGAATCAACCGCAGAGGAGCTGGAGGCCGCCGCCGCACCGGTGGTTGTTTCCTACCGGCTCGAAGACAGAGTAAAAAACGGCGATACGTTCGAAACGATCCTGCTGCGCAACGGGATCGGGCGTGATTATCTCTTCCCTCTGCTGAACGCCGCCCGCGACAGCCACAACCTGAACCGGGTCGTAATCGGCCGCCAGCTCAAGTTCGCGTTCGAGGACAGCCTGCTCACCCAGGTGGTTTACGAAATAAACAACGACCGCACGCTGCTGGTTACCCGCGAGGACAGTGTCAACTGGCAGGCGGAGGTGGAGGAGACCCAGTATATTGAAAACGTGCGGGAGTTGAGCGGCACTATCGAGAGCTCTCTCTACCAGAGCGTGATGGATACCTACGGTAACCCTGAACTGGCGCTCAAGCTCAGTGAAATTTACGCCTGGCAGATCGATTTCCACAACGACATCCGCAAGGGCGACTCTTTCAAACTGATTTTCAGGGAAAAAATCCACCCCGAAAAACAGGTCACCAAGGTGAGCGAAATCCTGGCCGCGCGGTTTGTCAACGATGGGAACGAAATTTACGGTTTCCGCTTCATGAACCCCGACAGCACGGTGGATTATTTCGAGCCCGACGGCAAAAGCCTGCGCCGCAAGTTCCTGCGCAGCCCGTTCAAATACATGCCCCGGATTTCCAGCCGCTACAACCCGCGGCGCTACCACCCGATCCTCAAGCGCTATCGCCCGCACCTGGGCGTGGACTACGCGGCGCCCAGAGGCACGCCGGTGCTGGCCCTTGGCGATGGCAAAGTGGTCAAGCGCGGCTGGAACGGCGGATTCGGCAACTACATCCTGGTCCGGCACAACGGGATGTTTTCCACCGGCTACGGGCATCTTTCCGGCTATGCGCGGGGACTGAAGGTGGGCGGCAGGGTCAGGCAGGGAGAGGTTATCGGCTACGTGGGCAGCACGGGGCTTTCCACCGGGCCGCATCTGGATTTCCGGTTTTACAAGAACGGCAAGCCTGTCGATCCGCTCAAGGTGGACATCCCCGCCGGAGAGCCCGTCATGGCCGAGGTTTTCGCCGAGTTCGAGGCCTACCGCGACCTGATGAAACGCCGCCTGGACAGGATCGAACGGCCGCTGTTCGGTCCGCCCCTGGTAGCCGCCGGCGCCAAACCGGTCAAGATCAGGATCGCCAGGCCGGAAACTGCAACCACCGGGGGCTAGCAGCGTGTCCCGGAAATAAGTTTACATGTTTTGTAGGGGCGCACCTGTGTGTGCGCCCGCGGGCAGACACAGGGGTCTGCTCCTACGATCCCGGCGGGATGGGCGTTTCATGATAGATACCAGAATAGTTACCCAATATTTCGGGAACATGAATTTAAATCAACAAACTTCCGGGACACAACACCAGCCCCCAGTTCTTTATTGCGCTTTATTGTTGCCGTAGTCGATACCGCTCTCCGGAATCCAGCCCCGCTGGTCACCGACCACTACCTCCAGCCACAGTTCTTGTTCCAGCCGCTGAGCACGCAGAACATCCACTTTGCCGCCCCGCCGGGCCACTCCCCTGCTCCGGGCGCCCTGCTCCAGACCACCCGGCTCGCTCCACATGATCAGCCTGTCATCACGCACCACGCCGGCGGCAATCGGCTCCGCCCGGCCGATGGGAGACATGCTGGGAGAAAAGACCTGGATATAGATGATCAGGAACATAATCAGCGCCGTATTGACCAGCACCAGCGTAACGATGATCCCCCGGTAGTGGCGCGCCACGAAGTCCGGTTTAAATACTCCCGTTTTTTTCCCTGTCGGCATAGATTTCTCCTGAAACGGTTATTTATCGTCTGCTCTCCGGCCGCTTCTACGCCTGCCGTGACCCACCCGGCTGTTTTTCGCCCAGGTGGTAGGCGCTGTAGCGCTCCACGGCCCGCTGCGCCTGCGCCAACTCCTGCCGGGAGAGGGCGGAGAGTTCCTCGCGCACAAGCGGGAATTTCCTGCCGCTGCGGTAGATAAAACGCAGGGCTCCATAGCCGATCAGCAACGGACGGCCCGTGGCGCTGCCCGGGTCACCGGCGCACCCTGAGCAGACCACTCCACCCGAGGCGGGCTGGAAACGGTACGACTCGCAACGCTCGAGCCGCTCGCCGCAGCGGATACAGTTCACCAGTTGGGGCTCGAGCCCCAGCAGGCTCAGCAGCCGCCAGCCGAAAGCTGCCAGCAGCAGTGCCGGCATGCCCTCCTCGTCGGCGGCCTCGTCGGCGCAGCAGAGGAAATCCTCAAGCAACTGAAACAGGGCGGCGCATTCATGGTCCTCGGGGGCCACGTTCTTGATCATCTCCACCGCGCCGCTGGCCGCCATGAACGCCTCCAGGCTGGCTCGCAAACCGGGGAACTGGTTCTGGACATCGGCCTCGCGAAGAGTGTGCAACGTGCCGCTACGGCTTTTGCGATAGACCACTTCCAGCAGGTTGAACGTCTCCATGCGCCCGGCAAATCTGCTCCTGGCCCGTCGCGCCCCCCTGACCAGCATCGACTGGCGGCCGTACTCGGGCGTGATCAGCCACAGCACGCGGCTGGAGTCACTGTAGTTGACTCCGCCGATCACGATTGCCTGTTGTTTGAGATCACTCATCCGGATGCGGGATCAGCTTTCATTTGGCCGCTCAACCCAGCAGGATCAAAGCGCTCAGGGCGAGCAGAAGGAAAAAACCCAGGATGTCCGTGAAATTTTGCACAACGCTGGAGGAAACGGTGGGATCGAAACCCAGTGTCCGCAAGCCGAGCGGAATCATCGCGCCGATAAAACCCGCCAGAGTCATCGAGAGCCAGCAGGCGAGCGCGACAACCAGGCCGAGCATCGGGGAACCCTGAAGGATATAGATCAGCGCGAACACGACTATGCTCACCAGCAGGCCGTTCATCAGGCCCACCATGGTTTCATGGAGCAGCACACGACGTTTGCGCCCGATGAACGAGCCGTCGAGCATCAGCCTGCGCAGGGTAACCGTCAGACTCTGGGTCGAGGTGTTGCCGCCGATCCCGGCCACCACCGGCAGGAACATCGCCAGGATCACTTCCCGTTCAAGCACGTAGACATAAAGCCGGATAATCTGCGCGGAGATGAAAAGCAGCAGCAGGTTCAGGCACAGCCAGGGCAGGCGGCTGCGCACAGAGTGCCAGATGCCCACTGTCTCAACGCTCTCCTCCTCATCCACGCCGCTCATGCGGAACATGTCCTCGGTCATTTCCTGTTCCATGATGTCGATCACATCATCGACAGTCACCCGGCCCAGCAGGCGGCCGCGGTCACGCTCGACCACCGGCATCGCTACCTGGTTGTAGCGGGCCAGCAGCCGGGCTACTTCTTCCTGGTCCATATCCGGCGGCACAGTGACCACATCGGTGTCCATCACGTCCGAAATTTTCACTTCCGGGTCGGCAAGGATCAGGTTGCGCATGGTCACCGTCCCCTGGAAGCGCTGCTTGGCATCCACCACGTTGACACCGTAAAAATCTATCTCCTGACCCTGCCGTCGCACCTCGCGAATCGCCTCGCCGGCGGTCATGTCCAGATTCACCGCCACGAACTCGCTGGTCATCACACCACCGGCCGTATCCTCCGGGTAGCGCATCAGGGTCTGAATATCCCGGCGGTCCTCGGTGTCGATCACGCGGAAAACACGCTCGGCCTCTTGTTCGCTCAGTTCCTGGACGATGTCGGTGGCATCGTCATCGGGCAGTTCCTCGAAAACCTCCTGCAGTTTCCGGTCATCGAGGCTGCGGATCATCTCCTCCTGGCTCTCATCGCGCACCTCGGCCAGGGTCTGGGAAGTGATCTCGGCGGGCATCAGGCCCAGAAAGGCGCTCCGCTGCTCGTCGCTGAGTTCTTCGGCGATATCCGCCAGGTCGGCGGCGTGGGTTTCCCCGACAATCCGCTGCAGCTCATCGAGTCCCTCTTCGCCCTCTTCGAGCAGCTTACGAATTATTTCGAGTTTCAGTTCTTCCATGGCGTTTTTTCTCCGATTGCTCCGTATCACCGGGGCTGATCATCGGCTCCGATAGTCCTGATGCCGCCGGTATCTCCGCTCTGGTCCGGGCCGCCGCTATCTTCAACTTCCCTTATCCGCAACCGCTCAACCCGCTTGGGGGTGGCTTCCAGTACGGTGACTCTCAGGTTGCCGAGCTGGAAGCGCTCCCCCGCCTCGGGGATCCTTCCCAGTTCGGCGATCAGCAGTCCGCCGATCGTTTCCACGTTATGGGTTGTCTCGGGCAGGCTGAGCTTGCCCTCGAGTTCCTCGAACCGCGTCCGGCCGTCGACAAATATACTATTATCCTGGCCGATTTTCACCAGTGATCCCGCATTGTCGTGAACGTCGTGGATGTCTCCCACCAACTCCTCCAGCAGGTCCTCCAGGGTGACTATTCCCGCTGTGCCGCCATACTCGTCGAGCACCACGGCCAGATGGCAGCGGGCCTGGCGCATCTCGTAGAACAGGCTGTCGGCCTTGCGCGTTTCCGGGCTGAAAATCACCGGGTGAAGCCTCGGCTCACCGGCGTTTTCCCCACCCAGCAGGTCCATCACGTGAACGATCCCGGTAATGTTGTCCAGCGTTTCGTCGTAGAGCGGAATCCTGGAATAGCTGGTTTCGCTCATCACAGCCGCGATCTTTGCGAGCCGGGTATCCTTGGCCACGGCGGTAATTTCCGTGCGGGGAGTCATTACCTCGCGAACCGTGGTCTCGCTGAAATTGAATACTCCCGAGATATAGTTGCGCTCTTCCTCGTCGAGCACACCGCTGCGCTCGCTGTCGATCAGCACTTGCTGGATATTCTTGCGGGTGAATATCTGCTCACGGCTCTGCTGGCGCACACCCAGCAACCTGAGCAGCCGGGCGCTGATCCGGTGGGTGATCCAGGCCACGGGTTTGAGCAGGTAGTGGGCCGCCAGCAGCGGCGTGCTGATCAGCCGGACAACACGCCCCGAGTGCTCGCGGGCGATACTCTTGGGGATAATCTCGCCGAAAAACAGAATGGGCGGAGTCGTGAACAGCGGGATCACCAGCGCGCTGATCAGGATCGAAAGCTAAAGGCGCTGGGGAAAGGCCCGAAAAATCACCTCGGCGATCAGCACGGTGGCAATCACGTTCATCAGGTTGTTGCCCACCAGCAGAGAGCTGAGAATATCGCCGGGGCTGTCGGTGAACCTGGCCGCAAGCCGGCCCAGGCGGCTGTCTTCTTCCAGCCAGCCTTGCAGCTTGACCTTGCTGACCGAGATCAGCGCGGTCTCGCTGCCGCTGAAAAACGCGCTGCCCAGCAAGGCTAGCACCAACAGCCAGATAAGATCGATCAAGTGGACTCACTCCTCGAGTCGGATTCGCCGGGTTTGCCTTGCGAGTTCTTCCCGGGCGCAGCGGGCCCGTCCGGGCCGGAGAGCCTGGCGATCCGCACCTTCCAGATCCGGCGGCGGACAAGCTTGGTGACCGTAAAGGAAAAACCGCCGTATTCCACTGTTTCCCCCGGGGTGGGCAGGCGGCCGAAACGGGTCAGCAGAAAACCGCCGAGCGAATCGTAACCCTGCTCCTGCTCGTCGAGTTCCAGGCCCAGGTTCTCCGCCAGGTCATCGATATCGATCTTGCCCTCCACCAGCCAGGTCCCATCGGAGCGCGCCTCGATCAGCGGCTCCTCCTCGTCGTGCTCGTCCTGGATCTCTCCAATTATCTCCTCCATTATATCCTCCACCGTAACCAGCCCCTCCGTACCGCCGTACTCGTCGACCACGATCCCCATGTAAACGTGCTGCTCCTGGAACTCGCGCAGGGTTTCATCGCAGAACTTGGTCTCCGGCACGTAGTGCTCCGTGCGCAGCAGGTCGCGGACCGATTCTATCTGTTTGATCCCGTAGACATAATCCAGCAGGTCCTTGGCGTAGAGCAGCCCGACAATGTTATCCAGGTCGCCGTCGTAGACCGGATAGCGCGAATAGCCCTTGTCACGCACCGTGTCGATCATCTCCTGGAGCGGCATATCGAGTGAAAAGCCCTGGATGTCCGTGCGCGGCACCATGATCTCGCGCACCATCGTTTCGCCAAGCTCGAAAATATTGTGGATTATCCGCTTTTCCTGCTGCTCCAGATCACCCTGCTCGGCGGAGATGTCCACCATCAGCTTAAGCTCGTCCTCCAGAATCCGATGGTCCTCGGCGCCGTGGCTGAACAGTCCCTTGAACCAACTACTGAACCAGACCAGCACTAAAATAAACGGCCGCATCACGATCAGCCACCAACGGATAAACCAGCTAACCCTGAGCGCCAGAGCGGGGGCATCGCCGATAGCGTAGACCTTGGGGCTGATTTCGCAGAAAATTAGCAGGGTCAACGTCATACCCGCCACATCGAGCAGGTACACCAACTGGTCGCTCCAACCCTGAGACAAGCCGAAGCCGTGAAGCAGAACCGTGGCCACCGCCGTGGCGCAGATATTGACCACCAGGTTGCCCAGCAGGATCCCGTTGAGCAGTATGTCCGTGTTTTCCATCAGCTTGCGTACACGCTTGCCGCGCAGCGGATGTTCTTCCTCAAGCTGGAAAAGCTCGAAACTGGAGAGGGAGAAAAACGCGGTTTCACTGCTGCTGAATACCGCAGAGAGTGCCAGAAGCAAGGGAAAAGATATGAGTAAGTAGGGTTCCATCGCAGCTTTACAAAGATTATAGTTACGAAAATTGTTCCGTAACAGCCATTTTCGCGAAACCGGTTATCCGGACGTTCCCGCCCATGCGCGCTTGAAATGACGCACCACGGCGCGTTCCTGGAGCTCGTGCATTTCCTCCCTGCCGGCCGTGTCCTGATGGTCGTAGCCCAGCAGATGGTACGTGCCGTGGGCGGCCAGGCGGAACAGCTCCTCCTCGGCGCTCACAGCGAAACGGGCCGCCTGTTGCCGGGCAACAAGCACGCAGATATATACATCGCCCACCAGCGCACCGCCGGCGCCCTCGGAGAGGTTGAACGAGATCACATCGGTGACGCGGTCGTGGCCGAGATAGTCACGGTTCAGGCGGCGGATCATGCTCCGGCCGACAAAAGAGACTGACAACTCGGCCCGCTCCACTCCCGCTTCAAGCAGGATCTCCGTCATCATCCGCTTCATAGGAGCAAACAACCCCGTTATCCTCTTGCGGCTGGTCGCGCTGATTATCACTTCGATCCCGCTGCTTGCGCTGTTCATCATCCCTTGTCATTTCCGGTATAGAGGGATAGTCGATCCGGGTGTGGTGTACACCGATCAGGATAGTGAGGAATTCCTCGCCGATACGGGTCAGATCGCGCAGGGTAAGCTCGGTGTTATCCAACTGGCCATCGCGAAGTTTGGCGTCGATCAGGCCCTTGATCAGGCTGCGAATCCGGCTTACAGTCGGTTCGTTGAGCGTGCGGCTTGCGCTTTCGGCGGCGTCGGCCAGCATGATAATCGCGCTCTCGCGGTTGAGCGGCCTGGGGCCCGGGTAACGGAAATCGGACTCCACCAGGGTCGTATCGGGGTTGCGCGCCTTTTCCTTGCTGAAGAAAAAGGAAATTGACTGGTCGCCGTGGTGCTGACGAATCACATCGGTAATGCACTCCGGCAGCTTGGCCTTGCGCGCCAGTTCCATTCCTTCCTTGACGTGGTTGGAGATAATCAGGCTGCTCATTTTCGGCGCAAGCTTGTCGTGCGGGTTTTCTCTACATGTCTGGTTTTCGATAAAATAGTTTGGCTGCTTGATTTTTCCGATATCGTGATAGTAGCTGGCCACGCGCGCATAGACCGGGTTGGCTCCGATTCCCGCCGCGGCGGCCTCGGCCAGGGAGCCGATAATGATGGAGTGATGATATGTGCCGGGGGCCTCGATAGCCAGGCGTTTGAGCAACGGGCGGTTAAGGTCGCCCAACTCAAGCAGGGTGAAATTGCTGGTGACCTTAAAACCGTGTTCGAACAGTGGCAGCAGGGCCACAACGATAAAGGTGCTGACCGTGGCGTTGACCGCGCACCAGCCCGCCGCAGCCATTACCGACATAAAATCGCTGCCGCGGTAGCCGTAATCCAGCGCCAGCAGCACGACCAGATAGGCCAGCGTGATATAGATAATCGGCACGTACTGGGCGTCCCGGCTCTCTACGTTGCGCACGGAGATCGAAGCCACGATTCCGGCCGCCAGGGCCAGCAGCACCACGGAGATCGAGAAATTGCTCTGCACGCCCAACATCAGGGCCATGCACAGCGAGCCCACCAGCGCCACCTCGTCGTCTATCAGGTAGCTGATCAGCATGGAGCTGATCGCCACGGGCAGCAGGTAGCTCGGCAGCTGCTCGCTTACCAGCACCAGCCAGCTCAGGCCCAGCACGATCAGGAAGCAGAGCGAAACCAGGGCCAGCCGGGAATATTTTGCGTAAAGCTTGGGACAATGGAGATAAAAGAAAATCCCGGCACCGAGCAGGAGTATCAGATAAATCGCCCAGATGCCAAGCTCGCGCAGACGCTGGGCCAGATCGCCCTGCAGCAGCCCGCGCTTTTCCAGTTCGGTGCGAAGGTTGTCAAGGCGCTCGAGTTGCAACGCTCCGGCGCGTTCGCCCCGGCCGATAATTTTCTCCCCCTTAAGTACCATCTCCTCGCGCATAGGGCTGATATTGTCGGCGGCCACCTGCTTCCGACGGTCGGTTTCGGTCAGATTGTAAACAATGTTGGGCTGGAGAAAACGGGGGAGAATCTGCAAAAACAAACTCCTGCTCAACTCCGGGTTGTCGCTGTCAACTATCACGCCTGCGGCCTGCTCAAGGGCCTGATCCACGGAAATCAGTTCGGCAGTGGCAACAATCTCTTCCTTGCCGCTGCGCCTGAGGCTGACCTGCGGGTGGCCGATCCGGCGGTAGGCCTCACCGGCGATCAGACCGGTACGCAGCCTGCCGACCAGGAAATCTTTCATCCGGGTCTTGAGCAGGTTGGAGCGCACCGGATCGAACAGGTAGACTATTTCCTCGTCGGAAAGCGAAAGGCTGGAATCGGCCGCATACAGGTAGTTCAACACTATTGGCTTGACCTTATATCCGCTCTTCCCGCTCTCCCGCTCCGAGGCGAACCGCTCCCAGCCGATCAGCTCCAGGGCCAGGATGGAATCGCTCCAGGCCTGCTCGAACCAGCCAAAATAATCAAGCAGCTCACCGACCACCGTTTCCCGCATACCCGGCAGGAATTCGAGTACAGGCCGCACCTGATCGGCCGCGGCTTTTCGCTCGGCCGCTAATTCAGCGTGGTTTTTATAGACCTGGAAATCGAACGGAGCGATAATGTCCTGGTCGGCTACGCTGCCGGCCTGGATGTCAAAAAACGGGTCGTAAGAACTACGGCCCGGCGTAAGCATCAGGGCCAGCCAGGCCAGCAAAACAGCCAGCGCCACCCTGGAACCGTGCCGGAACCATGGATTCGCGGGCCAGCACTCGATCCTTGTCCTGGCCTTGAACTCCTTGACCAGCCGCTTGCGCTTCGACCTGATCTTTTGCATTAATCCGGTCATAAAACGCATCACCGCCTTTTTAATGAATGAGCCGCATCCTTGCGGGCGGAGTAAACCGCTAAAGAAAAACCCGCACCCGGTCCGGGTCCGGAGGGTACAGGTTTTTCGCGGTCATTCGACCTTCAGGATACCTCTTCGGTGTCACCCGCTTTTTGATACGCCCGGACGATATCCTTGACCAGCTTGTGGCGGACCACATCCTCCTGGTTGAAATAGATGAACTCGATCCCATCGATTCCCTTCAGGATTTCCTCGATCTGCAACAGTCCGCTCATTTTCTCCCCTGGAAGGTCCACCTGGGTTTTGTCGCCGGTGATCACGGCCCTGCTGTTCAGGCCCAGACGGGTCAGGAACATCTTCATCTGCAAGCGGGTGGTGTTCTGCGCCTCGTCCAGGATCACGAATGCATCATTGAGCGTGCGGCCGCGCATGAACGCGATCGGTGCAATTTCAATCGTTCCATTTTCGATCAGCCGCTCCACCTTGTCGTCGACCAGCATGTCTTCCAGCGCATCGTAGAGCGGGCGAAGGTAGGGATTCACTTTCTCCTGCATGTCGCCGGGAAGAAAGCCCAGTTTTTCGCCGGCCTCCACAGCCGGGCGGGCCAGGATAATCCGCTTGACCTGCTTCTTGTTCAGCGCATCCACGGCCGCCGCCACCGCCAGGTAGGTTTTACCCGTACCCGCCGGGCCGATTCCGACCACGATATCACTGCGGCGGATCATTCGCAAATACTTGTCCTGGCTTGGTCCGCGGGCCTTGATCACTTTCTTGCGGCCGGTCATGTAGATATTGGCCGCCTCGAACACCTCGCCGTCAATGGTCTCGCCATTACGGACCTGGCTGGCCACCATCCCGATTTCCTCACTCTGCAACTCACGGCCCGTCTGCACCATCGCGATCAGCCTGCGCAGCGTACGCTCCATCTCCTCCAGTTCCGGCTCCCGCCCGCTGAGCACCATCTGCTCGCCGCGCAGATAAGCCTCGCAGCCGAACATGGTCTCCAGCAACCGCAAGTTGCGGTCGTTCGGCCCGAACAATCCCTGGAAGTCCACCCCCTCCATCGGTATCCTGCGTGTCGCTTCGCTGCTATCGGCGGTCGTTACCAATATTGCCCGGTCCTTTCCAGATTATTTTGCCCCTTGCCGGTTCGCCGCGGCGAGAACCGACTCCCCTTCAGCACTCCCCGTCCCGGCAATGGCCTTCAGCTAAATCTGCGACTTTTTGCACCATAATTCAAGCGAAGTCCATTGATTAACCTCAGGACTCACTTCTTGACGATCTTGCGAATGTGCAGCTCCAGCAGTTCCTTCTCCTCAACCATCGCCGGCGCATCCTCCATCAGCCCGCTGGCTTTCGAGCTTTTGGGGAACGGGATAACGTCGCGGATCGAGTCCGTACCGCACAGCAGCATCGCCACCCGGTCCATGCCCATCGCGATTCCGCCGTGGGGCGGCGCACCGTACTGGAACGCCTTGAGCAGGAAGCCGAACTTGTACTCGGCCTGCTCGTCGCTGATACCCAGGGCGCGGAAAATCCGGCGCTGCACGTCCGGGTTGTGAATCCTGATACTGCCGCCGCCGATCTCGTAGCCGTTGAGCACGATATCGTAGGCGCGGCTGCGCACTTTCTCCGGCTCGGATTCCAGCTTGTCCAGGTCCTCGGGATGCGGGCTGGTGAACGGGTGATGCGACGAACTGAGCGCCCCGGTGGCCTCGTCGCGTTCGAACAGCGGGAAATCGGTGACCCAGAGAAAGGAAAGCTTGTTCTTGTCGATCAGCCCTTCCCTGGCGGCCAGGTACTGGCGAAGGCGGGCCAGGACCTTGCTGGTCAGCGAGTCCGGACCGCCGACAAACACCAGCAGGTCGCCCCGGGAGGCCCCGGCCAACTCGGCGGCCTTGTCGAAATAGGGCTGGCTGACGATGTTCTTGATCGAGCTGTCGTGCTCGCCGCCGCCGCCCACGCGCTGCCACACGCAGCCCTTGGAACCCATGTCCACGGCCACGGCATTGATGTCGTCGAGTTCCTTGCGGCTGTAGCCCGCCGCGCCCGGCACGACAATCCCGCGGATACGGCCGCCGGTGTCGAGAATCTGGTTGAACACGCGGAACTCGCAGCCACGGAAGGCGTCGGAGAGGTCCTTGATCTGAAGGTCGTAACGCAGGTCCGGGCGATCGATCCCGTAGAGTTCCATGCACTCGTCATAGCCCATGCGCACAAACGGCGGTTTGAGCTCAATGCCCAGGGTCTGGCGATAAATCGTTTCCATCAGCCCCTCGGTCACCTTGATAATATCGTCCTCGTCGATAAACGACATCTCGATGTCGATCTGGGTGAATTCGAGCTGCCGGTCGGCGCGCAGGGCCTCGTCGCGGAAACAGCGCGCGATCTGGTAGTAGCGGTCGAACCCGCTGACCATCAGAATCTGCTTGTAGATCTGCGGGCTCTGGGGCAGGGCGTAGAACTTGCCGGGATGCATCCGGGCAGGCACCAGAAAATCGCGCGCGCCCTCGGGAGTGGGCTTGCACAGGATCGGGGTCTCGATATCGAGAAAACTCAGGGTATCCATGTACTTGCGGGCCGCGATCACTGCGTCGTGACGGATGCGGATATAGCGCTGAAGCTCCTCTCGCCGGAGGTCCAGGTAGCGGTACTGCAGGCGGATGTCCTCGCCCACCTCGCCCTTGTCGTCGAGCCGGAACGGCGGGTTCTCGCTCTCGCTGATGATCTCCAGGTGAGTGGCGCTGACCTCGACCTCGCCGGTGGGCAGCGACTCGTTGACCGTGCCCTCGGGACGGGGACGGACCTGGCCTTTGACCTGGATCACGAACTCGCTGCGCAGCTTGTGGGCCAGCGAGTCGATATCCTGCTCCGCGCTGTTACGGTCAAACACGATCTGCGTAACGCCGTAGCGGTCGCGCATGTCGATAAAAACAATGCCACCGTGGTCGCGCCAGCGGAAAACCCAGCCCACCAGGGTAACTTCCCTGCCGTCATCTTCTTTCCTCAGACCACCGCAGGTGTCGGTACGATATTGAGTTTGCAGCTTTTGGCTATCCATCAAAACCTGATTACCTCCTCAGAATTGCAGCGAGGCCAGCGCCTCGTCCAATTGCCCGCCCAGGTTCCGGTCGATCCGCCCGTGCGGCGATTTATCATTACGATACCCGACCATCTCTTTGGTTATAAAATCCGCCAGAGCAGACAACGAAAAATCCCGCTGCTCGCCCGTGGTCATGTCTTTCAGTTGCACCCTGCCCTCGGCCAGCTCGCGCTCGCCGAGCACGATAACGTAGCCCGCCCCCAGCTTGCCCGCCTGCCGGAACTGGGCTTTGATGCTCCGGCTTTCCAGCTCCAGTTCCACGCGCACCGCGCGCCGCAAGGCATTGGCCAGCAGGAACGCCGCCTCGCCGGCCTTCTCACCGATCCAGGCCAGGTAGATCATCGAGCGGTCGCAAGGAGCATCCCCGGCGGCGTCCCGCCTGTCGCGTTCGGCGGCCAGCAGCACACGCTCGGTGCCCAGCGAGAAACCGATAGCCGGTGTGTCCGGCCCGCCGATTTCGCGCACCAGCCGGTCGTAGCGGCCGCCGCCGCCCAGTGCCACCGATGCGCCCAACTCACCGTGATGAAACTCGAACGTGGTACGGGTATAATAGTCCAGGCCGCGCACCAGGTGCTTGTCCTTCTCGAACTTTACACCCAGCCGCTTAAGGCGGGCCTGCACCTGCTCGTAGTGCTCACCGCTCTTAGTGCTGAGGTAATCCTCCATCGGCGGAATATCAGCGGCCAGCTCACGGCAGGCGGGGACCTTGCAGTCCAGTACCCGCAGTGGATTTCGTTCAAGGCGTTTGTCGCAGTCGCCGCAAAGCCGGGATCGCACCGCGCCGAAATAGCTTTGCAGCGCCCTGGTGTAGCGCTCCCGGCTTTCGGCCTCGCCCAGGCTGTTGAGCTTCACCGTGACCCGCTCGATTCCGGCGGCGCGAAGGATCATCGCCACCATCGAGATCACCTCGGCGTCCACAGCCGGGTTCAGGCTGCCCACCGCCTCGGCCCCGATCTGATGGAACTGGCGGTAGCGGCCCCTCTGGGGCCGGTCGTAACGGAACATCGGGCCCATGTAAAAAAGCTTGAGCAGCGGGTGATCCTTCCACAGCGAGTTCTCCACGTAGCTGCGGATCACCGGCGCGGTACCCTCGGGGCGAAGAGCGAACTGGCGGCCCTTGCGGTCGGAAAAAGTGTACATCTCCTTCTGCACGATATCGGTTTCCTCGCCCACCGTGCGCAGGAACAGTTCCTTCATCTCGAAAACCGGCGTGCGGATTTCGCTGTAGCCGAAACGCTCCAGCAACTCCCGCGCCACGCCCTCCGCGCGTTGCCACCGGCCCGATGCGGGGGGAAGAATATCCTGCGTGCCTCTGGGTACCCTGTAGTCCATTGTCTCGTCTTAAGGGGCGTTGAAATAAAAGCATTCAACGCCCTTGAATGAAAAATTTCGCTCGGTTGGCCGTCAAGGGCAAGACAAGCCGTTCCTTTTTATAATGCTGCTATTTATATTATATCAAGTGGTTACATTGTTCACACCAACTTTCGGCCAGCAACAGCGGGAACGGCCCTTGACAACCTTAGATTCCCATCTTTCGTATTTTGCGGGCACGCTTCTAACCCTGTTTTTTAACGGTAAAAAATCAACTTTCGGTTTCGGCCCGGACACCGGCGGGCTTGAATAATCCCGCACCGCTAAAAGCCAGCCAGAGCCAGACGAAAACAAGCGCTCCGGCGGTGTCGGCCAGCAGGTCGTGCCAGTCCATCATCCGGCCGGGGATGAAACTCTGATAAAACTCGTCGAGCGCCCCCACAAGCACCGCGGCGGCGATACAACCCCAGTAACGCAATACCGGCGCACCGGGAACGAACACTGCCCTGGCCAGCAGAGCTCCCAGGATACCGTACTCGACCACGTGGACCAGCTTGTCCTGGTGACGGAACAGACGCATGACGTGACCGCTGAGCGGGATGCTGCTCAACGTAAAAATCAGCACCAGCCACAGCGCCACCGGCAGCCAGCGCCAGAGTTTTCCGCTGTCTTTATTCGTGTCATTCTGCTCGAAACCGCTCATCACCCACCCAGTATTTGTTTCGCCAGCTCTTTACCACCATTGTTCGCAAACCGCCCCAGGGCCTCGCGCCACGGCGGCAGCCCCCCGATTCCCTCCCGTTCCAGAGCATCCCCGGCCATCGTACTGTCAACAGGCCGGCTGACAGCCGAAGGAAACGTGTCACTGCCCACCGGCTCCAGCTCTATGCTGTCCAGGTCCAGCAGCCTGAACCATTCACGGGCCATCTCGAACCGCGCACACCTTCCCGTGCAGGCTGCGTGGTACAGCGGCGAGGCTGCTCCCGCCTTCAGCATCCGCGCCAGACATTCGGCCAGCGCCACGGTCCAGGTGGGGCTGCCGTACTGATCATCCACCACCCTGACAGTGTTCCCCCTGGCGGCAAACCGCAGCAGCTTGGTCAGGAAATTTTCCCCGCTCCCGCCGTAGAGCCAGGCGGTACGCACCACGGAAAGCTTCTCACCCAGCTCCCGGCGGGCCAGTTGTTCGCCTTCGAGCTTACTCCGGCCGTACTGGCTCAGCGGGTTCGGCCGGTCGGATTCCACGTACGGCGAACCCTTGAGGCCGTCGAACACAAAATCCGTGCTGATCAGGTAGAGCCGCGCGCCCGTTTTCCTGCATCCGGCGGCAATATTCCGGCTGCCCCGGGCATTAACCGCCAGGGCGGCTTCCCCGTGGGTCTCGGCTTTTTCCACGTCCGTAAAAGCGGCACAGTGGATAACCGCCTGCGCCCCGCTGTCCCTGACCGCCGCGGCCGAGGCAACGGGGTCGGTGATATCGAAATCCGCGATGTCCACCGCTACAACGGTATGCCCGGAGCGCAGCAGCGCACTCAGGTCCGCTCCCAACATTCCGGCGGCCCCGGTAACCATCACCCTCATAGCCTGTTCCCGTACATTTTTTCGTAATAATCCCGGTATTCACTGCTCTTGATCCGCTCCCACCATCGCCGGTTTGCCTGGTACCAGGCCAGCGTGCGCCCGATCCCCTCGGAAAAGCCCACCCGGGGCTCCCAGCCCAGCTCCCGGCGGGCTTTGGAGCTGTCGATAGCATAGCGGCGGTCGTGGCCGGGGCGGTCTTTAACAAATTCGATCAGCGACTCATCGGCCCCGGCGGCACGGACAATCGTGCGCACGACCTCGATGTTGGGCAGCTCATGCACTCCGCCGATATTATAGACCTCGCCGGCGGCGCCTTTTTCCAGCACGGCCAGAATCGCCCGGCAGTGATCGGTAACGTAGATCCAGTCGCGCACATGGAGGCCATCGCCGTAGACCGGCAGCCCGCGGCCCTCCATGGCGTTGGTGATCATCAGCGGAATCAGCTTCTCCGGGAACTGGTACGGCCCGTAGTTGTTGCTGCAACGGGTGATCCGCGTGTCCATCCCGTGGGTGTGATGATAGGCCCGCACAAACTGGTCCGCACCCGCCTTGCTGGCCGCGTATGGGCTGTTGGGCTGGATCGGGCTGGTTTCGCTGAAAGAGCCGCCGGCTCCCAGCGTGCCGTAGACCTCATCGGTGCTGACCTGCAAGAATACGCCCGTGCCCGCCTTGCGCGTCGCCTCCAGCAGGCTCAGCGTACCGAGCACATTGGTCTGTGCGAACACCTCCGGCCCGTCGATACTGCGATCCACATGGCTTTCGGCGGCGAAATTGACCACCGCGTCCGGTTTTTCGGCCACACACAACCGCGCCACGGCCTCGCGGTCACGGATATCCATTTTGACAAACTGATGGCGGCTGTCGTTCTCGACAGCGGCCAGGTTTTCCAGGTTGCCGGCGTAGGTGAGCGCGTCCAGATTAATCACCCTCGCGCCGGAAACAGTCTCCAGCACGTGCAGTATAAAGTTGGAGCCGATAAAACCGGCCCCGCCGGTAACCAGGAGTTTCATTTGCCTAGCCCTTACTCTAAAAAGAAACCTTTGCTTTAATCAAAAAATTGAAAGAATTGTGAGGGGGAGAGACAAAACCTTTTTAAAAAGGTTCTTTTCTCTCCCCCTCACTTTTTCCAAAACTTTTTATCAAGGGGCATATCTTTAAGTAAGATCATACAGTTACAATTAACAGGCCTGTTTTTTTGATACACAAAAATGCCGGTAAAAACGCCTCCACATCCGGGCGGGGCGGCGGAACTTTCCCACCGGCGTTCAGAGCTTATTGGCGCCGGATTCAGCCACCATGTTATTGGCCCGCAACAGGGAATCGAAAGTGCCCGCGTCGGTCCACCAGCCCTCTAACATCGAATGGGTCAACTGGCCGCGCTGAAGGTACATGTTGTTGACGTCGGTTATCTCAAGCTCACCGCGGTCCGAGGGCTCCAGGCGGTCAATAAACTCGAACACCCGCGGGTCGTAAAAATAGATCCCCACCACCGCCAGGTCGCTTTTCGGCTCCTTCGGCTTCTCCACAATGCGCACCACGCGCTCACCCTCCACCTCGGCCACGCCGAAACGCTGCGGGTCGTGGACTTTCTTGAGCAACACCTTGCCGCCCTCGCTCTGACTGTCGTAATCGCGGACTGCCTGAGCGATATTGTTCTCGATCAGGTTGTCGCCCAGGATCACCACCATCTTATCATCACCACAGAAATGACGAGCCAGGCCCAGGGCGTCGGCAATCCCGCCCTCGCCCTCCTGGTAGGTGTAGTTGACGTGCTTGAGGCCGAATTGACGGCCGTTGCCGATCAGGCGCAGGAAATCACCGGAGTGGTTGCCGCCGGTAACGATCAGGATGTCCTCGATACCCGCGTTGATCAGCGTTTCAATCGGGTAAAAGATCATCGGTTTGTCGTACACCGGCAGCAGATGCTTGTTGATCACCTTGGTCAACGGATGCAGCCTGGTGCCGAGTCCTCCGGCCAGAACGACGCCCTTCATCGCACGCTCTCCCGCGCCGGCTCCCGTAACCGGAGCCGGAACCAGAATAGTCCACCCGCCGATCGACCATGCCCGGCGGCCCTTAAATATTGTAATTTCAACGGATTTCGACAGGGCCTAATATAGAAACCCGTGCCGTGCGATGTCAATCTTTTTACCCGTTCCGCCGAGCCTTGCGCGGCGCCTCTCACCGCCTTCGCGCTTGACAGCACGGCCGGTGGTTGAGCATAATTAACTCCACTAAAGCCGCAACTGTCATCACTACCGGCCACACTGCTCCCTAAGGAGGGGTCGTTTGCAACTGTTGATCGCCTTGATTTCGCTGCTGACGATACCGCTGTGCGGCTGGTGCGCAGCGGCGGCCCCGGATACGCTGGTGCTGGAGTTGGAGCGCGCTCTCCGGCTTCAGAGCCAGGGAGCGCTCAACCTGTCCGGGCTGGCGCTTGGCGGCGATGGCTACCTGTATTTCAGCGATGACAACGGCCCGGCCCCCGTGGGCTGGCAGTTGCAGAACCCGGTGTTGCTGCGGATCAGGCTGGAGGATGTGCTCGAGAGCTCGAACAAAAATCCGCGGTTGGAGGCGCTGGAAGCACTCGAAGATCAGAACCGGTTTGCAAGCATGGCGGAGCGGAGCGGTAAAGCCCATAAGTTCGACCTGGAGGGAGTGGCCGTGGCGGGCGACGGCAAGCTGTGGGCCGTGGATGAGCGCGACAGGCTGCTGATTGAATTCGACCCCGGCAGCGGCGCGATGCGTCAGGTGGCCGCCTATCGCGAACTCGCCCTGTGGCACGATCAGCTTGCCGGCGGCAGGATCAACAACGGGTTCGAGGGGATAGCCCTGCTGGAGGACAAGCTGTTCCTGGCCAACGAAATGTTCCCCGGCCTGATAGCGCGCTACACCCTGGACAGTACCGGTGGCGTTAAACCCGATACGGTATTCGCCATAGCGGGCAACCACGACATCACCGGGCTGGAGTGCAGCGATGGGGCGCTGTACGCGCTGGGACGTAGCGCCAGCATGGTCTACAGGCTGGATCCGGAAACGGGGCAAGTGACCGCCGTAGCCTCGTTCCGGCGTGAGGGCGACGATCCCCGTTACAGGTACCGTCAGCGGATGGACCGCTACCGCAACAGCGAGGGACTGGCCGTGGGGAAGGGGCGGATTTTTATCGTACTGGACGGTAATTTTCAGCCCAGCCTCGTAGACGATAACCAACGCCTGCCGCTGCTGCTGATCTACAAGAAACCCGCCGGATTCTGAGCGCCGGCGCTCAGCATCCCTTGCCCATAAGCAGGCAGCAATTGATCTGGTGAAATTCCCCGGCGGGCAGCGGCGGCTGGAGCAGCACGAATTCCACGCAACTGGTGCGGCGCGCTTTGCGCTTACGCTCGTCCAGCGCTTTGGGGCCGATGCTTTTAGCTTTACCGGCGGGAGCGACCGTCACGCCGGTCGCTTCCATCCTCGAACAGAAAACTTCCAGAATACTTGTCAGCATGGCGGCGGCGCTCTTGCCCTGCCCCGAGTTGTTAATCACCTCGTTCAACTCGTCCTCGATCAGGATCACCAGCTCGAACTCCATGTCACCTGTAACGCGCCGGCTGAATCTCCGGCCGGTTTCAGGATGCTTGATGGTGGGATAGAATCCCCCGGAAAGAATGGCCCCGCCAGTGAATCGCGGCAGCACACGGCTGAAAATGCTCCAGAGAGTCAGCGACACATCTCCGCCATCCTCTTCATCACTCCGCTCCGGCAGGTAGTCCGGCTGATCACCCTCCGATGTGCAACGTTCCAACTCGCTTTTCATCCGCTGCTCGTCCAACGCGCCCAGCGCCACCAGCGCATCACCCAGGTAAACGCGCCGCTCGCGCTGAATACGCAGCAAGTTGCCGAGCTGATCGCTGTCCAGTAAGCCCATCTCCAGCGCGGCCTCGCCGAAATCCCGGTCCTCGCACAACTGCCAATCCAGTACTTCGCCAACCTGCTGCGCGCTCAGGATGCCCTCGTCGCGGGCCAACTCCCCCAGCACCTTGTTGTTTTCCTGCTGGTAGCGCAACGCCTCGTAAAGCTGCTCGGGGTCGATTATTCCCTCTTCGAGCAGAAATTGTCCGAATAGTTTTGTATTCATCTTCCAATCCTTAGTTATTACCAGCCGTCAGATCAGCTTCCCGATAGTTACATGCTTATTAGACCATGAAAGGCGTCTCGTGTCAACGCCATATCAGCAGACTTGTCAATCACTCCATATTATTAAGCGCCCCCCCGCCGCGCGAATTCCCTCTTTTGGAAGCGTGTTGAAATATTCGAAAGTACGGGCGCATGGTTGTCAAGGGCCGTTTCTCGCTAGGCCAGTGAAAAACGGAACGGACGATGCAACCGCTTGGGATAGCACAAGTAACAGAACAGGCAAAAGAAACGACTTGCCTTGCCCTTGACAACCAACGGGGCAAAAATTTGCACTCAAGGGCGTTGAGAGTTTTATTTCAACACCCCTTTATCATAGCCGGTGAA
Source organism: Gemmatimonadales bacterium (assembly GCA_024278175.1). Classification (GTDB taxonomy): domain Bacteria; phylum Gemmatimonadota; class Glassbacteria; order GWA2-58-10; family GWA2-58-10; genus JAJRTS01. The sequence goes on along the minus strand of JAJRTS010000070.1, from coordinate 53,741 downwards.
TGAATATATTCAAAGCGGCGATTGAGCAAGGCACTTCGAACCGTGCCGCCCACGCCTGACTGCTCCACGTTTTTACCTTTGACCGGCGCGGTGTTCAACGCTACTTTCAATACCATCCCTGCTACCGAAACTTTCCCTCTGTTACATCGATGGATGCATATCCTTTCAATCATCACCGCAGGAGCGCCGTCAATGCCAAGCAACCGAACCGACAAAATGGACAGAAGGTCGTTCCTGATCACAACCGCCGGCGCCGCGGCCACTGCCGCTCTTGCCTGCGGAAGCCGCCAGGCGCCGCAACCTGAATCCACCTCCGCGCCGCCGAATATTATCTACATCATGGCCGACGATCTGGGCTACGGCGACCTGGGCTGCTATGGCCAGCAGCAGATCAGCACACCCAATATCGACCGGCTGGCCGCGCAGGGGATCAGGTTCACGGATCATTACGCCGGCAGCACCGTCTGCGCGCCCTCGCGCTGCTGCCTGATGACCGGCCTGCACACCGGCCACAGCTATATCCGCGGCAACCGCGAGGTGAAACCCATGGGGCAGGAACCTCTGCCCGAGGGCACTGTCACCGTGGCCGGACTGCTCCGGCAGGCGGGGTACGCCACCGGCCTGTGCGGCAAGTGGGGCCTGGGTGGCCCCGGCTCCACGGGCCACCCCAACCACCAGGGATTCGACTATTTCTTCGGCTACCTCGGCCAACGGCACGCTCATAATTACTACCCGGAATACCTGTTCGAAAACGAGCGGAAAGTGCCGCTGGAGGGCAACGAGATGCCGGAGCCCAGGCGCGGCGACGGTGCCGGAGAGGCGCGGGTCAAGAAAACCTACAGCTCTGATGTCATCGGCTCCAAAGCACTGGATTTTATCCGCCAGAACAGCGATGGTCCGTTCTTCCTCTATTTTTCACCCACGATCCCGCATGCCAACAACGAGGCCGGCGACCACGGAATGGAGGTCCCGGATCAGGGAGAATACAGCAACCGCCACTGGCCGGAGCAGCAGAAAAACATGGCCGCGATGGTCTCCCGGCTGGACCGCGACGTGGGCCGGGTAATGGATCTGCTGAACGAGCTGGGAATCGCCGAAAACACGGTCGTCTTTTTCACCAGCGACAACGGCCCCCACGCGGAGGGCGGCAACGACCCGGACTTTTTCGATAGCAACGGGCCGTTGCGCGGGATCAAGCGTGACCTTTACGAGGGTGGGATCCGCGTACCGATGATTGCCCGCTGGCCGGGCCGGATAACACCGGGCAGCGTTACCGACCACGCCTCCGCCTTCTGGGACTTCCTGCCCACGGCCTGCGAACTCGCCGGCGCCACCAGAGCGCCCGGGCTGGACGGGATCAGCTACCTGCCGGCTCTTAGCGGGGGCGCCCAGCGCGAACACGACTACCTCTACTGGGAATTCCACGAAGGGGGCGGGACCAGCCAGGCCGTGCGCTCGGGCCGTTGGAAGGGCGTGCGCAAAACCCCGTCCTCGCCCCTGGAGCTTTACGACCTGCTGGGCGACATCGGAGAGCGGGAAGACCTGGCTGCGCAAAACAGCGAAATCGCCGCGCGCCTGGAGGGATACCTGCAGGCCGCCCGGTCGCCGTCGGAACTCTGGCCCCTTAAAGGCTGATGCCCGCCGGTTGCGGGCCGCCTGAAAAAACAATCGAGGTCAACAAATGGCTCCCACCGGGCCCGTGGGCCGCAAGAGATCGGTACTGCTGCTCAGTTCCTCCCACGGCCGGTTCACCACCGGGGCCGCCCCCTGGGTGCGCGCGGCAACGGCCGCTCTCGATTCGCTCGATCCCGCTGACAACACTATAATCACCAGTGTCGGCTTGCCTGGCTGGGAATTGCCCGCGTTCGCGGCGGCGCAAAGAGGTTTCCACCAGAAGCCGATCCTTCCCGGCCGGGACAACGGCGCGGGGCAACGTTATTTTCAGCGCTGCCTGGACAACCTGGGCCTCGACCACTCACTGACGGAACCGGTATTCACCGGGGCAGGCCACAGCAAAGCTTTCCTCCGTGCGCGCGACACCCTGGCGTTCTAACTGGCCGGGCTGGTATGCCCCCTGTCCCTCAGGCCCGGCGGCAGGCTCGATACGCTGCTGGGAGATTACAGGACCGGGGGAGGGAAGGTTTGCGAAGATTACAGGGTGGAATTCAGCAAAGAAAGCTGGCTGCCGCGTTACAATCTTGACAGGAAGCTCTTAAATCCCGAGCTGGCAGCTTTCGGCCAGGGCTGGCTGACCCACTGGACCCATTCCCGCCCCGGACCCTGGCCCGGTGAGACGGCTGCCGAGTATTACCGGGACATACTGAATGAGCCTGAAAAATATGTACGCAGCGCCCCGGCAACGCTGGCGGCGATTCTGGCCGGGGGCGTGGTGCGCGGTTCCGGCACTCACATGGCGGCCTCCGAGATGACTGTCAGCCTGACCTCCCTGCCGCCGCTGGAGGCACTGGCAATGATGCGCTGGCGCAGCCGCTACCGTCGCTGGAACATGGAGCCCTACGGGATAGCAATTCGCAGGGACGCCCTGGTGCCGCTGGGTGCCCGCCAGGTGCGCTACTACGATGAGATGCCGTCTCAACTGTCATCCGCCGAGAAAATTTTCAGTCAGCGGCGGGGCAGGCTGACCGACTGGAGCGGCGAACGCGAGTGGCGTATCCACGGCCAGTTGCACCTCGATCAAATCGACCCGGATGAGATAGCCCTGCTGGTTTACGACAGCGCCTGGGCGGCCGGCCGGCCGGAATTGACGCAGCGCTACAGAATCGTGGAAATCAGCGGTCAAAACTGTTGACCGGGGCATCGGCTTCATTGTATGCTTTTCCAAACCGTTAACAACGTGTTAATAAATTAAATTTCAGGACCGTTGAATATTTTTTCAGGCGGCCCGTTAGATTCCTGTTTCACCACCATTAAACCGGAACCGTCTAAATGAGATGCCACTTCGCTTTCCCTGCGTGTCTGCTCATCGCTTCCCTGTTCGCGGCCTCCGCCGGCGCGGACGCCGCAAGTTTCTCGAGCCACTGGCCGGACGGCCTGCAGCGGCCCTGGGCCGGGGCCGACTACTGGACCAACCCGCTGCCCGACTGGCGCGTGCGCGCGGGACGGCTCGAATGCTGGCGCGGCGGCAACGACCGTAACGCCTACCTGCTTACCCACAGGCTCGGCGCACAGGAGGGTAAGCTGACGATGCAGGTAACGCTCGGGCGGTTAGAGCCCGGCGGCGGCCAACTCGACAACGGCTGGGCCGGGTTCAGGGTGGGCGTTCAGGGAGAATTCGGCGACTACCGCGACGAGGTGATCTACGGGGTGGGGATGCCCGTGGGCGTAACCACCGGCGGAGTCCTGTTTATCGGCGATCCGGCCGAAGGTAAAGCAGGCTTGAGCGGCAAACTGGATAACCTGACTCTGCGGCTGAAAGCCGAACCGGACGGCGCAACCTACAAGCTCCGGCTCGACGCCCTGGACTCGGGCGGCAAGCGTCTGGCCAGTGTCGAGCGACGGGGGATCGACCCCGGCTGGATCGAGGGCAGCGTGGCGCTGGTGTGCAGCAGGGGAGCCACCTACCAGGCCGACTGGAGTGCGCCCCGTCCACCCGTGGGAGGCACGATGGGCGCCTATCCCCTGGGCCGCGGCCAGGGGGGCAACGTGCTGTTCTGGTTCCGCGACTGGAAAGCGGCGGGAGACAAACTGGTGGCGCACAAAGAGCGCGCATGGGGGCCGATTCTGTTTAGCTACCACACGCTGAGCAGGGGTGTGATGAAGCTTACCGCTCAACTGGCCCCCGTGGGCAACAACTCGCGCACCGCCGTGCTGGAGATCGGCCCGGATCCGCGCGGCCCCAGGACGGTTGTGGCCGAGGAACCGATCGACCCGCTGGCCCGCACCGCCACGTTCCGCGTGGCGAACTGGAACAGCGGCCGGGATATGTACTACCGCGTCTGCTACCGTGACCGCTTTACGGGTCTGGAGCAGCGCTACGACGGCGCAATCCCCGCCGATCCGGTGGACAAGCCGGAACTGGTGGTGGCCGCGTTCACCGGCAATAACGATTTCGGCTTCCCCCACGCTGATATCGTCCGCAACGTTTCGGTCCACGAGCCCGACCTGCTGGTTTTCACCGGAGATCAGATCTATGAGCGCACCGGCAGCTACAGCGTGCTGCGCGGCGACCAGTTCCGCCTGGCCGTGCTGGACTACCTTCGCCGCTGGTACATGTGGGGCTGGGAGTACGAGTCGCTCACCCGCAAGCTTCCCTCGGTTTGCCTGCCCGACGATCACGACGTGTTCCAGGGCAATATCTGGGGCGCTGGCGGGAGGGCGGCGTATAAGGAAGGGATGCCCCACAACCGGGATCAGGACGCCGGAGGCTACACGATGCCGCCGGTGTGGGTCAACATGATCCAGCGCACCCAGACCGCCCACATGCCCGACCCCTGGGACCCCACACCGGTCGATCAGGGGATCTCGGTCTATTATTGCGAATTGCTTTACGGCGGGGTGAGTTTCGCCATTATCGAGGACCGCAAATTCAAAAGCGCTCCGCAGCCGGCCATTCCCACCGCTGAGATAACCAACGGCTGGTCGGGGAACCCGGACTATGACGCCGCGCGCGACGGCGACGTGGACGGGGCCGTGCTGCTGGGCCAGCGGCAGTTGGACTTCCTGGATGCCTGGGCGGGTGACTGGAGCGGAGGAGCCTGGTTCAAGTCCGTAATCAGCCAGACGATATTCGCCAACGTGGCCACGCTGCCACCACCGGCCCGGGCCGACGCCGTGGTGCCGAAACTGCGGGTGCTCGCCCCCGGAGAGTACGCTAAAAACGACATCCTGGTGCAGGACCACGACTCCAACGGCTGGCCGCAAACCGGACGCAACGAGGCGTTGCGCAGAATGAGAAAAGCTTTCGCCGTGCATATCGCCGGCGACCAGCACCTGGGCAGCATGATCCAGTACGGGATCGACCAGTGGCGGGACGCGCCCTATGCGCTCTGCGTCCCCTCGGTGGCCAACGTGTGGCCGCGCAGGTGGTTCCCGCCGGAGCCGGGACTTAATCACCAGCCCGGCTCGCCGCGCTACACCGGGGACTACCGTGACGGGTTCGGCAACCTGATCTCGGTCCACGCGGTTTCCAACCCGATGACCGTGGATATTGAGCCGCGCTGGATCAACAATCGCGCCCCCGGCTACGGCATAGTGCGTTTCGACCGCGCCGGGCGCACGGTGTCGCTGGCCAACTGGCCGCGCTGGGTCGACCCCTCGGCAGCGAACGCCAAACCCTATCCGGGCTGGCCGTTGACGGTTAAGCAACTGGAGAACTACGGCCGCAAGCCCACGGGCTGGCTGCCGGAGCTGCGGGTAGTCGGCCTCGGCGATCCGGTGATCCGCGTGCTTGATGGAAAAACAGGCGAGCTGGTATATGCTCTGCGGATCGAGGGACAGTCGTTCCAGCCGATGGTTTTCGGGGCGGGCCCGTACTGCGTGGAAATCGGCGATCCGGATAGCGGAGCGCTCAGGGTGCTGAAGAACCTGACGCCGGGGAAGAAAAGCACGGCGGGAACGCTGAAAGTTGATTTCTGAGCCATTGAGGGGCCGTTGAATGTTTTTCAACGGCCCCTCAATTCATTTTTTCTTTCCACTGCTATCAGCCGGTGAACCGGGGAAGGGAAGGAAATAGATAACAGAGACCCTCGACTTAATCCCGGACCGGTTGTGAAAATTATTTATCAGCAACCCTGAATCGAAATATAAATGATAAAATGGACTTCAAGCCCAAACATATCACCTATTTCGTAGGGGCTTTCCCCATGTGTCCGCCCGTGGGCGACCGGCCGGTCGCCCCTGAGGGTACTCGGAATTCTTTTTGCAAAGGTCTCATAACAGTCACTTCAGTTGGTTTTGTTGCGCCGCGCAAGTGATCGGCTTGCCTGCTGGATGAGCTTTTCGAGAGTGTCGAGCGAATCGAACAGAGTGTCGGCCAATTCCGGCGTCACCTCAAAACCATTATCCTGCACGTAACGCATGTAATTCTCCACTACCCTGGCCTGACCGGCCGCACTGTCGAGATGCCAGAAACCGGCGCCGGTGCGGATGATCCCCAGAAAGTACCGCAGGTTTTCCACAGCGCATTCCTCGCCCCCACGCTCCCTTTCGGCAGCAAGGAGGCCAAGGAGGCAGGCCCTGGCTATGTCGATAAGCTGCCCTGCACGCGTAAGGAATGCTCCCGGCCCATCGAACAGTATTGGTACGATGTCCAGTTGCTCCTCTTTTGTCATTTGCATGGCCATTCCAACCAGCGGATATTTGATGGGCGAAACCATTTGATCCAGCTTCATAACGGGTGAATCCCTGCTTCGGGCCTGCAATTGTCTCAAATCACAGTCAATTCCTATTACAAACTCCGTGCCGGGAAATTAAGTGCAAAAATACATGGAGTTACTCCATACCATCTCAAAGAACAACAGCGATTTTCCGCCAAACACTGTAAAGAATATTTACATTTGGCCCGGCCGATGCGCACTCCGCTCAGGGCAAAGCCCGTTGACACGAAGCCGCCTCGATAGTAAGCTTATATATTATCAAGTAGAAGGCATGGAAGAACTAATGCAGGAAATAACGTTACTCCGGGGCGGGCAATGGCAAGCAATCCCGTAATCCTGTTGGTTGATGACGACCCTGAACTCCACTCTCTGATGAACGTCAAGCTGGGCAGGGAGCATTTCGTGCTGCTCAGTGCGACAAGCCCGGAGCAGTGCCGGCTGGAACTTGAGCGGGACCCTTCGCTCGTTCTGCTGGATATCAGGATTCCCGCTGGCAGGGAGGGTCTGGAACTGCTACGGGAAATCAAGCGGGACAAACCCGGGTTACCTGTAATAATGTTGTCTTCGCTGGGCGATACCAAAACAGTGGTGGAATCGCTCAAGTCGGGGGCTGTCGATTATTTTCATAAGCCGGACCTGGGAGACCCCGGGAAATTCGCGGTGCTGGTAAGCAATATCAGGGCCGAGCTGGCAAGCGGAGCTGAGTCCGAGCCGGCGGCGCAGAGCGCGAAACGTCCCTCCTACCCCGGATTCGAGGAAATAGTGGGCAGTTCGATGCCCACCAGAACGATGATCAACCTGGCCCGGCTGGCCGCCCCGGAAAATATCAACGTGCTACTGCACGGCGAGACCGGAACCGGCAAGGAAATCCTGGCCAGGGCAATCCATTACAACAGCCCGCAGCGCGACGGGATTTTTGTTACGATCAACTGCTCGGCCATTCCGGAGCAACTGGCCGAGAGTGAGTTATTCGGCCACGTGAAAGGCTCGTTCACCGGCGCCACCAACTCGCGCGAGGGCAAGTTCGAGCTGGCCGACGGGGGAACACTGTTCCTTGACGAGATTGGAGACATGCCGCTGTTCCTGCAGGCCAAGCTGCTGCGGGCGATCCAGGAAAAAGAAATCACACCGGTGGGCGCCAACACGGCCGTACGCGCCGACTGCCGGATAATAGCAGCCACCAACAAGGAACTCGACAGCGAAGTCGCCGACGGACGTTTCCGCGAGGATCTTTTTTACCGGATCAGCGGTTTCCCGATCCGCCTGCCCCGGCTCAAGGAACGCGGGGGAGACCTGCCTGAGTTAATCGATCATTTCGTGAAGATTTACAATAAGGGCAGGCCGAGGAAACTGGCTGCGGGGCTGTTTGAAAGATTGAGCGAGTTTAATTACCGCGGCAACATCCGCCAGCTTGAAAACATGGTCCAGTACGCCCTGATTGTCGCCGGCGGCAAACCGCTGGCCCCCGTGCATTTTCCCGCGCTGAAAAAAGCCGGTCCCGCCTCCGGCGCCCGCTCGCTGGCGGAAGCGGAGAAAGAGACGATTGAGCAGGCTCTGCGCACGACCGGCTATAACAATACTCATGCGGCCCGCCTGCTGGGTATCAGCCGGCCGACCCTGATCAAGAAAATCAAAGAGCACGGAATCATCCGGGACAGTTGACCGTGGGGCTAATCGTATTTCACTTTTACGTTCGCCAGATAATCAGCTAATCTCTCCACCATTGCCGCCAGCAGCTCCCGGTCCCCGTTGCGGGCCGCCGCTCCGATCTCCTTAGCCAGCTCAGAGATCCTGACGAAGCCGTAAGAGCCTCCGGACCCTTTAATTGCGTGCGCAATCCGCCCCGCCGACCGGTAGTCGGCCTTGCCGACAGCCTCACGGAGCAGCGTAACATCTCTCCCCCTGCCGGCAAGAAATTCCGGAATCAATTCCTTGATATCTTCATCGATACGAACTTCGTATTTCTCCTGCTCCGGCATCGCCAACTCCAGTTACCTCTTGCCATGTATTACATCTTCCATCGGTAGCGATATCGAAAGCGAACGTCCCCTGTGTCTTGTTAACAATCAATAATAGCGGCGGCCCTGGACAGCAACAGGCTCCACCTGGGGACGGGCCTCCACCCGGCAGGTGGCCAGGATTTTCTCCACTTTTTTCATTATCCCGGGATTTGCCGCGGCCACGTCTTTGTTCTCGCCGGGATCGGCGCTCAGGTTATACAGCTCCAGCGCTGAGCCGCCGGTCTCGCGCACGACTTTCCATTCGCCCATGCGCAGCGCCTGGCGCAGGCCCTTCTGGCTGGGCATTTCCCAGTAGAGAAAATCGTGTTGCTTCTGTTTGTGGCCGGCCGCTTTCTCGCCGATCAGCGCCGGTACCACCGACATTCCGTCAAGACCGGCAGGGGGCTTGGCGCCCGCAAGCTCGGCGAACGTGGGCAGGATATCTGCGAAATACCAGGCCAGCGAATCATTGACCGCTCCGGCGGCGATTTTGCCGGGCCAACGCGCGATCATCGGTACGCGGATACCGCCTTCGTACATGCTGCCCTTGCTGCCGCGATAGGGCTTCATCGGCTCGAAAGACTCGAAAAAGCGGCTTTTCGAGTGGCCGTAACTTCCCTGCGCGCCGTTATCGGAGGTGAAGATCACAATTGTATTCTCGTCCAGATCAAGCTCGGCCAGCAGGGCCATCACCTGGCCCACGTTGTTGTCCATGTGCTCGATCATCGCCGCATAGGTAGCCATCGGCCAGGGCGAACCCATATAGCCGGGCCGCGGGTCGTAAAACGGCTCCTCCGCACCGAAACGCGCCCGGTATTTTTCCACCAGCTCCTGATCCGGCACCGCCAGTTCCACGTGGGGGATGATGGTGGGCAGGTAGCAGAAAAACGGACGGTCGGCGTTGGCGCGGATGAAATTCTTCGCCAGCTTCAGCAGTTCATCGGGGGCGTACTGGTTACGCTGCCCACGGCCATCGCCAGGGTAGCGCCCCCCGGCCTCGTTGCCGGTCAGGGGCCACTTGAGGCTGTTCTTCCAGAGGTATTCGGGATAGTAGAAATGGGCGTGGATCTGGTGGTAGTAACCGGCGAACGTGTCGAACCCCTGCTTTTCGGGCACGCCGGAGGTGCCCACCTCGCCCTGGCCCCACTTGCCGAACCCGCCGGTGGCGTAACCGGCGGCTTTAAGCACCTCGGCTACGGTGACGTCCTCATCGCGAAGAGGAATCCCGCCGCTGTTGCCTCGCACGGGAGCGTGTCCGTTATGCAACCCGGTCATCAGCACACTGCGGCTGGGCCCGCAGACGGTGCAGCCGGCGTAGGTCTCGGTAAAGCGCATGCCCTCCGCGGCCAGGCGGTCGATATTGGGGGTGTCGATCTTCTTGCCGCCGTAGCAGCCCAGATGGCGCAGTCCCAGGTCATCGGCCATGATAAAAACGATATTGGGCTGGCGTTTACCGCCGGTTTTGCCTGCCGCGCCAAGAAAAGCGGGCATGGCCAGTCCGGCGGCGGCCGCTCCCGCCGCCCGCAGGAAATCACGCCGTCCGATAGCTGATGACATTGCTGCCTCCGTGATGGAGTTAGGTTGGTTCGTGCGTAAGTATTGTATTCGTTCCGGCGATAAAAGTCCGGTGAGCTGTGCAGAAAGTGGCGGCTGTGCTTTGGTTACTCAAACGGGCCGCACGATGGAATATTACACGCCGGGGATTGTAGATCAAACTTTTTTACGGAAAAGCGGTTGGAGGGGGGTGGACGATTCGGCTTATTACTTATCCGCGCCAATGAGTTGGGCACCAGCAGGCCCGGATTGCAGTTTCAGTTCCGTATTATCGCAGTACCAACTGAAACCATTGACACGGGCGCTGAGTAGCGTTTAATCTCTATCCGTTACCGCAGCACCTCGAAACCCGCTGCCGTGTACTCCACCGATAATCCCACAGCCACGGAGCCACTCTATGAGCGGCAACGGACAAGAAGCTCCCCACCTCCGGCGCGTACTGACCCTGTCGGACCTGGTTATCTACGGTATCATCCTGATCCAGCCCGTGGCGCCGATGGCGCTGTTCGGGTTCGCCAACCGTGATTCCATGGGCCATGCGGTGACGGCAATCCTCTGCGCGATGATCGCGATTATATTCACCGCCATCAGCTACGGCCGCATGGCCAACCGCTACCCGGCCGCGGGCAGCGCCTACACCTACGTGGGCCGGGGCCTCCACCCACTCCTGGGCTTCCTGGCCGGGTTCACGATGTTTCTCGACTACCTGATCGTGCCGGTGATCTGCACGCTCTACAGCGGGATCGCCGCCAACCACCTGCTGCCCTTCGTACCCACCCGCGCCTGGTTCTTCCTGTTCGCCGCCGGCTTCACCTGGCTCAACCTGAAAGGGATCAAGGCCACGGCGAGGGTCAACATCGTGCTGGTGATCGGGATGAGCATGGTGGTGTTCTGGTACATGGGCGCGGCGATCTGGCACATCTGGCACGGGACCGGGTTCAACAGCCTGTTTACCACCGAGCCGTTCTACCACAGCTCCACTTTTAACTGGACCGTGATTTTCCGTGGGACCGCGCTGGCCGCGCTGACCTATATCGGGTTCGATGGCCTGACCACGCTGAGCGAGGAAGTGGAGAACCCCCGGCGTAATATCCTGCTGGCCGCCGTGCTGACCTGCCTGATCACCGGCGTGTGGAGCGGCATCCAGATTTACCTGGCCCAGGTGGCCGTGCCGTGGAGCGAGTGGGAGGGCTTCCTGCGGAACATGGCTGTCAAGTTCGGGCCGGAGAACGCGCTGGATAAGGCGATGATCGGGATCGGCAACCTGGTGGGCGGCCATGCGCTGGAGGAGGCTATTGCGCTGACGTTGCTGGTGGCCACTATCGGCTCGGGGGTGACCGGGATGACCGGCGGCTCGCGGATCCTCTACGGCATGGGCCGCGACCGTGTGCTTCCCCGGTGGTTTTTTGCTCACCTGAGCGCCAGCACCGGAGTCCCGTCTTATAACCTGCTGCTGATCGGTGCGCTGAGCCTGCTCGGGGCTAATGTACTGACCTACGACAAGTGCGCCCATCTGATCAATTTCGGCGCGTTCATCGCGTTCATGCTGGTCAACATGGCCTCGATCCGCGAATATTTTTTCCGGGCTGAAAAGAAAAGCATCGGCTCATTCTTCAAGAATTTCCTGCCGCCGGCCGTGGGTTTTTTGGCCTGCCTCACGATCTGGAAGAACCTGCCGCCGCAGACGTTCATAGTGGGCGGAAGCTGGCTGGCCGTGGGCGTAATCTACCTGGCCGTGCGCACCAGGTTCTTCCGGGAAAAGCTGGAAGTGCAGGACGTTTTCTAGAGAAGTATTGAAAAAACAGGGCCATGTAACTATAGCTATTCAGAGCATTTTCAAGGAATTACCTGCAAACAGCAGAAGAAGCATGCCGATTTACAACCCCCGCCCGCCGCGCGGGCACCCCCTTTATTAAGGGGGAACTGAACGACTATCGCTTCTTTGCGCCTGGCGGGCCGGGCATAGAGGTTTAAATCCCCCCTAGCAAAGGAGGAAACAGGGGGTTGTGTTTTTGTTCTCCAAAGAAAAAGGGACACGGCAGATGCCGTGTCCCTTCTGAAAACCAATACGGGCGAACACGAGGTTCGCCCCCGCGCTTATCGCCAACCGCTTACTCGATCCTGATCACCTGCCTGCTGCGTTCTCCGCTGACAGTTTCCAGCACCTACACCAGCCACTGCCCGGCCGGATCGTTGAGCGCCGTGCGGAAAGAAGCCGCCCCCGATGAGCCTTCGATATCACTGTTGCCGCCATAAATTGAGCGTACCTCGCCGCTTGGATCGGTAACAGTGATGCAGGCCACGGAGCGCAGGCCGGCGGCTCCGGTGATGTCAAAATTGAGCGCCACTTCCTGGCCCAGTCCGGCCGTGGCCGGCGCCTGAAGTTCCAGGCCGGTGACCCTGCCGTCCACGAAGGCGAACAGTCGCGGCACGCCCGGCTCGATCTCGGTGCGGAAACGGTCTCCGCTGCCGAGGTAGCGCCTGTCGCGCACGTCGTAGATCGCGTACTCGCCGTCCAGACGGACCTCTATCTGCTCGGTCCGGGCGCGGCCCATATCCGGCACCAGCCCCAGCAGACGTGTGCTGCCGTTGTTGAACAGGTAACGCTCGCAGTCGCTCACCGGCACTCCGCCGGCACCGGTGAGGCTGATTTTCGGACTCTTGCCGGCCTCGGCCAGCACGGCGCGAAGGTTCTCCAGGGCCGGGCCATTGGTGCCGTCCAGCTTGTCCCGGCTGTAGGTGTGATGGAAATAGTTGAGCAAAATCGCCTTGCCCTGCCCGTAATGGTTGACCAGCAGGGTCGGCTTGCCCTTGCCGGGCTTGAGCGACTTTGCTCCCGCCAGTTTCAGTTTCGGCTCCCCGTCGGCGGCGATAATGCCGGCGGCCGAACTTTTTGCAGCTTTTATTCCGAAAAGTTTCTGGAGCTTTGAGTTGGTTCTAAATGCGCAGTGCTCGTCCATCACCCCCGGCAGCCCGTCGGCGATAACCGTGCCGCCCGCCTGCACGAACCGCGCTATCTGGTCGATCTCCTCGTCGCTGAGCGCCACGCTCATCGGCATCACGAACGTGTCGTAGCCCTTCTCGATCAACTGGCCGTCCTCCAGATGGCTGTAGGCGATAAAGTCGAACTGGAGCCCGCAGTCGCGAAGGATTTCCAGCCAGCCGGTGGTATTCTCCTGAAAACGGTTGAACGAGGGACTGGTGTCGTAGGTCACCCGGTCTTTCACCTCGCCATCGACAATCCAGCTCCCGTGGATGCTGGGATACGAATAGTGCACCGCGATCCCGTTGTTATCCGGCGTCGCCAGCCCCACCAGCTTGCCGATCCCCTGGCCGCGGAGCTCATCGAAACCCTCCACCATGTCCAGCGCGCTCTGGTTCAGCGTCAGGTCCGGGTCTATGGTGCAGTACTGCCAGAAGATGTACAGGCCGCCGTTTGCGCCCTTGAACAGGTTCTGGTAAAAATTATGGAACACGCTCTTGCCGATCACACCGTAGCCCGCACCCCCGGAGATTTTAATTTCCGGGTTCATGCTGCGGTGGATCTCGTACTGATAGGCGTTCAGGTGCAGGGTGTACTGGTTGAGCAGGCTGTAGTCGCAGCCGTTATGGGGGGCCGACTCCTGGGTCCCGGAGTTGAGCACGATAGCGTTGGGGTCCAGCTTGCGCAGTTCCTCGTAGATGATTTTGTAGCTGTTGGCGTAGGTGCGTTCCATGAACGTACGATGGTCGGCCCAGGAGGAATAGTTACCGCGCGCCCGGGCCTCTTTGTAGTCGTCCGGAACAACATCGTCCCAGGACTTGAACGCAGTACCCCACTGCTTATTCACCGCCTCCAGAGTGCCGTATTCGCCCTTGAGCCACTGGTGCATGGCGGTCATGCAGTGCTCGCTGAAACAGATGTCGACCGCATCGCCGTAGGTTGTCAGCGACGGTTCCTCGTACACGTAATAGCTCAGCGGCGAGAACGGGACCCAGGGCGAGCTGAGCCGCTGGAGCTCCTCGCGCATCAGCTCCCTGTACGACGGGTCGTTGAGACAATACTTGCGCACCAGCACGCTCTTGTCGCCGGTTTCGAGATACTTGTGTTTCATCGCGTCGTAGTACTCGCGGTCCGGGCCGCGGTCGGGCGACTCCTGCCCGCTGACCCGCGTCTGGGCCTGGACCATGTAGTTGGCGTGCTTGCAGTTGTCCACGGGGTACGAGGAGAGCGTGGTGACGTGCATCCGCTGCAACTGACGGTCGATTACCGGCCAGATCCCGGGCATCGGGTTGGGACCGAACAGGTACATTACGATGTCGAAATCGTCCCAGACCCGTTTTTGCAGCACGAACACCTCCGCCTCCGCCCGGTCCTGCACCATCCCCCCAACCTCGACCCGGCACTTTACCACGGCCAGGTGACTGGCCGCTCCCGCGCTGCTGAAGACCAGTGTACGCTCGGCGTCACCGGTGACGGTGAGTTGCTCCACATGCTCGTCCAGCAGGCGTCCGTAGTTGTCATAGAGACCGGCGATTAACTTGCAGGGCCGGCGCTGGCTTGATCTGAGGCTGACAGTGACGCTCACTTCCCCGCCAAGCTGAACACGGTCTTCGCTGGGCTTCAGGCGGGACACACGGACAAGGGGTTCCGTCTCAACGACAGTTGTCGCCCAGTCCAGTGAACCGTCGGGGCCAACCAACCTGATATCGAGAAAACTCTTCCCGCCGGGCAGGTTCGCGGGCAGCTTCAAACCGGCCGATTTCGCGCCTGCCTTAACCGGCTCATCGAATTCTTTCAGCAGTGCGCCATCGCTGTCGATCAGCCGTCCGCTGAGCTTGCCCGCCGGGACGTTGCCGGCCAGAGTGACCCGCGCCCGGTCACCGCTGCGCACCAGCGATTCGATTGCCGCACCCGGCTCGCGCCCGGCCGCCCAGACCGTAGCGCGTGCCACCAGCGACCACATGTAGTCCCAGTAATCGTAGTGCAGCCCGGTTTCCCACAGATCGCTCACTTCTGGAATCATCCCGCGCTGGCTGTAGGCGAACGCAGCCACCCGGCCCTTGCCGAGCTGGCGAACGGCCAGCACCGGGGTGCCGTTTTCGGTTTCGATAAGCACATCGCCCGCAGGCTTGGAACTCAGCACCGCCATCTGTCCCTGCGGCAACGCATCAAGCGCCAGGCCACGGGTGATAAAATGCTCGGCACTGATTTTCCAGGGACTTTTGTCGCCTGCGGACATATCCGGCTGCACCTGGTCCTCGGGCCAGACAGGCACGTACTTGCCAACCTCGGTCAACGGAGAAACGTCCCACAACCCGGCCCCGTCATCCCGCTCGGTGAACGGATAGATCAGCACCAGGCCCTTGCCTTCTTCCTCCACCTGACGGCGGATTTCATCGCGGACTTCCTGCGGATACGTCTCCCAAGGCTGGAGCGCCGGCCAGAGGATCACATCGAAATCCGGGCCGTGATACAGGTCATCGGCGATATAGGTGTGAATCAGCGACGGTCCGCCCCGGCGCTCGTCGTAAAACTCGCCGAACCCGTAATAATTCATCCCCTGGCGGATACCCATGGTGGTGGCGGTGTAGTTTATCTCCAGGCGCTGGGCCAGCTCGATTATCGCCCGGCCGTCGATTACGCCGCTGAGCGCGTAAACGTTCAGCGGACCGCCATCGAGCGGATTGGCCCACGCGAAATGCGGGGTCTCGATGTCCATCTTGTACTGGAAATCGTAGCGCCCGCGCTGCTCCAGAAACTTGTTATAGGTGTTAAGAGCAATGCAGTCGAGATAGATTGTCCCGGGCGTATCCGTGGAGATCTTTACTGATTCCATTTTCGCCATGTTCAGCGTCTGGGGCTTGCGAAGGTCGAGCTGAATGTGGTTGGCTCCGCTTCTGAGCCCGAACGTTTTCCGGTATCGGTTGCCGTCATGGTCTGTAACTTCAACTGTCAGCTCAAACGGCTGCCCGCTCCAGACAAACGCCAGCAGCGCACTCTGCCCCCGCCAGTCTCCGGGCACTCCCCCCAGCTCGATAGCACCACCGGAGGCCGGAAACTCCACCTCCAGCGAATTCGTCTTCCAGGTAGAGTAACGGCTGGACTGGACTGCTTTCACCGCGCCGGTTACTGTCAGCGCCTCAATTTCCGCCGCGTCCTCGAACGTGTTGAACACGTTAAGACGGCTCCAGGCGGACGCCGCGCCAGAGAGCAAAAACACTCCAAGTACAAGTATCAACCTGCATAACGCTTTATGCATCAGGCACCTCCACGGCCGTAGCGCGGCCGGATAAGAGATTGAGCATGACCTCTATACAAAAAAGAAGAATGCATTGAGATGATCTGTATTTCAGCAGCGCATAAATGATAACAGCAATCGACAGCATTGTTAAGAAAAAAACGGATGATTGCGGCAATCCGGGAAAACCAGCGGTGCCCCGCGCCGGCCGGCGCCGGTGCCCAAAAGCACCGGCATCCCGGGAGGGATGCGCGCATCTTGCGATGCGCGCGCCGGCCGGCTGGTTGAGCCTGCTGCAAAATCAGCAGAACCGGCGGTGAAGAAAAAAACTCCGGAGTGATGATAATTATGTTGTAATCGAGGCGTAACATACCTTACAATTAGGTATCAGGTTATTTGCAGGGGTAGTGTTTCTTTCTTTCCAAGTGGAGGGCTGTCCCATGGGAGATAAGCTGAACCGCCGCAAATTTGTCGAACGTTCGCTGGGTCTGTCGGCAGCAGTTTCCGCCGGGCTGGGTTTCGAACACCAGGCCCTGCTGGCCCAGATTGGCGCCCGCAGGGAAACACAGGAGACAAGTAAGGAACCGGTGACAGGCCTGCAACACGGCAAACTCGGGGGGCGCGGGATCAGCCGGATGATAATCGGCGGCAACCTGATTTCAGGCTCCGCCCATGCCGGCGATCTGCTTTACCAGTCGGCGCTGATGACGCGCTATTTCAACAGCGAAAAAATCTGGGAAACCTGGCAACTGGCCGAACGCAACGGAATCAACACCACTCTGATGCGTTGCGACCCGCACATCATCGAGCATTACACGAAGTACAAAAAAGAAATGGGCGGAACCTTGAACTGGATCGCCCAGAGCGCTCCCGAGCAGGGCGACCCGGTGGAAAACGCCAGGCTGGCCCGGGACAATGGTGCGATGGGGATCTATTTCCACGGTGGCCGGGCGGATACGGCGGTGAGCGAGGGCAAGGTGGAGCTGATCGGCGAATACGTGGAGGGGATGAAAAAGACCGGAATCCTGGGCGGGATGGGCGCGCACAAGCTGGAGACGATCAAGGCCACGGTGGAGGCCGGGATCGAACCGGATTTTTACATGTACACGGTCAACAAGGTGGGCTACCTGTCGAGCGATCCGGCGGAAATTGAGAGCTACATGAGCGACCTGGAAAAGCCCTGGATCGCGTTCAAGGTACTGGGCGCGGGACGGGACAGGCCCGCGGAGGGATTCGCGCACGCGTTCCGCCGCGGCGCGGACTTTATCTGCGTCGGCATGTTCGACTGGCAGGTACGCGACGACGTGGCGATTGTCAGGAAGATGCTGGATGAACCGCTTGAGCGCAAGCGTCCGTGGCGTGCGTAAGTAGTTATCCACTCGCCCAAGAAGCCCGGTGGCTACCGGGCTTCTTGGGCTTCATCCGCATCGCTCCCTCATCACCTTCCCTACCCAAATCTTTGACCGGATTGTAATGCTTGTCCATTATTACCGCCCGGTCATAGAGCATATCGTTCCGGCAGTCCGCTTCGCGGCGGCTTCTGGACGATACGCCGCAATCAAAGTGGAATTGACAAAAAGGCCTGCTTGGGAGATAATCCCGATAGCGGTTTTTAATTACCTGCTCACAAGTACGGCGGCTGTGGAAGAACCACGGTTTCCGACGATTGCTTTGGAGAGCCTCCCATGCCGATATCGGCGCTGAACAGGGTAAGGTTAACCGGTCTGGCGGTGTTCCTGGCTTCCGGCCTGGCGCTCACCGCCGTGATCTGGCTGACAGTCAAGACCGAGTCCGAAACCCGGCTGGAGAGCTTTACCGTAAGACAAGTCGACCAGTTGAACGAAACCGCCGGCATAATTCCGGTCGAATTGAAATCCATTATCGGCGATCTCGATTACCTGGTGGATTCCGAGCTCTTGCAGCGCTTCCTGGCCGGAGACGTGGGTATCGAACATCTGCAAAACAGTTATCGCGAGCTTGCCGCGGCCAAAGGCGTCTACGACCAGGTGCGCTTTATCGGAATCGACGGGACGGAAGTAGTCAGGATCAACTACAATGATGGGAATCCTTCCGTTGTGGATAACGAGCATCTGGCCGACAAAAGTCAGCGTCCCTACGTGCAACGTACGCTGCTGCTCCAGAGGGACCAATGCTTCGTCTCACCCCTGGATCTCAATATCGAAAAAAACCGGGTGGAGCTGCCGTATAAGCCGACAATGCGTTTCTCGGCTCCCGTATACGACTCCGCCGGCCGTCTGCGGGGAATTGTCGTCCTGAATTACCTGGCTGACAATCTCCTGGAACTGATCCCCGAGAAAAACAACCTGTTGCTCAGCAGTGACGGCCACTACCTCAGGGGCGGCCCCGCTGGCGCTCAATGGGGCCGGGTGCTCGGACACGAGCGCTGTTTCGCTGACGAGAATCCGGACTTATGGGGAAAAATAGCCCCGGCGGACAGCGGCCGGTTGATCGATAACGACAGGCTCGTGTTGTTTACTGCGATCTATCCACTGGCCAGGGCATGTGAGCTACGCAACAGGACTCACGCGGCAGTGATGCAGCTGGCGGCTTATCCGGAGCAGTACAAATGGAAACTGGTCAGGATAATCGACGACCTGCCGCAGGCCGCCGGGATCGAGGCGCTTGAGCGTAGATGGTTAATCCTCTACGGAGTGGCCCTGCTCCTGCTTGGCTTGTTTTCCGTTATCGGGATAAGGTATGGGATCGGCAGGATCGAAGACCGGGGCAACTTGATGCTCGCCCGTTTCGCCCTGGACAATACGCCGGACAACATAAGCCTGGTCGATTCCCAGGGACGCCATCATTACGTCAACGAGTCGTTTGCCCGTGATCTGAGCTACGCCAGGGAGGAGCTCAAACGCCTGTCGATCTTCGAGATTAATCCCGAGATGACCGCCGAGCGCTTTGCCGAGATCTGGCGGCAGGTGCGCCAACGTGGAGACTACGAGTATGAAACCCGCTACCGCCGCAGCGACGGCAGCGAATTTCACTCGCAGGTTACCGCAACCCGCCTTCAGTACGAACACGGCGAGTATCTTTTTCTCTCCGGCCGTGACATAACCGAGAGAAAAAGAGCGGAACACGCACTGAAAATCAGCAGGGAGAGGCTGTCGCTTGCCCTGGCGGGCGCCGGCCTGGGCCTCTGGGACTGGGACATAACCACCGGCGATATTCTGCACGACGACCGCTGGCTGGCTATTCTCGGCTATAGAAGGGGAGAGATAGAACCGGCGATCACTTCCTGGAACGAGTTGATTCACCCCGAGGATTCCCAACGGTTCATGCAGGCGCTGGACGATCACCTCGAGGGTTTATCGCCCATTTTCAAGTGTGAAGTCAGGCTGAAGGAAAAGTCCGGCCGCTGGCGCTGGATTCAGTCCATGGGGAAAGTGGTCGACCGGGACGACCGGGGCAATCCGCTCAGGGCGGTGGGCACTCACCTCGACATCGAGGATCGCAAGCGGGCCGAAGACCGGCTCACCAAGGCAATCAACGACGCCGATTCCGCAAACCGGGCCAAAAGCGATTTCCTGGCACGGATGAGCCACGAGATCCGCACACCGATAAATGCGATTATCGGCCTGAGCCACCTGGCGCTGAAAACCGAGCTCGACAAACGCCAGCACAACTACCTGAACAACATCACCAACGCCAGTCACTCCCTGCTGGGCGTAATCAACGACATCCTCGATTTCTCCAAGATCGAGGCCGGCAAGCTGGAGCTCGAATCCATCCCATTCGACCTCGAAAACGTCCTGAGAAACCTGGCCGACATTGTCACCCTGCGCGCCGAGGAAAAAAGCCTGGAAATAATCTACCGCTTCGCCCCGGACATCCCGTTCAAACTTGTGGGCGACCCGCTTAAACTCAATCAGATCCTGATCAACCTGGCCAACAACGCGATCAAGTTTACCGAGCGGGGCGAGATTGTGCTCAGTGTCGAACTGGCCGAGCAACACGGTGACAGGGTCAAGCTGCGCTTCTCTGTCAGCGATACCGGGATCGGGATCGAGACGGATCTGCTGCCCTCGCTGTTCGAGAGTTTTACCCAGGCCGACGGGACCACCACACGGCGTTTCGGCGGCACGGGCCTCGGCCTGGCCATCTGCAAACGGCTGGCTGTAATGATGGGCGGCCGGATAACGGCGGAAAGCGTGGTGGGCAAGGGCAGCACGTTCACTTTCACTTCCATGTTTCACAAACAGCACCCCGGTCAGGACCCGGTGCGTACTGCTGCGGCCAAACTGCGGCGGATGAAAATACTGGTGGTTGGCAGCAACCGCACCTCGCGGCGCGCGCTGCGGAAGATGCTCGAATCGTTGTCCTTCCGCGTGAGAGCCGTATCATCGGGGGCCGAAGCCCTGGCGGAACTGGCTGCCGAACCGGAAAAACATCCGTTTCAACTCGTACTCATGGACTGGCGCATGCCGGGAATGGACGGGATCGAACCCTCCCGCCGGATTAACGAAACCCGGAACATACCCAAAGTCCCCACGGTTATCATGGTCACCGGCTACGGCCGCGAGGAGGCGCGGCGCCAGGCGGAAAGAGTCGGGATCAAGGCCTTCCTGGTCAAGCCGGTAACACCATCAGCCCTGCTCGAGACGATCATGGACGTTTTCGGCGTCAAACATCACAAAACCGGCACTGGCGGAACCACCGGCGCGGACAGGGCAATCGGACTGGAGCAACTGACGGGCAGACGGGTTCTGCTGGCCGAGGACAACGAGATCAACCAGCAGGTAGCTCGTGAGCTGCTCGAGAGCGCGGGCATGAAGGTCGTTATCGCCGCCGATGGCGCGGCGGCGGTGGCAGAGGCTGAAAAAGGCGATTTCGATATCGTGCTGATGGATATCCAGATGCCGGTGATGGACGGGTACGAGGCCACCCGCATCATTCGCTCGCAGCCACGCTTGAGCGAGTTGCCGATTGTGGCGATGACCGCGCACGCAGTCTCGGGCGAAAGGGAAAGAAGCCTGGAGGCCGGCATGAACGAGCACCTCACCAAACCGATCGACCCGGACAGCCTCTACGATACAATCCTCGCTCTGCTCGTCACCGGCGGGAAGCGCTCCACGGCCGGCCCGGACGCTGAGCCGGCGCCACGGAAAAATCCTCCAGACGGCCTGCCCGGGATCGACCTCGACTCCGCGCTGCGCAGGGTTGCCGGTAACAGCAAGCTGTTGCGCAATCTGATTCTCGATTTTACGGCCAGACACCAGAACTCCCCGGCGGAGATCAGGAGGATGCTGGAGCAGGGCAACAGGGACAGAGCGCGCAAACTGGCCCACACCCTCAAGGGAGTGGCGGGAAACCTCTCCGCACTCTCCGTGCACGATACGGCGGCGGAACTCGAGGCGGCGCTGGGCAGCGCGGAGGACAGGGACATGGATCCGCTGCTGGACAAGCTGGAGGCGGGAATGGAAAATATCATCAGGGCGGCGGCGGAACTCGACGGTGCGCTTGAGCAGGAGCGGGAAGAAAGCTCCGGGGCTCCGTCTCGTGGTCAGGTGGAACTGAGCAAAATGCTGGCGCGCCTGGACAACTTGCTGGCCGATAACGATATGGCCGCCTCCGAGTTGCTGAGCCGAATCTCCGCAATGCTCGAAGAGGGCGAGGAGGGGACGCTGATCGCCCAGCGGGCGCAACAGCAGATTCGCGATCTCGATTACGCGGCGGCGCGCAAAAGTCTGGCGGAACTCGCAAGGCAATTGAAAGCTGAACCCGAGGAGACCGGAGATGGATGATCACCCCGAGCAGCACACGGTTCTGGTCGTGGACGACGAGCCGGTCAATATCAAGGTGCTCCACGAGGTGCTCAGGCCGGATTACCAGGTCCTGTTCGCCACGGCGGGAGAGCAGGCGCTGGAGCTTCTCGGCTCCAGGACGGTGGATTTGGTCCTGCTCGATATTGTGATGCCGGTCATGGACGGCCTGGAGCTTTGCAGACGGATCAAGGCGGACAGCCGCACAGCCGCGATCCCGATTATTTTCGTCACCTCCATGACCGAGGACGAGGACGAGGCCCGCGGGCTTGAACTGGGAGCTATCGATTACATCACCAAGCCGATCAGCCCGCCGATCGTCAAGGCCAGGGTGCGTAACCACCTGGAACTCTCCGGGGCGCGCGGCAAACGGGAGCGCCAGAACCTGGAACTGATCGAGGCCGCCAAGTTGCGCGAGGACGTTGAGCAGATCACCCGTCACGACCTTAAAAGCCCCTTGTCCTCGATTATCGGATTCTCCAATTTAGTAATGGACGACTACGGCAACAGGGAAGACAATCTGGCCTGCCTGGAAATGATTCGCGACTCCGGCTACCGGATGCTGGAAATGATCAACCGCTCCCTGGACATGTTCAAACTCGAACGCGGCACCTACGAACTACACCCTGTGCCGTTCAATCCGGTCAAGATCCTTGGCAGTGTAATCAGGGACAACAGCGAACTGGCCAGAACCCGGAACGTGGAGGTCGGTTTCGGCCCACGCGACAGTTGCGAGCTCAAGCTGCTGGGCGAGGAGCTGCTTTGCTACTCGATGTTTTCCAACCTGGTCCGCAACGCGCTGGAAGCCTGTCCACCAGGTGGGCGGGTGACGCTGGAATGCGCGCCCGAGAAAGAATTCGGCAAAGCATTCGGCACGGTGACAATCACCAACCCGGGCCGGATATCCGCCGAGGTCCGTGAGCAGTTTTTCGAGAAGCTGTTCACTTCCGGCAAGCAGGGCGGGACCGGCCTGGGGACTTACTCGGCAAAGTTAATCGCCAAAACCCTGGGCGGAAGCATCTCGCTCGACACAGCGGAAGACGGACTCGTCCGTGTGTCGGTCAGGATTCCGCTGGCATGAAAAAGCGCCCGGCATAAGCCGGGCGCTTCGGCGAGCGCCAATTCATCCGCCTGATTTCCTAACGGTAATCCTTGCCGTTCAGACTGCGCAGCACCGATACCTGCCAGCGCTGCAACTGAGCGGCCAGCACTTCAACCTTCCCCGGATTTGCTGCGGAGATGTCACGCTTTTCATCCGGGTCCTGCTGCAAATCGTACAACTCGAATCTCACCAGGCCCTGCCCGTCCTGAATCCGGTGCAGCTTCCACGGCCAGTCCAGCCAGGCCCCATGGCCGGGGAACGTGTCCTCCGGGTAGTGCTTGCTGATCGTCGCGGCCTCGAGGCGGAGTTTCGAGACGTCTCCCAGCATATCGCCGCTTTGCTGGTCCTCCAGCAGTTCTGCCATCCACAGTGCGCTGGGAGTGGGCACGCCACCCTCAGGATAGTTCCAGAAGCCGATCGGCCGCGGCCTGCTCTGCATCGCCCCATCCAGCAGCGGCACCAGGCTCACACCATCGAGCGGCGGCTGGTTCTCGATATTGACTCCCGTTAGTTCCAGCAGCGTGGGGTAAAAGTCGCTCGTGCAGCAGGGAATGTTCGTAACGCTGGGGGCATGCAGGCGTTTGGGCCATTCCAGGATCGCCGGCACCCGCAGGCCGCCCTCGTAGATTTGCCCCTTATGCCCCCGCCCCCCGGTGGCCCCGCCTTTCGGCAGGCCGCCGTTGTCGCTGCAGTACCAGAGGATCGTGTTATCGGCAAGCCCGCTGGAGCGAAGCTCATCGCGCAGCTTGCCGAACGCCCGATCCATGCCGGTAATCTCGCCGTAGAAATTCTGAAGTTCCTCGGGCTGGTCGCGATAGAGTGCCCGGTCCTCGTCCAGCGCCCGGTGCGGAAGGTGCGGCGAGCCGAACCAGACCACGGCCAGAAAGGGTTTCTCCGCGCCCGAGTGCTTACGGATAAATTCCAGGGCCGCGTCCACGGTGACCATCGAACTCTCGCCCTTTGTCTGCTCCGCCAGACCCTCACGGCTCAGGATCGGGTCGTTGTCGAAGAAATTGGGGGCGCTCAGCCATTCGTCGAACCCGCTGGCTCCCGGGTTGACCGGGCTGCCCTTTCTGACAGGGCCGAGATGCCACTTGCCGAAATGGCCGGTAACGTAACCGGCGGTCTTCAGCGCCTCGGCCAGAGTCACTTCCTGGGGCCGCAGGGTATTGCCCCACTGGAAACAGCCGAAACGGTTCGGGTTGCGCCCGGTCATCACGCTGCCACGGGTGGGCGAACAGACCGGGTGGGCGGCGTAGAACCTGTCGAAGCGCATACCGTTGGCCGCCATCTCGTCGAAATTCGGAGTTTTCAGCACGGGGTGGCCGTTATAGGCCATATCACCCCAACCCTGGTCATCGGCCATCACCAGCACAATATTCGGCAGGCCGCCCCCGGCCGCCCGGGAGCTACTGATTCCGGCCAGCATCGGCATGCACAGCCCCGCTCCCGCTGTTTTCAGGAACCCCCTGCGATCCATCTCCATCCGGACACCTCCCGTTTCGGTTGATTTACCGCGATGCAAGTTTTGTTATCGACTTCTGTAAAAAACAGTTATGCAGCTTCACCAGCGGATCCGGCGCTGATATCGCCCTTGCTGCTCAGGGAACCGATTTGCCCATGCCGCCACCCGCGTAATCGTAAACCCGGACGTAATCGAACAAGGCGTAATCAGGCAGCCTGGCCTCGGCGATATCACCCGCCCAGTCACCAACCTCGTCCGTAAGTTTCACATAGGCCGGCACCTGCGAGACTCCACCCGCGTTCGTGCGCCACACTTCCTGCCCGTCGATATAGAACACATACTCCCCGGGAGACCAGAGCAGGCCAAACGTGTGCCAACCCCGGCTGACACCCGGAACAATCACCTGCCTGCCATCACTTTTGTGATCTTCTCCGTAGCCGTCCCAGTGCAGAGCCAGGTTGATCCTGTCCTCGTCCGGCCAGGGTTTTTCCATGATGTCGATCTCTGTCCCATCACGGCCCTCATCGCCCACGGAGCCGACTCCTGGTGAAAACAGCCAGAACGCGGGCCAGTGCCCCACCTCGGTGTGGAACTTGCAGCGGGCCACCCAATAGCCGAAACGGTGTTCGAACGTCCCCTTGGTGCGCACAGCACCGGAGTAGTATTTGCCATCTCTCTCGCGGGTACGCAGTACCAGGTTTCCCTCGCCGTCGAGATAGCTGTCCTCCTCGGCCCAGTAGCCATCGCGGCGCACACCCGCAGGAGTTTCCCAGAGAGAGCGGTCAAGCTGCCCGCCCCCGAACTCATCGCTCCAGACCAGCTCCCACTTTGCTCCGTCCGGGATGGGCGGCAGGAATTCCGGATCCACCATCCTTTCCAGCTCCGTGGCTCCGCTCGAGCAGCCTGACGTAATGAACCCGGCCGGGATCAGCATGCACAGCCTCGCGCCCGTAGTTTTCAGGAACTCCCTGCGATCCATCTCCATCCGGACACCTCCCGTACGGTTGATTTGCCGCGCGTAGAAACGTGTTTATTCAACACGTTTCTACGCGCGGCAAGGATGTGGCGGCAAAAAAACTTTCCGGACCTGACTGGCGCCCCAGGTTTGATTCATGCCCCCCCGTCAGTGCTTCAGGTTCAGCGCCTGGGTGACCGAAACGCAATCGCGGAATTTTTCCGACGCACCCATCAGTCCGTAAATATCTCCGGTCAAAGAGAAATCATCAATATCGTGGGTAATGATATCCAGCTCGCAACGCGGGGCCAGCATCGCCAAGGTTTCTTTAATATCCGTGAAGCGCAGCACGTTGAGCAGGTCCGGGCCATCCAGATGGGTCTCGGTGGGCATGTGCAGCACTACCCGCGTAACGCGCTCGTCGAGCAGGGCGGCGTACGCGGCCAGAATCCCCGCCTCGCCCTTACCCACCAGCGAGAGCTCCTCGATATTCCCGTTGGCCGGATCGGTGGCCACGGCCTCGATTGCGCAGAGGATATCGGCCAGCCGCATGTCATCCAGCGTGCGCCCCAGCATCCAGGCGTCGCGTTTGTACCGGCTCAGCCTGTCGTGGTCCCAGCTTGCGCGGCCCACTCCGCGCGGGTAGACCATGTACTTGGAACTCTGTTTTTCCGCAAGCGGCCACGGTTTCATGAAACTCCAGAGAGTACTGCCGTAGCTGTCCCCCGGGGAGGCGACATAGAGCACCGCCGCTTTCATCGGGCCACCCTCTGCGGGAATACTGGCATACATCCCCACCCTGATTCCCGGCTCGGTTTCCAGCAGATACCCGTCTTCACCCTCTGTCCGGCCGCTGGCGTGGGGTGTCAGGCCGGTGGGCATATTACGCAGCACCACGCTCCGCAGCTTGTCCATCACCTGTGCGCGGCGAGTCTCCCAGGCGGCCCTCTCCGAGGGCATCGTTACCTGGTGGGCGGGCAGCAGGTACTCGTAAACCCTGGCGTTGATATTGTCCGGGTGCTCCGCGTTGATTCCGCCCAGCGCTCCCAGTTGCGAGGCCTGAACAGGTGTGATTTCCCGGTCCTTGATCTCGACTTCCCTGCCCAGCAGCCAGCGGGTGCTGAACTCCACGCTCCGCTGGCGCTGGACCACATTATACGTATGGGGGCCGGGAACTTCGCTAAGCGCGGCCGCATCCTCCTTGCCGTACCAGGAAAAAGCCTCTTTGGCCCTTGCCAGCACAGGAAGGTAGCCCTCGGGCGGATAGTAAGCGTCGCCCGTGGAGCAATGCAACTGCAGCGGGCGCGGAGCAACCAGCGCGGCCATGCTGGTCCAGTCGTGCTGGTAGGTGTTACCGAAATAGGCGCAGTCGCAGTGCATGTTTTGCAGGTTGTAACGGATATGCGCCGGGATTTCCGAGGTACCCGCCGCCGGCTGGACCACGGCAAAGCGGGTGTCCGCCACACCGGCCATCCAGCTCAGGGCGCCCCCGCCGGACACGCCGGTGAGCGTCAGCCTGGCGCCGTCCACGTCCGGCCTGGTCAGCAGGTAATCCACGGTACGCATCGCGTTCCAGACTTCGATAGCCATCGGCGTGTAGCCGCGCGAGTACCACTCGTCCAGGTCGTAACCCGCCAGGCCGTGATGGATGCCGTAAACTTCCGAGGCCTGAACCGGGTCGACCACGATGCAGATATAACCGGCCCTGGCCCACATCGCCGCATGGCTCTGGCGCTTTTGCTTGGTGCCGAATTCCCCGTTGCCGTGGCCCGGCCCCCAGAGCACCGCCGGAAAGGGCCCCTTGCCCTGCTTTGGCTTGTAGAGGTTAGCCGCCACGTAGAATCCGGGCAGGCTCTGATATTGGAGCACCTCGACCGTGTAGTCGTCCCGCTCGATAGTGCGCACTGTCTTAACATGCAGGTCCGTGCGCTCGGGCAACGGGTCCAGCCCGAGCATGAACATGAACTCCTTGTGCATCTTTTCCCGCTCGGCCTCCAGCTTGTCCTTGCTATCCACCCGCCGCCAGGCCTGTTTTCCCAGACTGTCGGCCAGGGCCTGGAGATAACTTCCGATCTGCATGGTATCCAGGCTGGCCGAGGCTGGATCGATTTTTGCGCTAACAGAGCTGGCAGCAAACAGCCCGAGGACTGCGCATTGAAGCAGGACTGTTTCGAGCGATTTCTTCAACATTGCTTGAACCTCCTTAATGAGCGGCCGGAATCAGGCTGATCGTCCGGCTTTATAATTATGAGACCTTTGGTTTAATCAAAGCATGGTGAGGGGAAGAGACAAAACCTTTTTAAAAAGGTTCTTTTCTCTTCCCCTCACACTCCCCCACTCTTTTTCCAAAACTTTTTATCAAGGGGCATATCTTTCGGTCAGATCATGTAGTTATAATTAGCAACCCCTGCATTCTCTTTTGATTCACAAAGATGAGTGAGATGAAAAAACTCCCTCAAAACAATTCAGTCGTCCAATTTTTCAAAGGTCTCAATTATATTTTGCCGCTTTACACAAACCCGTCAATCGGCGGCCGTTAACCCATGCCAGCGCCAGGACTCTTCCCAGTTTTCGATTCCCTCGAAAGCGCCGGGCACGCCCTGGTCCGGCCCGTGGAACACGCTGCCGCCGAAAGTGGTGATATAAAGCATACCGGGGTTATGGGGGTCAGGAACAGGACGGTGCCCCCACTTGAAATTATAGCCTTCCAGCCTGCGCCAGCTTTCGCCGCGATCATCGCTGCGGAACGCCGCGCTCTCGAACGTGGCGATAAAGACCGTGGACGGGTTGTCCGGGTCTGTCGCGGCGGCATAAACATACGCATCGCCGTCGAACACGCGCTCCCAGCTCTCACCGCCGTCTTCGGTACGAAGCAGCCCGCCGTGGCGCTCGCTTTGCTCCCGCTCGGATGGCCAGCAACTGAGATACATCCTGCGCGGGTCGGAGGGATCGAAAACCAGGTCGTTGGGCGCGTTGACTCCATCCGGGAGCGCCACGAGTCTCCAGCTCTCCGCCCCGTCGTCGCTGCGGTAGAGAGCGCCGTCCACAACCCGGCCGTCCTCATAGCCGCGCGCCACGATCAGGTAGAGGGTTCCCGAGGGCAGCAGGGTAATCCGCCACGCATTGCGGTTCGCCCCCAGGCCGTTGTCAGCGCTGTTCCAGCTCCGGCCGCCATCGACAGACTTGAACACGCCGGAGCCATACCCGCACACGTAGAGGGTGCGTGAATCCGCGGGGCTGTTTTTGTCCAGGACGATATGGGTGCACACGGTTGCGGGAGGGATCCCGGAGTTGGACTTCTCCCACGAGCGGCCACTGTCATGGGAAACCGCCACGCCGCCTTTTTTCCTGCCGTTGACCAGGTTGCCGGAGCGGTACATTTTGGAGCGCGGGAGATCGTGGACGTTGGTCCACGCGCCCCAGAGCAGCCCCTCCACTTCGGGGTCGAACTCGACCCAGTAGCAGGTATTACGCCATTCCACGGGGATTCCCTTGATCGTGTGGTACCAGCTCTTACCGCGGTTGAACGAATGGTAGGCACCCAGATCGGTGTAGCTGATCAGAAGATGCTCGTCGTCGAACGGGTCGAAATGCACCCCGTAGGTGGTGGTGCCCTCGGTGCCCCGCGTGGCGGAGGAACCATCGGGAAGGTTGTCGCTTACAATCTGCCGCCACTGCGCCCCGCCGTCGACAGTGCGAAGGTTGCGGGTGCCGGCCCCGTAGCATACGTCCGGATCCGAGGGACTGACGCCCACGGACCAGGGCGACCAGTCACCGGTGCCATAGCTCCAGTCGCGCCAGTATTCGCTGGAATTGGCGCTCAAAACGACCTCGCTGTTGGCACGGTACACCCACTGCCAGTCCCTGCCGCCGTTGGACGACTTCATGATCCCGGCGTGGTATTCCAGCTTACCGTCCACGTCCGCGGGAAATTCGCCGATGGACAGATAAAGCGTCTCGGGATGCGCGGCGGACGCGTCCAGGCTGATCAAACTCGCGGGGGCCGTATCACCGCCGGACCATTCACCTTCCAGCCCGGAGCTGCGCCGCTGCCAACTCTCTCCGCCGTCGTCACTGCGGAACACGCCCCAGTCATCCAGGCTCCTGCGCTGGCCGTATCCCGCAAGCAGGTAGATAACGCCGCCCCCTCCACCACCTGCGCCGCCGGTGGCTTCCCGGATAGTCTTGATGGGCAATTCACTGTATTCGACAGCTCCATCGGCCAGGTCCACCGCCGCGAACGCGCGGTCGGTCACCAGCGCCACCCGGCCCGGTGCGCCGGTCACGCGCGGGGAGAATATCTCCAGCGCCTTGCGGCCCATCACATTTGCCAGCGTCCGCCATGATGCGCCCTTGTCCGTACTGGCCATCAGCCGGACACTGTCGGCGCCCGGCGGCACCACCGCGATATAAATCCTTCCGTTGTCGACAGGGTCCACGCAGATGCGCTCGATCGCCCCGCCGGGCATCCCGTCCACTGTCACGAGACTGTGCCCCGCTTCGTCGCCGACCATCTTCTCGGCCGTTATGTTCGCCGGATCGGGGTAGAGCAGCCGCCAGCGATGGCCCAGATCGTGGGAGACATAGAGGCCGGAGTTAGAGGCGTAAATCGTGTTGGGGTCCAGCGGGTCGAATTCGAGCGCCCTTACCACCGTGCGAAGGTTAAACGTGCGCCAGCTTGCGCCACCGTCCTCGGTGACGTAGGCGCCGGTCATGTCGCAGCGCATGAAAAAGACGTCCGGATCGTGAGGACTGACAGTGGCCTCGAACATCGCTCCCGCGCCTCCGGGGCCCACGGTGCGCCAGGTTGCCGCGGAAGTCTTTTCGGCAGCGGTCCCATGTTTTTCGACAGCATTAGCAAAATTAGCAGAATAATCGGAACAACCGGCCAGAGAGGTCACGGCAAGCATAATCCAGGCCACATGCGTAAAAACCGATAGCTGTTTGAGCACCTGCTTTGACTCCAGTTTTGTGTAATGCGGGTAACAGAGGTAAGTGCGGTATCCTAAGAACAGGATCAATGCAAAATAGTTCAATCTGTTTGTGAAGACAAGCAAAGGGGAGACGAGCAGCAGCACGTCCGGGGAGCGACAGCGGTACCGACACGCAGCGTTTCCGCTCAAGCCGTCCTTTTATCTCCCGGCCGCCAATACTGCGTGTCTGGAACTTCCATCCCATACAAGAAAAACGCAAGCTCATTCTTGAAATATCCCGGGTTTCGTTTTATCATTGGCAAGTTTTGCGCTTCTACCATCTGTCCCGCCCTGATCCGTCAATTATAATCCACAACCGATTGAACCCGGGCGGGTCGGCGGTAATTTCTTTCCGCAATAAAGAAAAGAGGAGTAGCTGATGCCGTCGCTTTCACGCCTGATCTCGGCGCTGGCCGGTTTCCTCGGCGGCCGTCGCCAGTTGCTTGCGGGCATGGCTGTCGGCGTGGCGGCCGTGCTGCTGGCTCTTGCCGGGCTGCGTTACACTTCATCAAGCGATTTCTGCGTCTCCTGCCATGTCCACCCGGCGGCCGATTCCAGTTGGACCCTCTCGACACATTACAAAAACGAGAGCGGCGTGGTGGTCCATTGCTCCGAGTGCCACCTTCCGCCCGCAGGCCTGTACCAGCTGAGCGAAAAAGCCCGGATGGGAATCCGCGACGTGTTCAGTACGCTGTTCAAGGACACGGACAAGATCGACTGGTTTGAGCGCTCGGCACTCTACAACGCCCGGCATTACACC
The DNA here is from genome assembly GCA_024278175.1 of Gemmatimonadales bacterium. GTDB lineage: Bacteria > Gemmatimonadota > Glassbacteria > GWA2-58-10 > GWA2-58-10 > JAJRTS01. Next base: position 22,590 of record JAJRTS010000070.1, on the reverse strand, counting down.
TATGACAGCTCCTGCCGCCGCTGCCATGCCGAACTCTACAGCGCCGGACTGACGGCCAAGGGCGTGGAGGCCCACAAACATTACGAGGGCCAGGGCGACAAACCCGACAAACTACGCTGCATCAACTGCCATAAGGCGGTTGGGCACTACCGGGGGGAAACCCTGATCGCGGATGCGGCCGCAGCGCCACGGCGAACCAGGCCGGCCAACCGGCCCGGGACCGGCGAGGAGTTCAAAGGTTACACGGAAACGATCCCCGGCACCGATGTTACGTTCGAGATGACGGCGATCCCCGGCGGAATTTTCCTGATGGGCAGCCCGGAGGATGAGCCGCTACGCAAACAGGATGAGGGGCCGCAACACGAAGTGGCGCTCAGCCCGTTCTGGATCGGCGAGACCGAGGTGACCTGGAACGAGTTCCGTGCCTATTTCGACGAGACCTCGCAACCGGCGCGCAGGGACACGTTGACCGGCTACCAGCCCGACACCGGCGACGTGGACACCCGCACCGGTCCCACCCCCAAGTACGGTTCCTCGGATATCGGCGGCTGGGAAGCGGCTTATTCGATGACCTATCACGCGGCAGTGGAATATTGCAAGTGGTTGTCGAAGAAAACTGGTAAAAAATACCGTCTGCCCACCGAGGCCGAATGGGAATACTGCGCCAGGGCGGGAACCACCACCCCCTACTTTTTCGAGGGCGACCCGCGCAAACTCAGCGCCCGTCCCCTGCTCAACCGTCTGTTCGGCGCACAGGACGGCGAGGCCGCGCGCTTCGTCTTTTTCGCGCGCAACAGCGCCGGCCAGGTGCAAAACCCCTACACCAACGAGCCGAACCCGTGGGGCCTGTACAACATGCTGGGCAACGTCAAGGAGTTCTGCCTCGATTATTACGCACCGGACGCCTATTACCGGCTAGATGACGGCCTTGGCGGGCCGGAAACCGGGGCCGTGGTTGATCCCGTCGGACCACCGGGCGGAGTTGAGTACGTGGTGCGCGGCGGCTCCTATCTGAGCGACCCGGCCGATTTCCGTTCGGCCAGCCGGGGCAGCACCCACCACGACGCCTGGCTGCTGACCGACCCACACAAGCCCAAGAGCAAGTGGTGGTATTCCGACTGCATGGAAGTGGGTTTCCGCATCGTACGGGTTCCCGACAGCGGAGAGACAGTAAAATTACCGGCCGGAGGGAAATAATACTGCAGCGCTTTCGCAAGTATATATTTTCTGCTATAATATAATCAGACGGTAATTATCCTGAGTTGCCCAGAAGTTAATGGTTTTATCCGCAAAAAAACCGGAGGCGAGAGATGGCAGACAGTCTAAGCCGCAGAAACTTCCTGACCCGGGCCGCGCTGGGAGCCACCGGGGCCGGCGTGATGCTCAGTTGCGAGGAAAGAAACCTGGCCGAAAAGCAGCACGACACGCCCAGGGAACCGGCGGTCAAGGGGCTGCAGACCGGTAAAATCGGGAATGTGACGCTGAGCCGCCTGATGTGCGGCGGCAACCTGGTCAGCGGGTTCGCCCACGCGCGCGACCTGATCTACGCCTCCAGCCTGATCAAGGCCTACCACACCGATGAGAAAGTGCTCGACACGGTGCAGTTGTGCGAGGAGAACGGGATCAACACGGTCATCTTCCGCTGCGATGATCAGATTGTCCGCCTGCTGGGCAAGTACAGGAAAGAGCGCGGCGGCAAAATCCAGTGGCTGGCTCAGACTTATCCCAAGCCGGGAGATCTGACCAGCAACATCCAGCTCGCTATCGACAACGGCGCCGTGGGTGCGTTCATCATGGGCGGGATTGCCGACAAGCTGGTGGCCGAGGGCAAGGTGGACGTGCTGGGCGAGGTCACCGGATTTATCAAAAAGAACGGCCTGATTGCCGGTTGCGCCGGGCACGCGCTGGAAGTTCCGATGGAGATTGTCAAGGCCGGAATCGACACCGATTTTTTTATGAAGACCCTGCACCATCACGGCTACTGGTCGGCGATCCCGGAGGAGGAACACGACAACATCTTCTCCACCACACCGAAGGAGACCGCCGAGTTCATGAAGACGGTTGAGAAGCCGTGGATCGCCTACAAGGTGCTGGCCGCCGGCGCGATTCACCCCCGCGACGGTTTCCGCTACGCGTTCGAGAACGGGGCCGATTTTCTGTGCGCCGGCATGTTCGACTTCCAGGTGCGCGAGGACGTGATTCTGACCAAGAACATGCTCTCCAAGGAAATCCAGCGGGAGAGGCCCTGGTACGGCTGATTTGCTTTAGTCCGGACAATCACGATACAAAACAATATCAAAAAAGCCGCCCGTGTTCAGGGTGGCTTTTTTGCCACGAACCAACCTGATATCGGCAGGCCAACGCCGGGAATGGTTGCGCTTCCCTTCCCGCTCCGCCGTTGCTCATACCGCGGTCATGCCTTAAAGGATTTCAACAACTCCAGCAGGAACTTCCAAACTTTTTCCAGCGAGGGGATATTCATCCGCTCGTCCGGCGAATGCGGGTTCTCGATAGTCGGGCCCAGCGAGATCATGTCCATCTCCGGATATGTTCTGCCGAGCACCGCGCACTCCAGACCGGCGTGGATGATCTCGAACACCGGTTCCTTGCCGAACATACTGCTGTAGAGCCTGCCACACCTGACGATCAGCGGAGATTGCATGTTAGCCGGCCAGGCCGGGTACTCGCTGCCGAAACGGTATTGCGCCCCGGCCAGAGCGGCGATAGAGGCGATCTCCGCCGACAGGGCGTCCAGTCTGGACATCACCGAGCTGCGCTGGCTGGTGAGCACTTCCAGCTTGCCATCGCTAAAGCCCAGCACCGCAAAACTGGTGGAGGTCTCGACCTTGCCCTCCACATCGGCTGACATCGAGACCACCCCGTGGGGCACGGCGTTCAGCAGCAGCACGGCCCGCCGGGAGTCCGGCCCGGCGGCGGCGGATTTGTTCTCATTGCTGTGGATACGCTCAAACGTAAGCGACAAAAAACTTTCGCGGGCTGCGAACTCGGAGTTCAGCTCGCTCTGGCAATCCTGCACGATTTGCCGCAGGGACTCGAACCGGCCCTGTTCAACGGCTATTTCGCCGAGCGCCTGGCGCGGGATGGCGTTGTGCGCCGTACCGCCCTGAAGCCGCACCAGCCGCAGCGGGCAGGCCTGTTGCAGACGGTGGAGCGCTCTGGAGAGCAACTTGTTGGCGCAGGCCCTGTGCTTGCCGATATCTATCCCGGAGTGGCCGCCCATCAGACCGTCGACCTTAAGCGAGCAGACTTCCATCGCTGCCGGCAGGGGCTCCATGGCCAGCGGCAGCTCGATAATCGTTTCCCGGCCGCCGGAGCAGCCGATCGTGAACACGCCCTCGTCCTCCGAGTCGAGATTAAGCATGACCTTGCCGCTGATAAAACCCGGCTCGATATTGGCCGCGCCGGTCATCCCCTGCTCCTCGTCCACCGTGAACAGCAGTTCAAGCGCCGGATGGGCCGTGTTTTCACTTTCCGCCAGCGCCAGACCCATCGCAATTGCGATCCCGTTATCCGCTCCCAGGGTGGTCCTGTCGGCCGTCAGCCAGTCCCCGTCGATCAGCGACCGGACAGGGTCTTTACTGAAATCGTGGTTTGAATCGGCAGTCTTCTCGCAGACCATGTCCATGTGGCCCTGAATCACCAGGGTCGGCGCATCTTCGTAGCCGTTTGATGCCGGCACCTCGATCACCACGTTGCCCCATTTGTCGGAGCGGGTAGCCAGGCCGCGCTGCTCGGCCCACTGCGTAAGCCAGCCGGAAATGGCCTGCTCGTTCTTGGATTCGCGCGGAATTGCGTTGATCTGTTCGAATATTTCCAGAATGTCGACGATCTGCTGCTGCATTGCCCACCTCTTGCGGATTGTTGGATTGATTAACTTCCGTAGTGATGAATTTGCAGCCATCGGCACGATCTGGCAAAACAAATCGTAGCATAGACTAATGGAGGGGGAACAGCACGCGATAAGGGGAAACAAAAGGCCCGGCCGGTCAGTCCGGGCCGGGCTGTAATATTGGGCAGATATGGCGGGAAATTAACTCCTCTGCCCCCCCCCTTTAGCAAAGGGGGGACAGGGAGGATTTAAGCTGCTCCTCTTGTCACTGCAACAGCTTACCCCGCGGCCAGCCGCGAGGCGTTCTTTTCGATTAAGCGCCATTTCCGGCGGCGGCACATGCGCGGCCGATTACCGGCATTCGTCCTGCGCAACCAGCCTGTCAAAAGCCGGGCCGCGGTTGGAACCGTTAAAAACCGTTAAGTTGGAAAAGGCATCAAAGGTTTTATTTCCACCCTGAGCTCAGAACCCCTTTTCCACACCCAGGGAAAGCCACGCGCTCTTGTAGTCGTAGTATTCGTCGTTGGAACTGTTGCGGCCAGCGCCGCCCTGGAGTACGACATCCAGGCTTTCCAGAGCGCCCAGCCAGCCCGTGGAAATCGTCCTGGAAAACTGGGCGCTGAAAAGCATCGCCTTGTCCAGCCTGCTCCGCCCGGAGGCAACAGGGTTGCCCACCAGGTCGTAAGCCGGGCGACCGCTGTATTTGCGGCTCCGCACTGTAAAGCGCAGAGTCAGCGTACTCTGGCCGGGCAACAGTTGACGCAGTTGCACCCTGGCCTCATGGCCGTTGTAGCTGTAGTGGTCGTCGAACAACTCTTCGTTGTTGAGCACGGACTCGCCCAGACTGGTCAGGTAGCGGTTGCGACTTTGGGGATTGATCCTGGCGGTATAGGCCAGCATCAGCCCCGTGCCCTCGGCCACGTTCTGGGCCACGCTGGCTCCCAGCCGAAACTGGCTGGTGCTGGCGAACCGCTCCGACTGCACATTGTAGCGAAAAAACCCTTCGAAATCATCGGGCAGAGGAATCTCCAGACGCCTTCTCATGCCCCATCCCCGGACCCCTCCCATCGAACCCATCCGGTTTGAAATATCTTCGGCCGTGACGAAAGTGGAATCGAGAGTCTCCACATCGGATGTATACGACTTGTAGTAGTAGGTCGCATTCATGCTCAACGTCGTACGGGAGGGCAGGAAGCGGCTGATGCGCAGATCGAACACCTGCTCGGAGAAATTAAACTCGGTGAACTCCTTGAACCGCTTGCCGACCAGGTTGTAGCGGGCCAGCAGCATCAGGTCATCGCGAAGGTAATACTTGAAACTACCATATACGCCTCCGGTTGTGTAGTTGTAGTAGCTGTAGTCGGACGGGTTAAAGCGGGTTTCCACGCTGGCGCCCACGGAGAACAGCGTATTTGACTCCGGCCAGAGATGGTTGTAGCTGAAATCCCCCGAGTGGACCGAGAAATCGCGGCGGCTCATCTCGTTGAACAAGTAAAAATCCCCGCTGTAGCCGAAGCGCAGACTGGAAGCCTCGGTGATACCGGTTGCGTAACCCAACTGGGCGTAGGGCATGAACACAACGTCGCCCTCACCACTGAAATTACGGAAAACATTATTGTCGGCCAACGTCCAGTTGCCGACCTTAAAATCGGTTTTCGCACTCGCACCGGCGGCCAGCGCCAGCGCTCCCGCGACTAGTAAAACGAACACTCTATTCATTTCTGCCTCGCATGTGCTTTCTCCGATGTTGCCTCCGGTCGTCAATCCCATCGCCGTCCCTGTCGATAAAACGATCGTATCCCGGTGGAATTCCAGCCCCTCGCATTTTCATCTGACGAAAATCCGGCAGCCCGTCGCCGTCCTCGTCGATAAAACCCCGCATCAGCATCCGCTCTTCCTTGATAAAACCGAACTTGTATCCTCGCAGGCTTTTACGGCTGTATTTAAGTCCTGTAATGTCATTGATAAAATCGCAGTCGGTATCGACCACATTGTCATTTATCCCATCGTTGTCGGCGTCAGCAAAACGGATCTTCAGGTCATTCACCCCGTCGCCGTCGGCATCGACAAACAGATCGTTAATCCCGTTCTTGTCCTTATCCACAAACTTGAACTTGTGAGCGTATGGTTTGACCGAAACATCATTCACCCCGTCACCGTTGGCATCGACAAACAGGTCGTTCACCCCGTTCTTGTCCTTGTCCACAAAACCGAATGGAAGCACAACCACCGTCTTTTCTCCACCAGCGGCTGTCCGGCTGCCCCGCTCCACTTTCTGTTTCAGCCCTTCTCCGGCACCCTGCTCACTCCTTACCTGCCGAGGCTCCTTACGCTGTGAGCTTTCCGAGCCGGCCGGCTGCTTGTCGCTCTCCGGCCGGGCATGAACGGACGAAACGCCCCATGCCAGCACCAGGCTCAAGGCGATTATCAGGCATCTGTATTCCCGTCCGCTATTCATTTTGCCCATCCACATCCGTATCAGCTGACAAACAGAATGCCCGGAGCCCCCGTATCCCGGAGGCTCCGGGCATTGATAAACCGGTTGCTTACCTGCGGCCGGCGCCCCGCATACCGCCACGGCGTCGGATAGAGGGGTCGCGATAAAGTTTGCTGTCGGGGTCCAGGCCGTTAATCACGCCATCGCCGTCCGAGTCCTGCAGACGGTCGCTGATCCCGTCGCCATCCTCATCCACAAAACCCATGCCACGGCCACCGCCATGCATACCGCCCCGGCGTCGGATAGAGGGGTCGCGGTAAAGCTTGCTGTCGGGATCGAGCACGTTGATCACGCCATCGCCGTCCGAGTCCTGCAGCCCGTCGTTGATCCCGTCGCCGTCCTCATCCACGACACCCATGCCGTGGCCTGCGCCGGTGCGGGTAGCGGGATCGCGGTAAAGCTTGCTGTCGGGATCGAGCACGTTGATTACGCCATCGCCGTCCGAGTCCTGCAGGCGGTCGTTGATCCCGTCGCCGTCCTCATCCACGAAACCCATGCCGTGGCCTGCGCCGGTGCGGGTGGCCGGATCGCGGTAAAGCTTGCTGTCGGGATCGAGCACATTGATCACGCCATCGCCGTCCGAGTCCTGCAGGCGGTCGTTGATCCCATCGCCGTCGGCATCGATAAAACCGAGGCTGCCGCCCCGGGCCATTCCATGGCCCATCATCCGGCCAGTGTTAACAACAACTCCATCATCGTCCTGAGCGAAAGCGGTCGTACCATTGGATAACCCGGCGGCCAGCAGAATTGCCAGAAAAATTCTCAGCGGTCTCATAATTCCCATTCCTCCCGACATTGGTTCATCTTGAACCGGTTGAAAATAAACTGCGAAGAAGTGCGCGCAGCCCAAGTATAGTCAAATGGCGTGCCAGCACATGGCCGCCGCCCGCCATCACATGTTACCCCTTTATTTACAACAGCTTAGGGGGCATCGCATTCTTCAGCTTCAATTTCCAACCGCTTGCCGGACAGTTGCGTTCGACAAAAAGGTCGAGCCGGTTCGACATTTTGGTCGAATAATCGGATCAGTTCAAAGACCGAGTTTCCTGATCTTATAGCGCAGGTTACGCTCGGTAATCCCCAGCAGATCGGCGGCGCGTACCTGCACACCGCCGGCCCGCTCCAGCGCCTCGTGGATCATCCGTATTTCGAGCGCCTGCACGGAGGCCGGCAGCGAGCCCTCCTGCGCGGCGGAACCTTCGGCAACAGGCACCCTGTCCGCCAGCGAGGGCGGAAGATCGCCGATTGTGATCGTCTCACCCCGGGCCATCACCATCGCCCGCTCCACCAGGTTCTGCAACTCGCGGATATTTCCGGGATAGTCATAGCGCAGCAGCGCGTCCAGCGCCTCCCGGCTGATTTTTTTATCTCCAAGCCGTGTTGCGTTGGTCTCAACGAAATGTTCCGCCAGGCAGCGGATATCCTCCCGACGGGAGCGCAGGGGCGGGATATGGATATTGACCACGTTGATCCGGTAATAGAAGTCCTCGCGGAAATTGCCCTCGTTCAGGGCCTGTTGAAGGTCGCGGTTGGTGGCCGCCAGCAGACGGACGTCGGCATGAAGTTGCTGGTCCGAGCCTACGTGCTCGAACGTACCCTCCTGCAGAAAGCGCAACAGCTTGACCTGGATTTCCGGGCTGATTTCGCCCAGCTCGTCCAGGAACAGGGTTCCCCCGCCCGCGGATTCGATCTTTCCACCACGGGCCCTGACAGCACCGGTGAACGCGCCTTTCTCGTGGCCGAACAACTCGCTCTCGATCAGGTTTTTGTTCAGAGCCGCGCAGTTCACCGCCACGAACGGCTTGTTCGCCCGCCCGCTGGCCTGATGAATCGCCCGGGCCACCACTTCCTTGCCCGTTCCGCTCTCGCCGGTAATCAGCACGGGAGAATCGACACGGGCCACGCGCGCGGCCATGTTCAGCACATCCTCCATCGCACCGCTGGCAGAGATAATGTTGCTGAAACTGTGCTTTTGCTCCAGACTCTGGCGCAGCAGGCGGTTTTCCGCCACCAGTTGCCGGCGCTCCAGCGCCCTGCCGATTGATATTTCCAGCGCTTCCAGATCCACCGGCTTGGTGATATAATCGAAAGCGCCGGCCTTGGTGGCCCGCACGGCCGAGCGCACGTCGCCGAAAGCCGTGATCAGGATCACCTCTATCTCGGGATTACGTTGCTTGATCCGCTCAAGCAACTCCACCCCACTGATACCGGTCATTTTCTGGTCGGTGAGCACCAGGTCGAAATCGCGGGTATCTATCTGCTCCAGGGCGCTCTCGCCGGAAGCGGCCTCGACGGCCTCGTAGCCCCGCTTGGCCAGAAACCCCGCCAGCGTGCTTCTTTGCGCCTGCTCATCGTCCACGACCAGAATTTTGTGCGCAGACATTGTCACTCTCCTTGCTGCAAAAGTGTATCCGCCGGGCCTTCCTGCTGATTTTCTCTCAGCGGGAGCGAGACCAGAAACGCACAGCCGCGGCCCGGTTCACTCTCAACCTTAATTTCTCCACCGTGCTCGTTGACTATCCGGGAGACTATCGCCAGTCCCAGCCCGCTGCCCGAAGCCCTGGTGGTATAGAATGGCTCGAAAATACGTTCCCGCTCAGCGGCTGCAATACCCGGGCCGTTATCGCTGAATTCCACCAGATAGCTATCATCCGACCGCCTCGCCGTAATCCCCACCCGGCCGCCCGGCCCCGCCGCCTGGGACGCGTTGCGCAGCAGATTCAGATAAACCTGCCTGATCTGGTCCGGGTCAAACGACGCCTGGCCCGCGGTGTCGATCCGCCGCTCAAGTTCCACCTGGCCGGACTCGAACTCGGGAGCCAGGAACCCGGCGGTTTCGCTTAGCAGCAGGTCCAGCCTGCCGGGGCGCATCCGAGGGTGCGGGAACCGGGAAAAACGCAGGAACTGTTCCACGATTTCGTTCAGCCTGTCGATCTCGCCGCGGATCGTGTCGATAAACTGTTCGTACTCCCGCTGCTGTTGTGCTGCCGGAGAGAACTCCAATTTAAGGCGCTGGATGTTCATCCCGATCGCGTTGAGCGGATTGCGAATTTCGTGGGCCACCCCGGCGGACATCTCGGCCATTGCCTGGTAACGCTGGGAGCGAAGGGCCAGCAACTCGGCTTGTTTCCTGTCGGAGAGATCGGTGAGGATCATGGTTGTGTAGCTTGCTCCCGCCAGTTCAAGGCCCGTGCAGGTGACCAGCAGCGGCAGCGGCTCGCTCCGTCCGGGCAGAGGCAGCTCCAGCTCCGAGACGCTCACCTCCCGCGCGCGCCTGCCGGCCACCACTTCCGCCAGCTCCGGACGGAGCTCGGCAATCATCCCACCCTCGCCGGTTTCCGGCCCCACGCGGTTACAGATTTCAGAGCAGGCGCCGTTCATCAGCACGATCCGCCCGTCCTGGTCAAGCACCACAACCGCCTCTGTCATCGAGTCCAGCACGCTAGCGGAGAACCCCTTCACCTTCAGATGCTCGATCTCCATGCTCAACTGTTTGCGGCCGTGGGAGTAAAGCAGGCCGGCCATGCCCAGCAACGCCATCAGCGCCATCATGCCCAGCAGGATCCGGTTACGGTCGCCGCGGGCGATAGCGCGAATTTCGCCGGTGGTAACCGCCAGCCGCAGGAAGCCGAACGACTCTCCCTCGAAGCTGAACGGCGTGGCCAGCTCGTAGACAGGCTCGCCCTCGAACTCGATAAAGCGTCCCCGGATACTATCGGCGGCGGCGAAAGCGAAAAACGGGTCCTGCTCCAGGCTGCTGAGGCTGGTAACATTGAACGAGGCCGCGATAATCCCGGCGCTGTCCTGAAGCACGGTGTAGCGGACTCCCTGCACCGACGACAGGTCGTCGAAAATCAACCCCAGCCCCAGTCTGCGACGGATATTTGTCAGTCTGGACGCCTCCAGATAGCAAACAGCCGTCCGCCCCTGCCCGGCCACGGTGACAGTTAAATAGCGCTCGTCCGCCGGCGCGTTTTCAGTAAAGCGGCCCTGATCCGTAACATAGGCGGAATACACTCCCTCGCCCAACTCCAGCTCCAGCAGTGAAGGCGGCATGATGACGGGCGCCTTGTCCGGGGCACTCGAGGCCGTGAGCTGCCCGGCCGAGTCGAACAGATCAACTCTTATCGCCCGCGCGGTGCGGGCGAGCGAGTCAAGAACGGAGGACGGGACCGCGGAGCCACGCGATAAATAAAGCGCCATCCTGCACACCTGCTCCATCCCCGCCGTGATCACGTCGGTGATCTCCCGGTCGGCAAGCAGGGAGTTCTCCGATTCGTGCGCCACCGACTCGATCATCGCCGAGCCCTTGCTGAACAGCATCCGCTCAAGGTTGGCCCGGTTGCTGTGATATCCCAGGTAGGCCACAATCGGCAGCAACAGGGCCAGCAGCACCAGAAACACCGCCGCCGCGGAAAGAGGTGAGATGCCTGCGCGTTTGAGCAACACTCCGCCCGTGAGAAAAAAGGAACCGTAGAAGTTTACAGATACATTACAGATATATTAAACTAGAGCGCACCGCTATTGCAATATCGCCGCCAATATGTGGACAAAACCGCTACTTGCAGCGAGGGTGACCTGCAAACACCGGACCGCCCTCTTTGAAATCAGGGCCGCTGAATCTCGTTTTTGGGCGGCCCACTTGATCAAAAGCAACTTGTGCGCGGATTTCCCGTTACTTCTGTCAGCCCATCCATCTTAAGCTTCCGGGCGCGGAGAATAACGCCCCGGCATGTCTTTTTCCTTGTTTTACCTGTTGCCCGCTAATATGTTCAATAGACTTGTCTCGCACTTGAGGCGACAAAAAAATTGCAGGCAACCAGCTGTTAAATCCATTCCAAGTAGCTCACTATAAAAAAATCTCGCGGGGGTTTGGCCTTGATCTCAGGCAAACGCAAAATCCTGATTGCCGCGCTGCTGGCCCTGGTGGTTATCGACTATGCGGTCTTCTCCCAGAGTGCCGTGCAGCATACCCGCTGGGGCTGGGACTCGGCATGGAGCTACGATCCGGACAAAACCAGCACTGTGGCGATTGTGCGCAGCGATAACCAGGACCTTGCCGACCCCGCTTCGGTTTCGGGCACTTTGAGCTATCAGCAGGTGGCTGCGATGGTGGAGCAGGCTGTAAATCTGGCCGGCGGTTTCGAGCAATACCTGGAGCCCGCTGACCGTAAAATCGTGCTCAAGCCCAACCTTGTTGATCCGGCGGTGCGGGGCAACGGCTGCGTTACCGACTGGCGGGTAGTGCGGGCGCTGGTGCTGATGCTCTACCGGATCAACCCGGAGTTTGAAATCCGCGTGGCCGAGGGCGCGGGCGGCTGGGCGCGGCCGGGCACTGCTAACGCACCAAGCTGGTCACTGCGTGAGGACGGGTACGATATGTCCGGCTTCAAGGGGATGATCGAGGACCTTCGCGCCGACACGTCTTATCCGGGTCTGGACGTGGACTGGGTGGACCTGAACTACGACGACGTGGAGGCCACCACCGCCGCCTCGCCTGCCCTTTCCGATGCCCAGTGGTTCTTCTACCTGCCCAAAACCATGCTGGAGGCCGACTTTATCATCAACGTACCCGTGTTGAAAGTCCACACTACCGGGATCACGGTGGGCCTGAAAAACTATGTGGGAGTGCTGCCGGGAATGACCTACGGCTGGTCGAAAGACCAGGGCTACAACAATAACGGCATCGGGCTGGACCACACGGCCAACGTGCTGCAAAAAAGTTTCGTGGACATCGCGCGCACGGTGGGCTCAGATTTCGTGGTTGTCGATGCAATCGTGGGCAAGGAGAAGTCTAAATTCTCTTGGGGGACCGCGATGCGGCGCAACATGATCGTGGCCGGGGCCGATATCGTCAGCGTGGACGCGGTCTGCGCGCGCCTGATGGACATCAACCCGGACGATGTGGAGCATATCACCCTGGCGGCCCTGGTCGGGTTCGGCCAGAACGACCCGCAGAAAATAACCATCCGGGGCAACACTATCGAGGAATCCGCCACGCCGTTCGTCAAGGCCGAGAAACAGATGAACGCCTCGTTCAGGAACAAGTCATACCGCTATTACGGCCAGGGCAACCGGAGCTGGTTGCTGAACGGCCCGTTTTTCAGCACGTCGATGGATGAGGTGGACCTGCCGGTGGGCGAAGCCAACGCCCAGCCCTCGGCGGGCGTTGGCGGCTGGAGCGAAGCGGTGTTCTTCTATGACGATCTGATCGACCCGGCCGGGTTTTATCAGGATACGGTCGATTGCATCTACTATGCGGGCAGCTACCTGGAGGCCCCGCGGACGCAGGAGGCAAAACTCTGGGCCGGCTCGGACGGCGAGATGCAGGTCTGGCTCAACGGGGAGCGGGTCTATAACTACGACGGCGGAGTGCGGGTACACAAGCTTCCCAACGACGTCGTGGACGTGCAGGTGCGCGAGGGCCTCAATACGCTGCTGGTCAAAGTTAAGCAAACAGCGGGCGTCGCCCGTTTCAGCCTCAACATCTGTGAGCCGGAAACCGGCGACCCTGCAATCGACAGTCTCTACGCCGGAAACCGTCTCGCCGGGGCGCAGTTCAGCGCCAGGGGCCGGGTTAACGGCGACTACGACAACGATGGGCTGATCAGTATTTTCGACCTGCTGGCCCTGCTGAAAGTGATGCGTGAGCCCAGCCCGGACCCGGGCTACGATTTTAACGCCGACGGCCGGGTGGACATTTTCGACCTGCTGGGGATACTCAAGGCACTTAAGGGCAATTAATAACCACGGGCGCGGACGGATATACCCATATACCCACGGCCGGAGAGGACGGCTTGAACCTGCTGGATCGATTCAATGCGGTCTTTTTCAGGACCTATACATACCGCATCCTGGATAATTTCCTCGAACTGGCGCTCGGGCTGCTCCCTTTCCTGATCGCCGGCATATTTGCTGTCGCCCTGCTGCAGCGCTTCACGCTCCGACTGCCGCAAATAACCATCCTCCGTTCCAATTCCGCCCCGGGCATCGCAGCGGCCACCCTGGCCGGGATAGCCGCACCGCTGCCGGTGTATCTGGCCGTGCCGTTTTCGGCTGTTTTGCTCTCCGCCGGAATGCCCGCCGCCGTGGTTATCGCCTTCCTGGTCGCCTGCCCGCTGATAGACCCCAACCTGTTTCTGCTCACCTGGGGGGCGTTCGGCCTGCCGATGGCCATCGCGCGCGTACTGACCGCGTTCTGCCTGGGCGCGGGAGCCGGCCTGATCAGTAAAAATGTGGCCGGACGATTCACCCTGCGGCCCGCCGATGAGCTTGCCGGCTCCGCCCTTGACAGCCACAACTTCGGCAGACCGTTATGGCTCGCCCTGCGAAAGCAGGGCCTGTTCATCCTGAAAATATTCAGCATCAGTCTGCTGCTGGGCGCCGCCCTGATGGCGCTGGTGCCGCCGGAGTTCATCCGCACGCTGTTCTCCGGCAGCGGCTACTCCGCCATTTTGATCGCAATCGCGCTGGGAGTACCGTTCTATCAGTGCGGCGGCGCCTCGATCCCGATCATGGAAGCCCTGCACCAGCTCGGGCTTTCCGGCGGTGCGGTGCTGGCGTTTTTCATCTCCGGACCCGCCACCAAGCTCTCCGCGCTCTACGCCTTCCAGGCGGGTTTCGGCCTCAGGGCCGTGGCGCTCTACGTGGCATTCACGATGGCGGGTGCATTCCTGGCCGGGGTTTTTTACAGTTTTACCTTTTAAGAGCTGGACGCATTCCGGCAGTAACCACGGATTCACAATAAAAAGGGCGACGCATGCGTCGCCCCTGCACTGCTTTTCTTCACTATAAGCGTACTCGAAAAAACACGTTGAGTTCCAGCGGTTTGAAGCTGTTGTAACACCCCCCCCCCTGCTGCGCAGACACCCTCTTTGCTAAGGGGGATTTTTGCCGATTGTTGCCGTACGCGCCCGGAGCGGACGGGTTCAACCTCCGTGGTTATTCGAGCACGGCTCCCGTGCTGGCGTTCTGCACCATCCGGGCATAACGCGCCAGGTAGCCCTCGGTGATCCGGGGGGTGAACGGCTGCTGAACGGCGCGGCGTTTTTCCAACTCCTCGCTGCTCAGGTTCACGGCCAGCAGGCGCTGCTGGATGTCTATCGTAATCGTGTCCCCGTCCTTGAGCAGACCGATTGTACCACCCTCGGCCGCCTCGGGCGACACATGGCCGATACACGCGCCGCGCGTGCCGCCGGAAAAACGGCCGTCGGTGATCAGGGCCACGCTTTCGCCCAGGCCCTGGCCCATGATGTAGGAGGTGGGAGCCAGCATTTCCTGCATCCCCGGTCCGCCCTTTGGTCCTTCGTAGCGGATAACCACCACGTGTCCGGCCTTCACTTTCCCGGCCAAGATACCCTCGCAGGCCTCTTCCTGAGAGTCGAAACAGATCGCCTCCCCCTCGAAAGAAAGCATGCTTGCGGCAACACCGGCTTTTTTCACGATGGCTCCCTGCTCGGCCAGGTTGCCCTTGAGCACGGCAAGGCCTCCATCGGCGGAGTAAGCGCGCTCGAGCGGACGGATAACCTCCTCGTCCAGCACACTTACTCCGGCGATATTCTCTCCCAGCGTGGCCCCGCTGACAGTGGGGCAGTCCAGGTTCAGCAAACCCTCTACCGCTGCAATGCGGCTCAGGATAGCGCTGATCCCGCCGGCGCGGTCGACATCCTCAATGTGGTAGTTGCTGCTGGGAGCGACCTTGCAGACATTGGGGCAGTGTCCGGAGACCTAATTGATCCGCTCGAGGTCGTACCGGGCTCCGGCCTCGCGGGCGATTGCCAGCGTGTGCAGGACCGTGTTGGTGCTGCCACCCATGGCCATGTCCAGAGCGAACGCGTTATCGAGAGACTGAACGGTAACAAGATCGCGCGGCAGGGGGCCACCCAGCAGGGCCATCTCCACCGCGCGCCTGGCCGCCCTGCCATAGAGTTCCTGGCGCCGCGGGTCCACGGCCAGGATCGTGCCGTTGCCGGGCAGCGCGATTCCGATAGCCTCGCACAGGCAGTTCATCGAGTTGGCGGTGAACATCCCCGAGCAACTTCCGCAGGTGGGGCACGCTTTCTGCTCGAGTTCCAACAGCTCCGCGTCATCGATTTGCCCGCTCTGGCGGGCGGCCACTCCCTCGAAAACGCTGATCAGGTCCACCACCCGGCCATCGGCCATTCTGCCCGCGGCCATCGGCCCGCCGCTGACAAACACGGTCGGGATATTGGTCCGCAGAGCACCCATCAGCATACCGGGAACAATTTTATCGCAGTTGGGAAGGCAGATCAGCGCATCGAAACAGTGCGCATTGACCACCGATTCCACGCTGTCGGCGATCACTTCCCTGGATGGCAGCGAGTATTTCATCCCCCGGTGGCCCATCGCCACACCGTCGCAGATACCGATCGTGTTGAACTGAAACGGCATGCCGCCTGCAGCGCGGATACTCTGTTCAATCTTTTCCGCCACCTTGTCCAGATGCACGTGGCCGGGAATAACCTGGTTGAACGAGTTACAGATACCGATAAACGGCTTGTCGAAATCATCTTCCTTAAGCCCCGTGGCACGCAGAAGGCTGCGGTGCGGAGCGCGAGCGTCGCCTTTTTTAACCTGATCGCTTCTCATCTGAATAACCTCGTATTGATATTACGAAGGAAATAGAAACCACATCAACCGTTTTTTTCCGCACGCCGCCAAGCTCAAGCCTTCAGCCAGCGGTCTAACCAATCAAAAGCCTCGGCCTGCATCGCGGCGTCGAACTTGTGCTCACCGGGATAAAACGAGCATTTGTATCGTTCGCCGGCACCGGCCTTATCATAGACCTCCCGCAGGATCCCGTCGGCCCGGGTCATCTCCGGCATGGTGTACAGGAAATCGTCTCTGTCGTTGAGCACCAGGGTGGGCAGGGGCACGCGCAGGCCCAGGATTTCCGGGAAATCCAACTCGCGCGGGAGGATGGGCACGTAGGTCATCCAGGTGTGTGTGAACGACTTATTGAGCAGGAAATCCCGCCAGGTGGTCATAAAGCCCACACAGACCGCGCACTTTATTCTCGGGTCCAGCCCCCCGGTAAACACGGTGCGCATTCCCCCGCCCGAGAGCCCGCCGCAGCCGATTCTCTCCGCGTCAACATCATCCCGGGCGCAGAGAACGTCCAGCGCCTTGCGGTCCTCGGTCATGAAAACGCCCGGCCAACTGGTTCCCGCGCAGAACAGGGACCTGGCCATTGTCGACTCGTGATTGGCGGCCCAGCGGTTGTAGGCAACGATGTGCCCCGGGTTCTCCGGGTCGTCATCGCTCAAGCCCTGCCAGCCCTTGAGCAGCCGCTCCGGCACATCCTTGGGCATCACCCGGCGGCTGGCAAACGGGAAGGCGTCGGACACCAGCACCACATATCCCCGTCTGGCTATCTCGTTGGCCCAGGCCCGGCTTTCGTAATATTCCGCCTGGTGTTTTTCGATCAAGGGGTGCAGCCGGCTGGAAGTGGCGGTGATTTTTCGCTTGCCGAAATACTTGTTGCCGCCGTGGTCGTGGAAGGCCATGATCCCGGGCAGGGGGGCTTTTGCATTCTCCGGCTTGAGCAGGATGGCCTCGGTGGGCCGTCCGTAGGGCAATTGCCATGAGAGCTCTTCCACGTGAAGGCCGTCGTGGGTGTACTGCCTGTTCACTTTCACTTGCGGCAAACCGCCGATATCAGGAACCCCCAGGCGCTCCACAACACGCTCACCGGCGGCCTTGCGCCATTGCTCCAGCTCCTGCCATTCGCTCCTGCGAAACGAGAGGGGGGGCGGCTCGTCCCCGACCAGTCCGGCCGCCCACCGGCCGTACGGGCCGATTACGCTCACGTCCGCTTCGGCCGATTCAGCCGCGGGCATGGCGGACAAAACACCGTGGCTGGCCGCTGAGCCGCCAAGCATGGTCAGGCCACCGAGCACAGCCAGGGAATTATGCATGAACACTCGCCGGTTAATCGCATCGCCCGGTTCCACAGGTTTTTTATCATGCTCCGGGCAATCGAAATCCTCGATCCTGTTCATCGCCCTTCCTTTGCTTTTCAATAAACATGCCGCAAGTCCACTCACGGATAAGGTATTACCCGGCTATAAAAAATTCAAGCACCGGCCTGCCGTTATCCACTTCTATTGCCCTGCCGATCAAACAGAGTGGAAATCAACCGGCCGGGCCGGATCCTTGCGCCTGCCCATATTTGGTCAGGAAAGCATCCAGCATGTTGGCGAAAGCCCGGCGGTCACTCTGGCTCAACGACGGGGGGCCGCCGGTCATCACCCCCGTGCCGCGCAGGGAATCCATGAAATTGCGCACGGCAAGGCGCTCGTCGATGTTGTCCCGTGTATAAAGCTCCCCCCGTGGATTAAGCGCATGTCCTCCCTTTTCAAGCACCTCGGCGGCAAGCGGGATATCCGCGGTTATCACCAGATCACCGGGCTGCAATTCCTGGATTATCCTGCTGTCGGCCACATCGAAACCGGCGGGTACCACAACCGCCGTGATATACTGAGATTGCGGCGGCCGGAGCAGCCTGTTGGCTACAAGAGTGAGCTGCACGCGCACCCTCTGTGCGGCCCGATATAAAATATCTTTGATAACCCCGGGACAGGCATCGGCATCAACCCAAATTTTTACGGGTAAACATCGTGGGTTAATGTCGACCCCTCTATCACTTTTTCCCGGAGGTGGCTTTGCCTGATTTTGTTCAGTTGCTGGAACAGTGGTTAAATGATCAGTTGATGGCTGAGATTTCGAAGAAGAATCCTCGTGTGGCATTACGGTCTTACCTCCGCTTTTGCGCTGGACGAGTACCATCCCGCGAACTTCTTGTTAAGTGGATGCAGGATTGGAGCGGTTCAGATGGCACGATGCAGGGTTACGCTAGCTCCATGAGGCGTTTTTTTGCCTGGCTGGGCCATGAAGGTTTGTTCCCGGATATCGGCCATGGCCTCAGAAATTACACCCGGAAGCAGTTCGAACATTCCCGCCTGCCGCTCACGGAACGGCAAGTTGATTTACTGCTTGCCCACCTTGCCGAGTACGATCAGCCATGCCGCCGGGATATTTGTATGATCCTGCTCATGATCAACTGCGGCCTCAGAAGTTGCGAGGTACAGCGTTCCCTGATTGGTGATATTTATCAGCAGGATTCCCGGACATTTCTCAGCGTTCAGGGAAAAGGTCACGTGTACCCCGATGCCTGTGTAGAATTAATGCCGCACCTGGCCGAGCAAATCAAGTTTTATCTCTCTGTTCGTCCCGGCCCGAAAGGGAAAAGCAACAGCATTTTTTACACTTTAGACACTCCTGTCAGACCTATAACAGCCAACTGTTTGACCCGTACTTTCCGGGAACATTTAAACGCTGTTGGTCTTTTTGGCCCCCGCTATACCGCTCACTCTCTGCGCCACACAGCCGCAACTATTGCCCTTTCCCGTGGGTCAAGCGAGGAAGAAGTTTCCAAGATGCTGCGGCACGTTGATCCGCGAACCACCCGGATTTACACCAGGTACGTTAACCGGATGGCAAACCCTGCAGAGCGCAATCTTGATTTCAAACTCCCGGACTCCACCGAGCGCAAGGTTATTCCAATCTCAGCCCGGAGCAGACCATGAAACCCTCAGAGTATAAATACCTGTCTCTCAAGTTTGTTAAGCTGGTTTTCGGTAGCCGTACCTGCCCCTTTTGCAAGGGTTCTAAAGCCGGTAAAATGTACGTGTGCTTGCAGTGTTGGCACCGGTTTCCGCCAGCTACGAAGAAAGCTTTATCCATGGCCGACAGCTACGCCCCGGCCCGGTTGATGGGCTTGGTTGAACACGCTGCCAAAGGTAGCAAACCTGCCCTGGTTCAAATCTCCAAGCGCAGGCAAGCCCGGTATGGGCCTTACGATGCCGATAAGATTTATAAATCGTCTATAATTCAGAGCATAATTGCACTGTTCGAGAACTGATTTCTTCGGCGGGGGCGAGGGCGCGGAAGCTGCGAACGTTTAGCAACTTCCGTGCCCGAGCCGGGGGGCAGGGTTTTCCGGGGCTGACGGTACGACCTGCCCGGTACGGTACTTGCCCCTCGATCGCTGCCCGGTGGTGGGGGTGGCCCCGCGCCGGGCAGCGGGGGGCGGTGGGGCTCAACTTGATCAGCGTTCCGCTCTGTCCTGGGGTGGGAAGCCGGGGCCGGAGCCGTGGCGCGTGGGCGGGCAAGCCCGGCGCACGGCTCCCGGCTGGCAGGCGCGCAGGACGCGCGCCGTGGGGTGGCTCTACTTCATCAATCTTCCTTTGGGGTTTCCATGACTGACCTCACCGCTCCGATTATTCCTTACGGCACTGTCTGGCGTTCCCTGCCCTCTGCGGCTAAGGATGTTTTTTTAGCGATGGAATACCAGTATCACAAAGGGGATGAGCTTCCTTTTCCGTTCACTTTTACACACGCTGAACTACAATTAGGAATGCCGCCCTCCACGTTCAGCAGGGCACTCAAGGAACTGCAAAAGCGGGGATTCATTGTCAAGATCAAGCAGGGGATGTTTCCGGGGCGGCGGGTTACCACCTGGTGTCTCTCTGATGCCTATACGCATTACGGCCTCTTTGGTTGGGAAATGCGCCGTCTACGTACCCCTCAGCAACGGGCAGACTTCAAGGCCGCTCTCTACACGAATTATTTACGCAGAATGAAGAAGTGGCAATTAGCTACAGAAAACGATAGTGATCAGAACTACCGCCGCGACCTCTCCAGAGTCCTGGGCATTGACCCTGACCGCAACGTTTACTAAAAAGTACGGGCCGCTGAGCATCAGGGATTAGTAAGTGCACCGTACGGCCTCCACTGATTCAGCGGCCCGAGTGACCCGGCCACAACCGCCCTACCTGCCCGGCGGCTACCCTATCTTAAGTACTCTCCACGTCCGGACGCAAGCCCTGCGGCCTTCCTCCCTGCAAGCTGGCTGGTCGCTGGCCGCCCGTCCTGGGCGGCCCTGCTCGCATAACTTAGTATTATGCAAACTGGTGGCATCCCTGCCAAGTTTACATAATTGCGTTATGCGCCAGCCAGCTTTTCCCCCTGCCCCCCACGACTCCCCGACCGCTCAGGCATGGCGGCTGCTGTACGTGCGCAGCCGCCCCGCCTTCGCCCCCTCGATGCCCCGGCTCGATCCCCCGGTGCGCTCCGCCCGGCCCTTTTGTACAACTTCGCTTTTAGTGGGGCCCGGCACGGCCTACCGGAGCGGCTTTACCGGCGGCCCGTACAACCCCTTGCTGCCATATAGATCCCGCCACCAGTGCACGGCCAGCGGCCAGAATGAGCGCGGGGAGAGCACCACCAGCGGCCCGGAGCGGGCGAGGTACGCCAGTACCCGCCCCCGCTGCTCCGCTGGCACCGGCACCGGCTCCGGCGCCGCCAGCGAGGCGAACGCCGCTCCCTGCCCGTCCGCGAATAACGCCCACAGCGCCGGAGTTACCGGCACGGCCCCCCGGCCCTCGATGTAAAATATGTCCTGCTCCCGGCGCACTCCGGCCACGAAACACACTCTGACTCCGCGCATTGCTCCCCCTGGGGTTTTGGTTTGGCGGGGCGGCGGTGGTGAACAGGCAGCCGCCTTACCGGCGGCCTTTGTGGCTGTCAAGGCTGGCCAGCGGCCACGAGCAACGCGAGCTTGGCCTTTACTGCCACATATTTTTAAGCCGTAGGCGGCTGCTGTCAGGGGTTTTGCGGGGCCGGGGTTTCTGCAGGGCGGGGCGGGGAGTCGGGCCGGGGCGAGGGCGCGAGCTTGCAGCCGTGGA
Source organism: Gemmatimonadales bacterium (assembly GCA_024278175.1). GTDB lineage: Bacteria > Gemmatimonadota > Glassbacteria > GWA2-58-10 > GWA2-58-10 > JAJRTS01. The sequence goes on along the minus strand of JAJRTS010000070.1, from coordinate 1,475 downwards.
GGCCGGAGGCCTGCAAGCGCAGTGCCCGAGCCGGGGGGCGTGGGTTCTCAAAGGGTGCTGGCAACGCGAGAAAACAGATAGCCGCCGAGCCGGGCGCAGGCGGCGCGGCAGTAGGTGGAGGGGGCGGTTTGCCGCGCCGGGCCGCGCCCGGCTTGCTACACGCTGAAAGCGCGATGCCGCCGGCGAGCGCGGGCCGGCCATGGAGCCGCCGGCGACCTGGCCGGCTCCATGCAGAGCGAGCGCAGGGTGAGGGCGCAGGACGCGCCCGAACCGACACCGGGCGGCAAGGCTGCCGGGGCGGGGTGCAGCCACAGCCGCCGGGCAAGCGAGCGTGTCCTTGTCCTTTTCTTCGCCCAGGGCTTGACTTCCCCGGCCCGGAGGTTTTACAATGTCTTTATGCCAAGTGTTCATTACATCCGTTCCGCTCCCTTTGAATTCTCGCTATCGGCCCGGTGGCCATCGATCCCTAATGTAATCGGCACTTGGCAGTTTCGATTATCTGCGTGGTCACCGGGCCGTTCTACTTCCCGGCCCCCGGCACTACCTCTCAGTTCCACCCTAGCTCTTGCCTACACTCTCACCCTCAAGGGTTTTACTACCCTTGCATGCTACCCGATTACTTACTCAGTTAAACGATTGATAACAGGAGGATTAAAGACATGAGGGGTCAAAGTGCAGACAAATCCGCATTGCTCTCCCTCCATGCTCAACTTAACTGTCATCGCCCCTGCGAGGCAGACGACAACCGCAAATATCCATATCCCTAAGATAACAAAGCAGCGCTATTCTGGCCTTGCTTTAATTCTGCCAGACCGTATAGCCGCACTTGCGCAGAATTTTCGCCAGCAGAATCTCCACTTCCATCGCATCATCTTTTTTGAGAATAGGATTGAAGTACGCATACAACTCGGGCATCAGCTTGATTCCATATTTATAAACCACCCGCGAACAGAGTCTATATCCTTTTTTTCCCACTTTCCCGAACATATGCTGCTTAAACCGCGCCCGGGGGGACTTGGAAGTGTAACCGACATAGACACACGGCCTGTCAGGATTTCGGCAGGGGTTCGCCTCTTTCGCCTTCCGCAGGTCCGCGAATTCTTTGTCCAGCTCGATTACATAAACACTGTAGCTCATTTACCCTGCCGGAGATAAAGGAGTGGTTAAAGGCATTGATAATCCTGGTGGTATTGGATGACGTATCGTAGCAACAACAGGAGTCGCTTGCTTCAAGCTGGGAAGAGCGCAATGTGATGTCAAGTTGATTGTGGAAATTCACTAACGTGATTCTTGTTCCAGTTTCCTAGAAGCTGTTTCATAACTGGAATATTGTTCTATACTTTTGCCCATTGGCGAGTAAATTATTGGGGCCGGAGGTGATAACCAATGGCCCGAAGAGTGAAGTTATTAAGCGAAGCATACTGGGAGAAGATATCGCCGCTTCTTCCGGAGCCAGAGCAATCCAAGAAGGGGGG
>JAJRTS010000069.1 GCA_024278175.1 Gemmatimonadales bacterium | reverse complement strand
TATGGCTCGCTGCATATTCGATTATTTTTTTCCTTATTTCATGCTCTGCCTGCTCTTTGCCGATAGGCACGCCGCTGCCGATACCGATTGCAAAACCGATAGGGATTCCCACTGCCATGTTGCTCATAAGGTTGCCTCCCGGCGGATGAAAAGGGGTTGGGTGACTTTTCATTTCAGGGGGGACTTGCAAAATACCCGGCCGGTCGGGTATCTTACAATACATGTATAATCCTCTGGATCGTAATGTCAACAACTGAAAATAAAACCGGATGAGGAAGTTATGAGTGACTACGTTTTGCTTTCCGGGGTAGGTCCCGACAAACCGGGTATCGCCAGGGCGATTTCCGGAGCGGCTTTCGATGCGGGGTGCGGTATCGAGGACAGCAGGATGGCCGTGCTGGGCGGCGAGTTCGCGATCCTGGTGCTGATCGGGGGCGAGAGCGGCGCGGTGCAGAAATTCAGCGTGGCTTTGCCGCGGCTCGAGGCCGAGACCGGGCTGTTGCTGAGTATTCGGCCCACCGCCGGGCGGACCGGGTTCAAGGTGAAAGAGGGAGTGCCCTACGAGCTGACCGTGGTCGGGATGGACCGCACGGGAATCGTGTTCCGGGTCACCGAGTTGCTCGCCCGGTTCGGGGTCAATATCGGCAACCTGGAAACGGAGGCGCACAACGCGCCGGTCACGGGCACGCCGATGTTCCGGATGCGTCTGGAGGCGGAGATTCCCGGCGATGTGCCGGTGCGCAAGCTGCGCGGCGAGCTGGCGGACCTTTGCGATGAGATGAACATGGATTTCAGCCTGGACGCCCGCAGCTGAATTTTTTACAGATCGTCCCCGCTTCCCCCTTAGAAAAAGGGGGATTGAGGGTGATTTTTAAGATACCTCGCGGCTTGCCGCAGGGAGAGTTCATTCACTTTCGGGAGGATACCGTGAGCATCCGGTCACCGCTCAGCGGATTGTTGCTCGTTTTTGTGTTCTCTCAACTGGCCTGTGGCGGCAGTAAGTCGTGCGATATCTCTGCGTGGCAGCCGACGCCCGGTGTGAGCCGCCTGGCCGTAACCCATGACGGTATCGACCGCGAGCTGCTGGTTCAGCTTCCCCGCAACTATGACCCGGCGGGGAAATATCCGCTGGTGCTGGCTTTCCACGGCGCCGGCCGCTCGTGCGACGACTGGCCGGAGTGGCTGGAAGGCGTGGCCGGGAGCCGCGAGTTTATCGGGATCTATCCCCAGGGTATGCGCAACTCATGGGAGGGTGAGCTCGACGGCCGCCGGGTGGATGATTTTTCGTTCGTATCCTCGCTGATCGGTTGGGCGGACACTGCCCTGGCGGTCGATCCGTTCAATCGCTACGCTGTCGGTTTCTCGCTGGGCGCGCTGTTTGTCAACCGGCTGGCCTGCCGGATTACCGGGCTGACCGGGATTGCGGCGATCTCCGGTTCGTTTTACCAGCATCCGCAGCTCTCTCCGCCAGGCCCGCCGCGCAAAATATTTCTGGCCCAGGGGGTCTACGATGAAGTTATCCCATACAAAGGTGGAATGAGCGACCAGGGCTACTCATACGAGCCGGCCGAGAGTTCGGCCCGGCTGTGGTCAAGGATATTGGGCTGCAACGCGGAGCCCACCACGAGTTCGGTCAGTGAGCGGATTACGGCAATACACTACAGCCCCTGCCGCGGAGCGGGAAATGTGCTGCTGCTCAAAATTGAGGCCGGCCATCACCTTCAGGAGAGCGTGGACGGGCTGTTTGAGATGGTCTGGGATTTCTGGGAGAGCACAAGGTGAGCGAAGGGTTGTGTTACACACCCCGCTCACTTTCAGCGGGCACCCCTCTTGTTAGCGGGAATTTTTGTCGTCGCCGGGGCTGACCTCGTGTTCGCCCGCATTTTGTAACGCCTGATTGTCGATTGGCCTGAAAAGGCGCGGGGCGGCATGAAGATTGCGTTTTTCGGGCAATCTTCATGCCGCCCCGCGCCACGTTCAGCGGTTGTTTTTCTAAGCTCAGGCCGGCATCCTGAAATGCTTGCGCACGTATTCGATATTGTGCCGCGTGTCGCCGATCATATCGTCCTTGGGCAGGCTGGTCTCCAGCACGTACCATCCCTTGTAGCCCACCTTGTAGAGCAGCTCGGCCACTTCCGGCCACTTGAATCCCTGCTCGTTGGGGCCGTCCATGTACTGGTCGCGGTTTTTCACGTGAACCTGATGGATATGGTCCTTGAGCAGCGGCACGTCCACCATCGGATCGTTGCCGTAGTAGGAGCAGTTCCAGATGTCCATGTAGACGCCGATATACTCGCTGCCCACCGCGTCGATTATCCGCAGGTGATCCCCGGCGTTCATCGAGGACTCCATCGCCACCACCACCTGGTAGCGCTCGGCGGTGCGGGCAATCTCCTTGAACATCTCGATCATCCGCTTGAAATCCGTGTCGTCCTTGGGCGCACGTTCGCGGAAGAACGGCAGCAGGATATTGTTTGTGCCGATATTGGCCGCCACCTCGATAGCGTCGTTGATCCGGAGCGCTCCCACCGGCTCACTCTTGAACGGGCTGCCGGGGCCCAGGTTGCCGATAGCCAGCGAGCAGATCTGCACGCCGTTGTCCAGGGCGGCTTTGCGGTACTGGCCCTGGAGTTTGGGGCAGCGAAGGTGAAGGCCGTCCTCGGGGAAGAGCACGCTGACCTGGATCCCGTCCAGCCCGATCCGCCGCGCCAGCTCCACTTTCTCAACCACGCCGCGCTCGCCCAGGTTCCAGTCGGTCATTCCGATCCGCAACGGACGGCGGTCGTGGCCTGCCCCGCTGTCGCTGTCCTTGCTTGCCGAACCCTGGGCCACAATCTTGCCCGCTCCAGCGGCGGCTATCGCCGCCGCTCCGGCCATAAAACCTCTTCTGTTTACCGCCATCTTTCCTCCTGGTGATTGTTGGCCTGACTTACACGGTTGTGATCGACTTCAGTACCACAGTGGTTTTACGGGTGCGCCCTCCTTAAGCAACTCGTCCCAGGTCACAACCCGCTGTTCGTAGATCGCCTTGCGGCCCAGCAGCGCTGTCAGCGCGGCGACCCGCCCCGTTTCGGCGCCGCAGAACGGCTTCTCGCCCGTGCGTACGCAGCGGAAGAAATCATCGACCGCCCGCTGGCCGAAATTGATATCGGCTTCCTCGTACCTGGTCGGTTCCGGCGCGTCTTTGCCCCGCCAGACAACGGTGCTGGGGCCGGAGAGCTGGATGTCGGCCGAGCCCTTTTCACCGTAGGCGTTGATTATCCGTCCGCCCATGTTGTTGGTGTAGGGGGCGTACTTGACCATGCTGAAAACGCTCTGCCGCCCGTCGGGATAATCGAACGTGAGGCCGTAGCTGTCCAGCACGCTGGCCCCGGCCGGCTCGTGGATGATATTCTGTCCGCCCAGGCCCGCGGCGCGGACCGGGTGATCGTTCATGATCCAGTTGATCAGGTCCAGCTCGTGGACCGATTGCTCCACGATCTGGTCGCCGCTCTGCTCGATCGACCACAGCCATTTCATCGGCCCCCTGCTGCCGGGTCCGTCCCAGTCGGCATAGCGCTGGCCGCGCAGGAACCCGATCTTGCCAATCAGGCCGCCGTTGATTTTGCCGATCAGCTTTTGCAGCCCGTGGTGATAGCGTATCTGCTGGCCCACCTGCAGCACGCCCCTGGCGCGGCCGCCCGCTTCCACCACCGCGTCGATTTCCTCCACTGTCAGCGCCAGCGGCTTCTCGGCGTAGCAGTTTCGCCCGCTGTCCAGCACGTCCACGATCATCTGCTTGTGAAGGTACGGGGGAGTGGCCACGAACACGGCGTCCAGTTCCTTGAGTTCCAGCAGTTTTTTGTAGTAGCTGAATGTGGCCGGTTTGTGCGCGGAGGCCATCCCGGCGGCTTTGGCGCGCGCATCGGGGTCGATATCGCACAGTGCGGTTATTTTAACGCCGGGGGATTTGAGTGCATGGCCCAGCAGCGCCCGGCCCCTGCCGCCGGTGCCGATAAAACCGGCCCGGACCTCGTTGCCGGTGGCCGCTCCCAGAGTACCGGCAAGGCCGAGTACCGCCGGAGCGGAGAGCGAGGCCGCGCTGTTGCGAATGAAATTGCGGCGGTTGATCGAGTCCGATGAGCTCACTGGGCCTGCCTCCGGGGATAAAATGATATGGCCTGGCTGATTATTGTTACTCCGGCGTGTGGCAACGGGGCCGCGCCTGTGTCATGCTGAACTTTATCACTCAGGCTTTTGGGTGTCAAGTTTCACCCCCGCAGCGCCGGCGGAGGATGCCGGAGTCTTGAATTCGCTGCCGCCGGGGCTTATTATGATATTTCAGCGCAATAAAAAGCGTTGAAACCAACTGTAAATAATTCGCAAAACATCTCATTTTCTTAAGGAGTGTCGGATGACCTCATCGGTTTCGGGATTCAGGGTGCTGGCCCTGTTGGCTTCGCTGGCCGTAATCATCACGGCCTGCTCGTCACAACCCGCTCAGACCCGGCAGGGGCGGGAAGGCTCTGCGGCCCCGCAGGGCGATGAGCACCGGTTCGTGGTACTCGATCCCGGCCATTTTCACGCGGCGCTGGTGTTCAAGCCCTCGGGCTACGGGGGCGTATCGGAGCAGGTGGGGATCTACGCGCCGGTGGACGAGGATTTCACCGACCACATGGCGCGCGTGGTGCCGTTCAACACCCGGCAGGACGATCCCGCCTCCTGGCGCTACCGGATCAGTCTCGGCCCGGACTTCCAGGACGCGATGCTCCGGGAGCGCTTCGGCGATATCGCCGTGCTTTCGGGCCGTAACCAGCCCAAGATCGACAGGATTCTGGGCTGCGTGGAGGGCGGGTTCAACGTGCTGGCCGACAAGCCCTGGGTGATCGAGAAAGCCAAGCTGCCCGTGCTGGAAAAAGTGATCGCCGCGGCAAAGGCCAATGGCAGGATCGCCTACGACATCATGACCGAGCGCCATGAGATAACCACCATTCTGCAGCGCGAAATTGTTGGGGACGAGGCCACTTTCGGCACGATTACGCAGGGCACACCAAACGATCCGGCGGTGGTCAAGGAAAGCGTGCATCACCTCTACAAGATGGTTGCCGGGCGGCCCAACAAGCGTCCCTGGTGGTTTTTCGACACCGCCGTGCAGGGAGAGGGGCTGGTGGACGTGACAACCCACCTGGTGGATATAATTTTCTGGGTGCTCTTTCCGGGGCAGTCTATCGACGCCGCCGGCGATATCGAGATGGGGTCGGCCAAACACTGGTCCACCGAGCTGAACCAGGCGCAGTTCACCAAGGTTACCCGCAAGGAAAGTTTTCCGCCTCAGCTTGAGCTCAACAGCGACGGCAACCTCGATTACTTCTGCAACGGCCGGATGAATTTCGCGGTTAAGGGAGTCAACTGCGCCGTGCAGGTGATCTGGAACTTCCAGGCCCCCGAGGGCACCGGCGACACCCACTACTCGGTGATCAAGGGCAGCAAGGCCCACGTGCTGGTGCTCCAGGGCGAGGAACAGGGTTACAAGCCCAGGCTCTACGTTCAGGCCGCTCCCGGCGCAAGCCGCGCCGGCGTGGGCGAGGCGCTCAAGGCCCTGATCGCCAGACTCGATTCCGGCAAATACCCCGGCGTCAAGGCGGTCGAGGACGGCGAGCGCTGGCAGGTGGTGATTCCCGAAAAGTACAAAGACGGCCACGAGTCCCATTTCGGTCAGGTAACCGAGTCGTTCCTGGCGTACCTCGATGGCAGGGCGGAGCTTCCGGAGTGGGAGTACGCCAACCTCTACGCCAAATATTTCGTTACCACCAGCGCGGTGGAAATGGCCCGTCGGGCCGAGTGATTTTGGCGTTTAGTCTCGAAGTCAGGGGGCGCTGCCAACCGTTCGGGAGCGCCCTTTCCATTTATGGATGGATACTTACCGGTGAACCCCGTTGTCAGCTATCTGATGCCCGCCCGTAACGCCGCCGGGACTATCGAACGCGCGGTGCGCTCCCTGCTCTCCCAGCGCGATTGCCCGCCGCTGGAAGTGGTAGTGGTGGATGACGGCAGTACGGACAATACGCGCCGGGTGCTGGCCTCGCTCGCCGCCTCCGACAGCCGGGTGCGTTTTTTTACCGAGCCGTACAGAGGGCAGGTAGCAGCCGCCGAGATTGGGCAGGCCCGCTGCCGGGGGGAGTATATCGCCAGGATGGACGCCGACGATATCGCTCATCCGGAGCGCAGCATCGCCCAACTGGCCCTGCTAGGGAGCGACAGCGCTCTGGGAGTGGTGGGCTGCCGGGTGCGCTATTTCCCCAGGCGGGCTCTTCAGCAGGGGCTGCTGTTCTACGAGAACTGGCTCAACTCGCTGATTGACCGGAACGACAACCTTACGCGGCAAAATATCATCCGAGAGCTGTTCGTGGAATGTCCGCTGGCCAATCCCTCGTTGATGATGCGCGCCAGGGCGCTGCGCGAGGTGGGTGGCTACCACGATTTCCAGGGTCTGCCCGAAGACTACGACCTGTTGCTGCGTTTCGCTTCTTCAAGCAACTGGGAAATATCGGCTGTGCCGCGTGTGCTGCATTACTGGCGCGAGAGCGGCACACGGGCCTCACGCACTCAGGAACGCTACAACCAGCAGGCGTTCCAGCGTCTCAAGCTGCATTACCTGCTCAAGAGCAGGCTGGAGAATGGCCGCCGTCCCGTGTCGATCTGCGGGGCGGGGGCGGTGGGTAAGAGTTGGCTCAAGCTGCTGCGCGCCGCGGGAGTGGAAATCCGCTACCTGATAGAGGTCAACCCGCGCAAAATCGGCAAGAAAATCCACGGCGTGCCGGTGGTGGATGCTGTGGGGTTAGGTGAGAATCGCCAGCGCGCCGGGCTGGTACTTGGCGCCGTGGGCCAGAAAGGCGCGCGCGGCAGCGTGCGCGCACACCTTGATCCACTGGGTTTTGTGGAGGGGAAAGACTACATATTTGTGGCTTAATTTAACTTTTGTAACAGCGCTTTAAAGCTGGACCTTTCCTTCGAACGCTCGATCAATCCCAGCCCGGCCTCGGCCGCCAACTCCAGTTCCCGCTGGAATTCCTCCTCGCTGAGGTGCAACGGCGGCTCAAGCAGCAGGAATTTAGCGCCGGGGTTAAGCAACTCGGTCAGCCGGCGGAAAAATCTCTGGTTCTCAGGCACCTCGTGCACCGAATTCGCTGCCAGCGCGAAATCGAACCGGAAGTCCAGCGGAAGCTTTCCCATGTCGCAGGCCATGGTCGTTATCCTTTGCTCCAGCCCCTTGCGGCGGGCCTTGCGCTCCAGTATTTTCAGGTTTTTCCGGACGAGGTCAACCGCGAAAACATGCCCATCAGGTCCAGCCATAGCTGCCAGGGACATGGTAAAAATACCCATGCCGCAGCCGGCGTCCAGCACGGTCATCCCCGGCTTCACCAACTGCCCGAACAGTTTCCGCGGCGGCTGCAAAACCAGTCGCAGCGGACTGCCGATCAGGTAGTTCATCCACCACGGACAGCAATGTTGCTCCATCGCGCAAGCTCCTTGAAAACTTGATCGGAATTTATCGCTCTCCCGGCGTACATTCAAGTTAGAAATTGTTGTCTGGCGCGATTGACACACGTTCACAGCGGCGGCTATATTGCCCCTGTCGCCCGCAAAGCACTCGCCAAACTCGTCCGAAGGGGAAATCCAACCATGACCGGAGCCGGCCTTCTGCTCGTACTTATCCTGCTGGTGGTGATTATCATGCTGGCCACCGGGCGCTGGAGGGCCGACGCTTTCCTGCTGCTGATCGCCTGCGCGTTCGTGTTCGGGATCAGCGCCGGGATGGGGATGCGGCCCACGCTGGATGCGATCAACAAGGGGTTTGGCGCTACGCTGGGCGGGGTGGGGCTGGTGATCATTTTCGGGGCGGTGATCGGCGCGTTTCTCGAACGCACGGGGGCCAGCGCGGCGATAGCGGCGGCGATGCTGCGGCTGGTGGGGAAAAAGCGCACTCCACTGGCGATGAGTCTGACCGGGTTCGTGGTCAGCATTCCGGTGTTCTGCGACTCGGGGTTTATCGTGCTGGTGCCGCTGGCCAGAGCCCTGGCGCGCAAGGCCGCGGCCGGCCGGCTGACTCTTTCGGTCGCCCTGGCCACCGGATTATACGCGGCGCACTGTCTGGTGCCGCCCACCCCCGGACCGATCGCCGCCGCGGTGGCGCTGGGGGCGGATATCGGCCGGGTGATCGTGCTCGGGTTGCCGATCGCGCTGGTGCTGGCCGTTGTGGGCAACCTCTGGGCGCAGCGGTTCGCCGGGGAGTTTTTACCTGACGAACTGGAAGCTCAACAGAAGGCCCGGCAGGAGACCCGGCAAGAGAATCAGCAACAGCCGCCGGAGTGTGAATCGACAAAAAATCCCGGGACGGTGCGCTCTGCTCTGCCGATTGCGGTGCCGCTGGTGCTGATCACGCTCGGTTCGCTGTTCGGCGGGGCGGAGGGAGCGCTGGGTTCGCTGCTCAAGGGAGCCGGGCATCCGGTGTTCGCCCTGGGGGCCGGACTGGCGCTGGCGTTCGGCCTTCCCGGCGGACGCGGCCAGCGGGGAGCCTGGATTGCGGCCGGAGTAAAATCCTGCGCTATCGTGCTGGCGGTTACAGCCGCCGGCGGGGCGCTGGGCAACGTGATCAGATCAAGCAGCCTGGACGAATATATCCAGCAGGTTCTGGGGAGCTGGCAGGCGGGCGTGCTGGTGCCGTTCGTGCTCTCGGCGGCGCTCAAGAGCGCCCAGGGCAGCAGCACGGTGGCGATGATCACCTCGGCGGCGATAGTGGCTCCGCTGCTCGATACGCTTGGTCTGGGCGCGTCCGAATGGGGACCGGCCCTGGCGGTGGTTGGAATCGGCTGCGGCGCGATGACAGTGAGCCACGCCAACGACAGCTATTTCTGGGTGGTTTCGCAGATGGCCGGTATCCCCGTGCCCACTGCCTACCGGACCTACACCGTGGCCACGGGTCTGATGGGTTTCACGGGAGCGGTGATTACTTTGCTCGTCTCGCTGGTGCTGCTCTGAGGCGGCGGGCGGGAGATGGCTCTGGAATGGCTGAAAGTAGCACAGGATGTAGCGGGCAAAAAAATCAGTTGTGGGCGGCGGCGGATTTGGAGGGCAGCTTGTTGGCGTAGAGATAGATCAGGCGTTCGAACTTGCCGATAGTGTCCATCAGCCTGACGCCCCTGCTGCCGGTGGGATCGGTGAAAAACCGCTGGTAAAGCTCCACCAGGTTGGCCACCACGTTACGAAACTCGGTGAACGAGAGGCTCAGCCTGCTTTGGCAGTGCCGGACGCAGGCAAGATAACGGGCGAAATTGGGGTCGTATTCCCCCTGCTTCTCGCCGGTGCGGAGCATGCTCAGGTGCATTCCGAGAAACAGCCGGTAACAGTCCTCCGGGGTGGCGAACCGCGGGCGGTCGTCGGGAAATTCCCACCTCTCGAGATGCTTGATCGAAATGCCGCTGAAATAGATCATTTCTCTTCACCAGTCACGAGTTAAGTTCAGGTACGGCTCAAAAATAACAGACGGTTGCGATAAGGCAAGGAAAAAACCGGAAAGTATCGTTTGTATATGAATATTATACGGTTAGCAATTCAGTGTCCCGGTTGACAGCCGCTTTCCGGGGAGGTAACATTTAGGTGGAAGCTGCAAAGAACAGTATGCGGGAGAGGATAATAAATGCCCACGGCCAGCGAGATTGAACTGAAATTTCCCCTGGAGTCAACCGGAGAGATCCGGCAGCGATTGCAAAACCTGGGGTTCGTGTCGGGCGGCGAGGCATTCGAGTCCAATATCGTGTTCGATACGCCCGCTGGCGCTCTTAAGGCAGGCGGCCGCCTGCTGCGCCTGCGGCGTGACCGCAAGATCAGGCTGACCTGGAAGGAGCCGCACGAGGACCCGGCCCTGGCCGGACGCTATAAGGCCCGGCGCGAGAGCGAACTGGAGTTGTCGGACCTGGAGACCATGCGCCACATATTCCAGCGGATGGGTTACACGCTCGAGCTGGTCTACGAGAAATACCGCGAGCATTGGGTGCGGTCCGATGGCGCGGTGGCCGAGCTGGACCGTCTGCCCCATATCGGCCGGTTCCTGGAGTTGGAGGCCGAGCCGGGGACGCTTGAGGAGGTGGCGGCGGCGCTGGGCCTGGATACCTCGGCGGGCCTTAGGGAGAACTACATGGCGCTGTTTGTGAGCTGGTGCCGTAAGCACGGCCGCAACCTGACCGACATGCGGTTCGAGGACGAGCGCGAGTAGGGAACGACAGTGGTGCGATGGGCGTGCGGGCAACGGAGTGATTGGGGAAATTCAGCAGGGAGGAAACGATGGAACATCTGCTGATCAAACTGGTGCTGATCGGCGTGGCGGTGGTGCTCTACGCGTTCGTCTACCGGGCGCTGCGCCGCCGCCGCAAGGACAGCCGCGTGGCCGGTTTCAGCGTGGGCGGTCGCAAACGCCGCGAGAAAGATGCCGCCGAGCTGGACCGTGGGGAGAGAATCCGCAAGCGCAAGGTGAGCCTGAGGGGCGGCCCGATGTTCAAGCGGCGTTACTGAGGGGCGGCACAAGGGGTGATTATCGTAAGTGGCACATTAGAAGTGTGTTGCAAAAACGATGGTCATGGGAATTTAGCTTCTCAAGGGTCAGCCCAAGGCCAATTCACCTGCCCCTGACAGCGGAAAAGATAATAATTTTGATTTCAGGGCCGTTGAAAAAGACATTCAACGGCCCTTTAGATACCGGACAACGATTATCAGCACTCAACACACAGAGGTGCATTGATGGATAACGTTAACAAGCCTTCAAAGTCACGCTCGCCCTTAAAACTTTCCAGCCGGGCGCTCCTGTTTGTGGTGCTCGGTCTGCTGGTTACTGCGTGCGGCAGGCAGCGGACGATGGCCTGGACGCACTTCGTTATCGCCAATCCCCTGCCGGGCGAGGGCTGGGGCACCGGCAGCACGGCGCTGGCGGACTTTGATGGCGACGGCGACCTGGATGTAGCCCTGTCGCGGCGCTCCGTGCTGACCGCCTACTGGTTCGAGCGCAGGGACGATTCCACCTGGGTGCGTCACGAGATGGGTGCTTCCGAGCACCTTGCGCGCGCACTGGGGTCCGAGGCGGTCGATGTTGACCGCGATGGCCACGTGGACGCGGCGATCAACAACGTCTGGTTCAGGAACCCCGGCAACCTGAGGGATAACCCCGATTCCCCCTGGGCGATAACCGAATACGGCGGTGGAGGGCACGACATAATTGCCGCTGATATCAACGGCGACGGGAAAGACGAGCTGGTCACCTACCACGGCAAGGAAGTGTACTGGTTCGACCACGACAACGATCTGGCCAGATTCACGATTGGCGCGGGAGACACCACCAATCACGCCGGGATAGCTCCGCGGGGGGCCGGGGACCTTAACGGCGACGGCGCGCTGGATATCGTTATCCCCGGCTACTGGTTCGCCAACCCCGGTGATGGCGCCGGCACATGGGTGCGCCATCAGTGGCCTCACGTGCCGATCTCGCACGCCACCTACGGCACCAGCATCCGCTGCTGGGTGGCCGATATCGACCGCGACGGAGAGAACGACATAGTTTACAGCGACTGCGATACGGGCAATTCCCACGTGTATTGGTGCAGGAACACCGGCGGCGGCGCGGGCTGGGAGCGGCGGATGCTGCCCGACCCGCCGACCCGTCCGGGAGACGTGCCGGGCACGGGAAGCTGGCACTCCCTGGGCGTGGCGGATTTCGACAACGACGGGGACCTGGACATATTTGCCGGGGAGCAGGAGGATTCTACCGTGAGCGGCCAGGAGCCACGGCTGTCGATGAAACCCAAGGGACTCAAGGAGCGTGGTGTGATCTGGCTCAACGACGGCGCGGACGACCCGTCATTCTCCATCTACGTGATCCACGTGGACAACCCCGGCTGGCACGATGCGCGCCTGGGCGACGTGGACGGCGACGGGGATATCGACATAGTGAGCAAGGTCTGGAACAAAGACGGCGAGCACTACCATGCGGACTACTGGCGGAATGATACGAATTAAAAAAGGTGAACCATGGCCTATGACGAAAAACTGGCGGAACGTGTCGAAGCTGCGTTAAGCGATAACGAGGGCATAACCCGCAGGAAAATGTTCGGCGGGCTATGCTTCCTTCACAACGGCAACATGCTCTGCGGAGTCGACAACAAAAACAACCTGATGGTCCGGGTGGGGCCTGAGCAGTACAAAGCCGCGCTGAAGCTGGAACATGCCACGGAAATGGACTTCACCGGCAAGCCGTTGCGCGGGATGGTCTATGTCCGGCCCGGCGGATTCAAAACAGATCAGGCGCTCGGGAAGTGGATCGGGATGGGTCTCGGGTTTACTTCGACCCTGCCCGCAAAAGGCTGACAGGCGGACAAATCAGAGCACCTTGCTCAGCGCCTGGTCGCCCAGCTCTCCCAAGCCCCTGTCGATCGCCTTTTCGTACAGCTCCAGCAGCAGTTTCAGGCCCGGAAGTCCCAACCCCACGCGCTCGCACTCTTGACGCACGAGTAAAAGATCCTTGCGGTGCAGCTTGATCTTGAACCCGGGGCTGAGGTCGCCCTCGAGCAGCATCGCGCCCCACTTGTCCCAGATAAAGCTGCCCGCCGCCCCTCCGCCCAGCACCCTGTGCGCATCGGCGGGCTTCAGGCCGGCTTCCCCGGCAAAGCGGAATCCCTCGGCCAGGGCCAGCACGTGCAGGCCTGCCACCAGTTGGTTGCAGCATTTCATCAACTGCCCCTGCCCTGCCGGGCCGATGTGGATCAGGTTCGAGCTGTAGTGCCGGGCCACCGGACGCAGGCGCTCCACGTGCCCGGCTTCCCCGCCGGCCATCACCATCAGCGTGCCCTGTTCCGCACCGCTGGTGCCGCCGGAGATGGGGGCATCGACAAAACCCACTCCCCGCTGCCGGAGTTTCTCGGCTATCTCGCGGGTAGCGCTGGGACTGATCGTGGAGTGATCGACTATCAGGCTGCCCTCCGCCGCGCCCTCGATCAGGCCGGAGGGGCCGAAAACAACTTCCTCCACAGCGGGCGTATCGGATACGCAGAGCAGAATCAGGCCGCATTTTCCGGCCAGTTCAGCGGCGGTGGAGCACAGCTCTGCCCCCGCCCGCAGATGTTGCCCGGCGCGGGCGGGCGTCCGGTTATAGACCGCCACGTCCAGTCCGGCGCGGATCAGGTGCATGACCATCGGGCCGCCCATCAGGCCCAGTCCGGCGAATCCCACTTTTTCCACTTACTCTCCCCTTGCCCTTGGGCGGCCGAATAATCGATAAGTTTCATCCTTGGGTGTTGAAGTCTTGCTTTCAACGCCCTCTTCAGACTCCGTAGTAGATCCTGTCCTGCGGCTCTTTCCACTTTCCCTTGCTGAATTCGGGAAATTTTGCAGGCGCGCTGCCGTTGGCCACCGATTCGACAGAGAGCGGTGTGATTGCACTCCAGGCCACGGCGTCGTAGACGTTCAGCGGCACGGGTTCCTTGCGGCGGGCGGCTTCCAGAAACTGTTGCACGCAGAGGAAATCGCTCACGCCGCGGCCCAGATGAGTCACGTCCATGCCGCCCCACTTTTTCCAGAGGGGATGGTCGTATTTTTCGTAGTAAGGTCCGGCGTCCTCGTAGGCGCGGTTGGTCTTGCTGATTCCTTCCACGTAAATCTTGTCCATGCTGCCCATGAACAGGCCTTTGTCGGACTGGAAACGCAGGATCGGGTCCCAGGGCCGCGGAGACTTTGTGTCGTAGTAGACAGTGACCGTGGAGCCCTGGGCGGTGCGGATGATACTGGTGTTGATATCGCCGGTTACGAAGTCGATCTTGGCCGCCGGATGATCGGGGCCGAACTTGTCGAGCACGAACTTTTCGATCTGTGTGCTGCGCGAGCTGACCGAGACCAGGTAGTCGAACCTGTCGCCGCGGTTGATCCCCATCGCCCAGGCGGCCGGGCCGATCGCGTGGGTGGGATAGAGATTGCCGTCGAGCCGGGTCTCGATCTCGCTGTAGAACGAGAGTTCTCCGTTGGGGCCGATCCGCACTCCGCGCTCGTCTTTCTGGTAGCCCACCTCGCAGTGGAGCATGTTTCCGAACAGGTCCAGATCCAGCAGGTTCATCACCATCATCGCACTGCGGAAGTAGGCGTAGTTCTCCAGCATCATCATTGGAGTGCCTGTTTTTTCGCAGGTTTCCACCAACTGCCAGCACCCGTCGATATCCTGGGCCGCCGGCACCTCGACCCCGGCGTAGACCCCGGCCTCCATCGCGGCCAGGCACATCGGCACGTGCCACTTCCAGGGTGTGCCGATAATCACCGCATCGAGCTTGTCGTGTCCCTCCAGCATCCGGATATAGTCCTGGGGGCCTTTGCCGTAGCTCTCGGGCCGCGGCCGGCCGCGGCGCTCCACCAGGCGCACGGCGCGGCCCAGGTTGCGCTCGCTGATATCGCAGATCGCCGGGACCTCCACCCAGTCGAGATGCATGGCCAGGCGCAGCAGCACGGTGCCCCTGCCGCCCACGCCGATAAAGCCGAGTTTCAATGGTTTTTCGCCTTGCTGCGCCTGTCCGATTCCCGGCATACCCGCAGCGGCCAGGGCCAGCGCGGCCGCCGACGAGGTGCGGAAAAAATTTCTGCGGTCGATTCCGTTGCTGCTCATTGAGATATCCTCGGTGTAAGGGTTGATTATTCCTCGTACACTGTCACTTCGATTTTGGAAAAGCACTCCAGGGCGCTTCCCATGCCTTCGAGGTCCTGGATTATCTCACCCGTGAACTGGTACTGCCCGGTGCGCGCCCAGGCCCGGGGTGTGGATACATTGCCCGGCACGGCGGTTATCTCGCCACGATAGATCAGCGAGGGCTGGCCGTTGTGCTGGTAGTCGAGCTGCATGTTGTCGCCCTCGAGCGGGAAGGCGGCGTTGAAGTCCGCGGCCACGTTAAGCTCGAGATAATAGATCAGCTTTTTGCCCTTTGGAATCCCTGGAGCGCTGGCGTTGATCGTCCGTTCCACAGTGGTGGCGGCCGTTACGGCATCGACAGCCATAGCCCCCGCGGGAGTGGGGAACCCCTCGTTGCCGGTTTCCTGCCGCCAGACCATCACCCAGGCGGGCAGGGCCACCGGACACTCGACCTTGCCGTAGAAATCTCCGGTGGCGGTGCGGTGGGTTACGTAGACTGTCCGTTTTTTGCCGGTTTCCGGATCTTCCAGCCAGATCGCCAACTGGGGCGGCTCGCCGTAGTCGCTTTCCTCGTAGATATCGGCTTCCTGGTGGATCGTAAAGCGCAGACTGACTGTCTCGGCCGCGGTGGCCGGCAACACCGCGGCCATCAATGCGACAATGAACGATAAAATCCTGTGTGCCATTTCCGGTTCCCCTGTTAACTTGTTCAAAACACGGTCGCCATGGGAATCAGCATCCTGGCTGACCATTGATGGCTAAATTGCCGTGACAACCGTTGTTCAACACGCTTTTTAAGCAAAACGGATAATCCGAATAGACCGGGCTATGCTCAGGCTGGAGTTTAATAATATGAATGATAATTTCTTTACACAAGCTTCCGGTATTCGGAATATAGCAGATGTCGTCTTGTAAAAAAAAGTACCTGGATTCAGTCAGAATGCGGTAAGCCCTCCGGCGGTGTGTTGAAAAGTAATGAAAGCATGGGAATCAGGGTTACCCGGGGGGCGCTGCTCGCGTTATGGCTGCCGGGATTGCGAAAAGCTTTTCTGAAGGTGGTTGGATATTACCTGATGACGCCGTTCCCGTTTAAAGTGTCTATTTTCAATAAGTTGCCTGCTCTGCCACGGATGATCCTCTGGTATTTCCTGGTTTTTCCCGCCTTGTGCCGGGCGTCCTTTATCTGTTGCGCTACCATTTCCGAAGTTCGACGATTATATTAGTTTACCTGTTCGTTTTCACGTCTGCTCAGGCGCTGTTTACCGGCAACAAGAGAACCGCGTTCGGTGAGCGCGACGTGTTGACTATTTTCTATTTCATCCCGATGGCGGTCGGGTTTTTTAACCTCAGGGGCTGGCTTTCGCAGCGCCTCGAATCGCTGCGTCGCCGGAGTCGCCCCACAGGCGGCAGGGAGTGAGTGATGAGTGAAAATGTGGATACGAGAACTGATTTTCTTCGTGAAGTGGACTCTCAGCCCGGCGCCCTGGAAAAGCTGGCGGCGTTTTACCGCGGCCAGGGAGCGGAGTTGTTGGAGCGCTGGCGGAGCTTGCTGGAAGCCCACGGCAGGGTGGCGTTCATCGGGATGGGGACCAGCGGAATCGCGCCCCTGCTGGTCCGTGATGTTCTGCTCTGCGCCGGCAGAGCCGTGAGCCTGACCGATGCCGGCGAGTACATTCACTACTGTGCCGACAGCCCTGTGGATGATACGCTCTATGTGCTGATCTCCCAGTCCGGCGAGAGCGCCGAGACGAAAAAAGCCGCGCTGAAGCTCTCCGGGGCCTCCTGCCCCACCGTGGCGATTGTCAACGACGAGAGCAGCACCATGGCGCGGGCCGCCTCGCTCGTGCTGCCGATCAAGGCCGGGGAAGAGAAATCCATCTCGAATAAAACATACCTCAATACGATGGGGGTGCTGCGCCTGGCCGCGGGCGGGGGGGTGGATGAACTAAACCGGCTGTCAGAGGCCATGAGTATTGGGTTTGACGAGGAGCAAATAATCCGGGCGGCCCGGCACCTGGCCCCGGCAGGCAGCGTGCATTTTGTCGCCCGCGGACCGGCTCTGTGCTCGGCCAACCAGCTTGCCCTGACTTTCATGGAAGGCGCCCGCTCCCACGGCAAGGCGTTTGCGGCAGGGGCGTTCCGCCACGGGCCGTTTGAGCTGCTGGGCGAGGACCACCGTGCTGTGATGATCGCCCCGGCCGGCAGAACCCACGAACTGTGCGTGGCGATGGCCGTCGAGATGGCCGAGGCGGGCAGCCACGTGGTGCTGGTAACCGACCGGAAAGATACCCCGGCCCGGGAGAATATCGTGCCGCTTATAATCTCCAACCCGCTGGGCGAACACTCTTTCCCGCTGGCGTTCGCACGGGTACAGGCCTGGCTGCTGCATCACGTGGCGCGGCTGAGAGGTTTCGAGGCGGGAGTGTTCAACAGGGTGAGCAAGGTGACGGCCGTGGAGTAGAGAGGAATCAACCGGCTGCCGGATCGTGGCTGAACAGCTTCATCAGGTTGCCGTCGGAGTGACGGCAGGCTCTGGCGGCCTCCACGATTTCGCGCTTGAGTTCCCCGTCGCGCTCGATCCTGTCGATATCATCGCCCACACTGCGCGTGTTACGCATGTTGATTCCGATATAATGGCCCGTGCCCCGGTGCAGGTCCTGGAAGACTTTCACCGGAAACTTGCCCGGCTCGCCCGTCGCCGGGGGGCTGAATGTTTTTCGCAGGCACTCGCGGAAATCCTTGGACAGGCTCACCTTGATCAGGTTGACGTCGGGCTTGTTCAACTCGCCGAGCATCCGGAAAATCGTCTCGCGCAGCAGTTGGAACAGATCGGTTTCGTTCAGTTCGTAGCCTTCCTCGAGCTGCCCCAGTGCGGCTTCCGCTTCCTGGTCGTCCGCGCCAAAGAGCAGCACGCCGCCGCTTACCACGAAATTGACCAGGCTTGCCGAGATTTTAAGTTTGACCTGCTCCAGTTTTTCCTTGTCGGCTATCCGGCCCTCCACCAACTGACCGGTCAGCGCCTCGCCGAACACCTCGCGCACATCGACCACCTTGCGCTCAAACGCCCGGCTGCCGGCAGCGCCTGCTCTTTCCGCTGTCTGCTCAGTCAATTGACCTGCTCCACGGATAAAATCATCACCGTTCTATTTTATTATATTGCAATGCGTTATAATCATCATAATTTCCAATTTTATACCCGTTTACGAGCCATTGTCAAGTTTATTACTTCCCGCCGTCCATAGTCCTCCCCTCGCTTTGACCGTCCGCCTCCGGGGTCGTATTTCTGCATAATCTTGTCACGGCGGCGGTTTTATATTATTTATTCTTTTTTCCGGCCACGGAGCTGGCCGGTTCCGCAATCGTAAAAGCAAATGACAACTTTACTAGACTAACCGGACAAATACCACGGGAGGCGGATGTGAATATATACGTTTGCGTCAAGCAGGTGCCGGACACCGAGGCCAGGGTGCAGGTGGGCGGTGATGGGAAATCTATCGACTCGGCACAGATCAATACGATCCTCAACCCGTTCGACGAGTTCGCTGTGGAGCAAGCTCTGCTGACCAGGGAGCAGCACGGCGGCGAGGTAGTCGCTCTCAGCCTGGGCGATGACGGAGCCGCGGCGGCGATCCGCACGGCGATGGCGATGGGGGCCGACAAGGGGATCCACCTCAAGACGGATCAAAGCGCCGACGATCCGTTGCAGGTAGGCAAGGAGCTGGCCGGGCAAATCGGCGGCAGCGGTGTGGACGTGGTCTTTTTCGGCAAGCAGGCGGTGGGCAACGAACACGGCCAGGTGGGCCTGATCGTGGCCGAGCTGCTGGCTGTCCCGGCAATCAGCGAAGTGAGCAGTCTGGAAGTAAGCGCCGGTTCGGCCAGCGGCAAGCGCGAGATCGAGGGCGGTTCGGAGAGTTTTGAAACTCCCCTGCCGGCGGTATTTACCACTCAGAAGGGTCTTAACGAGCCGCGCTACCCCTCGCTTAAGGGCCGGATGGCGGCCAAGAAAAAACCGATCGAAGTGCGCGAGGTTACCCTGGATGAGCCGCTGCTTACGGTGGAGAAAATCAGCTACCCGCCGGAGCGCAGCCGCGGTATGATAGTCGGCGAGGGCGCCGCGGCCGTGCCGGAACTGGTGAGGCTGCTCAAAGAGGAAGCCAAAGTTCTCTAGGGGTCGGCGCAACTACAATTTTCGATTAATGGGAAACGTTCATATACTAGCTGAAGGAGACTACGGATGGCGATCAACGTCCTGGTAGCCGTCGAAGTCAGGGATGGTGAACTGAAGAAGTCCGGCCGCGAGGGGCTGGGGCTGGCCCGTAAGCTGGTCGAGCAGGCCGGTGGCGGCGAGGTGGCGGTCGTGCTGACAGTGGATTCCGCCGCTGAACTGCCCGCCCGGCTGGCGGCGGCGGGCGCGGATAAAGTACTGGTGGCGCTGCGCAGCGAGTTCGCCAATTACTGCCCCGGCGGTTTCGCCGCGGCGGTGGCAGCGGCCTGCGCCAATGTGTCGGCCGCCGTGGTGATTATCCCGGCCAGCGCGCTGGGCAAGGACCTGGCTCCCCGCGTGTCGGCCAGGCTGGGTGCGCCCGCGGCCTCGGACTGCATCGAAGCCTCGTTTGCCGACGGCAAGTTGACCGCTACCCGCCCGGCCTACGGCGGCAAGGTGCGGGTGACTGTAAGTTTTGCCGGGGAGCCCGCGATTCTCTGCATCCGCACCAACGTGTTCGATACCCTGCCTGCCGACAGTTCCCGCAACGCGGTGGTTCAGGACCTGCCGGTGGAGCTGGGCGAGGCCGAGCTCAAGTTGAAAATTACCGGCGTGGAACGTACCTCAGGCGAGCGCCCCGATGTCAGTGAGGCCGACATTGTGGTTTCCGGCGGACGGGGGATGCAGGATGGAGAGAATTTCGCACTGCTCGAACAACTGGCGCAGTCGCTGGGAGCGGGTATCGGCGCCAGTCGCGCCGCGGTGGACGCCGGCTGGCGCTCTCACGGCGACCAGGTGGGCCAGACCGGCAAGTTTGTCAGCCCCTCGTTGTACGTGGCCTGCGGTATCAGCGGCGCGGTGCAGCACCTGGCGGGGATGGCGAGTGCGAAAGTGATCGTGGCGATCAACAAGGACGCCGAGGCGCCGATTTTCAAGGTGGCCAACTACGGGGTTGTCGGCGATCTGTTCGAGGTGCTGCCGGCGTTGAACGAGGAATTGAGCAAGCAATCATAGACCAGGCGTGAACACCTGCGACTGGCACAGGGAGACCTTCGAAATAATAATCCCTGCAACCGGACTGAGGTTAAATCAAAGGTCTCGCAGCGAAAAAATCAGGGGGTGAATTTGTCCGAGGAAAAATTCGACTGTATCGTGGTCGGGGCCGGCCCGTCGGGGGTGGCGGCCGCGATCACCATGGCGCGCGCTGGCCTGGAAGTGGTGGTCCTTGAACGCGGCGAGTTCCCCGGGAGCAAGAACCTGTTCGGCGGGATCCTGTTCACCACGGTGCTCAACAAGCTGGTCCCCGAGTTCTGGAAAACGGCCCCGGTGGAACGTCACGTTGTGGGCCGCCGTTTCGGTTTTCTAAACGCCGAGGGCGAACTGGCGGTTAATATCTCTGGTCAGCGGTTCGACCAGCCGCCGTTCAACAACAGCTTCGTGGTGCAGCGCAGCAAGTTCGACCGCTGGTTCGCCGGGCAGGCCGAGGCCGCGGGTGCGGAAATCTACCCCGAGGTGGTTGTCGATGATTTCGTGCGCGATAAAAACGGCAAGGTCAAGGGTATCCTGGCCCGCGGCGAGGGCGGCGAGCACGACGAGTTGCTCTCCGACTGCGTGATCGTGGCCGAGGGGGCCAACAGTTTGCTGGCCGAGAAAAGCGGCCTGCGCAAAAAAATGACCGCCGGTAATCGCGTGGTGGCGGTCAAGGAGGTTATCGAGCTGGGCCGCGAGGTGGTGATGGACCGCTTCCATCTGGAGGGCGACCAAGGCGTGGCCTACGAGTATTTCGGCGACGCCGTGCAGGGGATGGTCGGCAGCGGGTTCATTTATACCAACAAGGACAGTATCAGCGTGGGCGTGGGCTGCACAATCGAGGATTTTATCGCGCAGAAGGTCTCGCCCAACGACCTGCTGGAGCGTTTCAAGGCTCATCCCCGCGTGCGCGCGCTGGTGCGCGGCGGCGAGGTTGTGGAGTACGGTACGCACATGTTAGCCGAGGACACTTACGACGAGCTGCCGGAACTGGCCGGCGACGGCCTGTTGCTGGTGGGCGACTCGGCCGGGCTGCTCAACGCCAGTATCTACCACGAGGTGACCAATCTGGCGATGGCCAGCGGGGTGTTCGCCGGCGAGACCGTGATCGAGGCAAAAGAGAAGGGTGATTTCGGCAAGGCCACGCTGCGGGGTTACCGCAACAAACTCGACGACTCGTTCGTTCTGAAGGACATGTACCATTTCAGGCACGTGGTGGGTTTCCTTAAAACTCACAAGCAGTTCCTCAACGAGTACCCGGACCTCTTTATCGAGCTGATGATGGACTATTTTACGGTCAGCGAAACACCCAAGGCCCAGGTGCGTAAGGATGTTATCAGCAAATTCCGCCAGCGGATCAAGATGGTCCCACTGCTCAGGGACCTCTGGGCCGCGAGAAAGGCGATGATATGAGCCAGCAGAGCAAACGCGGCATTCTGGACCCCACGCCCGTGCTGTCGCTGGACGACAAGCTGGGGCTGGTCAAGCGCAAGATCGACAAGAACAGCCATATCGAGGTGGACCAGGAGGGATTCCACAAGTGCCCCAACCGCCCGATACTTTTTCTCTGTCCGGCCGGAGTTTATGAAGAGCACCCGGAGACCGGAGACTGCATAATCAACTTCGAGAACTGTCTTGAGTGCGGCACCTGCCAGTTGGCCTGCCGCCCGTACGTAAAATGGGACAATCCCCAGGGCGGCTTCGGAGTTACCTACCGGTATGGGTGAAATGTGGGCGATAAAAACAATGTAGAAACGTGGGGCGACGCATGTGTCGCCCTTTTTTTACATCCCCCTGGCTGCAATCCGCAACTCCCATATCTCCAAAAGTGTAAGAAATCTTGCTGGTGCCCATGTCGCCCGTTATTCTCAGATGTGATATTTTTCTTTCGCTAAAATGAGAATCGCCGGCAGGTGCTTCAAAGTACAATGCCATGCATGGTATTGTATTGGAGCGACAAGGCCCTTTGGCATTCTTTCTGCGAATAACATTACAACCTCATAATTGCCCGAAGGTTATTTCAAAATCTGCTGAACACCTCAGGCGGGCAATACCTTGTTATTCAGCCCAAGAGCAAAAATGAAAGCGACTGCCGTTATCTTGTGTCTGCTGGCGATTCTGCTGCTGGCCGGAATTGCCGCCACCCGGGGCAACGGCGGCCAGGAGCGGACCACCCTGGCCGGCACGCTGGGTCTTGCCGCCCGCTACCCCGGTGATGTCGGGATCGAAAGCGATTCCTCGGTCGTGTTCACGGAGGATTTCGAGTCGACTTCGGTTGCCGGGCTGGGTCAACGCTGGACAGAAATCAGCAACAATAAAGACGCGGTTCTCGCCATGATAAAAGACGTCACGGCTCCGAGCGAGGGTAAAATCTGCCTGGAGATGAAAGGTATCAAGGGGCAGAACACCGGCGGGCACCTCTGGAAACTTCTCGATAAAGGTTACGAGCAGCTCTACGCCCGGTTTTACGTCAAGTTTGCCCCGGACGCGCCCTATGTGCACCATTTCGTCTCCATGGGCGGCTGGTTTAATTCGCCTCAATATCCGATGGTAGGAGCAGGCTCCCGGCCCAACGGCAGAGTAAGTTTCGCCACATATATCGACCTGATGGGTCGTGATGTGACCGATCCGCCGGGGGCGTGGTCGTTCTACTCCTATTGGTCCGAGATGCGAAGTTGGCAGACTTCCGAAGGGGTCCCCGACGGGCGGCCCAACCCGTACTACGGCAACCCGTTCGGCCCGGTGGAACCACTGCAGGCCAAGCGCGGCCAGTGGCAGTGCGTGGAGATCATGATCAAGCTCAACGACCCGGAGGAGCGCAACGGCGAGCAGGCGTTCTGGATCGACGGGAAGCTTATCGGGCGCTTCGGCCCCGGCACGATAGAAGGGACCTGGCTCACGGACAAGTTCAGGCGTAGCGGAGTGTTCAACACCGACCCCAAGCCGTTTGAGGGTTTCCGCTGGCGCACGGACGACCGGGTCAAGATAAACACCTTCTGGCTGCTATACTATCTGGCTGCCGTTTTCGAAAACGACTACAACCCCAACGACCCGGACATCCCCTACAATGACAATATCGCCCGGGTCTATTTCGACAACGTGGTGCTGGCCACCGAGTATATCGGTCCGATCAGTGCCGGACGGCCACCCGGAGGTGACTACGACGGCGACGGAGAGGCGGGGATTTCTGACGTGATCAGGCTGATCCGCATGTGCATGGAGGAATATCCGGACCCCGGCGCGGACTACAACCGCGACGGGGTCTGTAACGTGGCCGATGCGCTCACGCTGCTGCTGGACATCATCGGAGGTCAGGTGTCGAGTTGAGCTTCAGCTGTTAATAACCTTGCAGTTTATCCGGGAGCAAAAATGAAAGCGACAGTCGCTATCTTGTGTATGCTGGCTGTTTTGCTGCTGGCCGGGATAGCCGCCACCCAGGGCAACGGCGGCCAGGAGAGTACCACCCTGGCCGGCACGCTGGGTCTTGCCGCCCGCTACCCCGGTGATGTCGGGATCGAGAACGATTCCTCGGTTGTATTCGCCGATAATTTCGAATCGATTACGGTTGCTGAACTGGGTCAACGCTGGACAGAAATCAGCAACAATAAAAGCGCGGTTCTCGCCATGATAAAAGACGTCACGGCTCCGAGCGAGGGTAAAATCTGTCTGGAGATGAAAGGCGTCAAGGGGCAGAACACCGGCGGGCACCTCTGGAAGTTGCTCGATGAGGGATACGAAAAACTTTATGCCAGGTTTTACGTCAAGTTTGCCCCGGACGCGCCTTACGTGCATCACTTCGTCT
>JAJRTS010000068.1 GCA_024278175.1 Gemmatimonadales bacterium | reverse complement strand
GTTTTCATAATCCGGCTGTCCGGGTCAGTTATATTTGCCTTCGACTGCTTTTGCTTAACTTGATCGGGTGGCTTCGGCTTTCTCCCCCGCGTCTTCTTCCCAGTCTCTTTTTCCCGCGCCTCCCGCTCTTTAATCTTTTTCCCCTGAAGGCACAGGGCTTCTGCCTTTTCTTTCTCTAAGCGAGATCGACATTCACGCAGCCTCTGCAACCGGCTATAGCGATCCTTCAATGGGGCCGGAAGCTCGTCACCACGCTTATCTGCTCCAAACTCCTCGTTCTCCTCTGCGTCCTTTGCCGCAGCCTCTGCCAACATCTTATTAACTTCCCCTTCGAGATGCTTCTGTGTCCTATTGGAAGATAGGGAAGCATTCGCTCTTACCTTTGTGCCATCAAGTGATACCTTGCCCAACTTCACCAAACCTGACTCTGCGCATAGTCGCAACACTTCTACAAATAGTCCTTTCAATGCCTTCTCGTTCGACTGCCGAAATCGCGATATAGTAGAATAATCCGGCTGCTGGTTCGCTGTAATCACTTTGTAAGCTACGTCTCGCTCGCACAGTACCTCAATCCTACGGCTCGAACGCTTCCCCTCGCTGTAGGCAAACATAAGAAGACCCACCATCATTGATGGCTCATATGGCGAACCACCCCAGCCATCTTCTCGGTACTTCTTATAAAAAGAACTCAAATCCATCTGTTGCACCGCATCCAGTACAAACCAGGCCAAATGATCCTCTGGCAGCCAGTCTGATACACTTGGAGGCATTAGATACATCTGGGCGCGGTCATATCGCTTGAAATTGTATGCCATCGTTTCCCCCGTTTGGATTGATTGCATACAATATAATTGCCTTTGTCCTCATCGGAAAATTTATGGGTTTGTGCAACAGACTCCACTATATCGTATATATCGTAGCAATATCAACTACGATCATGCCAACGTACTGGACTCCGCTACTGATACTGACGAGGTTGCCGACATTGAAGCTCTGATCGGCTCCGGCACAATGAGCCATGCCCGCGCCGACCGGGCCCTGGAGCTCTACGCCAAGTCGCTGGCCGACTTCCAGAAAGTTACCACGGGCGATCCCAATGTCGTCAGGAGTGTCCGGCAGCACGTTGACAGTATCGCCAAGTTGCAGGAGCGGCTCCGCAGGATCAAGCGGCGGATCGGCTATAACGAAAACAGGTAGCCGGATATCCTCAGTTTGTTCTCAAAGTTGGGCCGTATCCCGTTACGAGGTGCGGCCCCTTTTGTTGCCAATGCACCTGTTGGCGAGACACTCATGCTTCGCACTGACGCTGAGCGATTCTGTCAAACGGAAAACTCTGAGAGCGAGGAAGGCTTTAAAACTCCGGGAAAGGAGAACTCAAAAAATAGTCGCAATAATGAGATCTACACCTTATTTTTCAATACCGATTGTCCGGCTGGTTCTTACGTTATACAGTTATCCCGGTAGCCGATCAATTTAAACGTCTTGGGAAGGGATGTTCATGAACCGCAGGCAAACTGAATTGTCCTGTTTAGGATCGTTGATTGGCGATGGCGTTATCTTTCGATTGTGGTGGATGACTACTCCCGCCACATCCTGATCTGAAAACTTTCGCGGAATTTTGCATGACCTCAGAATCTAAGCTCAATCGTCCCTACACGAGCTCGCCGGGGAGATTATCTCGTGCCTGAAGCCAAGCCGACATACGAAGAATTAGAAGAAAAACTGAATACAGTCCGGAGAAAATTGGAAAAACAGCAAACTCGCCATTCCGTAATATCAGCTATGCTCGACAAATATTCAAGATCGCTTCAGGCTGTCCGGTCCGTGATTAACATGCCCGAGCTATATCTCGACCTCAATTGGAATATCGTTGGTTATACCAACAATTTTCTTATTCTTACAAAGAAGGTATTTGAGTTTACCAAGAAAAGAAAAAACATCAAAGAATTCCTTAAGGAAGGGGACTTTAATAAGATAAAACAGTATCTTGAAAAGATCGAAGCCCTGGAGGCTCTGCCATACGATGAGGGGAGAAAATGGGTGTTGAGGTATAAAGGCCCGAATCCTTCGGACAAAATAGGGGAGAGCTGGATTGCATACAAAAGTTGTGAGAGATGCCAATGGCAGATAAATGAAGAGAGTGGAACCTTAACAATTACCCACAGTCCGCATATTGGAGATGCGGTCGATTGCTATTTGATGTCCGCTGAAGAGTACGGCGGGGCGAATGAGGATATCAAAATTATCTGCAAGGTAAAGACTCCCGGCAAAGAAAAACATATCCGGGATCTGTCGGTAGTCTTTTCGGGTAGCTCGGGCAAGGAGGAGATTCTACCGGATTTATTGGGATACACTGCCTGTTACGGGGCGGTTGAGAATTCAGAGGCGAGAATTCAGCGGCAAGCAGCCAACATTGTTGCCGCAGAGGAGGTACTGGATCCGGACACGGAATATCGGATGACTATTGAGCGGACAGGCGGAAGAATCCGCAGGACTTTGAAAAACCTGCGAACAGGGGCGGAAACCACACCTCTGGAGGCGATAGATGCCAGAGCAAGTTACGACCGTCAAAACCACGTTGGCTTTACGACTTTTTCCGGCGGAATCTCTGTTTCCCAGATAGAGATATATACACGGAAATCGAAGTTTTCCATCGATCAGTTTAATATCCCTTTTCATGCGGAAGTGGGGATCAGAGATAAAACGCTGGAGGATAGGATTTATAAACTGAGAATCGGGAACGATTCATCTGCGGGAAAGCAGCATAATGTTTTGATGTTCGAAGATATTACCAAGCGCAAAAAGACACAAGCGGAATTGGAAAGGTCGCATGAGCAACTGCGTAGCCTCTCCTCACATCTGCAACTGGTTAGAGAAGAGGAAAGAACCACAATCGCCCGTGAAATTCACGATGAGCTGGGGCAGATTTTAACTGCCATGAAAATCGACCTGGGCCTATTGGAATCTAAGTTTGATAAAAATCAAACATCCCTGATTGAAAGAACAAGATTAATCTCGAAATTTATCGATGCAACAGTTGAAACGGTGCAAAAGATTTCAGGAGAATTGCGGCCGAGATTGCTGGATGAGCTGGGTCTTGTTCCGGCGATAGAATTGGAGACCATGGAATTCAGGAAACGTACCGGGTTGCGATGTCGTACTAAGCTGGATATCGAAGAGATAGTTCTGGACTGGAACATTTCAACGAATCTCTTTCGCATATTTCAAGAGGCACTGACCAATATTACGCGCCATGCCAAGGCAAAGATTGTAAAAGTGAGTTTGATTAAAAAAAATGAAGAGTTGGTATTGAGTGTCGCCGATAATGGCGTAGGTTTTCCGGAAGAGAAAATATATAATCCTAAATCATTCGGCTTAATGGGCATCCGGGAACGAGTTCGCTTTTTGGGGGGCAAGGTGAAGATCGTCAGCGTTCCTTGCAAAGGAACCACCATTAATGTAACTGTTCCGCTTAACAAACGGGTCGAATAATTATGATAAGGATATTGATAGCCGATGATCACCCGATTTTCCGTGAGGGGTTGAAAAAGATAATAGGAGCGACCTCCGATATGGTGGTTGCCGATGAAGCCCGTGATGGTTGGGAAGCGCATGCCAAGGCGTGCCAAAAGCCTTTCGATGTGGTAGTGCTCGATATTTCCCTGCCTGGCAAAAGCGGACTGGAAGTGCTAAAGCAGTTAAAACAAGACAAACCGGAGCTTCCCGTGTTGATTCTAAGCATGCATCCAGAGGAACAGTATGCGCTGCGCACTTTCAGGGCCGGAGCGTCCGGGTATCTTACGAAATTAAAGGCTTCTGATGAGTTGATAGCTGCTATCAGAAAGGTTTTGCAGGGTGGAAGATATGTGAGTCATTCTCTTGCCGAAAAGTTGGTTTTTGATCTGGATAGCAGCATATCTAAACCGTTGCACGAAAAACTCTCCGATCGTGAGTACCAGGTGTTTCTGCTGATTATTTCCGGGAAAAAAACAAAGGAAATCGCGGAGAGAATGTCTTTAAGCGCAAAGACAATCGGTACTTACCGGATGCGAATCCTGGCGAAAATGCAATTGAAGAACAATGTGGAATTAACCCACTACGCCATCAAAAATCATCTGGTCGACTAAGGGTTGTCAATGTTGAACCCCTTTCCCACTTTGAATCCCCGCCTCATGTAATGATAATCCCGCAAAGTGGCTCCAGCCCGTGGGCGGAAGTCATATTCACTCCTCTTCCGGTATTCAGTTCTCCCGGTTTCAGCGGATCCCATCTTGTAAGCAAAATATCTACAGGTCAACGGCTTTCGCTTACTCCAAAATCAGCCTATTGCCGATACCGAAGTTTTATATTTATAGTATTATATTAGTATTAGTGGGTTAATGTCGGATCTGTCCGGTAAACTCCCGGGAATCCTGAAAAATTACATGCCGTCAATAGTCCTTCCGGTTAATGAGTCTTTGGGGAGTGTAACCGTTCCCTAAAGGGGAAGGGGAGGGTCCTGAGCGTTCCTGATAAAGGGGAACCACGGTTAATTTAACTGTTTCGCTTATTGAACGAATCGAACAATAATGATAAGGATATTGATAGCTGATGATCACCCGATTTTCCGTGTGGGGCTGAAGAAGATAATAGAAGTTACTGCTGATATGGTGGTTGCGGATGAGGCTTGTGATGGTTGGGAAGCGCATGCCAAGGTGTGTCAAACGTCTTTCGATGTGGTAGTGCTCGATATTTCCCTGCCTGGCAAAAGCGGACTGGAAGTCCTGAAGCAGTTAAAACAGGACAGGCCGGAGCTTCCCGTGTTGATTCTAAGCATGCATCCAGAGGAACAGTATGCGCTGCGTGCTTTCAGGGCCGGAGCGTCCGGGTATCTTACGAAATTAAAGGCTTCTGATGAGTTGATAGCTGCTATCAAAAAGGTATTGCAGGGCGGGAGATATGTGAGCCATTCTCTTGCCGAAAAATTGGTCTTTGATCTGGATAGTAGCACATTTAAACCGTTGCACGAAAAGCTCTCCGATCGTGAGTACCAGGTGTTCCTGCTAATTGTTTCTGGAAAGAAGACAAAGGAAATCGCGGAGAGAATGTCTTTAAGCGTAAAAACCGTGGGTACTTACCGGATGCGAATCCTGGCGAAAATGCAACTGAAGAACAATGTGGAATTAACCCACTACGCCATCAAAAATCATCTGGTCGATTAAGGGTTGTCAATGTTGAAACCCTTTCCGACTTTGAATCCCCGCCTCATTTAACGATAATCCCGCAAAGTGGCTCCAGCCCGTGGGCGGAAGTCATATTCACTTCTCTTCCGGTATTCAGTTCTCCCGGTTTCAGCGGATCCCATCTTGTAAGTGAAATATCTACAGGCCAACGGTTTTCGCGTACTCCAAAATCAGTCTATAGCCGATACCAAAGTTTTTTATTCAAGGTATTATTTAGAAATAGTGAATTGTTGTCTGATCTGTCAGGCAAACTCACGGGTATCCTGAAAAAATCGCACGCCTTTAATAATTCTCCAAATTTATGAACGACTCTTTCCACTTGACCAGGAGGCGATGCCTATGAGGACAGCCGTCACTGATCGTTCCAGTCGCTGAGTAGTTGAGGATTTTATTACGCAAGGAGGGAATAGTTTGAGCGGACGGCCAAACGTTGGAGTGACCGAATTGAAATTCTTTATGGAGGACAATGTCAATGACAGTTATAAGCTTCGTCAGATTGAAGGTCCCGGTTGCTGTCGCTATTGGTTTGCTTTTGCTGCCCCTGTGTGGACTGGCTCAGCTATCCACCGGCAAAGTCGAAGGGACCGTGCGCGACTTGGAAACCGGACAACCCCTGAGCGGCGCCCAGGTGATCGTCGAGGGGGCAAAACAGGGCAACGTTACCAATAATGATGGCTACTATTTTATCCTTAACGTCCATCCGGGGCGAAGAAGCATCACCTTTACCTACACCGGCTACCAGAAAACGACTATTGCGGATCAGCTGATTCTGGCGGGCCAGACAACAACGGTCAATGCCTCGCTCAGTTCCACGGTGGTCGAGCTCGAAGGCATCGTGGTGGAGGGTGAGAGTGAGATATTGCGTCCCCGCGATCAGACTGTAAGCAAGCAACGCCTGACCAGGGAGGCGCTCAACGAAACGCCGGTAACCAACCTGGAGGAGATTATGGTCCTCCAGGCAGGAGTGCAAACCGGTGGACGCGGCGCCGAGGCCCGCGGTCTGCGCATCCGCGGCGGACGCCTGGGCGAAGAGGGCATGGTGGTCGACGGCGTGATGGTCCGCAACTACACGGCGGACCCGTTCCGTTCAGGCAGAGGCTGGATATTCAATACGGAGGTCGGTGCCACTTCCGAGGACGCCACGCCCCTCGAACTTTCCACCGAATCTGTCGAGGAAGTGGATATCATCACCGGCGGATTCCAGGCTGAGTACGGTAATGCCCAGAGCGGGATCATCAATATCGTCACCAAAACGGGCGGCCCGGTTTACAGAGGCCAGCTGGGCTACACCACTGACCAGATCAATCCCCGCACCTCCGACTGGGGATACAACCAGTTGACCGGCAGTTTGTCCGGACCGGTAAAGGCGGTCCCTAACCTGTATTTTCACGGTTCCGGCGAGATACAGGGTTTTGCCGATAATTTTCCTACCCATGCCGACGAGGGCTTCCGGGGAATCGACCAGCGCTTTGTCAACCGGCTCAACTATGCGGTGCGTAACGACCCGGTGCTGAGCAGGCGCGAGGCGCCCTACACCCTGGACATGCTCAAGACCGGCCGGGAATTCTACGCCTCCGAAACCGGCGCCAATCCCAACCTGTTTACTCCCGGCAACCCGGTGCGCCTGCCCCGCAACTGGGCGGACCGGACCCTGGTTTCCGGTAAGGTGACCTATTCGCCCATCAGCAGTATTAAAGCATTCGTATCCGAGAACTGGTCTCGCAACCAGGATTCGAATCCCCAGGGCTGGACCGGTAACGGCGATTATTTTCAAAACGGGATCATCGACCGGAACGCCTACAATTTCGCTACCCTCTACGGCAACACCTGGGATCAGAGCCCCTGGTTCAATTCCACTAAGGGTCCGGTGGACGAGATCGATATCCCCACGGCAAACGTCAGAAGAACCCGGACCAACAATCTTCTGTTCGGGCTGGACTGGGACCTTTTCAGAAGCGCGAATCGCAGTGGTATTCTCCAGGTCCGCTATATGAACCTTTCCTCCCAGAATATCACCAACGCGAATCCGAAGACCAACTGGAAGCGGGATACTTTCATGAGTTGGTCACCGCACGACGTCCAGTTCGAGATCGAAACCTGGCCCGGCCGGGACGGCCTGGACTCCAAGGAACTCAGGGCGCAGTTGCTGCCCGACGGATTAACGACCTGGAGGAACAACACCCCCTACGAGACTCCTTTCGAGATGGGCAGGTCAACCCTCTACTACATGAACTACCGTTACCTGCGCGAGAATCAGAACAACTTCAAGGTTGACCTGGACATCCAGTTGAACCGCTACAACCGCGCCAAGATCGGTTTTCAATACACGGGCATCAGCAACTACCGTTTCCGGCAGAACACCAGTACAACCCGGCGCGACCCGACCAATGCTTTTCGCTACGAACCGTCGCTCTACGCCGGATACATCCAGAACCGGACCGATCTGGGAGACTTCGTCTTCGATTACGGCCTGCGCTACGACACTTTTCAGCATAATACCAACTGGGGTATCACTGCATTCGACCAGTACGGTCAGCATGTAAAGCCACGGACGCTTTACGAGTGGTCGCCGCGCTTCGATGTGGCGTTTCCGGTGACCGAGAAGTCCCAGATGCGCTTCAGCTACGGCGCGTTCACTCAGCTTCCCAGCCTGGATTTGATGTTTTCCAGGAGTAATCCGGGCAATCTCGAGTATTCCCGCACGGACTCCTACGAAGCCGGTGTGAGCTATCTGCTCAGCAACGAGACGATGCTCGACGTGGTGGCTTACTACCGTGACGTGGACGGCAACGTGGCCCGGAAATCCTATTTCCGGGATTACTACGCCTTTCAACTCGACTATCGCATCCGTGATTGGTTCCAGGGCTTTGTCAACCGGGATAACGGCAACATCAAGGGAGTGGATTTCTCGTTGCGCAAGCGTTTCTCCAACAACTTCTCCTTTAATATGATGTACACGCTCCAGTTTTCCCGCACCACCGGCAGTTCGTACAACAAGGGCGGTTTCATCGGCAATTACGACCCTTCCTCCGATGAAATCTTCGTTCCGCCCGACTTGCTGGCTCCGATCCAGGGTGATCAGGCCCATAAGCTCACCGGGCAGTTAAACTACTTGTTCCCCGAGGACTTCCACGCCGGTTCCCTGGTCAACGTGCTGCTGAAAAACGTGCGGGCCTATGCCGTCTTCCAGCTCCAGAGCGGCCAGCCGCTGGTCTCCGGCGGCGGACCTAATAGCAGAGGCACCGGGTATTCCGGACAGGAGGACAACGCGGCGATTACCTATGGCGGCCTTAGGGGCCTGAATGCTTTCCGTGGTCGTTGGAGTACTAATCTCGATCTGAGAATCTCCAAGTCTTTTCTCTTGGGCGGCTCGCGGAGCGTGCGGGTATTCACGGATATTTTCAACGCCCTCAACCGCAAGAGCAGTCGGTCTTATCCCAGCAATTATCAGCTCGACAGTTACGCGAGCGTGACCGGCGGCGAGGACCTGAAGTGGGACGACCTTGCCGAGACCGACTTTAACCGGGTTCGGTTCAACGCGGACTTCAACGCGGATGGAATTCTCACCGTGGAAGAAGCCGCGATGGGTGCCATTGCCAGTAGTTTCATCGGGCAAACAATGGACAAGCGGCTCTGGGGCAGAGCCCGTCAGATTCGCACAGGCATAGAGTTCGTTTTCTAACTTAGGGATTTTTTCCGGAAATAATCTCCTGATTGGCTGTTTATCATCAATGGTGTTGAATCAGGCAGGAGTTGACGATGCGAAACAAATGCATTTCGATATTTGCAGTACTCATCTTGCTGGCAGGAGTTTCAGTAAACCCGGTTGCGGCCGAGTTACTGACAATCAGGTCCGCCAAGGGCAACAATGTGGGCTTGGGGGTCAGGGCCGACTGGGCCTCCGGCGGACCCTTCAAGGCGTGGCCGGGCAATCCAGTCACCCACCAGTTCCCCAAGGGGTCGGGCAACCTGATCTATAACGATGGTTGGCATTTCGGCTTGATGACCACCCAGGACCTGGACGGAGACGGAGCCGCCGAGGACACGGCCGTGCCTCAATCGGGCGGCCGCCTGGTGCTTCCATACTTCGGTTCGATTGACTCCTACGACATGCTCGCCGAGCTGGCGGCTTCCGGCGCTATCATGGAGCTCGCAGCCGCCGGCAGAGACGGCTCGCTGCGCAGCCGTGTCTGGAGTTCCCTGGATGCGGATGAGCTGGCCAACTGGCCCACCGAGGCCCGCGAGGGACATGATCCCGCCGGTGCCCCGATTCTGCACGGGGCCGAGACCATGTATGTCAGTAACGGAGACGCGTTCAGCGGTTTCGGCGCTCCCCTGAGCGGTTACCACATGGGCTATAATCTCTATTTTCTGGACTACGGTCAAAGCAACAATATGGTTTACGCGCACCTGTACATCCAGAACGTGAGTGAATACGTGGCCTGGAACTATGTTTACGGCCCCAAGATGTGGACTGCGGCCGGCAATCCGGCGCCGGCCGGCGGCTGGAGCTGGAACAGCTTGTTGATCTATCAGAACTGGCGCCAGCTTGGTTTTGGCCGTACCGGGGGTCTGGGCTGGGCCTATCACCCGGAAAAAGAAATCCAGACCCTGTGGAGCACGGCGCCGCAGATCAGCAACTGGTCTCCGCAGGACCCTCCGTTGTTGGGAATGAAAGTTTTGAAAAACATGGAGCTCAATGACCAGAAGGCCGAACTGTTGGCCGTCAATACCGTCAGCGGCACGGAGTTCGGCTTCTCCGGCTCGGGTAATCTGATGGCCCAGGGATGGTCCGGCCCGAAAATTTACCGCACGGTGATGAACGTTGAAGGCAATTTCCCCGGACAAACCAACCCGTTTACCGGCAAGCCGTCAATGGACACCTACCCCGGATTGCTCACCCCCGATGACAGCAGGTTCAGCCAGTGGATTTGGGGTGGAGCAAGCAATTGGAACCATTACACATACTGGGGCGAAATACATGACGTGGCTCCCCGCGATACGCTGAACTTCGACTGGGTGCTGATGTTCTCCCCCACCGGGGTCACTCCGCTGGTGGCGCCGAGGTTCGATATCGCCAATATCGACGACCCGATGATGCAGGACGCCTTCGCGCCGCAGGAGGAATATGCGATGGTGGCCCAGACGGTCTTTGACGGGGGCTATCAGACACCGGCTACTCCGTCCCCGCCGCCGTTGACTATCGTTCCGGGCGACCGCCAGGTTACGATCACCTGGAGTGACGTCAACCCGAAGGCTCTCGACCCGTACTACAAGTTCCTGCAGGACAACGGGCTGGATCCGGACAACCTCTACAGGGAAAAGGACTTCGAGGGCTTCAGGCTTTACCGCAGCTTCGTGGGCCCCAACGATTCTCACTCCGAGATCGTCTCGGAAACGAGTATCTCGGCTGGAAACCTGCAGTTCTTCTTTGTCGACAAACTCGACGATGATTATGGTTTGAGGCGCATGCGCAACGGGCTCAAGGTCTGGTACGCCCTGGTTCCCTACGACAGGAACTACGACGTGATCACCGGGGAAGAGTTCTCCCTGCCTGATCCGGCTGCCGGTAAAACCTGGAACCGGGCAGGTGTGGCCGGGTTGTACAATGTAATAACCCGTAGCGACGCCAGCAATTTCAGGGGGGCGTCCTGGGACGGAAGCATTGCCTACACGCCCGCAAGCGGCGGTACTCCGGTAATGGATGATTCGCCCACGATCGCCATCGCCGGTAACGGTGATGGAACCCTGGCCCAGGCTCCGGCCTACCGGGCGCCTATCACCGACTTCCAGTTTGAAGCGGTGAACAACGAGAAAATCACCACGCAGAAGAAACTGACTGTCGCCGCGGTGGTGGACAGCTGGAAACCGACCATCCATGCCTGGGGTTTCGTTTACAGCAAAATGAAATTCCAGCTTTCCGAGAACGGTACCGCAACCGAGCCTTCCGCTGAGTTCCCGTACAGGAGCTATCGAGGACGGCCTGGAAACGTCAGCGTGATCCTCTCCTCCCCGATCGATGGAGATGGCGTTGCTTATGCCGTCTCCGCGGATTTCATGTACCTCTCGGACGGACACTTCAGGAACGAGCTGCTGAATAATTTCGACGCCGGCGGTTACAGCGGCGCCACAATTGGTGTTTACGGTACGCATTCGAGGGTGGAGCGAAAACCCGGTTTTCCTCCCGGCATCATCAGCATGATGCGCACGGGCCGGTTCACGCTCACATGGTCCTCGGGCGGCGCGGGACTGACCCTCGCGGTTAAGGATGTCACCCGTAATGTCGACCTGCCGTTCGCCGAGTTCCCCGAGGATTACGGCTGGGGATTTGTCACTCTGGACAATTTCGGCGGCGAATGGAGCGGCAGGGGCCAGATGTACGAGGATATGCTTAACGACGTTCCCAAGGCGCAGCGCACGATGAAGATGGTCTCCAGCCTGAGCGCGGACAACACCGCGGAATTCGGCTTGATGGTCAACGGCCTGTTCTGGCAGTTTACCGGCACGGATGGTGTACTGGAGGGCATGCCTTCCTCAGGCACGGTGATGACTATCGATAACGCGTACGGCAGGTGGAACTCTGATAAGACGGTCTTCAACCAGAAGCGTGAGCCGCCCTTTCCCGGCGACAAGTGGGAACTCACTATCAACCCCATGACGATGGATCCGGAAGACGCCGACTTGAACAGGATCAAAGTGGTGCCTAATCCCTATCTGGCATCGTCTTTTCTGGACCTCTCGCCCACCCAGCGCAGGATCGAGTTCATCAACCTGCCGGGTCAATGTACCGTGCGGATTTATTCGCTGGGCGGCAACCTGGTCAACGTACTGAACCACATCGGCTCCAACCGCTCCGGCTGGGGTAACTACACGGATTATGACCGCCTGTCGCAGGGCGTGCCCAAGGAGCTGTCCGGTTACGACAACCACGGCGGGACGGAGCCATGGAACCTGAGAAACCGTTTCGGCCAGACAGTGGCCAGCGGCCTCTACTTTTTCCACGTGACGGATTCCCGGGGAGAGACGTATACCGGCAAGTTCTATGTAGTCAACTAGCTGCACTGATGGCAGCTTATACGAACTCGGCCGGAACCATGAACTCTTCTCGCTGCATTGATGGAGGTAAGGTATGTTAAGGAAAATGGCCACAAGAGCTTTTGTCGGAGCCTGGGTAATCCTTTCATTGGCGGCTGCGCCCACGATGGCCCAGGGTGTCTCTCTACAGGATTACTCGGGATTGGATAAGTACTTAGGTCAGGGCAGGCCCGCCAACTCTTCTTTTGTCGGAGTGCGCGCCGCCGAATTCCTGACCATTCCCGTGGGAGCCCGCGGGATAGGCATGGGGAACGCATATACGGCGGTTGCCGATGACATCTCGGCTATCTGGTGGAACCCTGCCGGTCTGGGATTTATCGATCAGAAGGAACTGATGCTTACGGTTGTTGATTACACCCTTGACCTGAGCTACAGTTACGCCGCCGCGGCAATCCCCGTAAATGACGGCAACCTTGTGCTGGGTGCTTTCTTCGGCTATCTGGACATTCCGGAAATGGAAATCACCACGGTAAGCAGGCCCGAGGGAACCGGCAGCACTTTTAACGCCTATGATTTCCAGATGGGCGGTTCTCTGGCCTATAACTTCTCCGACCGTTTCGTCGGAGGCGTCAGTTTGAAATACATTCACCAGGACGTGTGGGGGAACACCGGCGGCAATGCATTCGCCATTGATGCCGGCGCTGTCTATCACACCGACCTGGCGGATCGCGAAATCAAGTTCGCATTTGCTATTCAGAACCTCGGTACCAATATCACCATGTCCGGTTCCAACCTTATCAAAAGCGTGGGTCCGGAAAACAAGGGCGGTGGATTGCCGAGCGGCTATGAGGACTATTCCGGTGACCAGCAGGCCTTTGCCCGCAGAAACAGACGTGAGGTGATGTGGTTGACCAACACCTACCGCCTGCCTACGGTGGTTAAATTGTCGTTGGCCTACAGCCTTTTTACGAGCGATAAAGTCAACTGGTTGGCCTCAGCAGAACTCTGGCGCCCCAGTTACATTCCGCTCTCTTATGCAACAGGCACGGAACTGACGTATGCTTTCGACAGTTTCACCACGGCATCACTGCGGATGGGATGGATGATCCAGACCGACGAGGTAACAGACGCAACCGATATGTCCGGATATGCTTATCAGGGCGACAACCCTACATTTCGCGGCTTCAGTATCGGT
Source organism: Gemmatimonadales bacterium (assembly GCA_024278175.1). Taxonomy (GTDB): domain Bacteria; phylum Gemmatimonadota; class Glassbacteria; order GWA2-58-10; family GWA2-58-10; genus JAJRTS01. The sequence goes on along the minus strand of JAJRTS010000068.1, from coordinate 527 downwards.
GGAGGAATCCAACGGGACTTGTATGGTAAAACCATCAGGTTCAACTACGCTTACAGGAACAAGGGAAGGCTTTCGGCCGATAACTTTTTCTCCGTGGCTTTAGGCTTCTAACTTATGGGCGTGATGATAGCTTGACGCGCAAAAAATCCCGGCTTCCTCTATACTCTCTTTGGAGGTGCCGGGATTTTTTCCTGTTTACCGCGTCGGCACGGATTAGCTGTATCCCTTCGGAACCAGTTGGCGATTTCAGCCCAATAGCTAAGAGAGAGCTTATCCTGATCTGGCTTTTCACGCTCTTCGTGCCGGGGTATTTTATTGCATGCCCGGAGTAAATGCTGATATTATCTTATGATGTTTACCGCTGATCACCGACAAATCCCAATAAGAGGAGCAACCGCCGATGAGACTGTCCCGGATGCCGTTTTTGACAGTTATTATCCTGCTGCTGGTATCATCGGGCACCGCCATGGCGCTGGAGATGGTGCTCACGGCCCGCGAGGACGCAGGTTTCACCCGTCGGGCTGAGC
>JAJRTS010000067.1 GCA_024278175.1 Gemmatimonadales bacterium | reverse complement strand
TGTGTTTTTCTTAATCCGGGCGGTGTGCCATCGTAAAAACTCCACTCCCGTGTGCTTGGCACGCTGGAAGCGAATCGCACCCCGGACCATGGTTCGTCCGGCAGCTCCGGATGGCTCCGGGACAACTACACGCTACCCTTGCTGTGGCTCAGACATGCGGCCCGGGACTGACCCCGCCCCACCACAAAAAAACAAGCTCTGAGCTTCACGGGGTATCGACCAATATCGATTCCACTAACTCGATTGCCTTCAGCAAATTACTAAGAGGTTTTCAAATAACCTCTAATTATTTGACACCCGGCACCCGGCAGCCGGTAACCGGCCATTGTTCCGTTCGATGCGCGGATTATGTCAACAAAATGATGTACAGGCGAGTGTTGACCCCAACTGCCCCATTAAATATATTACGAACAAGTGGACGCAATCGATGAATTATTTTATATTTTATTTCAAACAGGGAGGACAGGGATGTTAAGCCAACAGTTAGTGGAACAACTAAACACCAGCCGGAAATTTTTCGAACGCTCCACGGCTTGCCTGGAGGAGACGGATTCGGCTTTCCGGCCCCGCGAGGAGATGTTCTCGGTGGCCGAACAAGTAGCCAGCGTGGCGCTGACTATCGACTGGTTTATCGAGGGCGCGTTCGGTGATAACGGGTTCAACATGGATTTCGAGAAACACCATGCGGATGTCAAGGCGGTAAGCAGCCTGAAAGAAGCGCGTGCGATGCTGGATGCGGCGATTGCCCGCGCGCAGGAAACGGTGAGCGGCATGAGCGACGACGAACTGCGCAAACCCCTCCCCGACGGCCCGATCATGGCCGGAGTACCCAGGCTGGCGGTATTCGCGGCGATCGACGACCACAACGCCCACCATCGTGGAGCGCTGACAGTCTATTCCCGTCTGCTGGGAAAAACACCGGCCATGCCTTACATGGATGCATAAACTCTTTTTGCGCTGGTGTGCCGGTCCGGCCGACGGACCGGCCCGGAGCCGCCCGGCGCTCAGGGGGCCGCGCTTATCACATCGAGCTCGACATAGTCGCTGTTGACCGCGGTAAAAATACCCAGCCCGTTGGTGACATTACTCACCGGCTCGTTGAGGTCCCGGCTGTCCTGGTTGCGGGTGAGGTACAATTCAACGTACTCGCGATTTACGGCCACCACCTTGGCCCGGTAATGGCCGTAGTAAGGCAGCAGATCCCAGGTGACAATATAGCGTCTGGTATTGAAAAGTTGAGTTTTCACCGGCGGCGCGTATCCGATAAGGGTATCCCCACCCGCCACCGGCACAAACATATTGCCGATATTCCTCAGTTCCAGATAAAACCAGTAATCTCCCTCCAGCTCCCAGCTTATCTCGAATGCGTCACCCTGGGGAGTTCCCCCTGCCGCCGGGGGAACGACCACCAGCGAGGAAGAGAGCGACAGGTTTCGCGGCCCCGGCGGAATCACCGTGCTGGCAGTGGCCACCTTGCCGAAATGGAACACCTCCAGCCCGATCGTATCGCCCGCGTTCAGAAACAGCCCGCAGTCCGGGCAATCGGGGGTGTAGGGGTTTGAGGGGGTGCTGTAATTACCTTTGCCCCAGTGGATCAACTCGTAGCAGGTCTCGCCGCGGGTGACACGCACAACGGCGTCGCTCACGGGAGGCCCGATCGTATCCTGACTGCCCAGATCGAGCGTGGAGGAGATATTCAAACCGCTGAACGATGCATTGGCCTGAAGATAACCCCTGACCACCACCAGCTCGTTGACCGGCGGCAGCAGTTTTGCGCCCTCGCACCCACTGAGCAGAATCAGCAGGGCCAGGCAAGTTGTTATTGTCGATCTCATCTCGCGGGCCTACCGGGAATAGATTTTGAAGTAAACAGTCGGCGTCATGCCCAGCATGGACACGTCGCTGATCGACACTGGAACCGTATCGAGGTTGAACTGGCGATACCAGTAGTTGTTCCGGTCGTAAACGTTGAACACCGAAAACCCGATCACGTAATCGAACGCGGATGTTTCGAAATTACGCGAGATGCTCAGGTCCAGGCGGTGGTAGTCTGACAGGCGATGGGCGTTACGGTCGCTGATATGGATGTAGCCCTGACTGCGATCGTCGAGCAGCCGCAGGTAATACTGACTCTCGGGGGCCGAATACGCCTTGCCGGAAGCGAACACCCAGGTGGCCGAGACATCCCATTTACCCAGCGCAAGCTTGCCGACCACGTTGATCTCGTGAGTCCTGTCGTGGCTGGCCGGATAAGGCCTGCCGCCGTTGAGACCGGGGACCTGGTAGCGCACCCGGCTGAGGCTGTAGCCGATCCAGCCGGTGAGCTTGCCGCGCTTTTTCTGGACCAGGATGTCGATTCCCTTGCTCACGCCGCTACCCTGAAAAAAGGCCGTGCCCGGCGCGACCTCCCGCGTGCGCAGCCCCTCCAGCAGGTCGCGGTTGTAACTGGCCCGGCGCGTATATTCCACTACGCCGCCCAGGTCCTTGTAGTAACCCTCCACATCGAGCAGATACTCGTTGTCCTCCAGGCTCATGCCGGCTATCCAGTGCTCGGCGTACCCCACATCGGTATCATCGCCGGCCAGCATCCAGAAATCCCGGCTGCCCTCGAGCACGTCCTCGTTGGTGATCCTGTTGACGAACTGATGGTAGCGGCCCCAGGCGCCCTTGAGTCTCAGGTAGCCGGTGAGCGCATAAACGGCCGAGGCTCTCGGCTCGACGTAGTTCTCGCCGGTGCGGTCGTAGTAGGAGCCGCGTATTCCCGCGGTGAAATCGAACTTGTCGGTGACATGCCACAGATCCTGCAGGTAGGCCGTGGCCAGGCTGGCCGAGGAGTTGCGCCGCAGCAGGTCGGTGGTGTCGTTCAGCACGGAGTAGTAATGGGCGTTCAGTTTGCTGAATCCCACGCCCGCCTTGAGGTCGTGGCCGCTGGCGGGATGGATCTCGTTGTCGAACACGACCGTAAAATCCCGAAGTTCGTTGTTCTCGCTCATGGCGCCGGCGGCCGAGCGGAAATAGGACAGGCTGTCGGCCGCCGAGCTGGAGCGGAAATTACGGGAGAGCGTGTAGTCGCTGAAATAGCGCGTCTGCGACACCAGCAGGCTGGCGTAATAGCGGTCGCTGAGCTTGCCGGAATACTTGGCGCTCACTCCCCGGTTGCCCCAGCGCGTGCGCTTGTTCGTACTCAGGCTGGCCTGCCGGTCCTCGAGCAGGTAGTCCTCGCCCTTCCAGGCAAAACTCTCCCCGGCCAGCACGTTGGACTGCCCCAGGTTGTCACGGCCGTTATAGAAACTGAGCGAAAAAACGTCATCGCCACGAGGGTTGAAAGTGAGCTTGCCGTTGATGTCGTAGAAGTAGAAATCCGGTTCCTCGGTGCCCGTGGCCACGAACGGGTTGTCGGCCGGCGTATCGAGGACCGGACCGGAGACGAAATCGAAGAGCTTGTCGTAGAGGCCGCTACGGATCACATCGGTATACGAGCGGCGCATCGCGAGCAGGAACGAACCGGATTTGCCGAGCGGCCCCTCCACCATGCCGTGGCCGCTGAGCAGGTTGACCCCGCCGCCGTAGCGCACCCCGGAGACGTCGCCGGCTTTGCCGGTAATGTTGACCACGCTGGAGATGCGTCCGCCGAACTCCGCGGGGAATCCGCCCTTGTAGATCCGGATGTCTTTTACCGCATCGGCGTTGAACGCGCTGAACAGGCCGAAGAAATGGTCCACGTGGTAGATCGTCATCCCGTCGAACAGGATCAGGTTCTGGTCGGGAGTGCCTCCACGCACGTACAGACCCGACGAGCCGTCGCTGACCCCGCTGATTCCCGGCATGAGTTGAAAAGAGCGGAACAGATCGACCTCGCCCATGTTGGGCAGCACGGCTATTTCCGCCGGGCTTATCGCCACCTGGCCCGGCTCGCCCATCACTTCCATGATCGGCGGGATCTCGCTCTCGACAGTCAACCCCTCCAGTTCGATAGTCTGGCGGCGCAGCAGGATAGCCTGGCGGCGCTCGGAGGGTTTGCGGGTGTCGATCAGGATTTCCCTGGTGGCGAAACCGACATAGGTAATCTTCAGCCGGCAGGTGTCTGCGGGCGGGTTGACGATCACGAAATAACCGTCCTGGTTGGTGGCCGCCCCCTGCGAGGAGCCGACTATCACGATATTGGCGTAAGGCAGGGCCTCGCCGGTTTCCTCGTCGCGCACGTAGCCGGAGATGTCGAGCCGTCCCCGACGCTCACTCTGGGCCGGCAACTCAAGCGCCATAAAACCCGTCATCAGCAAAACGAGCAGTGCGGCCAGGGATTTGGAATGCCTGCTGGTTTTCATCTCATGGTCCGTTTGCATTGACAACTCTTTCTCCAGCCATGGGGTCAGAAAAGCCCGGTTGCATTTCATCACTTACGGCCGCCGTACGATCCGGAAACCAAGAGTGCCGATCCGCCTGTCCGTAAAGTAGGGGACGCGATTCGCCGAGCGGGTCTCGGTGGCGGTGCTGGCCCAGCTTCCGCCGCGTGCGATCCTCAGCGCCCCTGTCTCGATATTGACCGGGTCGACCTGCGCGCCGCAGGTGTAAAAATCGAACAGATCCTGGCACCACTCGCTCACGTTGCCGTGCATATCGTATAGCCCATACTGGTTTGGCTCCTTACCGGCCACCGCCGAGGGCCCCCCTTCACTGTTGCCGGCAAACCAGCCGGAGCGGCTCAAACCTGTCGGGTTATCTCCAAAGCTGTACTCCAGATCAGTACCGCCGCGGGCGGCATATTCCCATTCCGCTTCCGTTGGCAGACGAAACCCGTTGGCACTGAAATCGCAGGCGTAGTCCTGGTCATAGCAGGGAGCCAGCCCCATCATTTTACTGAGCGCGTTACAAAAATCGGCGGCCTCCCGCCAGTTCAGATTTTCCACCGGCATATTGGCCACACCGCTGAAGCGCGAAGGATTGGTGCCCATCACGGCCTGGTACTGCTCGTGGGTTATTTCCGTGCTGCTGATCAGGAACCCCGAAACCGTGACCACATGGACCGGGCGCTCGGTGTTAAAAACGGCAACAAGCGCTCCACCGGGGCCTAATGGTTCCATGACAAAGGGGGGAAACAAATCGCTACCCATGGCGTAAGTAGCACCGGGCAGGGAAACCATCTCGATATCCCGGCCCTCGTCTAGATAGCTGACAATATCCACGCTGAAGATGTCGGGGCTCTCTTCGCCACAGGAACAGATCACCAGAGTGGCAAGCACCGACAGCCGGAGGAATGCAAGTTTCAACGGTAGGCCTTTGGTTTTTTTACCCTGAAATGGCGCGCCGGGGCCGCACGCGGCGGCGCAAGCAGCCCGTGATTAACATTATGCTTTTCTTTATAGAGGGGCGTTGAAATAAAAACATTCAACGGCCCTGAAAGCAAAACTTTTACTTTTTCGTTGGCAGGAGCAGGAGTATGCAAATCACTCCTCTGGCTGACCCTTGAGAAACTCAGCCCCCACGACGACCGTTTTTCAACGCGCGTTCAGGGTTCTTCACGGCTCTTTCAGCTCTGCTCCGCTGCCGGGTCCGCCTTCAATGGCGGCAGGCGGAAATCAGCCGCGGCAGCTAGCGGTGGCCGGTTTACAACCCGACCGGCCAGACCTCGCTACCGATGATTATACCACTGCATCAACAAGAAGTTGCAAAAAAAATATTTCGGCGCAATTAATCTATTGACCACGCCGGGCTAATCATTGCCAGTTATCCACTGCCTGGTTAAATTATGCCAAAACCCGAAACCGTGCCTTCCATGCTCTAATCGATTGCGGACGCGATGAACAATCAGCCGTTATACCGCAGCGCACACAAGATCGGCGCCCTGGTAACCGCGCTGTTTTCCCTTGTGGTCTACCTGCTCACGGTAGCTCCCACGGTCACTTTCTGGGATGCCGGCGAATTCATGGCAGCCGCCTACTCGCTGGGGATACCCCACGCTCCGGGCACTCCGCTGTTCGTGCTGCTGGGGCGGGTGCTTTGCCTGCTGCCGTTGGGCCTGAGCACCGCGTTTAAAATGAACCTGCTCTCCGTGCTCAGCGGCGCGGTGGCGGCGGGGCTGCTCTACCTGATAACCGCTCACCTGCTTGAGCGCTCCACGGACGAGGGCCCGCTCAAGGGCCTGGTGGTCCACGGCGGGGCGTTCAGCGCCGGGACGATTTTTGCCGGCCTTCGCACCGTCTGGCTCAATACGACCGAGTTCGAGGTCTATGGGCTGGCCACCGCGACTGTCCTGCTGGTGGGCTGGCTGATGTTCTACATGAGCGCCTCGGACGACTTCCAGCGCAACCGCCGCACGTTGCTGCTGGTGGTCTACATTATCAGCCTCTCGATAGCCAACCATCTGATCGTAATGCTGGCCGCCCCCGGCGTGGCGATCTTCACCGTGCTGCACGACCGGAAACATCGCAACTACTGGCTCAGTGTGCTGGGTCTGATGGTCGGCGCCTACCTGACAGTCAACAAAGGGCTCGACCTTGGAGCGCTGGCCACGAGTATCCATAACCACACCACCGTGGCCGAGGGAGTTCTGGCCAGCACGGCCGCGATTTTCGGCGGACTGCTGGAAGTACTCCGCAGCCCCGGCGCCCACCTGGCGAGCGGAGGGTCGTTTTTTGTCGGTGTGCTGCTGCTCGCGCTCTGTGGTTGGTGGGGCTGGCGGGAGAAATCCCTGCCGTTTTTCGCCGCCGCGATGGGGCTGTTCGTGCTGGGCTTCAGCGTTCACCTCTATCTTCCGCTGCGGGCCGCGCTGGACCCGATGATCAACGAGGGCGATCCCGACAGTCTGCGCGCGTTCTGGGCAGTGATCGGCCGCGAACAGTACGGCAGTTCCTACGCCATCCTCCCCCGCCAGGTCTGGACGTTGCTGACCGGCAAAACGGCAATCGCAGGCCTGGGCGACCTGGTTGAAAACATCAAGTTCTACTTCAAGTATAACCTTCCGTTCTACAATCAGTATCTCGGCTGGCAGTTCGGCGGCCCGTGGCTGACCGCCGCCTTTCTGGTGGTGGCCGTGGCGGGAGCCGTCAGACACTTTTTCAGCGAGCGCAAATCGTTCTGGTTCTGGCTGTCGTTGTTCTTGCTCACCGGTCCGATTCTTAATTTATACATGAACTTTCAATTCGGCTACTCGCAGTTTCCCCAAGTGCAACTGCACCCTGCGGTGCAGAGCATGCGCCTCCACGAACCCCGCGACCGCGATTACTTCTTTATCATCTCGTTCGCCTGCCTCGCGTTTTGGGCGGCTGTCGGCCTGGCAGCCGCGGTGGACAAGCTGCGCAAAGCACTGGCCGGACAGGCGCGCGCTAACAAGAACTCACTGGCGGCCGGGCTTTGCTCGCTGATATTCCTGCCCGCGCTGCTGCCCGTTGCTTTCAACTGGAGCCACGCCGACCGCAGCGGCAACTACATCCCCCAGGTTTACGCCCGCAACGTGCTGGAATTCCTGCCGCCCGATGCAATCCTGTTCACCAACGGGGACAACGACACGTTTCCGCTGTGGTATATTCAGGAGGTGGAGGGCGTGCGCCCCGACGTGCGGATAGTCAACCTGAGCCTGCTCAACCTGCCGTGGTATTACAAGCAGATGCGCGACATGGAGCCGAAAGTGCCGATCTCCCTGCCCGACGGGACAATCGACTCGTTGCGCCCATCCCGGCTGGACAAACCGCGGGTGTTCAAATTCGGCGAGATGAAAATAGAATTTCCCAAAGGCTCGGTTTTATACGTCAAGGACCTGGCCGTACTCGATATCATCCGCACCAACCACTGGCGCAGACCGCTCTATTTCGTCACATCCATTCCCGCGCACAACCGCACCGGGCTTACCCAGTACTTCGTGCTGGAGGGCCTGATGTTCCGCGTGGTCGGGCGCAAAGCCGCCCAGGTGGCCTCCACCGACAGCAACGTGGTGCTGCTGCCCAGCGACAGCACGGGTGTTAATGTATCGCGCTCCTGGGAGCTGTTGACCGAGAAATACGATTACACTTCGTTCTTCCGGCCCGGAGAAAGCGGAGAGAGCGAAAACAAAGCCACTGTCAAGCGCTTCGCCGGGCCGACCCTGCGCCTTGAAATGGCAATGGAAAGATTGGGCCGCCTCGACCAGGCTATCGAATTGCTGAAAATGGCGAACCGCTTTTACATGGACCCTAACCGCTACAGCGTCAATATCGCCTTCCTCCATGCCCGCGCCGGCCGCTACTCAGAGGCCGCGGCCACTTTTGACTCGCTCGCCGGAACGATGTCCACCGACGAGCTTATCCAGAGGTACTACCAGATCGCCAAAATGGCCGCCGACAAACGCGACTTCGAAAGCGCGCTGCAAATCCTGCAAGGCGCGCTCGCTATCGACTCCACAGCGCGAAAATCCTACGCCAACACCTTCATCCTGCTCGATGCGCTTGGGCGGCGCGAGGAGGCGGTCGGGCTGATGCAAGCCTACCTGCGTCATTTCCCAGCCGACACTACCGCGGCCGGTGAGCTGGAGCGCTACCGCGGCGGCGGAGCGTTCGACGTACCCCGAGCGTTAGGGGCCGGTAACTGAAGTAGAAGGCGTATCCTGCTTGCCTGAAATACAGTTCCTTATTAGTTTGCTTGAATATACAGTTTTCCCATATACACCGGTGTACGGCCGGTGTAAAAACCAATTCTCAAGCACAAGACCAGGAACATGTATAAAAAAGAACACTGGATCGGAGCGGCGCTCACATTCCTGTTCACGTTTGCCGGTTACCTGTTCACGATGGCGCCCACGGTTACGTTCTGGGACGCCGGAGAGTTCATCGCCGCCAGCTACACGCTGGGCATCCCTCATCCGCCGGGCACTCCGCTGTTCGTGATTATCGGTCGCGTGCTTTCGGCACTCCCGCTGCCGCTGAGCGTGGCCGAGCGGCTTAATTTTCTCTCCGTGCTCTGCGGCGCCGCCGGAGCACTGCTGATCTACCTGATCGTGGTGCGGATTATATCCACCTGGCTGGAGGACCCCGAGTCGCTGCCCGGCCGCGTGCTGGTCCACGGCGGCGCGTTCGCCAGCGCCATTATCCCCTCGTTCATGCGCACCACCTGGAGCAACTCCACCGAGTTCGAGGTTTACGCCGTGGCCACCGCCACGTTCATGTTGATCGCCTGGCTGATGGTTTACATGGGCCAGTCGCTGGACAGGCAGCGGATGCAGCGCACGTTGCTGCTGGTGGTCTATATCGTCAGCCTCTCGATCGCCAACCACCTGATCGTGCTGCTGGTTTCTCCGGCGGTGATTATTTACACCCTGCTCCACGACCGCAAGCACTGGCGCTACTGGGTATCGATCGTGGGCATGTTCCTGGGCGTGTACCTGCTGGTGATGAAGGGCCTGGACCTGGGACTGGTGTTCCGCCGGTTCAGTGAGGCCGGCGAGGGACAACCAGGCCTGTTTGTCGAAACCATGAACCATCTCGGCGCGGTGCTGGATGTCCTGTTCGACCTGCCCTCCTACGTTGGCAGCGCCAGGGCGATGTTCCTGGGCGTGGTCCTTACCGGCGCGTGCGCCTGGTGGAGCCACCGCCAAAAATCCCTCGGCTTTTTCGGCATGGCCCTCGGCCTGTTCCTGCTTGGATTCAGCCTGCACCTCTACCTGCTGATCCGTGCCAACCTCTCGCCCGCGATCAACGAGGGCGACCCCTCCAACCTGGCCTCGTTCTGGGCGGTGATTGGCCGTGAGCAGTACGGCAGCGCCTACGGGGTGATGCCCCGCCAGGTCTGGACCCTGATCCGCGATAAAGTTGCAATGACCTCGGTCAACGACCTGGTGGAAAACGTGGTTTTCTACTTCAAATATAACATCCCGTTTTTCACCAAGTATTTCGGCTGGCAGTACGGCGGCAACCTGCTCACCGTGCTGTTCACCCCGATCGGGCTTTACGGAGCCTACCGTCACTGGCGCAGCGAGCACAAGACCTTCTGGTTCTGGCTGGCCGTGTTCCTGATCACCGGCCCCGTGCTCAACACCTACATGAATTTCAAGCTCGGCTACTCCCAGTTCAACGAGTTCCCCCAGGCGATGCACGAGGTCCGTGAGCGCGACTATTTCTTCATCGTCTCGTTCGTCTTCTTCGGCGTCTGGAGCGGGATCGGCCTGGCTGCTATCGCGGACAATATCCGCCGTTCGCTGGCCGTGGGCACCGCGAAGGCGCGGCTGGGACGCAGCGCGTTCGCAGCGCTGGCTGCGGTGGTCCTGCTGCCGTGTTTCGTGCCGATGGTGGCCAATTACGACGACGCGGACCGCAGCGGAAACCTGATCCCGGCCCAGTACGCGCGCAATATCATGAACTCCCTCGATGAGGGCGGGATAATTTTCACCAACGGCGACAACGACACGTTTCCGCTGTGGTACATCCAGGAAGTGGAGCACGTGCGCCAGGACTGCCGGGTTGTCAACCTCTCTCTGCTGAACACCACCTGGTATATCAAGCAGATGCGCGACATGGAACCGAAGGTGCCGATCAGCTACAGCGACGAGCAGATTGACAAGATGCTGCCGATGAGGCTGCCGCAGGAAATAAACTTCAAGCTGGGCAATATTGAGCTCAAGTTCCCGGAAGGGTCGATCATGTACGTCAAGGACATGGTCCTGCTCGATATCCTGCGCACCAACAAGTGGAAAAGACCGCTCTATTTCACCACTACCGTGCCGGAGAGCAACCGCGTCGGGCTGACTCCGTTCATGACGATGGAGGCCGCGGTCTACCGGATCAACGAGACCAGGGCGGCCGAGCTGGCCAAAAACGACCCCAACCTTCAGCCCGTTCCGGGCGTGGCTGGTGTCTTTATCAACGTGGCCAGGACCGACAGCCTGCTTAATAAAGTATACACCTATAAAACTTTTTTCCGCGACAAGAAAGGCGGCGAGGAAGCCAACGTGCGGTTGGCCTCCCATTTCGCGGCTCCTTACGCCTGGCTGGGCAGCGCTTACCAGAGCCAGGGCAAACTTGATAAGGCGATCGAGGCCAATATTTGGGCCCGCAAGTTTTTCGGCCAGCCGCACCAGTGGGATTTTGCCCTGGCCAACCTCTATGCGCAAAACCGTCAGTACAAGGAGGCCAGGGAAATGTTGGACTCGTTCGCCGACTTTTCCAACCAGCCCCTGCAACCCAGGATGTACCAGCAACTGGCCCAGTTGGCTACGAACAACAACGACCTGGAAGCAGCAGCCGAATTCTTAAACCAGTCGATCGCTCTCGATCCCGGCAACCGCAACTCATACGCCAACCTGTTCATGCTCTTTCACAAGGCGGACCTGCGCGAACAGGCCATCGGGGCGCTGGAAAAATACCTGGAAAAATTCCCCGGCGATACCGCGCTTGCAGCCCAGTTGGAGATCTATCGCGGCGGCGGCGAGTTCGACCTCGGCAAGGCTTTTGCACCCAGGCAGTAGTTTCTGTCTTTACGCCATGGATGCTTGTACTTCCGCCACGGATTGAAGGTGTCACAGTTTTGTTAGCAAAAAACCCCCGGTCAAGGTTGACCGGGGGTTTTCTTACCGTGGCAAGCTGAGAGGACTTTACTGCCCATGCGTTCGTTTTGGCTCCACGGCTGGGCCAGCGACTCACAGGTATTCGCACCGCTGCTGGCCGAACTTCCCTCCGGCGTGGCCGGGGGCGCGACGCTTGTGGACCTGCCCGGCGCCGGTGACCGCAATCCCGGACCGGATGCGGGCACCGGCTACGCTCAATACCTGCGCGGCCTGATCGAGGAAGAATCAGCACACGGACCGTTGCTGCTGGCGGGCTGGTCGTTGGGGGCGATGGCAGCGCTGGAGGCCGCGGCAACGGCCGGAAAACGAGTGGCGGCCCTGGTGCTGATCTCCGGCTGCGCCCGTTTCGTGCGCGATGCGGACAACCCCGGCGGCCAGGACCCCAGGACCCTGCGAACCATGCTGCATCGCCTGAGCCGTGGCAGCGCGGCAGTTGTGGGGCAGTTTCAGGCGGCGCTGTTCGCGGACGGGGAAGAGAGCCTGCGCGATGCTTACATCAACGGCCGGGGAAAGAATTGTCAAGGCATCCCGGCAAAAAAACTGGCCCACGGGCTACGTTATCTTTTGCATAGCGACCTTCGAACCATCCTGAATAAAATAACCTGCCCGGTGCTGCTGGTTCACGGTGAGCGCGATGCCGTGATCGACATCAGCCTGGCGCGCGCGCTGGCAGGCTCTCTGGACAACGCCCGCCTTAGCGTTCTAGACCGCACGGGGCACGCCCCGCTGCTGACCAGGGCCGGGGAAACGGCGAAATTAATCGCGGAGTTCATCGAAGAGAGGCAAGGGTGAGGTGGGTGTGAGCAACAGGCGTACCGGCACTCAAGGCCGGATCAACAAAAAACTGCTAGCGCTGCATTTCTCTTCCAGCGCCTCCACCTACGACAGCCACGCGGCTCTGCAGCGGGAAATCGCCTGGCAACTGGTCGACTGGGCCGCTCCGCGGCTGAGTTTCCCCGGCGGAGCACCACCCCGCGCGCTGGATATCGGTTGCGGGACCGGGTTTCTGACAGGGTTCCTCCTGGACAGAATCCGCCCGGACTCGCTGGTGGCAATCGACATTGCGGGCGGGATGCTGATCCGGACCCGCGAGCTGGACGCCCACAGGACCGTCCGGCTGGTTCAGGCCGATGGTGAATGCTTGCCGTTCGCGCCGGGGAGTTTCGAGCTGGTGGCCAGCAGCACGGCTTTCCAGTGGTTCGCCTCACCGGCTGAATCGCTGGCCCGGATTTGCCGGACACTGGCCCCGGCAGGACGGTTGGTGTTCGCCACCCTGGGCCGCGGCACGCTGGCCGAGCTCAAAGAAAGCTACCGCGAGGCCGCGGGCCGGATGGGGATCACGCTGGCGGCCGGACGCTACGGGCCCCCGCTGCCGGGCGAGGCCGAGTTGGTGGACGCGCTGAAGCTGGCGGGGCTGGACCAGATAGCGACAGAGTGCCGCACCAAGCACGAGTTTTTTCCCAGTTGCAGCCACTTTATCCACTCGCTCAAGGCGCGAGGGGCCAACAACCCCAATTTCCGGCCGATGAGTATCGCAACCGAGCGCAGGCTGATGAGCCTGATGAGCGAAACCTACGAGCGCCGGTTCACGACCGACGGCCGGGTGTACGCCAGCTACGAGGTAATCTTCTGCTCCTGCCGCAAGGGGAAGAGATGAAAGGTTTTTTTATCACTGGAACAGACACCGGCGTGGGCAAAACCGCCATCACCGCGGCGCTGTGCCACCTGCTCAGAAGCCGCGGGACAGACGCCGTGCCGGTCAAGCCGGTGCAGACCGGCGTTGCCGCCGGCGAGCCGGGAGACCTGGAACACTGCCTTGCTGTCTGCGGCCTCAAACCGGACGCGGACGAGCTGGCCCTGATGAACCCCTGCCGCCTAGGCATTCCCGCCTCGCCGCACCTGGCCGCCGAGGCCGAGCGTACCGCTGTCGATCCCGATCATCTCCAACGCTGCTGCCGCAAGCTGGCCGGCCGCCACGAGCTGCTGCTGGTGGAGGGCGCGGGCGGCCTGTTGGTTCCGCTGACGAGGACTGTCTCCACGCTGGATCTGGCCGTGGGTCTCGGCCTGCCGCTGCTAGTCGTGGCCCGCGCCGGGCTGGGCACGCTCAACCATAGCCTGCTCACCCTGCGGGTGGCCCGCGAGGCCGGGCTTGATGTGGCCGCGTTGATCCTCAACCGCGCCGGGCCGGAGTCCGGGAGCGAAAATGAGAGGTTGATAGAAGCGGACAACGCGCGGTTTATCGCCCAGGCCGGTGGCGTGGAAGTTATCGGGCCGCTGCCGTATGTTCCGGAAGCCGGCCGGGACGCGGCGGCCACGCGCAAACTTGCTGTTCAGCTCGGGAATATTTCGGAGAGCGCCTCGATAACCCGCTGAAAATCATCCTCACCCAGCGCCGCGCTGAGCGAAAACCTGATCCTGCTGGTACCCGGCGGCACCGTGGGCGGCCTCATCGCCGGCGCGAATATCTTTGCCGAGCGTAGTTTTTCGGCTACCGCTACCGCCGAGGATGCTCCCCCCACCACCGCGGGCACTATCTGGGTCGTGCTGTTCAGCGTATCCACGCCAAGCCCGTCAAGCCGCTCACGCAACCGGGAAGAATACTTCCGCAGCCGTTCGCGCTCGCCCTGAGCCGCGCGGACAATCCCCACCGCCACGCTGACAGCGGCCAGCACGGGCGGCGGCGGGGCCGTGCTGAAAATAAACGACCGTGAGCAGTTGATCAGGTAGTCCCGCATGACGTGGGTGCAGGCCACGTAAGCTCCCGCCACCCCGAACGCCTTACCCAGCGTCCCGATCAGCAGGACATCCTCCCGCAGGTCCAGACCCTCGGCCGCTGCCTGCCCCCGTCCCTCCGGACCCAGCACCCCCACCGCGTGGGCCTCATCGGCAACCAGCAGCGCTCCGCTGCACCGACAGATTCCGGCCAGCTCGCCCAGCGGCGCCCGGTCGCCGTCCATGCTGAACACACTGTCGGTAACCACCACCTTGCGACCCCGCGTATTTTTATCTTTTTGCAGCAGGCTTTCCAGCTGACCGCTGTCGTTGTGGCGAAACCGTCGCAAGGTTGCCCCCGACAGCCGCGCCCCGTCGTAGAGGCAGGCGTGGCAGAGACGGTCCAGGTAGAGGAAATCGCCGCGTGAGGCCAGCGCCGGCAGCACTCCCACCCCGGCGGCGTAGCCCGAGCTGAACGTGAGCGCCGAGGCCGTTGCGTGGAAATCGGCCAGATCGCTCTCGGCCTGCTCGTGAAGCTCGGTATTACCGGAGATCAGCCTGCTCGCTGTCGAACCGACCCCCCAGCGCATGGCGGCATCTGCCATCGCCCGGGCCAGCCGGGGATCGCGATGAATACCCAGGTAGTCGTTGGAGGCCAGGTCGATCAGCTCGCGGCTGTCGATCATGACTCGCCCGGCCGCGCCTGGATTTTTGGAGCGACGCCGCAGCTTGCGTTTCAGACCAAAGCCATCCAACTCTTCGAGTTCCTCTCTGGCGAACCGCCATCTATCGTCAACCACATTGTTCTCCCGTTTATCTTACGCTCCAGTTTCTTCAGCGCATCATAGCAACAGTCATCCGGCTGGGCCACGCCCTTGAAGGCAATCCAACTCCCGCTCGCAGGCCAAGGTTGTAAAATGACCCACCGGGGGACCTATTTCAACAGAAAAGTGTAGAAAACAACTGACGGTTCCGTTATATTGACATAGTCCGCTTATAGTTGTGCGGGCCGGTTGCGGCCGGAGCCACCAATCTAGCCGCGTGCCCGCGAAAACACTTTTCTATGGAATAGATCAATCACAGGCAGGGAAACGATGGATCCCGTATTGTTAACGTCGCTTTTGACTTTAGGTTTACTCGGACTGTTCTTCGGCGGCGGCCTTGCTTTCGCCAGCAAGAAGTTCGCGGTAAAAAAAGACCCCCGGCTGGCCGAGTTGACGGACCTGCTGCCCGGAGCGAACTGCGGCGGCTGCGGTTATCCAGGTTGCAGCGCGTTTGCCGAGGGTGTGCTGCGGGGCGACGCCCCCATAACCGCTTGCGGGCCCGGCGGAGCTGAAACCGCCGAGAAAATAGCCAGGATGCTGGGAGTCGAGCTTGGAGACGTGACCCCGATGGTGGCGGTGGTGCAATGCCAGGGCGGCAAGAGCAGGGCCATTGACCGCTACGAATACGAGGGCGTGAAAAGCTGCCAGATCGCTCATCGCACCGGCGGCGGGCACAAGGCCTGCCAGTACGGCTGCCTCGGTTTCGGCGACTGCGAGCGCTCGTGTAATTTCGGCGCGATAACGATGAGCGAGGACGGCCTGCCGGTGGTGGACGAGGAAAAATGCACCGCCTGCGGCGCCTGCGTACGCGCCTGCCCCCGCGGGATCATGAGATTGATCCCGGTGACCCAGCAGGTTTACGTGGGTTGTGTCAGCCAGGACAAGGGCAAGTCGGTCAAGAATGTCTGCAAGATCGGCTGTATCGGCTGCACCCTGTGCGCCAAGGTGACCCCCAGCGGGGCTATTGTGATGAACGGCAACCTGCCGGAGATCGACCCCTCGGGCACCGACTTGGTGGTGGCGGTCCACAAATGCCCGACCAGCAGCCTGGTCGACAGGGTGAAAGTACGCAGCAAGGTCTCGATAGACACCAAGTGCGACGGCTGCACGGATTGCGTGAAAGCCTGCCCGGTCAAGGGCGCTATCGAGGGCGAGCAAGGCAAGCGCCACAAGATAGTCTGGGACAAGTGTATCGGCTGCGGGGTCTGTATCTCCGCCTGCCCTCCCAACGCGATCCACGCCGTTGGCGCACTGGGCTACGACAGCGACGAGCGCCGGAGCAAGGCCGAACAACCCAACGCCAAGGCAAAAGCCAAGGCCAAGTAGGTAAGCGGTCTTGCGCTGATAATATATTTGAGTTAGAATCCGGCAGAGTCGGCCCGCACGGTTTCGGGGGCGACTCTTTTTCATTGGACCGACCCGCGCCCCATCCGCGGAGAAGGAACCGCTCTCGTGAAACACCTTCTGCTTCATGCCTGCTGCGCCCCCTGCTCCCCTTACGTGCTCGAAAAGTTGAGCCGGGAATATCGGGTGACTGTCTTCTTCTACAACCCGAATATCCACGGCCCTGATGAGTACGGATTACGGCTGGAGGAAATCAAGCGGCTGTGCAAGGCCCTGAAACTCAGTCTGATCGAGGGCCCCTACGACCCGGAGCGTTTTTTCGAGCGGGTGGGAGCGCTGGAGCATACGGGCGAGGGCGGCCAGAGATGCGGAGAGTGCTTCCAGTTGCGCCTGGAGGAAACGTTCCGGATCGCGGACAGGGTCGGCGCGGACATGGTGGCCACCACCCTGTCTGTCAGCCCGCACAAGAACGTGGAACAGATCAACCGCGCGGGTAATCTCGCCCAGGCCGACGGCCAGGGGGTGCTGTTCCTGGAAGCGGATTTCAAGAAAAAAGACGGCTATCGAAAAACGTGCGCCCTGGCGAGGGATTACGATTTCTACCGCCAGGATTTCTGCGGCTGCTCGTTCAGCAGACAGGAAAGGGAGGCCAGGAAAGATGCTCACCGGCCCCGTTGAGGCTGATCATTCACTGGACACCACCGGTCTCTATTGCCCGATCCCGGTGGTTAAAACAGCCGAAAAGATGAAAACCCTGCCGGTGGGCGCGGTGCTGGAAGTGATCAGCGACGACGGGGGAATCGAGGCCGACCTTCCCGCCTGGTGCCAGGGCTACGGCCACGAGTTCCTGGGCAGTTTCCACGACGGCGGCCGCTGGCGGCTGTATGTCAAAAAAAACGATGTGGACTTATGAACTGCTGGCGAACCGTCTATAACTGCCTCGCCCTGCCGACTGCGCGGGCAGCCTCCCGGCTGTCCGCGCCGTGGAAACCGAAACTTTCTGTCGGGCTGGCGGGCCGCAAAGCCAGCTTTACCCGCATTGAGTCTTTCCTGGCCGCTCATTCCGGCGGCAGGGGCAACCACGGTATCCTGCTGCACGCATCCAGCGTGGGCGAGTACCTTCAGGCCGAGCCGCTGATGCAGCGGATCCGGCAGGCCGACAGCACTATTCCGCTTTACCTCTCCTATTTTTCGCCCTCGGTGGAAAAACGGGCCCGCTCGTGCAGCCACGCCGACCTGTCGTTCTACCTGCCGGAGGATACCCGCGCCAACATGAACCGGCTGCTCGCTACGCTGGCTCCCCGGCTGATTTTGATATCCAAGTTTGACATCTGGCCCAACCTGGTCTGGGAGGCCGCACGGCGCGGCATTCCGGTGGCTGTTACCGCCGCCACGCTCTCGCCCGGTTCGGGCAGACTGCGCGGGGTGGCCGGCAGCTTTCATCGCGCTTTTTATCCCCTGCTGGGCCGGGTCTGCGCAATCAGCCGCGAGGACGCCGATAATTTTGTCCGCCTGGGAGTAGCCTCGCAGCGCTGTGTCGTAACCGGCGACACCCGTTTCGACCAGACCTGGGAGCGGGCCGCGGCGGTAACGGAAAACGACCCGCTGGTCAGGCCGTTCCACGGCTGGCGCGAGAAGATCATATTTGCCGCGGGCAGCATCTGGCCCGCCGACCAGCAGCGGCTGCTGCCCGCGCTGGGAGAGCTCTGCAAACGTTTCGGGAACCTGCGCCTGATCCTGGCCCCCCACGAACCCTCCGACGAACACCTGCGCCAGTTGACCGATTTCTGCACCCGGGCCGCCCTGGGCTGCGAGCTTTACAGCTCGCTGGGCGCATCCATCCAGGTGGCCCCCGCCACCCGCGCGGTGATTGTCGATACGGTGGGTGCGCTGGCCGCGGTCTACCGCGCCGCGGACATGGCCTATATCGGCGGCAGTTTCGACAGCGGGGTGCACAACACGATGGAGCCGGCGTGTTTCGGCCTGCCGCTCCTTTTCGGCCCCCGGCACCTGAACAGCTACGAGGCCAGGCTGATGATCGAGGCGGGCGGCGCTTTCTGCGCACAGGACGCCGGGCAAATAACGAAGCGGGCGGGCAGGCTGATCGGGGACGGGGAGTTCAGGAAAAAGTGCGGCCACAGTGCCCGGCGGGTGGTGCAAGCCAACCTGGGGGCCACGGACCGGACAATCCGCGCGCTGGCAGATTTTTTACCGGTCCAACCCCAGCGGCAGGAAGGAGCGCCGGAGGTTGACAATGGCTGAGAACAGGCACGGTAAAAAAATCGGCTTTATCGGCTGCCCGCCCCAGAAGGTACTGGCACGCTTCCGGGGCCAGGGATTGGTGGACCTGGACAACAGCCGGCCCGGCGTGAGCCTGGACGAGGCGCGACGGCTGCTGCCGGAGAACACGTGCAGCATTATCAAGCGGATTCTGGCCAACACGCTGGCGCTACGGCCCTCGGTGGTGGTGTTCGACGACGGCTACAGCAAGTGCGACAACGCCCGTTTCCTGGGGGAGCTGATTGCAAGCGTGGCGCCGGAAGTGGAGCTTGTCCGTACCCAGAACGACGCCACCACTCCGGCCGGTACGCCTGTCTGCGACAGCACCCTGCCGCTGGGCGAAAAAGTGGGGCTGATCCTGGACGATATCGTTGCCCTCTCCCCGCTGGACAAGACCGCAGTGGAGCACTGCAAAAACCCGCCCGCCGCGTTCTGGGGAGTACCCTGCGCCGACGACGCGGTCTACGATCTGTTCCCCGACGGGACCCAGATACTGGGCTGGATCCGCTGTTTTGAGAACCGCACCCCGGCGGACATTAAGCTGGAGTGCTGGGTGCCGGCGGAGGTGCCGACCGTATTTTTCGCCCAGACTTTCTGCAGCAAGAACATTCTGGCGATGCACCTGGCCAAAAAGCACAACGGCCTCTACGTGGACTCCGACGGCACACTCAGCCGCTCGGAACGAGCCAAGATAGAGGCTTTTTTGCATTTCAGGAGGCGGGGGCACTGAGTATGGGAACAGAATGGGAATTCAAACTGCGTTTTCCGGAAAAAGAAATCCACAAGTGGGCTGATCGCTATACGAGCGATAAAGAAGAAATGAGGTTAGAAAATAAGATAATCGAGAATGTCACTCTTAAAATCAAAGACAGAGGATTCCTGACTAAAAAAAATTTACTGGAATTCTCAATATGGAAATCAGGTTCTCAAACCAAGCATCTTGTTGAGAGAAACACAGATGCATATGTGAGACAAGTAACTTCTGCTTCTCTTGGTGCTTCTGACGAACGGTTCAGAATAGAAGCACTGACTCTCCTTGATGGGGTTGGCTGGCCTACCGCATCTATAATACTCCACATCTGTGTGCCAAATTCTTATCCCGTCATTGATTTCCGCGCTCTCTGGTCATTGAATATTGGGGAAGATGTTAATTACGATTTCCAGTTCTGGTGGGCTTATACCAAGCATTGCAGAAAAATGTCGAAAAAGCTTAAAGTAGATATGAGAACTTTTGACAGAGCCTTATGGCAGTATTCGTATGAAATGAAAAAAATAATCACACCTGCACGTCCGGCTCCCTAATCAACTCCTCCACACAATCGTAGAGCAGCGGAATCATCAACTCGTGGTGCCCGGTAAAAGCGTAGCCCTTGCCACCACCCTTGCGCACCGGGCGGCCCACCACGTTAACGGCCGGGCGGTACTGGGGGATCATGCTGAAATCGGCGGTAACCAGCCCCTCCGCCTTGTGGCCCAGGTTGCGGGCGGTGGTGAGCGCTTTAAGGAACACCTCGGGCAGGAGCACCGCGCTGCCGATGTTCATCACCACCGAACCGGGCTCAAGCAGCGCGATTTGTTGGCAAAATACCTCGAAATCAGCCATCGAGGCCGCGCCCAGGGCCGCCCCGCTGATGGCCGGGTGCTGATGGATCGTGTCGGTGCCGATAGCCACGTGCACCGTGAGCGGGATTTTCCACTGGTGGCAGGCGGCGATCATGCTGCAGTGCCCGTAAGGAGCCTGGCGGCGCTCCAGCAAGACGCCCAGGGCCTCGCCCAGCCCCATTTCTTCTGCCGTGGCGATCTCCAGCGCTTCTGCAAAGGCTTCGGGGGTTTCGTCCACCATCCCGAACGAGCCATCACCCAGGCCCGCCTCCACGTCCTCGCTGGTGCCGCCCCAGAGGGCTATCTCCAGATCGTGGATCGCCGTGGCCCCGTTGAACGCAACGGCCGAGATATGCCCCCGGCCGATCCAGTCGATCAGAAACGGGGTGACTCCCACCTTGGCCACGTGCGCCCCCAGCATCAGCGCCACGGGTTTGCGCGTGCGGAAGGCATCGGCCACCCAGCCGCAGAATTCTTTCCAAGCGGAGCCTTTAAGCTGCTCCGGCAGACGTTCGATAAAAGAAGCGGCGCGCGGATCGGAAAAATGCTCTACACTGACCTTGTGCTCTCTGGTGGAAATCGGGATCGTGCGGATATTGTCGCGCCCGAGACGGCTGAAGCGGCTGGTCACGGTTGACCTCGCAGGGGATGACGGGCGAGCACGGAATGTCGCCCGTTCGGTTTGCTCTCGTAATGCGGATTAACCGGCGTCGTTGCCCAGCTTGTAGCTTTCGAGCAGGACCACGATCCTGCCGAATTCGAGATTGCTGGCCACCTTGACCGGAATGCGGTTGCTGTCGTTGGTGATCCAGATCTGGAGCTTGCCCTTGTGCTTGAACAGGCCGCCGCTCTTGATATACGGCTCCACCACGAAGCAGAAAAAGCGGCCGGCCGGCACCTCGACCCACTCGGTGCGGATCACGGCCACCTTGAGCGGGTTGCCCTGCTTGTCGACAAAGTTTTCCAGCAGCAGTCCCCGGCCCACCTGCAGGTCGAGAGTGCGGAAATAGTAGAAAATCGACAACTCGTCCTGCTGCTGAAAGACTATCTTGGCGGTGTCTCCCTTGACCTGATCGACACGGATCAGCTCGTCCTGGAGGAAGAGAAACTCGTGGTACTCCTCGTGCTTACCTTCCTTCTGCCGCTTGATAAACTTGTGGGGGAACAGCTCCTCCGTGTCGATCAGGGTGACAAACCGGTCGCGCACGGGGTAGAACAGGTCGATAGTCTTGTTGGAATTGGCCCCGGCCTCGATGCGGAACACCTGCTCGGAGCGGAACGAATCGAGCGCCGCCACGTTCATCCAGGCGGTGCCGATATTGCCCACTGTCCAGTTGACCGAGAACCTGAGCTGCTCGCCCACGGAGTACGGGACTTTCCGCGGCGCTTCCTGGGCCCGCGCCGCGCCTGAAGCCCACAAGAGCGCCAGCACAAACAGGCCAATTACAAAAAATTTAGAATTCGTCATCATCCAACCCCTCCCGCGCTTACTACTCATACCCACCGATTGTAGGTTGCTCCGGCGCCGTTTCAATCAGACGTACTCTTATCCTGTGGCCTGTTTGACGAACCCTGGCTACGTTTATTCGGACGGCGGCGTCTGCGGCGGCTGCGGGTGCCGGACGAACCCGTGCCCGGCCTGGCGTCCGCCTGGCTTTTTCCATCACTCTGCTTACCTGCCTGCTGGCTTTTAGCTCCATCCTGCCGGTCGCTCTGCTTGCCTGCCTGCTGGCTTTCAGCTCCGTCCTGCTTGCCGCTCTGCTGCCTTGCCGCCTGCTGCCCAGCCGGTTGAGAACCTGCCTGGCCCGAGCGTGCGCCGCCGGAACGGCGTCCTCTGCGTGAACGTCCGCCACGGGAACGCCCGCCGCCGCCGCGCTCCTGACCCGAAGCGCCCGAGCCGGCCGTATCGCTTTTGCCCGGGCGGGCATCGGGCCGCCTGGAGCGACCGGAACGTGAACGCCCGCCGTCTCTCTCGTCGCGCCCGCGCCCGGACCCGCCGGTCGCTGTTTCCAGCGCCGCGCCGAACAGCAGGTGCCTGATCACGGAAAAAAGCGAGAACCGGCTTTTGCGCCTGCTCATCCGCTGCTCCCTGATCTCCAGCACTTCGGTTTTTTTTGAATTGTCCTGCAGGGCCAGGTAGAGCAGCGCTCCGCTCACAGCCGGCGGAGCTGTTTTCGGCAGAGCGGCCAGCGCCTCCATGCGCGGCAAGTTACGGCGAAGGTGCTGGACGCGGCAGGCGCGGACCGTGGAGAGCAGGTCGATATGCTCGGGGAACTTTGCCCCGCGCCCGCGGAGCAACCTGGCGGCAACAGCGTTGGCGGACCGCTTGGCCAGCCCGATCCTGTTCCGGGGCATGCTCAGGCGATCCGGCACGTAGAGCACCACGTTACGCTCGATACCGGCCGCCATCTCCTTGATTTCAGCCGGATCGACCGAGAAATCGGCGTCCAGAACCATGAAATAATCGCGTTTCGGGTTCTGGCTGATCTCGTTTACCTTGCGGATCGCCTTGTGGAGGCATTTCCCGTAACCCAGGCGCGAGTCGTTGCGGGTCACCTTAAGCGGCAGTTTCTTCATATACGGTTCCACCACCTGCTGGGAATCGTCGGTGCAGCCATCCAGGGTCAGGTGCACATCGTACTCCATGTCCACCCCGCGCATCGTTTCCATCAGGCGGTAGAGCAGCACCCCGGCTGTTCCCTGTTCGTCCCGTACCGGGATATAAAAATAGATCATCGGTTTCACGGCTGATTCACTTTGCTGTTTGGAATTGAAGATTGTACAGACGGCTGTAGAGGCCGTCGGAAGCCATCAGTTCGGTGTGCGTGCCGCACTGAACTATCTGTCCCCGGTCCATCACGACAATCCGGTCGCAGTACTGGATCGTGGAGAGACGGTGGGCGATCACCAGAGAAGTGCGGCCCTGCATCAGGTGTTCGATCGCCTGCTGTACCAGGTGTTCGCTCCCGGTGTCCAGCGCGCTGGTGGCCTCGTCGAATATGAGTATGTCCGGGTTCTTCAGGATAGCCCGGGCGATTGCGATCCGCTGGCGCTGGCCACCGGAAAGCCTTGTACCGCGCTCCCCCAGCACGGTGTCGTAGCCCTCGTCCATCGCCTGGATGAACTCGTGGGCGTAGGCGGCCTCGGCCGCCTCGATAATCCTCTCCAACGGCATATCGGTCAGACCGTAGGCGATATTGTTGCGCACGGTGTCGTTAAAGAGGATCGTCTCCTGGGTGACAATGCCCACCAGGGCGCGAAGGTCGGCTACCCGGTAGCGGCGGATATCCTTCCCGTCGAGCGTGATCCGCCCTCCCCCGGTGTCGTAAAAACGGGGCAGCAGGTCCATCAGGGTCGATTTCCCCCCCCCGCTGGGCCCAACTATCGCCACCGCCTCGCCCTTGCGAATCTCCAGGCTGACATCGCTCAGCACCGGCGTCTCGGGCAGATAGCTGAACGAGACGTCCTCGTAGCGGATAGAGCGCTGGAACGAGCTGACCGGCAGCGCGTCGGGCGCGTCGGTTACATCAGGCCGACTGTCCAGGATCCGGAAAATCCTGTCGCAGGAGGAGAGCCCCTGCTGGAGAATATCGTTAAAATTGCTCAGCGCCTTCACGGGCGACATCACCCGCAGGGCCACCACCATGAACACGAAAAAGTGTTCGGCGCTCATCCCGCCCTCCAGCACCTTGCTGCCGCCGTAGAGCAGGAACGCCCCTCCGGCCAGCGACATCAGCGACTCGGTGAGCGGGCTGCTGAGCGAGGCGTAACGGTTGGTGCGCATGTACTGATTGTAATAACCGTCGGTCTGGCCGTGGAATTTCTCCTGCTCGAACTTCTCCATGCCGAACGCCTTCACCACCCGGATTCCGCTCACCGCTTCCTGGAACACGGCTGTAATCTCGCCCATGGCGTTCTGCAGCCAGCGGTTCTTGCGCCGCAGTTTGCGGGCCACCCAACCCACCAGCAGCGCCATCGGTGGAATCAGCACGACAGCCATCAGGGTCAGCTTCCAGCTCAGCCAGAGCAGCATCCCCAGGTAGACCACGATCAGACCGGTGGACTGCAGGATCTTGGAAAAGCTGTCCGTGAGCACGGCGCGCACGTTGTTGACGTCGTGGCTCATGCAACTGATCAACTGGCCGGCCTTGTTGCGCTGGAAAAAGGAAAGCGACAGCTCGCTCAGGCGATCGAACATCATGTTGCGAAGGTCGCGGACCACCAGTTGTTCCAGGCTGCGGGAGAGGTAGCGCTGAAGGTAATCGAACGCGGCCTTGAGCACGAACAGCACGATAATCAGCACCACGATGCGCTGCAGGGCCTGTTGCGGTCCGCCGGAGAGGATCATCTCCTTAAGGGCGTCCAGCCGGCTCTCGACAGCGCTGATCACACCGCCCGGGTCCGGCAGCGCAGCGGAGCTTTCCCGCGCCTCTCCGGCCTGGTCTGTCCGTCCGAACAGCACGGCCAGCAGCGGGATCGCCAGCGACATGGTGGCCCCGTCCAGGGCCGCGAACCCCAGCACGGAAAAGACCGTCATCACCAGCCGGAGCCAGTACTGCCTGAGATAACTCAGCAGTCTGAAATACGCTTTCATCCACTAATCCCCTGAAAATTAAACACATACTGAATCGGTGGAATATACCGGGCGAAGATGCCAAAGTCAAGCTGACGGCGGCCATTGACACCGCTGACTGGCATCTGCTATTTTCATCACCACTTGCCGTTAACCGCACCGGAAGCGAGGATTGACTCCGTCCGTGGACAAGCTGGCCACATTGCTGACAAGTAAACGCTACGCAGTGCTCTGCATCCTGTGCGCGCTGGTTTATCTGCCCAATCTGGGCGGGTACCTGTTGTTCGATGTCGATGAGCCGCGTTATGCCGAGACCGCCCGGGTGATGACCGAGAGCGGCGAGTGGGTGCTGCCCTATTTTAACGGAGAGTACCGCTTCGAAAAACCCGTGCTGACCTACTGGCTGATCGGCGGAGCGTACAAGCTGCTGGGCGTCGGGGAGCTTGGCGCGCGCCTGCCCTCGGCCCTGGCCGCCATGCTGACCGTGCTGCTGACCTGCCTGGCGGCTACGCGACTGCTGGGGCCCGGAGTGGGTCTGGCCGCCGGTGCAATGCTGGCGGTGAGCCTCCAGTTTATCGCCCTGGGACGGATGGCGCTCACTGACATGCACCTGACCCTGTTCATCACGGCCACACTGGTGTTTTTTATCATCGGGATCGATCACGATGACAAGCGGAGGGGAAAACTATGGCTGCTGGCCGCCTGGGGCGCGTCGGCCCTGGCCGTGCTGACCAAGGGGCCGGTGGGGCTGGTGCTGCCCGGCGCGATTGCGGCGGCCTACATCCCGCTGGCCGGAGATGAGTTACGCAAGCTGAGAACAATACCCTGGCTCTCGGGTTTCACGTTATTCTGCGCGCTTATGCTGCCGTGGTACGTGGCGGTCACCCTGCGCAGCGATTTCGAGTTTTTCCGCACATTCATCATCAAGCACAACATCCAGCGCTTCGCCGGCGAGGTGGCTGCGGGCGGCCAGCACGTGGAGCCTTTCTGGTATTACGTCCCCGTGGTGCTGTTGGGGGTGCTGCCCTGGTCGTTTTTCCTCGTCCAGGCCGTGTACCGCCCGTTGCGCGAGGCGCTCAGCGGGCTTTTGCAGCGGCGGGAAATCCGCGATCCCCGCCTGTTCCCGCTGCTGTGGGCGCTGGGGGTGATCGCATTTTTCAGTGTCGCCAGGGCCAAACTGCCGACTTACGTAACCCCGGCCTATCCGGCGCTGGCCGTGCTGCTGGCCGCCTGGCTGAACGACCTTCGGCTGCGGGTAAACCACAGCGGCAAACCGGTAAAAAACCTGTGGGTTCCGGCTGTGGCCACTTTGCTGCTGAGCGCGGGCATTGGCGGTTTCCTGATTTTCGGCTCCGAAAGCCTCGCGCCGTTCCCGCTGGGCGCCCTGCCGGGGTGGTGCGCCGCCGCGCTGCTGGTTGGCCCGGCGGCCGCGCTGGCGTTTCTGCTCGGTGGCAGGCTGCGCGGCGCACTGGGGGCGGCGGTACTGGGCCAGTTGTTTTTCTCGCTGGTCCTCGCTGTTGGCGTACTGCCGCTGGTATCGCTGCACAGGCAACAGCCACAGAAGATACTGGTGGAGGCCGCCTGTGACTGGCTGGGTAACAACGGCACGCTGGCCGCCTACCGTTACCGTAAAACCGCGATCCCGTTCTACGCCCATCGCAAAGTGGAATACTACGAGTTGCAGGACCTGCGGGGCGGCTCGCTGGCCGCTTTAAAGCGGCCGGCGGCGGTGATCACCCGCGACAGGCACCTCGCCGAGCTGCTGGCCGGCGTGGACGGGGCGACTCTGGCCGGCAGCGAGGACGGCCTGGCGCTGGTGCTGCTTCCGCGCTAGAGCGCGCCGGCCCCACGGCAGGAATTGCCTACCAATTTTCTGTTCTTTTCTACTTCACCCGAATACCATTCCTTAAGTAACTATCTGATTACAAGGCTATTACGAGCGGCATCCAACCAATATGGTTTTGGCATACAAATTGCTTATATCAGGGCACAGTCGGTTAACAACCATGACAAGCAACCTGTCTTAAGGGAGAAGCAATGCCTCGCACCACCACAGCCAAAAAGGACGACAAGATCGACACCAAGTTCGGAGTAGTGACCGTGCTGGAGCGTAAAAACGGTAAGATCATGGTGCTGATCGACGACGACATTACCGCGACTTTCAACGAGAGCGAATTTTTCAACGATTTCGTTCTCTGAAGAAAGCCCGGCAGCAGTTGCTATCAAGTCCAACGCCCCCAGTCAGTCCGGGAGAGAACCAACTGGCCCGAATCCACTTTGGCCCACCACTGCCGCCTGCGTCAAGATTTGTTTGACTTGCAGTAGCGGTTCGCGTATTATATCAAAAGCTGGACAAAGAAGGCCCACGCCTTCGTTTACGCTCCCATCCCACTTGTCAATATAACAACGCCTCACACGGAACGCTCCAGATGATGTATTATTACTCAATCATGGTAGTGCTCGCCCTCTGCCTGCTCCTGTTCCTCGGGCTGCTGATTCAGAAGAAACGGGAAGAGGCCAAACGACGCAAGGAAATGGAACTCCTGTCAGCCCAGCGTCGCCTGGAGGAAAGCCGTGAGAAACTGACCAACCTGCGTAAAGTGCTCTACGAAATCGAGAATCAGCTCACCAGCAACAAGCATTACCACGCCAGCAAAAAAGAAGAGTTGATTCAGGTCGCGAAAAAATTGAAGACCGTTGAAGAAGAAAAGATGGAGATCCAGCGCGCGATCGATCAGGGCGCACCAAGCGAGCAGGAAATCAACCTGCTGAAAAACAGGCTCAAGCTCAACCTGGATATACTGGTCGAGGTGGGCGCGGAAGCCCGGGAATTGCAGGACGAAGTGGACAAACTGGGCCGTGCCGCAGTGGAAAACGAGGCAGAGATACAACAACTGCAGCACAAGATAAAACAGGCTGAAGGCGAGTTGGAATACAACCGTGAATTTGTGAAAATCAAGGAGCGGATAGTGGAAGCCTGACCCCGCCCCTGTCCGTTACCAACAGTCAGTACCGACCCACCGCCGATCATCTCCCCCTCACACCCCCCCCTCTTTTCCCAAAACTTTTTATCAAGGGGCTATCTTTAATCAGATCATGTGGTTACAATTAACAACCCCTGAATTTTCTTTTGATACACAAAAATGAGTGAGCTAAAAAACTCCCTCATCACAATTCAGTCACTCAATTTTTCAAAAGTCTCATAGAGCGTTTCTCGAAAGAAATGTCCGCAGTATTTTTCTTCGAAGGGCTGTTCCTTCCCTTGTAGGGGCGAACCTCGTGTTCGCCCGTCAACCTGTGCACCTGCTGTATTCTTTACGGGCGAACACGAGGTTCGCCCCTACGATATCCTACGAACAACGAAAGCTTTTCCGTACCATTCTCAGGATTTTCTTTCCCTTACAAAAAGACAAAACTTTCGAGAAACACTATAAAGGCTGTTTCATAACCGGATTTTTATTTTTGCTTTCGCCTGTTACCGGGTGATTCATTAAAACACAACCTCGATGTTTCCCCATTGCAAAGGGGTGCCTGCTTGAGAGCAGGCGGGGGTTGTCCCGGTTTAAGGTTGTGAAGCAGGTTCAAATCACAAGCTTACGGCCAGCGGATACCCGCCACCAGGAACACCACTCCCACAATGGCCACGGCCACCAGCGTGGCGGCGATAAAACCCAGTATATCCGCCCTGTCCGGCTTCTGCATCATCCAGCCGCCGCGGGGAAACCAGAGCCTGCTTTGCAAGCTGGCGGGATCGGCCAGCGAGGCCTCCAGATGGCGGCGGTCGATTTCCAGGTCGGCGTGCACGGGGGTGAGCAGGCGGGCGTAGAACCTGTCGAGCGCGCCGCGCGCCACCGGGGCGGACAGCAGGCTGACCGCTAACAGGACTATAAACGGCAGGATAGCGTCCATCAGGAACGTGGCCGCCTCCAGCGTGGCCCTGGTGGAGCGGCTGAAATCGAACCCCAGGCGTGTGAGCAGCCATACGCCCGTGCGGAACTTGCTCTCGCCGCGAAGCTCTCCTGCCGGGGTCGTGCGCAACTGCTGGAAATAGACCGGCGTGGACGGCACCGGCAGCCACTTGGTTATCAACTCCCCGGCGCTGACGGCCAGCCCCGCGGTCACATCCGTGCTGTCCGCTCCCACCCGGACCTCCACGCTTGCCGGAGCGGTGGTGGCCAGCAACGATTCCCTCGTGGCGATGCTATCTGAGAGCGGCAGCAGCACCGGCAGCACGAACGAAAACAGCAGGGAAAACGCCACCGAACTCCAGGCCGCCGCCGGAGTAACCCGCCGCCAGAGGATACTGAGCCAGAACGCCGCGCCGAAAATGACCGGCAGGGTCCAGATATATTTGAGCAGTTCGATCACGCTGTGAAAAAGCTGCGAGAGCACCACGCCGCCAATAATGATAAAGGCGGTGGTGATCCTGCCCACCCAGACCAGGTGACGGTCGCTGCTGAGGGGCGTAACGGACGGTAGAGATTCATCGTGAACAGGGCCGAGCCGCTGACCATGAACGCGTCGGCGCTGCTCATGATCGCCGCCAGCATCGAGGAAATCATCAGTCCCACCAGGCCCACGGGCAGCAGCTTGAGAGTAGCATAGCCCCAGATCATGTCGGGATCGGAGACCTCGCGGGCATAGAGGGCGAACCCGATTACGCCCACCAGCGCCCAGCCAATCGTGCAGAGCCGCTTGAGGTAGTTGCCGTAGGTCAGGCCCACCCGGGCCGCAGTCTCGTCGCGCGCCGAGCCGCAGATCTGGATCATGTGCGGCTGGACCACGATCCCCACCAGGTTGACCAGGATGATCGAGATGACAAACAGCAGGCTGTAATCGCTGGTCTGGGGGCTGCCCAGCAGGTTGAACATGTGCTCCGGCACACGCTCGTGCAGACCGCTGAACCAGCCCGCCTGACGCAGGCCGAACGGGATGATGATGAAGGAGAGGACGATAATCAGCACGCCCTGGACAAAATCCGTAATCACCGCCGCTTTCAGCCCGCCCAGCATTGCGTAAAGCAGAATCACGAACGCTATCACCGGCACCGCTGTCCGGCTGTCGATATACGAGAAATGGCTCTGAATCTCACCTGCCTGCTTTTTTTGTCGTAAGCTTTCCAACTCGGCGGATTGTTTATCGCTCAGTTCCCGGCCCGAGGCGTACTGCTGTTCCAGCCCGGCGTAACGGCCATAGGCCTGCACGCTTTCCGCCTGCCGGGCGCTGTAGGCGCTTTGCGGCAGGGGCGTCATAATCTCGACAGTCTTGCCCACGGCAGTGAGGCCGATGGCGATGTAGTACATGAAATAGAACACGCTGAAAACGGCGTAGGCCGCGCCCAGGGATTTGCTCTGGAACCGTTCGGAAAAGAAATCGCCGATAGTCACCATCCGCAGACGGCGGTACCAGGGGCCGATAATCCAGTAGACGGGGGTGATGAACAGCCAGAGCAGCACGGCCCAGATGCCGCTCATCCCGTTGCGGAACGACTCGCGGCTGACAGAGACCGGCATGTCGCTGCTGGTGCCGGTGCCGAACTGGAGAAAGATGGTGAACACCCGGCCGAAACTGCGGCCGCCGAGAAAAAAATCCTCCGTGCCGCGAATCTTCCGGCTGGTCCAGAGCCCGATCCCGGCCACGCCCAGCATGTAGACGCCGATTACCGTAAAATCAAGCCAGTGCATGTTTTTTCCGGGGGATAGATTGAGGGTGGAAAATAACGGGAAACCGTGCTGATTCCCGTGTTTCGCGGTAATGCCGGGAAGTCAGGAGACAGAAGTCAAAAGTCAAAAACCAGGAGACAGAAGTCAGAATAAAAACAGTTGCACCATATTAGCTATTTGCTAAATCCCGCTGCCTACCGCATTTCCCATTCTGGCTTCTGTATTCCGCCTTTGTCTTTCTCCTGTCTCCTGTCTTCTGTCTTCTGTCTTCTGTCTCCTGTCTCCTGTCTTCTGTCTCCTGTCTTCTGTCTTCTGCCTTCACCTTTATCTCCTGCCCCGGCGCACCATCAGGGTCCCAATTACGATCAGCAGCAGGGAGACACCGCTGTCGATCGTCAGCGCGCGCGCCGAACCGGCCAGCAGCCCCACAACGCCCAGGGCCACGCCGAGAATCCCCAGGACCACTCCGCTGATCGCGAACGGCGATGGATTTTTACGCTCACTGTTTTCCTGCGCCGCGCCTGCCCCGGCGGAATCCACCCGGTCGTCACTGAAATCGCGCAGCTCTAAATCGAACAGGCGGTCCACTTTCTCCTTTGCCTTGCCGGACACCGGTTTGATCCAGCCCCAGAGCAGAAACACCCCCGCGGTTACCGCCATGTTACCCATCACGAACCAGGCGAAATCGAATTGCCAGACCCACCTGGCCAGCGCCCCGAATACCACTCCGCTGACCACCGCGGCCACGGCCGCCCCCGCCGGGGGCTTTCTGATCCAGAGGCCCAGCAGGATCGGAATGGTTGTCGGCCCGCCGACCATGCCCAGGATAGTCATCATCACGTCGAACGCCCCGCCCATCATCGGCACCAGCATGGCCACGCCCAGGGCCAGAGCGCCCACCAGCAGGGTGCTGAGCCGTCCCACCACGGCCAGCCGCCGCCGGCTGGCCTTACGATTGATCAGCCGGCTGTAGAGGTCGTTGGTCAGCACCGCGCCGTAGACGTTGTAGTCGGCGCTCAGGGCGCTCATGGTAGCGGCCATGATCGCCACCACCACCACACCGATCATCCCCACCGGCAGCAGATCAACACAGAGCTTGATATAACTGGTCTCCATCAGAGACGTGCTGCCCATCAGCGCATCGCCGTAGAGCACCCTGCTGATCATCGGCGGCAGCACCAGCAACGGGAAGAACAGCAGCCCCAGCCACATGGAGGTCAACGCGCTCTTGCGGGCGTCGCGGGGAGTGGGCACGGTGGTGTAACGCTGCACCAGGGTGAAATGGCCGTTGTAGAGAAACGGGTGCATCACCCACATTGCCACGAAATACCAGAGGGTGAATTTATTGTCGTACGCAGTGGCGGAATGGACGATGTCGAAAAAGTGTTCCGGCGCGCCGGAGAGGAGCCCATCGAGCCAGCCGATTTTGGCCATCCCGATCGGCACGACCACCAGGATCACCATCCCCAGAATCACGAACTGGACCATGTCGGTAATCATCACGGCCCACAGCCCGCCGATCATCGTATAGAGGATCGTGACCAGGCTCAGGCCCACAATGCTCATCCAGGCCGGGATCCCGAAAACGAAGGCCATGATCAGCGCCGTGGAGTAGCACTTGACCCCATCGTCCGCGATCTTGAACGGAGTGACAATCCAGGCGAACACCTGGCGCGCGGTCAGGTTGAAGCGCTTTTCCATATACTCCGGCACGGTGATAATCCCGGTCATCCTCCAGCGCGCCGCCCAGAGCACCGCCCCCACCAACCAGGCGAAACTCATCGCGTAGAGCAACTGCACCAGCGTGGCCAGTCCCACCTGGTAGACCATCGACGCCAGCCCGACAAACACGTAGGCGCTGAACGCCCCCATCCAGCTCGAAATACCGCTCAACCACCAGGGAATCCGCCGTCCTCCGGCGAAGTAGTCATCACTTTCCTTTGCGAACCGTGAGCAGTAGACGCCGATTACGATCATCAGAACGCCGTAAATCACGATCATCGTCCAGTCGCCGAGACGAAGGTGTTCCAATTACGGACCTCCTGAGGGACGTTTATCGTGGGAGCAAGCTAATCAGCAACGGATCAGAGCTAAAATCTATCACCGCTCCTGCCCGCGGGCAAGGAAACGAGCGGACAGGTGCGGTGACACAAGAGACTCTTCTGTTGATCCCGGCGGGCGGACAGCTTAAATTCAATACCGGTTTCAATTGCCCGTTTATCAGCCGCAACCGAAAGTGATTTCAGGAGAGAGAGTGATGGCGTGTAATAATTTCAAGGACAACATGGCGATGTGCAACTGCACTTACAAACACTGCCCCCGCAAGGGAACATGCTGCGAATGCCTGGCGTACCATCGCCGCAACGCGGAACTGCCTGCGTGTTATTTCACCGCTGAGCAGGAGCGGACCTACAACCGCTCGCTGAGTTACTATTTTGAGTTTAACGGTTGAAGCCGGTTTACCGGCCGCGGCCAGAGTCAGCAGCGTGTTTTTTTAATGTGCTCAATTAAGAAAATGAGACTGGAATGGACAGAATCAGACTGGCGGTAGCCGGTGCGGGGTACATCAGCACCACCTATCATTGCCCCTCGCTGGTAAAACTAAAAAGCCAGTTTCCCGGCCTGGAACTGGCCGCTATCTGCGACACCGACGCTCAGCGGGCCACCGAGGCCGCCGGCCGGTTCGGTTTCGCGGCGCACTATCCGGATCTCGGCGCGATGCTGGCCGCCGAAAAGCTGGACGCGGCAGCGGTGCTCGTTCCCCCTGCGGCAATGCGAACGGTTGCCCTGGAAGTAATCAGCCACAACATACCCGTGCTGCTCGAGAAACCGCCCGCACAGTCCAGCGACGGGGTGCGGGAGCTTATCGCCGCGGCCCAAAAAGCGGGCAAGCCCGCCGTGGTGGCGCTCAACCGCCGCTTTATGCCGCTGGCCCGGCGGGCCAGGGAGATTATCGTCAGGATGGCCGAGGAAGGTTCTCCCGCCCACGCCTGCACAGCCGAGATGCTGCGCCACCGGCGCACCGAGCAGGAGTTTGCCCTGGGCACCGGCGTTCACTCCATAGACCTGCTGCGCTTCCTGCTGGGCGATGTGGCCGCGATCAAAACCGACAGATGGCAGGCGAAGACCAACGCGGCCCCCTCTTACTTTGTTGAGTTTTCTTTCCGCTCGGGGGTTCATGCGCGCCTGTCGATTATCCCGGAGAGCGGACTGCCGGTGGAGCGCTACACGATGCACGGGACCGACTGGTGCCTGATGCTGGACGCTCCGCTGGAGTGGACAGTGGACTACCCCGGACGGCTCGCTTTCTACCGGGGCGGCGATGACCATTTTGTCCAGGACAACAGGGTGTGGCCGCCGGTGCTGCAAGACAATTTGCAGGTAACGGGGTTTCTGGGTGAGAACGAGCATTTCCTTAAGTGCGTGGGCGGCAGCGAGCAGCCCTCACCCTCGCTGGAGGACTGCCTGCAGTCGATCGAAATCGGCGAAGCGGTGCTGGCCGGCCGAAGCGCGGAATTCGACTGATCGGCTTCGCGACAAGCCGCAAGGAATCCACTTCAATTAATACACAACGGGGCCACGGCTGCATGCCGTGGCCCCCGTTTGTCAGCGGTGCTCTCGCTCATCGGCGCTCACCGCTTCCGGCGGGAACTCCAACTGACGCAATTCGTTGGAGCCGCATTCACGGTCCGAGCACTTGATCGGCTTCATCTTCAGCAAGTCGATTTGATCGGCGATCACCATTTTGCCGCAACTCTCGCACTGCCAGGCGGTGCTCCGGCCGCTGCGCAGGATTCCCTTGACGAAGCGGACAAAACGCTCGATAGTGTACGGCTTTGTCAACAGCCCGTTGGCTCCCACCGCCAATGTCCGTTCCAGCTTCCCCGCACTGTTGGACTCGCCCACCAGGGCCAGCAGAATATTCAGGTCCGAACTCAGCATGCCGGTCAACTCCTCGACATCCTTATTCCCCTGCTCCTGATCCACGTCCATGTTCAGCATCACCATCCCGACCCGCCCTTTGTTGCGCGGATTGGACAGGTAACTGATCGCCCGGCCGGCATCGGTAAAACCCATCGGGTTGTAGCCTGAAATATAGCTGACAATCGCCTTGGACTGCATCTCCACGTAATCCTGGTCGCTGTCGATCAGAATCACCGTGTTGCCCTTGTTGGGGTTGCGTCCGCCGCTGTCGCGGCCCTTCCGGTGGTCCTGTCGCTGCTTCTGCCCGTTGCCGCTGCCGGCCGGTTTCTCCTGCCTGGAACCATTGTCGCGGCGCTCCTGGCCGCCGCCCGATCTGTTTCTGCTTCGTCTGCTCATATTCCGCCCATGTCTGTCTTGACAAAAGACCGTTGCCGGCGCCGGGCCGGATGCTCGGTCAAACGTTCATCACGTACGACTTATAGGGCGAAACCGCCGCCCGGATTTTGTCGTAGATCGGCTTGCCCACTTCCTTGTCTGTCTGGATAGCGGCCACCGAGTTGCCCTGCTTGTCGGTGGTGAAACGGATGTTGAGAATGTTGATCCCGCCCGAGGAAAGAGCGGAGCTGATCTCGTTAATCAACCCGACCCTGTCCTGCTGGTAGCAGAACAGCATGTGCCCGCTGGGGATCAGGTCCACGTTGAGGAACTTGTCGATCCGCTTGATCTTCAACTCCCCCTCCTGGGTGATCGTACCGCGGATACTGGTTTCGCGGTATTCCTGCTTCTTGCTCAGGATGTCGATAGTGATGCTCTCACCGTACCCCTTGCTGTCGTCTGGTACGCGCCTGACCACGTTGATCCCGTACTCGCGCGCGGTCGATTCGGCATCGCGGGGGTTAACCACCTCGTTGTGGTAGATGTCCATCAGGCCCTTGAGCAGGTAGCTCGTCAGCACGTCGATATGACGGTTCAGCGCACCGTAGCAGGTGATCCGCACCTCGTGGGGCTGGTCGCCGCCCAGGTTGTAGTAGGCCAGTTGGCCGATCAGGTGTGTGAGCTCCAGGAACCGGGGATGAAGGTCCGGCGGGACCTCGAGGTTGTTGACCGGGTAGCGCACCATCCGCTTGACAAGGAAATCGCGGACACCCTCGCCCGCCGCCCTGGCCGCGCGGTAGTTGGCCTCCACGGTGCTCGCTCCCAGGTGGGGACTGCCCACCAGCCGGTCCCCGATCCCGGCCAGGTCCTTCTCGCCCTCCACGTCACCCTCGTAGAACACGTCGGTGGCCAGGCGCACGTCCTCGCGCTCTTTCAAAAAGGCGAGCAGCGCGTCGCGGTCCACTGTCTCCGCCCGGGCGGTATTGACCAGCAGCGCCCCCTGCCTGAGCCGGGAGAGCAGGTCCGCGCCGATAAGCCCGCGGGTCTTGTCGTTGAGCGGAACATGCAGGCTGATGACATCCGCCTCGGAGAAAATATCCTCCAGACTTCTGAGCTCAACGCCGATCTCGGCGGCGCGGTTTTCGCTGATCACCGGGTCGAAGCCGATCATCCGCATGCCGAAGCCCCTGGCCTTGGCCGCCACCAGCGAGCCGATATTGCCCAGGCCCACGATGCCCAACACCTTCCCACCCAGCTCGTTGCCCATCAGGCTGCCCTTCTCCCAGCGGCCGGCCT
Organism: Gemmatimonadales bacterium; assembly: GCA_024278175.1. Classification (GTDB taxonomy): domain Bacteria; phylum Gemmatimonadota; class Glassbacteria; order GWA2-58-10; family GWA2-58-10; genus JAJRTS01. Next base: position 14,166 of record JAJRTS010000067.1, on the reverse strand, counting down.
TGACAGAGCCGTCGGCGTAGGGCAGACGGCGCAGCGCGCTCAGCATGAAAGCCATCGCCAGTTCGGCCACGCTGTTACTGTTGGCTCCGGGCGTGTTCATCACCTGCACGTTTTTCTCCGTCGCATACGTAACATCGATCGTGTTCACCCCGGTACCGGCCCGGACCACGGCCTGAAGGCAGTCGGCGGCATCGAGTACCTTGCGGGTCACTTTTTCGCTGCGGACGATCAGGCCCTCGTAGCCGGCGATTTTTTCCGCCAGCGCCTCATCGCTCAGGCCCGGGATGATATCGACTTCCAGACCGGCCTCGCTGAGCAACTCGGCGGCAACCGGGTTCAACTTGGTGGCAATCAGAATTTTAGGCATTATCAATTCCTCGGGACATAGAACTACATTCGTTAAGCGGATCATAGAGTGCCGGACAACAGGCACTCACTCCAGACAACAAGCTGCAAGTAGCGCGCAACTCTTTGTCAGTTGTTCTTCCTGTTTTTTCTCTGTACGAGTCTTATTGAAATGTACGGCAGCAGAAAAAACAGGAAAACACAAACTTTGGTAAATAATGCTCCGGTATAACTTATGACATAGAATTGCTGCCTGGACATTGGAAAAAAACTGCTGTGCACATTATAAACCAGGTCTCCGGCAAAGACGATCATTCCGCCCCAAAACAACAGGACAACCACACCCATCAAAAAACACCTGATTAAAACCTTTGCTAAAATATCGAGCAGTTCTTCCGGACTACTGGCCTCGACCATTTTCGCCTCCTGATGAAAACGGTTATCTTAGCGGAATAACCAAAAACGGCTCAAAACAAATGCTGACGGCACCCGGTCTGAATATACGTTCCCTCGATGCGGACCGGAAGCTTAAGCACTGCTACTTGAGCAGTATCATCTTGCGCACCCCGGAGTACGATCCGGCGTTCAGGCGCAGGAAATATACACCGGATGACAACCGCCGGCCATACCCGTCGCGGCCGTCCCACTCCAGGCGGCGGGTTCCCGGCTCCACAAGCTCGTCGAGCAGCGTGCGCACCAGCGCGCCACGGATATCGTAAACCGCGAGACGCGCAGGCAGGGACCGCTCGCCTCCCACGCTGAAACTGATCGTGGTGGAGGGGTTGAACGGGTTGGGCGAGTTGGGCGCCAGTTCCGCCGTTCCGGCCCTGGGCAGCATGGACCCCGCGTCCCTGAGGTCCGCGGCCACGCCCATGTTTACCTCAGGCGGGCCGGAAGAGGCCAGCTCGATTTCCCGCGAGGTGCCCGGCAGTCCAATCCCCCCGGCGCTGACCCAGACCCGGTAATTCCCGCCCGGCAGGCTGCCGAAACGGAAGCTGCCGCTGGCGGCCACGGCCGCCGAGTCCCGGGCAACGCCCGCCACATGGACTTTCAACTCCCGCGCCTCGTACCCGGACGAGGCCAGCAGCACCTGGCCCAGCAGGGAGTAGAAGCGCAATTGCACCGCCAGGAAACTGAGCTGCGTGCCGGACGTGTCCTGCCAGGCGATCGCCACCCGTTGCTGTTCCAGAATGCTGACAACCGGCAAGGCCGCCGCCGTTACGCCGGGAACCTGGAACTGCGCTCCCAGCGGCGCTCCCAGCGGATCGAGACGCGCGCCGAACAGGCCCGATGAGCCCGTGGGGTTGGATTCGGACCAGAGGACGAGAAATCCGCCTGTCGAGTCCACGGCCACCGCGGCCCCGCCGTAGGAGCGGTCGTTGTCGTCCAGCGCGGCAACGGCCCCCAGCCGGGCGCGCCATCGGCCATCGGGCAGTTGCACACTGTCGCCGGCAGCGTCGTAAAGGCGGTAATATAACAGGTTACGGTCGCTGTAAAATTCACGCCAGAGCACGAGAAAGTTGCCGCTGGCGGTGCTGGCCGCCAGCGTGGGGCCGGAGATGCTGCCGATATACTCCAGCGTGTCCCGGCTGACCGTGATCCGGTTACGGACCACGCTGCCGGAGGAAGAATAAACCCTGGCGACTATTTTTGCGTTATTATCGGATAAACCGCCCTGACGCCAGGCCACCATCAGGTTCCCCCCCGGCCCCGCCGCCACCGAGGCCAGCCGTCCGCCGCCCGAGGCCGCCGGGGCCACGGTAAGCTGCGAGCCCAGCGGGGCGCCGCTGCTGTCCAACCGGGCCAACATCAGATCCGGTGCGCTTGCGCCCTGGCTCCAGCGCTCCCACAGCATGTGGATCATGCCGCCGGGACCGATAGCCGCGGCCAGGGAACCCAGATGGCTGCCGGCCGAGGAACTGAGCACCTTGCGCTCGAACTCCGTAGCGGTTGCCGGACGCCTGATCGAATACACAACGCGGTAACCCTGGTTATCGGAGTCCTCCCAGGCCAGCAGTTGCAAGTCGTCTTCACCGGAGGCGGTTACCGGCCTGCGCTGACGGGAACCATCGGGAGAGACCGGGCCGGGGACTTCCAGCAGGCGACCCGCGTTATCGAAACTTGCGCTGTATATCAGCGGAGAAAAATTTTCCCGTTCGTACTCCCAGAACATCTGGTAGCCACCAGCGGGCAGGCCGAGAAAAGAAATCGCCCGGTTAGCGCCGTTACCGGAGCCTGGAGAGAGATACAAAGGCAGTTCGACCTGCCCCGTACTCGTGTAGCGCTGAAAGCGAATGTCCGGGTCGCCACGGCCGGAGTCCTGCCAGAGCAGGGTAAAAGAGCCTTTACTGCCGGTGAACAGCGCGGGATTGCTCGCCGGCGCACCGAATCCCTGCTCGGGCGAGGTGAGCCGCAGGGCCGGGGGAAGGGTCGTGCCGGAAGAGTTGAACATCACGCCGAAAAGCTGGTCCAGCTCACCATCGAGCTCGGACCAGACCAGTGTGACGTCGCCGTCCCTGTTACCCCCCAGGGCCGGCCTGGCAAACTTGAGCCCTGCCCGTTGACGGACCACCTGGGGATACAACAGCGTGTCCACTATCATTACAGGGAGAGAGTAAAACAACTCCAGATCGACACGCGCCAACATCAGACTGTTGCGGTTGCGCGTGTCGGTTTCCACCCAGGAAACCATGAACGTACTGGAATCGGGGTTCAAACCGGCCGCCGCCACCACCGGTGCGCCGAGCAGCGTGATCTCCGCGGGGTCCAGGCCACCGAGCCGGAACGAGCCCAGCGCAGTTCCCCGTTCGGAGAAAGCGCGGCAGAAAACCCCGAGGCTGTCGGGCCGCAGGTCGCGCCATACGACAAGAGCCCTGCCCTTGTGATCCATCGCCACCGCCGGGCTGTCCTGGTTCCCCCCGCCCGCCTCGTTGATCCTCACGTTCCCGGTCCAGCCGTAAACCAGCGTGTCCGTGTTCGCCACGCCCGAAGAGTCGTCGGAAGCGAACAGGTTGGCGTATATGTCGCTGCCCGATTCCCCTCTGAAATCCGCCCAGACCAGCGCGACTTTGCCGATCGAGTCGATCGCCACGGATGGCGAGAAACCCAGGAGCACTCTCAGACCGGCCAGGGGCAGCACCGTTGTGGCCGGGGAGGCGTCGATGGCGAAGCGGCGCAGCACGATCCTGTTCACATTCCCGATGCGCTCCTGCCAGCACAGGACCGTTCTACCGTTGATATTGGCCGCCAGGGACGGGTTTAACGCGTCGTCGTACAACTGGCCGGCGGCCTGCACGACCGGTCCGGCGCGATGGCCGAGCCGGTCGAACCCCTGCAGCACGATTCTCCGGCCGCCGGCCGAGCTGTCGCGCCAGGCGACAAGCAGCGCACCCCTGGAATCAGCCACCACTACCGGTTGAGTCTGGCGACCGGCCGGGTCCGGGTTGACCATCACCGGCAACGGCACGGGCCGCTGGGCAATTACAGGCGTCGCCAGTACTGTCAGCGCCAGGGCGACAAGTGACATTTTCAATCGGTTTTTTAACATATCGCTAAGTTGGCGTTATTGTTAGCCGGATTCAGGGAAGCCTGACAACCCTGAAACCGGTGTTGAGTTCACCGTTCTCCGGCGAGAGTGCGGCCCTGTTGGTGCAACTCGCCTGGCTGACCGACTCGAACCAGCTCCCGCCGCGAACGATTTTGAACACGAAATTATCCGGCACCTGCGTACCCTGCGGATCAATCCAGGTTTCGTAATCGGCGCGGTAATAGTCTTTATCGTACCAGTCGAGACACCACTCCCAGACATTACCGGCCATGTTCAGCGGCCCGAACGCACTGGCTCCCGCACTGAAAGCATCGACCGGGGCCGTGAAGGTGTACCCGTCGCCGCTCTTGAACGTGTTGGCCAGCGGCCCCGGGTCCAGCGTATCGGCAGGCTCATCACCCACCAGCGACCACGGATACTGCCGGTTTTGCCCTCCACTGGCCGCGTACTGCCACTGGGCCTCGGTGGGCAGCGTGTAGAGCTCGCCGGTTCTCAGGCTGAGCCAGCTACAGAACGCCGTGGCATCCTCCCAATTTACGCCCACCACGGGGAAATTCGGCTGTTGCAGCGCCACCTGAGGCCAGCTACCTGTTATGGATGAATCCAGGGGTGTATGGTCCGGCTTGACCTCGGTCCAGAACTCATAATACTGAAGGTTGGTGACCTCGTAACGGCCGATGAAAAAATCGCTGAGCACCACGGTGTGCTCACCCCACTGGTCACGCTTATCCATGTCCTTAAACGCGGCGGCCGAATCGATGCCCATGCTGAAAGTACCGCCGCGCACGAATATCAGTTCCAGATCGAGAAATTGTCCGCTACCCGCCCCGGAGAGCCTCAGCGAGTCGACACCCAGCGTATCGACAGCACCGGCAAGAGTATCCGGCGGGTTATGGGTGATCAGCACAAGGTAGCCCAGGTCGGCCTGATCGATGCCGGCGGGTGTATAAGTAAGGGTAACGTCGAGCGTCTTTTTTTTCTTGGAGAAGGTGAAACTGTCGGGGGAAACCGTAAAATGGCTGGTGTCGTCAAGCGACAGGAGCAGGACCATGTCAACCGTGTCGCCATACTCTATCGACAGAGCGAACGTGTCGGAACGCCCCAGCACGGTTGGCCGGAACGTGGCCGCTTCGACGCTGAGCTTGATCCCGGCCTCGCTGAACTCGCTCACCTCCGGCTCGATCGGCAACTCGTTGGCGCAGGAGGCGGCCAGCAGCACGGCCAGGAAAAACGCCGGCCTGAAAAACCGGACCGGGCGCCGGAGTATTCCGTGTAAGAAAAAAAAGGACATCTGTTCCGTTCCCATCTCAATCGACAACATCAAAACTGGCATAAGCACTTTAAATTCAACCTACTTAGCCGAATACACCATGGCCCGTGACATTGGCAGAAAGATAAGCTAACCATCACGCGGCAGTCAAGCAAACTGTGTGGCGAATCGGGAATCAGGCATTACGCGGCCATTACCTTTAGGGGAACGATTGCGAGAAAGACAAACGGGTGGGGGGTGTTGTTTCAGTGTGGGGATGTGTCCCGTTCAGCTATGATCCAGCAGAAACTCAATCGTCATCAGGTTAGCCAGGCACTCAACTGTTTCTTCCCTGGTCTTGCCGCAGGGACGCTTGCAGTCCTCACAGTTGAGTTTTGGTACGGCCTGGTCCGGCTTACTCAGTTCCTGCTTAAGTATGTTGAAATATTCCTGCTCCACCACTGCTCCGCCCGCCGTGATAACAACCGGCAGGAAAGAAAAAGTTGAGGATTCTCAATAATCGTTCAGTTCACGTAATTTAATCGGGCAACTGATCACCAGCCTGGAAGCTGCCTTAAAACTAGCACCTCGACAAAATTCCAGAGTTTCACCAGCCCCTTAAGATTTCACAGCCCCTTTCGGAAAGCTCCCTGCCGGCGCGGATTCTCTCCACACAGGCCACTGCCCGCCGATCGGATTCCACCGCATCCGGCGCTCTCCGACTCCGGAACGTTCAGAGTGCAAGGCCGGATTAAGCTCCGGCGGAACATTGCCGGAAACCCTCGGCCAGCCTGTGCGAAAAATGACCTCCCGCCGCTGAGACTGGCGTTAATATGCGTAATTACAGTCAACTGGCTGATAACCCCGCTCGCTGACATAATATTAGTAATTATAAATAATAATGCACTGGAAAACAAGTCTGCCGGCTTAATTCTCAAAGTCAACACGGTTGCGGGCAGTCAGATACAGTTGCTCCCCGCCCGGCGTGCCGGAAATGACCCGCACTGAAAGATCGCCTGAAAAAACATTCAACGGCCCTGCACCCGCACGCGCGGGATTTTTTACCGGCTCAACCGCTGCTTGTGGTCTGCGTTGAACTTGTTTATTTTATAGGTTTATTACCTATTGCTTATCTGCTGCTACGCATGCCTCAACCAGTACTCCACATATCAGCCGGGAGCAAAGTATGTCAGGGATCACCCGTCGTGAATTGTTAGGCGCGGCGCTGCCAGCCGCGGTGGCCGCCGCCGGCCTGAACGAGCTGCATGGTTCCACGTCCAGGACAGACAAGCCAAAAAACGGCGGGCCGAAAGTGGGGCTGGTCACCTACCTGCTGGCCCACGAGTGGAACGTGCCGACTATTATCGAGAACTGCACCGAGGCGAAATTCGAGGCCGTGGAGTTGCGCACGACCCACGCCCACGGTGTGGAAGTGTCCCTGAGCAAAGAGCAGCGCAAAGAGGTTCGCGCGATGTTCGAGGCCTCGCCGGTGCGGCTGGCCAGCCTGGGCAGCGCGTTCGAGTACGACAGCCCCGACCCGGCCGTGCTGAAGAAAAATATCGAGGGCAGCAAGGTATTCGCTCAGTTGGCGGCGGATCTGGGTTGTGATGGGATCAAGGTCCGGCCCAACCGCCTGCACGAGGACGAAGGAATCTCGCGGGAAAAAACTATCGCGCAGATCGCCGGAGGGCTCACCGAGGTGGGCAACGCCGCCGCCGATCTGGGCGTGGAGATCAGGGTCGAGGTCCACGGCCGCGACACCAGCCGCTTCCCCGTGTTCCACCCGATCATGGAACAATGCGAAAGCAGTAACGTATATACCAACTGGAACTGTAACGAAAACGACCTGAAAGACGGAGGCCTGGAGCACAATTTCAAGCTGGTGGCCGACTCGATCCATTTCGTGCACATGCGCGACCTGTTCGTGGAAACCTATCCCTGGCGCAAGTTCCTGGGCCTGCTGAACGGAATCGGTTACAACGGTTACTGCTGCGCGGAAATCCCTGCCAGCAGTGATCCGCTACGGGTGATGAAGTACTACCGCGCGCTGTTCCTCGCCTTACAGGACAGGCTCTGACAGTCGGCCCGGCGCACGGGTAAGGCTCGGTTTTTGCAGAGAAAATAGCTGTTGGAACCTGCCGCTTCGGCGTTTATATCGCCGCAAGGAGGCGCACGGGTGAACAACAGGACTGTGTTTCCGTTGTTGATTACCCGCCGACGGGGCAAAACGGCCTGCTCCCCCCATGCTAAAAACATCGCTGTTCGCGCCCCGCGCGAAAGGGCCGGCAAAGCAGCCGGCAGCAAAGCTCGGCGAGCAATCCCCCTGCCGGGCGGAGTGACGATCCACAAGCAGTAAAACCCGCGTTGAGGGAGGGGTATACCCGGCTAAATGAGAACTTGTCGAGGGACTGAGTGATGACGCGGAGATCGAAGGATCAGGCACGAATAATGAAAACCATCATTGGGAGTATAGATGATTTCTAGTTGGAAACACTTGTTGGCGGCGGCCGCACTGGCCGTGGCGGCGCTATACATGGCCGGTTGTGGCAGCGATGGCGGAGGGGCGGTAGTCGATCCGGGCCATGCCACCGGGCAGGAAAACTGGTGGGATCTGTATCTGAACGACAGCGGCCAGCCGATAACCCTGGCCTCCGGGTTCAAGCTGGTCAAACTCGACGGCAGCCAGCGGACCGCATCCCGGATGACAAGCTCCAGCGCGGGCCTGTCGCTCAATTTCAGGATCGATCCCGACTGGCGCAGCAACCGCGGCTGGCTGTTTCGGGGAGCGGACCAGGGCAGCACCACTCTGGCGACTATCGCCGGGGCGGCGGAGGTGATCAAAGAGGGGGGCTGGCTCAGGATCGGCGAAACTTTCGACTGGGAAAGCGCCCGCGAGGACCCGCCCGGCTCGTTAAAGTTCACGCTCTACAACCGGTTCACCCAGTTGGCTATCCGGATGCCGTTCAGCGGGTTCGCCATCGACCTGATGACCACTTTGCTGGCCGAACCCTATATCGCCTTTCCCACCGATACCACCAAAAGCTGGCAGGGCCCGCCGACCAATGTCAGCCAGGGACAGGGCACCGAGTTCCAGGAAATCCTTACCTACCGGATAGAGTACCTGGGCACGCGCAGCCTGAAAGAGAGCGGCACGGCTATCGGCACCTGGGACGACGTGATTAAAATTACCGGAGTCGCCAACGAGGGCCAGGGCAGGATAGAATCCTACCTGGCGCCCAACGTGGGGATTATCTACTACTACTATATCACCGCTTTCGGCCAGAAAGCGGCCGGCGCCCTGGCTGGTTACGACCTGAAAAACCGTTCCACCGGGGGGTCGGCAATCACCGACTACTTCCCCACCGCCGGCGGCAACCACTGGATTTACGAGTTCTCGCCCGATGACCGGGTGGACCAGTTCCGTTTCAGTGTGGAATAAACTGTCTTTATTCTATTCTCTACTTTCAAGGCGCGCCGGGAGTTCCGGCGCGTTTTTTATTGTGACCTCCCCGCCGTGTGTCGCACCCATTTCCATTGTCCGCCAATATTGACAATCGTTCTCATTATGGCCTATATTGAATCCGTTGGTTTTTTATTGCTACTCTATAGGTATTATAACCCTGTGCCGTCAAAGCCGTATCCTCAAACCTATTGGAGACTCCCGATGAAGCTCAGGACCACCTTGCTGGCGCTGCTGCTTTGCCTGCCCCTGGCCATCTACGCCGACGACAACGACACCGTGGCGATCAAAACGTTCAAGGAGTACCCCGACGCCACGGCTATCGAGGGCGTCAAAAAAGTGAAAAACATCATCATGCTCATCGGCGACTGGATGGGATTCACCCAGGTGACCGCCGCCCGGATAGCCGCGTTCGGCCGGGGTGTGGGGCTGGCGATGGACCGGATGGAGGAAACCGGCCAGAACCTGTCCCTTTCGCTCGACGGCTCACTGATCACCGACAGCGCCGCCGGGGCCACCGCCCTGGCCAGCGGAGTCAAGACCCTCAACGGCATGATCGGCGAGGACCCCGAAGGCAGGCGCCTGCGGACTATCGCCGACCTGGCCCGCGAGCTGGGCAAAAGTACGGGCGTGGTGGCGGCCTGCGAAGTGACCCACGCCACTCCCGCCTGTTTCGCCAGTCACGTCAAGAGCCGCGCCAACGCCTGGGAAATAGCGCGCCAGATGGCCGATGAGCCGCTGGACGTGCTGCTGGGCGGCGGCTACATGTATTTCCTGCCCGGCAGCCATCCGGAAAGCTACCGCGACGACGAGCTGGACCTGATGGCCCGGATGCGCAAGCGCGGCGCCACTGTCACCATGGACCCGGACGAGTTCCGCGCGCTGGACCTGAGCAAGGTCAAGTCGCTGGTGGGCCTGTTCGCCCGCAGCCACATGAAGCCCGCCGGTGAGCGCAAAGTGAGCCTGAAAGAGATGACCCGGGCCGCCCTGGACGTGCTCGGGCGCAACCCGAAGGGTTTCTTCCTGATGGTCGAGGGCTCCCAGATCGACTGGGCGGGCCACGCTAACAACCTGAAGTACAACGTTGCCGAAACGCTGGATTTCGACGGGGTGATCGGGATGGTACTCGATTTCGCCGAGGCCGATGGCGAGACGCTGGTGATTGTCACCGCCGACCATGAGACCGGGGGGCTTTCGCTCAACGCCGCCAGCGAGGAAAAATCGACCCTGACCGCCGGCTGGACCACCGGCAAGCATACGGCCAACCCGGTGCCGATATTCGCCCAGGGGCCAAACTCGCACGCTTTCGGCCGGACGTTGCACAACCATCAGATCCCGCAGTTGGCTGTCCAGGGCTGGGGCGTGAAAAACTTTACGGATTTCGCCTACGGGAAGTGAGCGGGGCTGCCGGGGCGGCAGCGGGGCGGCAAAACGCATCTTCCGGTCAACAGGCCGGCTTGCCATCTCCCGCAAGACCTGGCATAACTACGTAACCCGGACTCCGGCCCAACTATAGCTGTTAGCAAAAGTTTGGTCTTTTTGCAAGGGAAAGGAAATCCTGAGAATGGTACGGAAAAACTTCCGTTGTTCGTAGAATACCGTAGGGGCGAACCTTGTGTTCGCCCGTCAATCTGTGCACCTGCTATATTCTTTACGGGCGAACACAAGGTTCGCCCCTACAAGGCAAGGAACGGCCCCTCGCAGGAGAATCAAGCGGACAATTGTTTCGAGAACTATTCTAAAAGTATGTTGAAATATTCGCAAGTATGGGCATCCGGTTGTCAAGGGCCGTTTTCAGCCAGGCCAGCCCAAAACAGCGCGAGCGACGCAACTTACTTGGGATAGTACAAGTAGCAAAATCGACAAAAGAAACGGCTTGCCTTGCCCTTGACAAGCAACCAAGCGAAATATTTCCGGGCGTTGAATGTTTTATTTCAACGCCCCTCTAAACACCAGAGACAACAGCCGCCAAAGCAAAAAAACCCGGCAGGTTAGCGGGTTTTTTGCTTTGGTCGGGCACTGCGCTGCGGCGATCCGCCTGTCCCGGAGCCGGAATCCACGCGGCATGCACAGCGCAAGGATAGCGGGCCGCATAAGATGTAAGTCAACCGTCGCTTTCAGCCGCCGGGCGACGAAACTCCTCGAGCTTTTTTTTCACCGCCTTGCCGAAAAACTCGCGGGCCTTCTCCTCGGGCATCTCCACGCATTCGATGTACACATCGAACGTATAGGAAAGCATCGATAACAACGGAGAGTTCCCTGCTCCGGCTCCGCCTGCCAGTACGGCGGCGCGCTCCTGCTCGCTCAGGCCGGTAAAAAACGAACCTACCATCCGTTCAGCCAGCAGCATGGCGGTTTTGGGATCGTGTTCGCCCATAGCCTCAATCGGGAAGCTGAAAAAACTCCACGCGGCGGACAACTTTCGGCTGTCCGCTCTCGCGGTATTTGGTGGAGGCTTCAACCGCCTCGGTAAAATCATCGTAGCGCTGCCACTGGAAACCCAGGGCATTTTTGAAACGCAGGATCTCAAAATAAGTTTTCAGCTCGGCGTTGCCATCGTCCCGCCGCTGCCCGTCCGCCCCATCCGCGGCGCTCCTGACCAGCTCGGGCGTGCTGAACGGCGAAAGTACGCAGATCCCCTTGCGCCGGCAATGCATGGCCAACTGGCAGTTAAGGCCCTCCAGTTGCACGTCCCTGAACTCACCCTTGCTTTGCTTTTCATAATGCCTGCAATGCATCCTCAACCACCCCTCTGGTTCCCTGTACTATTTTTCCCTGCGCAGATACCGTTGCAGGTGCGCGGTCAGCTTACCGTAGGCATCGTCCACCGTGTCCGCGTAACTGAGCATCTCCAAGTCCTGCGCGCTGATCGTCCCGTATTCGATCATGTAATCGAAATTGATCACATTCTTCCAGAACGTGCTGCCGTAAAGGATAACTTTCACCTGCTTGATAACTTTCCTGGTCTTGATCAGGTTCAGGATCTCGAACAGCTCATCCAGGCTGCCGTAGCCGCCGGGAAACACCACCAGCGCTTTCGCCCGGTAGAGAAAATGGAATTTGCGCGTAAAAAAATAGTGAAATTGAAAATTCAACTCCGGCGAAATAAACGGATTCGGATCCTGCTCGTGGGGCAGGTAGATATTGAGCCCCACCGATTTTCCGCCCACATCAGCCGCCCCGCGGTTACCGGCTTCCATAATCGACGGGCCGCCACCGGTACAGACCGCGAACGGCTGCGGCGATTCCGGCGTTCCATTGTCCAGCGCCCAGGAGGTAATCCGGGCCGCCAGTTGACGGGCGTCCTCGTAAAAGGAGGACACTTCGAGCAGCTTTTCCGCCCGCACCACCGCGCCGGCCTCACCGGATTCACGGGCCTCGTTCAGCCGCTCCGTGGCCTCCCGGGCGCAAAGAATCTGGGCCGAGCCGAAAAAGACAACCGTGTTGTGCACACCCAGGGATTTCATTTTCACCTGGGCATAGGTGGTTTCCGCCAGAATCCTGACCCAGCGCGCCTCGTGACTGTTCATGTAAGCGTCGTCCAGCGCCGGGATCGGACAGAGTTCAACCTTGTCACCACGACGCTCACAGGCACGCAGATAAAAAGGATAAACGCTCTCGGCCACCACGCGGACAGGCTGAGCTTCCGGAGAAAGAAGAAACTCACGGGGTACGAAATTCTTGCGGTCGGGTCGTCGCTGCTGATGCGGCATAAAAGGAGTGGCTCCTTGGCTGGAAATAGCCGCGATGTTTGCGGGCGGTAATTGATTCGAGCAAACAAAGGAGCAACCCGTTGTCCCTCAACAACATACATCTCACCCGGCCGCCCTCAACTGTAATGTACAACGCTAACCGTCCCCTGTCAAACAGGACTTTCACTCCGCCGTCTCAGCGGCGGATGATACGCAGCATTTCCAGCAGATCGAAGATGTCCACCCGGCCGTTACCGTCCAGATCATCGGCGCTGCCCGGCGGGCTGTTTCCAGCGACAACGCTCAGCATCCTCAGCAGGTCGAAGATGTTCGCCTCGCCGTCGCCGTTCAGGTCTCCGCTGCCTCCACGGCGGGCCACAAGCGCCAGGCCGGTAACCTGCCCGGCCACCTCCAGCGTGCCTGGGCCGGATATTGAATATCCCTCCAGCGTCGCCTCCAGCCGATAACTGCCCGCCGCCACGGCCCGCAACGAGAACCCGCCTGTGGAATCCGTGACCGTGCGATAAGAAGTCCCCTCGCCAGCGAGCACGATCCGCGCACCCGCCACCATTTCCCCGGCCGCGGCGCTGAGCCGGCCGGATACCGGGTACACTTCTGCCCGGGCCGCCGCCACCACCGCCCGAATGTTGAGGTCGAAATTCAGCTTCTCCAGTGGCGAGGTCATTCCCGCTCCGGCAAAACTGCGCCCGGATGGTTCTCCGCGATGGTCGATCGACAAGGGATAAACACCCGGAGCGCTGAACTGGGCCGCCAGCACCAGGCTGTCTCCCGCGGCCAGACCCAGCCGGGGCTCCAGCGGCAGCTCATGCCAGCCCCCCTGCGCGAACACGCTGTCGACTGATGAGGCCAGCGAATCGGCGAGCAGGCCGTCCTCATCCACCCGGCCGTAAACCACCACCCGGACCCCGGTGCGCGGCTGGTTGACGTAAAACTTCGCCCGCTTTAGCGTACCGGCCCACGGCGCGCTTAACAAAACAGCTCCCGCCGCCGTGCTGTCGCCAAATCCACCGGTGGCCGTGTGGCCGTTCTCGTCCAGGCCCAGTTCAAAGGAACCCGCTACGGCGGTAAGCTGTACGGCTATCATCGAATCTCCAGCGGTTAATTCCAGCAGGCCGGTATGCACTCCGGGGGCCGACGCCGTGAATGTAACGCCCAGCCACACGGAGTCCGCACAGGTAATTTGCCAAGCCGAATCTTCCAGCGAAAACCGGCCACTGTCGGCGGCGGACACCAGCGAGGCGGTGGCCAGCAGGTCCGCGGTTCCACTGTTTATCAGCCACAGTCCGGTGCCGGCCTGCTCACCTACCCGCGCATCTTCGAGCACAAGCTCCCGGCTGCGCACCATCGCCAGCGGCTGCTTGACTATAATCTCACCGTCGTAATCCCGGGGGAGCATCATCAGGGCGCGGATAGCCACCGGGTGGCGCGCGAAAATCCAGCTTTCGTACTCGCGGACGTTGTAGTAGGATGCGGTTTGCACCGGCAGGGTGGTATCGACAGGAACCAGCTCGTTGAACGCCACGCCGGGTGTGGAGTAGCGAATATCGGCGTAAAACGTGTCCCCGCTGTCCACGACCACCGGCAGCGGCAGGAACACCTGCTGCCATCCACCACCTGTCAGCAGCGTGTCGGCGACAGTCTCGGCGATCAGGCAACGTCCGCCGCCATTCCCCACACCGGCCCAGAGTCGCAGCCGCAGCCGCATCGAGTATTTAAGGCAGTACGTGCGCACGCCGGTCACCAGCGCGGACCGCGCCAGGTCGAACCGCGCCGCACCGTGGGATGCATCCGTGAACGAGGCCAGCCCGGCCGGCACGCCGGAGGAGTCGTAGCGCACGCTCCAGCCCGCCGC
>JAJRTS010000066.1 GCA_024278175.1 Gemmatimonadales bacterium | reverse complement strand
CGGGAGGCAACCTTATGAGCAACATGGCAGTGGGAATCCCTATCGGTTTTGCAATCGGTATCGGCAGCGGCGTGCCTATCGGCAAAGAGCAGGCAGAGCATGAAATAAGGAAAAAAATAATCGAATATGCAGCGAGCCATATGGTGATAATTACCGATTCCGCCGGAGTTGCGGTCCAGCTGGAGCAGTTCACTGCCGATCTCTGCGGTATGGAGCAGACAAAGCCAGCCTGGCTTCGCACAGCGATTATTGTCGGACTTTCTTTATTTTTTATAGTCGCGATTGTTGCCTACTTTATTGTCACCGGGTAAGGCGGTGAATTTGCCGGCACGGATGCCATCAGCATCCCGCACCTTTATAGCGGAGGAAAACCACCATGCGCTTCAGTTCGGTCTTAATGGGTATCCCGCTCGGTATGTTGGTTGGCATGGCGCTGATGACACCATCCATCCAGAAAACTCTGCTGAAATCAATCCGGCAAAAAATATTCAAATTCAAGGAAACCCACACGCTTGCGATTACCGATTTTGCCGACTTGCAAGTCAGTCTGGACAGCTTTTGCGAGCAAGTTCTCGGCCCGGAAGTTTTCTACAAAAAAAACAACGAGTTGCGTAAAATGTATCTAGCAATCCTGCTGCTGTTTATCGCGACAGTGGCCGTATTGGCAGTCGAGATTTTTGTACTTGGCGAATAACGGAATCTCAGCGTCATGCCTAAACTCCTGCTGGTCATAATCCTGCTGGCCCCGTTCGTGGCCTGGGACGCCGCCTGCTACGTCATGCGCGAGCGCGGCGACACCAGCCCGGCGCGCCGGACCGAAGTGCTGCGCCATTTCAGCGAGCGGCAGATCGAAACCGGCCGCGACCACGTTCTGCGCCACAACAAGCTGACGCCGTTCTACCGGGCGATTTTCTACCTGTTCTACGGCCTGCTGCTGTTCGCGGGATTGGCGGGAAAACTGGAAAGTTTTTTACTGGGCCTCACCAACGGGCGCTGGTGGGCCGCGCTGCCGCTATTCGTGCTGGCGCTGCTGACCGCCCAGACCCTGCTCTATCTGCCCCTGTCCGCATACCGGGAGTTCGTAATCGAGCGGGGGATGGGACTCAGTACGATCACGGTCGGCACCTGGGCGGCGGACCGGCTGAAAAGCCTGGCGCTGAACTGGGTGATAGTCTCCCTGGTGGCCCTGCCCGTGCTCTGGCTGGTACGTTCGCTGCCCGGCGGCTGGCCGCTGCCCGCGGCGGGAGTGATTCTGGCGCTGAGCGCATTCGGCATCTGGATTTCCCCTTGGGTAATCGATCCGTTGTTCAACAAATTTACGCCGCTCGATGACGCCCGCCTGGAGCAGGACATCCGCGCACTGAGCGCCGGGGCCGGGCTGGACGTGGAGCGGGTGTACGTGATGGACGCCAGCCGCCGCGCGCTGTACCTCAACGCCTATTTTACCGGTCTGGGCAACAGCCGGCGGGTGGTGCTCTATGACACGCTGGTCAAAGAATGCACCCACGATGAGGTTATCAGCGTGGTGGCCCACGAACTGGGCCACTGGAAGCACAGGCATGTCGCCAAGGGTTTCCTGCTCGAGGCGCTGGGCGTAACGGTGGGGCTGTGGCTGCTGTGGCTGCTGCTCAACTCGGCGGGAATCAGGGAATTTTTCGGACTCTCCTCCCCGGGCAGCCTGGCGCTGATTGTCCTGCTGCCGTTCCTGATCAGCCTGACAGGCACGGTAATCTCTCCCGCGGTCAGCGCGCTCAGCAGGCATTTCGAGCGACAGGCGGACACCACTTCGCTGGAGCTGACCAACAACCCGGAGGCTTTTATCAGTCTGGAGAAACGCCTGGTGGAGCACGCCAGGTCCGACCTCCTCAGCTCCCCGCTGCTGCACACGTTCTACGGCAGCCATCCGCTGCCCGAGCAAAGAATCGCCCGGGCCGAAAGCTGGAAAACCTCCCGCTAGCCAACCGCCCGCCGGGCAACAGCATCCTTGAAAAAAACACGTTATTTTAGTAACTTTGTTTCTTGCTTCCGCGCAAAAAGATCCTCGAAGATACGTTCAAATAAAAACAGGAGCATTCGATGAGCGAAGCCAGGGTTATTATCTCCGACTGCGACCACGGCACGGTGGCGGCGGAGCAGGAAGTTTTCGAGCAGGCCGGGCTGGAATGGGAACTGCTGGATTGCCACAGCGAGGACGAGGTTATCGCCCGCTGCGCCGGGGCAGCCGGGATTCTGAGCCAGTACGCACCGATCAAAAAAAAGGCTGTCGCCGCGCTGAGCGGGCTTAAGGTCCTCAGCCGCTACGGCGTGGGAGTGGACAACCTGGACGTGGCGGCGGCCACGGCGGCCGGAGTGGCTGTCTGCAACGTGCCCGACTACTGTCAGGACGAGGTCAGCACCCACGCGATGGCCCTGCTGCTGGATCTGGTGCGCGGGGTGAGCGCAATGCACGCCGACACCGCCGCCGGCGGCTGGGACTTCCGCGTGGCCGGCAGCGTGCCGCGCACGGCGGGTCGCACCCTGGGCCTGATCGGGTTCGGCGCTATCGCCCGGATGACCGCCCGTAAGGCGCTGGGCTTCGGCATCAAAGTGCTGGCTTTCGACCCCTACGTTAAAGAGACGGAGATGGACGTGGAGCTGACCGGCCTGGACGACCTGCTCGCCGCCAGCGACTTTATCAGCCTGCACGCCCCGCTCACCGATCAGACGAACAAGATGATCGACGCCGAAGCGCTGGCGAAAATGAAGGACGGGGTTTATCTGGTGAACACCAGCCGCGGCGCTCTGGTTGACGAGGCCGCGCTGGCCGAGGCCGTGCGCGGCGGCAAGGTGGCGGGCGCCGGGCTGGACGTGCTCACCAACGAGCCGCCCGAGCAGGGCAATCCGCTGGTGGGGCTGAAAAACGTGGTGCTCACTCCCCACAGCTCGTTCTTCTCGGACGACTCGTTTGTCGAGCTCAAGCGCAAGGCCGCGCTGAACATGGTAGAGATAATCAAGGGCCGCCGGCCCAGCTACTGCCTGAACCCGGACGTGCTGAAAGACTGAAGGCGCATCCCGCGGACTACCGGGTGCGACCTGCGAACTTGACAATTACTCTCATTTGTAGGATAATAGCTTGAGGGGACTGTTATTTCACCTGCCCCGCCCTATCATGCCCCCAACGGCCGATCCGGTCAGGGGTAATAAAATAACCTGTTGCCGATGGACGTCTTGAGATGACCGAGAGTGGAAGTGATGTAAATTTCGAGTCGATGGAAGAGATCGAAGAGATCGAGGGAAATTACTACAAGATGGACCTCTTCGTCGCCAGTGCGCTGGTACTGTTTACAGTCTGGGTATTCATGGCCGAAAAGAATTTCGCCTGGACCCTGTTTCTGGGAGGGGTGGCCATCCTCTTTTTCATCCGGGGCGTAAAAAACTGGAAGGAAAAAACCCTTCCCGCCCGTGCGGCCCGCGCCAAAGGCTCGCGCGCCGGTCAGTCCTGAACCCGACAATGGTGCGGATACAATGAGCCGGACAATTACCCTGACCACGGATTTCGGCACCAGGGACGGGTACGTGGGGGCAATCAAGGGCGTGATCCGCTCAATAGCCCCGGATGCGCGGCTGCTGGATATCTCCCATGATATCAGCCACGGACGAATCAGGCAGGCCTCGTTCCTGCTCGATAACATCATCGAGTTCTTCCCGGCCGGCACGATCCATCTGGTAGTGGTGGACCCGACAGTGGGCAGCCGGCGCCGGGCGTTGATAGTTGAATACAAGGACTGCCTGCTTGTGGGACCGGACAACGGCGTGTTTGAAACGGCCTACCGCCACAGTGGCGCCTGGAGTTGCCACGAACTGACAGAGAGTCGCTTCATGCTGCGCGCTGTAAGCAACTCGTTCCACGGACGCGACATATTCGCCCCGGCGGCCGCGCATCTGGCCCTGGGAGTGTCTCCCGGCGAGTTCGGTCCGCCGCTGGAGAACCCCGTACGGCAGAGCGGACCGCGCAAGAAGCTTTTCGGCGATGGCCGGATCGTGGGCAGCGTGATCCACACCGACAGGTTCGGTAACCTGATCACCGATATCACCGCCGCTGAACTCGACACCCTGGGTTGTGACTACAGCCGACTGCGAGTCTCGCTCTGCGGCAAGGTGATCCGGGGGATCAGCTCACACTACGCCCAGGCCGGAGCTGGCGAGTTGCTGGCGCTGGTGGGCGGGACCGGGCGTTTGGAGCTGGCGGTCAACCTCGACAGCGCGGCGGCCGTACTGGGAACACCCTCGCCGGACGCCGAGGTGATCGTAGAACGAAGCCACGAATAACACTTATTTATTGACATCCAAAGAGGGGAACGTATTTTATGTAATTGGAGTTTTTCGCTTCAGTTACCTGCTTGCTCCACTGGCGGAGCGAAACTCCGGTTGTAACAAACCCCCACCTGTTTGCGCTTAAGATATCAATGTTGATATTTTTGGCGAGTTTTGCGGATGCCGATTTATCGCACCGGCTGTACAACAACAAAATCAAGATGTAAAAAAAATTGAATTGTCCGTAGCGGTACCAGGCCGGTATGGACACACCGGAGCCAGTCGGGGTGACTGGGCCGGTACCCGAACCGGATTCAGGAGGAACGGTCGAAAATGGCTACCAGTCCCAAAGAGATATCCAACCGCCCGATTGATACGACCTACACGGGCGCGCCGGTCAACAATATAACCAAAGGCCTGCCCAAGGAAGTCGAATCAGTCTGCCCGGAGCCAGGTTGCATGCATATTCTCAGCGCCCGCATGTTCGCCGAGGACGGCAAGGTCTGGATGGAGAAAACCTGCCCGGATCACGGGTACGTCAAAGACCTCTACTGGTCCGATGTCGACCTGTACCTCAAGGCCGAGAGATGGGAGTTTGGCGACGGCAGGGGTTTGATGAACCCGATGAGCGAGTGCCAGAGCTGCCCCGACGATTGCGGGATCTGCAACCAGCACACCAGCCATACCTCGCTGGGTAATATCGATCTGACCAACCGCTGCAACCTCAACTGCCCGATCTGTTTCGCCAACGCCAATGCGTCCGGCAGGATCTACGAGCCCAGCAAAGAAGATATCATGGACATGCTGAGGCTCTACCGCAGCGAACAACCTGTCAGCGGACGGCTGGTGCAGTTCTCCGGCGGTGAGCCGACCCTGCACCCGGACTTCCTGGAAATCGTCCGCGAGGCCAGGGAGCTTGGTTTCAGCCATATCCAGGTCGCCTCGAACGGGATCAAGTTCGCCAATGTTGAATTTACCAAAAAAGCGGCCGCAGCCGGCCTGCACACGATCTATCTCCAGTTCGACGGGGTGGATGACCGTGTTTACGAGCAGACCCGCGGCCGGGCGCTGATGAAATACAAGGATGGCACTATCGAGGCCGCCCGCCAGGCCGGGATCAAGATCGTGCTCGTGCCCACTATCTGCGCCGGGATCAACGACG
Source organism: Gemmatimonadales bacterium (assembly GCA_024278175.1). Lineage (GTDB taxonomy): Bacteria > Gemmatimonadota > Glassbacteria > GWA2-58-10 > GWA2-58-10 > JAJRTS01. Next base: position 25,668 of record JAJRTS010000066.1, on the reverse strand, counting down.
ACCAGGTGGGAAAAATCATCCAGTACGCCCTGGACAATATCGACGTGCTCAGCGGAGTCAGCTTCCAGCCCGTCAGCCTCACCGGACGGGTGAGCCACGAGGAACGCCAGCAACTGCGCTACACCCTTCCCGACCTGGCCCGCGACGTTTCCGAGCAAACAGGGATCACCACCATGGACGACTGGTACCCCCTGAGCTTCGTCAGCCCGATCAGCAAAATCATCAGTGCCCTGAGCGGCAACGAAATGGTCAACATCTCCTGTCACCCGCACTGCTCACTGGGTACCTGGTTATTTATCGAGCATGGCACGAACCGCCCGATCCCGCTCACCCATTTCGTGGACGTGGAAGGGATGTTCCAGGAACTCGACCGCATGGCGGCCAAGACCCGCTCGAGCCGTTTCAAGCGCTTCGCGCAAATGAATGCGTTCTACAAGATTCAGAAATATTTTGACAAGAAGAAGGCCCCGAACGGCATGGGCTTCACCAAGTTCCTGCAGACGATCGATGGTTTTTTCGATAAGAAAACCGGACGGGGAGAAAAAGACGGGACCTACACCAACAAGACCCTGATGGTGGCGGGGATGCATTTCATGGACTCCTACAACTACGAGTTGGAGCGGGTGCGCCGCTGCGTGATCCATTACAGCACGCCCGCCGGCAAGATTATCCCGTTTTGCGCTTATAACGGAGGCCACTGCCACCGTAACACGATCGAAGAAAAATACTCGGTCAGCCTGGAGGAATACAAACAGCGGCGCAAGGAAGCGGCTGCCAGGTAATTCCGCTCAGCCGGCCCCTGCTCAATTGCTGAATAAAGAGCGGAGATAGCTATTTATCTCCGCTTTCTATATCCACCCTTCTGCTCCAATGCGCGGAGTTGTGAGTCCGTTTCTGCCCGGGAGGCATGGCTTGTGGGATGCCGTAAAAAAGATGATCGCCGCTAACGAAAGCTTCCTGTTCTGTACCCACAGGGATCCGGACGCCGACGGTGTCGGCAGCGAGATGGCCCTCAGTCTTGCCCTGCGCGCGCTGGGCAAGAGCTGTGTTGTGCTCAACCCGGACAGCCTGCCGCAGACCCTGAGTTTTCTGGACCCTGAGCGCACGGTTAGGGGGTTCGACGCGGTGGGCGCGGAGCAAAGCCGCCGCCTGCTCGATAAAGCCGACGTGATCTTCCTCCTGGACGCCTCCCAGTGGTCACGGTTGCGCCCGATGAACGACGAGGTAAGCACCCGGGCGGATAAAGTGATCTGTATCGACCATCACCCGGCCCAGCGGCCGCTGACTCCGCTTTCGGTAATCAGAGAAGATTACTCCAGCGCCGGCGAGCTGATTTTTGACCTGCTCAAAGACATGGGCCTGCCGCTGGAGGGCGGAGTGGCGTTCAGCCTCTACACGGCCCTGGTCAAGGACACCGGCTGCTTCCGTTTCGATAATACGAATAAACGAGTGTTCAACATGGCCACCGAGTTGTGCTCCTACGACGAGGTCAGGCCGAGTTACGTTTACGAGCGTCTGTTCGAGCGCAGCTCGATCGCGGGTGTAAAGGCGTTGGGGCGCGTGCTGGAAACGCTTGAATTCGCCTACGGCGACCGGCTGGCGCATATCAGCCTGACCACGGACATCCTGGAGCAAACCGGCGCGACAGTGGAGGAGACGGATAATTTTGTCGATGTCATCCGCGCACTGGACCCGGTGAAACTCTGCATCTATTTCCGCGAGCTTGGCGGAGGACGAATCAAGGCCAGTTTCAGAAGCAAGAGCAACGAAATAAATGTTAATAATCTGGCGGTGAAAATGGGCGGTGGCGGACATGTCCGGGCCAGTGGCGCGGTGATCGAGGGTACGCTGGCGGAGGTGATCGCCCGGGTTGTGGAAGCCGCCGCCGACTGTTTCGGGCATTAAGCATAAATTGGGGACATACGCGCCGGATGGCGTCCCCGGTTATCAGCCATAGGATGAAATCAAATGTCGATTAATATCGGTATCGACCTGGGCAGTGTCAGTGTGAAAGCGGCGCTGTACTCGACGGATAAAAACGACGGGGAGTTTTTTTGCTCCCTTAAGGACAACCCCCTGTTTCAGCGGGTGGAGATCCTGAACCACCCCGGCAACGGCGGGATCTGCCACCTGGCCGTAACTAACTACGCCCGGATCGCCGGCAACCCGATGCAGCAGGCAAAAAGCCTGCTGGAAAAACTCGATGAGCTTGTGGGACGGGAAAACCTGGGCGAGGTAACCGCCACCGGCAGTGGCGCCGGGTTGCTCAAGCACGAATACGGCATGGCCGATCAAAACGAGTTCGCCTGCCTGGGCCGCGCCGTGGAGTTGCTGCTGCCCGAGGTTCTCACCGTGTTCGAGATGGGCGGCGAAAACTCCAAGTACCTCCTGTTCGAAAAAGACGAGGCCAGCGGCAGCCTGGGCATCGTAGATTATCAGACCAACGGCGATTGCGCCGCCGGCACCGGCGGTTTCCTGGACCAGCAGGCGGGCCGCCTGCGCTTCAAAGTCGAGGAAATCGGTGATATCGTGCTGGCCACGGGCCGTGCTCCCAAGATCGCGGGCCGCTGCTCGGTGTTCGCCAAAAGCGACATGATCCACGCCCAGCAGAAAGGGTTCTCCCCGGAAGAAATCCTCAAGGGACTCTGCGAATCCGTGGCCCGCAATTTCAAGAGCGCAATCACCAAGGGCAAAACAGTCGCGCCCAAAGTGGCGTTTGTCGGTGGAGTGGCGGCCAACCGTGGCGTGATCCAGGCGCTGGAAACAGTTTTCGGCTGGGAAGAGAACACTCTGCTGATCCCCCGCAGCCACGCCTCGTTTGGCGCTATCGGAGCGGCGGTCCAGGCCGAGGCGCTGCGCACGGGCGAGGGCTGGCAGGGCACGCAATTCAGCCTCCGTGGCGGCAACGGCAAGCGCCGCGAGTTCCCTCACGGTAAAAAACTCAGCATGGAAAATGTGGTCCTGCTCCGCGACCGGATGAAGGCCCTGGAGCCGGAGGAGATTCTAGAACAGCGCGAGGCGTTCCTGGGAATCGATATCGGCTCGGTGAGCACCAACCTGGTGCTGATCGACTCGGACTGCAACGTCCTGCGCGAAATCTACCTTCGCACCGACAGCCGCCCGATCGAGGCCGTGGGCCGCGGCCTTCGCGAGATCGAGGCCGAGTTGGGCGGGAAGATTATTATCCGCGGCGTCGGCACCACCGGTTCCGGGCGCGAGCTGGTGGGCGAGCTGGTGGGGGCCGACACGGTCAACGACGAGATCACCGCCCACAAGACAGGCGCCAGTTTTGTCGACCATCATATCCTGGACCTGGGCGTTGACACGATTTTCGAGATCGGCGGCCAGGACAGCAAGTATATCAGCCTGGAAAAAGGCGTGGTGGTCGATTTCACGATGAACGAGGCCTGCGCGGCGGGTACGGGCAGCTTCCTGGAGGAACGGGCCAGGGAACTGGGCATCAAGATCAAAGGCGAGTTCGCCGAGATCGCCCTGGCCAGCGACAATCCGTTGCGCCTGGGTGAGCGCTGCACGGTGTTCATGGAGCGCGACGTCAACAGCTACCTTCAGCGCGGCGCCGAACTTCAGCGCGTGGTGGCCGGGCTGGCCTACTCGGTGGCGACCAACTACATCAACCGTGTGGTGCGCGGCCGTAAAATCGGCGAGGTGATATTCTTCCAGGGCGGCACGGCCTACAACGACTCGGTGGCCGCCGCTTTCAGCTCGATTCTGGGCAAACGCGTTATCGTCCCGCCGTTCAACGGCGTGATGGGCGCGCTGGGCGAGGCCCTGCTGGCCCGTCAGAAAATGCTCAAGGGCTCCAACCCCTCCCGTTTCCGCGGTTTCGATCTCGATCGGGTGGACTATAAAATCCGCGAGTTTACCTGCAAAGCCTGCACCAATTACTGCCAGATGCAGGAGTTCACTGTCGACGGCGAACGCACCTACTGGGGTGACAAATGCAGCGAGCGCTACCGCAAGGCGGTCAAGACAGAGCGCCAGCCGGTGATCGAGGACCTGGTCGATTTTCGCCGCAAGCTGCTGCTGGAGGATTACGACCCAGCCGCCGGCAGCGGCCCGGTGGTGGGTATTCCGTTCTGCATGTCGTTCTACGACTGGATGCCGTTCTGGCTGCGGTTCTTCCGCGAGCTGGACATCAGGGTGCTGATCTCCGAGCCTACGACCAACCAGATCACTAACCTGGCAATGGAATGCGTGGTCAGCGAGCCCTGCTTCCCGATCCAGGTCGCCCACGGGCATGTGCGCTCCCTGATCGAGCAGGGTGTGGACAAGCTGTTCGTGCCCAACAATATCTCCACTCCCGGCGGCGACCCGATGAAGCCCTCGTTTTTCTGCCCCTGGAACCAGACCCTGCCCTACGTGGTCCGCAGCGCGCCGATAATCTCGGACCACGCCGATAAGATCATCATGCCCACCCTCTGGTTCAACCAGGGCGAGGACGTGGTCAGCCAGTCGCTGTTCGAGTCGCTCAAGGAAGGCGGGCTCCGGCGCAAGAAGGCGGAGGTCTCGAACGCCGTACTCAAGGCGTTCGAGTCGCAGAACAAGTTTACCCGCAGCCTTCACGAGGCGGGGGCGCGGGCGATGGCGGTGCTGGGCAGCCATCAGGAACACGGGATCCTGCTGCTGGGCCGGCCGTACAACATCTACGACGACGGCATCAACCTCGATATCGCCACAAAGCTGCGCAACTACTACGGAGTCAACGTTATCGGACTCGATTTTCTCAATCTTGACGGTGTCGATATCAGCGATGTGCACGATAACATGTTCTGGGGCTACGGCAAAAAAATCCTTGAAGCGGCCCGCGCCGTACGCAACAAGCCCAGGATGCATATCATCTATATCACTAACTTCAAGTGCGGCCCGGACTCCTACGTCAAGCACTACGTGGCCGAGGCCAGCGGCAGGCCGTACCTTACGTTGCAGTTCGATGGACACAATAACGATGCGGGGATGCTTACCCGCTGTGAGGCATATCTGGACAGCAAGGGGGTACTGAGACAATGGGGAACAACGGAGCAGGAAATGGCGGAAGCCGGAAATCGATAACGGGACGGACGCTTTACGTCCCGCAGATGAGCTACGGCGGGGCGATGGCGTTCGCCGCCGCTTTCCGCAGTGTGGGGGTAAACGCACGAATCAGTCCGGACGGCGACGCGCGCACGCTTGAGCTGGGCCGTCGCCACACCAGCGGCGAGGAATGCCTGCCCGCCCAGGTGACCCTGGGCAATTTTCTCAAGGTCACTGAACAACCCGGTTTCGAGGCCTCCAAAACGGCGTTTTTCATGCCCACGGCCGACGGGCCCTGCCGGTTCGGGCAGTATACGCAATATATCAGGAAAGTGCTCCGGGAAATCGGCCTGGACGACGTACTCGTGTTCAGCCCCACCAGCAGCGATGGCTACGACGGCATGGGCGAGAATGTCAACGAACTGATGCGCAACGCCCTGCGCGGGCTGATCTGCGCCGATGTCCTGCGCAAGATGACCCACAAGACGCGTCCCTACGAACTGGTCAAGGGCGATACGGACAAAGTCCACAACGATGCGTTGGAGCGGGTTGAGAAGGTACTGGAAGTTGAGGGCATGGCCACCGGCGAGCGCTTGAAAAGGCTGGTGGAGGCGATGACTGTCTCACGCGACCAGTATCGTAAAATCCCCGCCAGGTACTCGCGCAACCGTCCGCTGATCGGCGTGGTGGGCGAGATTTTCTGCCGCATGACTCCGTTCACCAACGATTTCCTGATCCGCAAGCTGGAGGAGTTCGGCGCCGAGTGCACACTGGCCCATATTGTCGAATGGGTCTGGTACACCAACGCCGAGCAACAGAAACGCCTGCGCCAGAGCGGTCAGCGCTTTACGGTCAAGATGCTGGGCGCCAAGATCAAAAACTGGATCCAGCAGAAAGATGAGCACGCGCTCTACGCTCCGTACCACGATGATCTCAAGGGCTACGAGGAACCGGCAATCCACAGAATTCTCGAATACTCCCAACCCTACCTGCCCCACCAGGGCGCGCTGGGCGAGATGACCCTCTCGGTGGGCAAGGCCGTGTTCCACTACCATCAGGGCTGCGACGGTGTGGTGGATATCAGCCCGTTCACCTGCATGAACGGAATAGTTACCGAGGCGGTTTATCCCGTGGTCAGCCATCAGCTCGACAGCATGCCGATCCGCAATTTTTTCTTCGACGGCAGCCAGTACGACGTGGACCGCGACGTGGGCATTTTCATGGAACTGGCCCGTAGCTACCAGCAGCGCAAACGCACCGGGCGGGTGTTCCCCGGCTGCTTCCCCGCCGAAACCGCGGCAGTGGTTTAAGCCGACCCTCCGGGCGGGACCATGGGGGTGGCGCGGGGGATAATCCAGGCGCTCGTACCGCGTTGCGAATCAAAAGTTGATCCGTAAACTCTCCTTGCAGCAGAGGGGACGCCCGCTATCCCCCTTACCGCCGCAGGCGGGCAGGGGCTATCTTACTGCTGAACAAGTCGCTTCCGGGCAACAAACACCCGCCGCGCAGGGTACATACTCGCACGCGGCGTTTTTGTTGCCGTTTAATATTGCTGTTTTCAGTCCGCGCAATCCGTGATTCCCCTTGCCCTCCGTGTACGGATTGAATAATTTATTAAGTTATTCAACTTGCCGTATTTTCCCGACTTGCGGCCGGAGACGGATCCTGATGGCACACAAGGGACCACAACAGACGGTGATCCGTCACCGCTCGGTGTTTACCATGCCCACCAGACTCAGCTTCTGGACGCTGGTGCTGCTGACAGTCGTGTTTTTCCTGTTACTGATGGGTTATTTCCTCTACACCCAGAGCCTTGTGCGTGACCTTGAACGCGACGAGGACGCGCTCAGCAAGGCGGCCGCCCAGTTCATGGTCAACGCGTTCGACATGCGTACGGGCCTGGAAGACCAGCAACTGGTTAACATTTTCGTCCAGTACGGCAACGACACCGATGTGCTGCGCGAGCTGGTGGGAGAGTTCGACAACCCGATCGCCATCACCGACTCCGCCGGTACACCCGTGCACTGGAAATCAATCGGAGTGCCCGAAGACATAACCACCAAGGACCCCGAGGTTCTGGCCCGGGTTAAGGAAAAAATAAAACAGATGGATCGCCAGAACCCGCCGATGAGAATTTTCAACCGCGCGATCGAGGTAGCTTTCGTGGTCCACTACGGCGACCCGCCGGCCCTGACGCGCCTGCGCACGATTCCGCTCTACCTGGGCGGGATGCTGTTGGTGTTTGTCGTGATCGCCCTCTGGATTCTCCGCCGCCAGGCCCGCACCGAGCGCAGCCTGATCTGGGCCGGGATGGCCAGAGAAAGCGCACACCAGCTCGGCACCCCCATCTCCAGCCTTCACGGCTGGCTGGAGTTGCTGAAAATCAAGCTTTCCGAGGCCCCCGCCCTGCGCGGCGCCGTGGACCTGAAAACAGTGGACCAGGTGGATGGGCAGGAGAAGGAAATAATCGACGGGATAGCCCAGGATATCGACCACCTGAGCAAAGTCGCCAACCGTTTCGAGTTGATCGGCAGACGCAGCAGCTACGACCGGCTGGACATGGCCGAGGTCCTGCGCGGCACCGAGCGCTATATCCGCGCACGCCTGCCCAAGCGCGGCAAAAAGATCGAGCTGCGGGTTGAGCTGGGTGAACTGCCGCCGGTGCGGGGCAACTCCACGCTGCTGGAGTGGGCCTTCGAGAATATCATCAAGAACAGTATCGACGCGCTCACCGGACGCGGCGGGATTATCAAAATAGAGGCCATGTACGACTCGGAACGCGACGAGCTCGATATCATTTTCTCCGACAACGGGCCCGGCATTCCCAGTAACGTGCGCCGCCACATTTTCGACACCGGCGTAACCACCAAAAGCAAAGGCTGGGGCGTGGGACTGGCGTTGACGAAAAGGATTATCGTGGAAAATCACGGCGGGAAAATTGTGCTGACGCAAAGCTCATCCGATAAGGGTACGGTATTCCTGGTGGTGCTGCCCACGGCAGGCAGCCGGGGCAAATTCAAGCGCTAAGAGTGGACAGACAACGATATGATCGGACAGGACATACTGACGGACCTCAATCCGCCCCAGCGCGAGGCGGTTACCCACGGCGAGGGCCCCATGCTGGTACTGGCGGGAGCCGGTAGCGGCAAGACCCGTGTGCTCACCTGCCGTGTCGCCTGGCTTGTGAGGGAAATGGGCGTGCGGCCCTCGGAAATACTGGCGCTCACGTTCACCAACAAAGCCGCCGGAGAGATGAAAGAACGGGTGCAGGGCCTGATCGGCCAGGGCAGCGCGCTCTGGATCGGCACGTTCCACAGTATCTTCGCCCGCATCCTGCGCCGCGACGCCGAGCTGCTGGGCTTCGACCGGAACTATACGATCTACGACACCGACGACGGCGAACGGGTGATCAAGAATATCCTCAAGGAACTACCCGAATCCTTCCAGGCACTCAAGCCGCGCCAGTTGCGGCATAAAATCAGCCGCTGGAAAAACGATCTGCGCACACCAGAGGATGTCCGCAGCGGCGGAGGCAATCCGGCGGACATTCGGATAGCCGACATCTACGAGCGCTACGAGCGCGCGCTGCGGGCCAACAACGCGATGGATTTCGATGACCTGATTATCCGCCCGGCCGAGCTGTTTCGCAAGGCCCCCGAGGTGCTGGAGCGTTATCGCCGCAAGTTCAGGCACATCCTGATCGACGAGTTCCAGGACACCAACCGCGCCCAGTATAACCTGGTCCGGATGCTTACCGGCGATCCGGCCAACCTCTGCGTGGTGGGCGACGACGACCAGTCGATCTACGGCTGGCGCGGCGCGGAGGTGCGCAACATCCTCGACTTTGAGGAACAATACCCCGGGGCCAGAGTGGTCCGCCTGGAACAGAACTACCGCTCCTCGGGAAATATCCTCGATGTGGCCGACGCCGTGGTGGTGCGCAACAGCGGGCGCAAGCCCAAAAAGCTCTGGACCGAGAAGGGCCACGGCGACAAGGCCGTGGTCCTCCAGTGCGCCAACGAGCTGGACGAGGCCGACCAGGTGGTGACCCACGCCCGCCGGGTTGTGGACGAGCTGGGCCTGGCCTGGCGCGAGGTGGCCGTGCTCTACCGCACCAATGCCCAGAGTCGCGTGCTGGAAGAGGCGTTCAACCGCAACGGGGTGAGGGTGGTCATCATCGGTGGGCTGCGGTTCTACGAGCGCAAGGAGATCAAGGACCTGATGGCCTACCTCAAGGTCATTGTCAACCCCAGCGACAGCACCAGCCTCTTCCGGATAATCAACGTACCCACCCGCGGGATCGGCCCGGCCACGCTGAGCCGGCTGAACCAGCTCGCCGTGGGGCGCGGGGAGCCGCTCTACCACGTGCTGGGCGAGGCCGACCAGGCCGAGGGCGTCGGGCACAAGGTGGCGGGCAGGGTGATGGAGCTGCACACCATGTTCGAAGACCTTCGCCAGGCCTCCCGCAGCGCAAGCGCCGCCGCGGTGGTCCAGGAGCTGATCCGCCGCACTCGCTATCAGGAGAGCCTCTCTGAGCTGGACACCATCGAGGCCCAGGGACGGCTGGAAAACATCCAGGAGCTGGTCAACGCGGCCGAGGAATTCAGCGAGCGTTTCAGCGGCGAGGAAGGTGTAAGCTGCCTGGAAGCCTGGCTGGCCGAGACCTCGCTGATAGCCGAGATCGACTTCCACCGCGCTGACGCTGACTGCCTGACCCTGATGACCCTGCACAACGCCAAGGGCCTGGAGTTCCCGGCCGTGTTCGTTACCGGGGTGGAAGAGAACCTGCTGCCGATTTCCCGCGCCTGGGAGGAAGACAACGACGACGCGCTGGAGGAGGAGCGGCGGCTGTTCTACGTGGGGGTCACCCGCGCGAAAGAGCGGGTTTACCTCAGTTGGGCCGCCACCCGCAGGCGCTACGGCGACCTTCTGGACAGCGGCCCCAGCATGTTCCTGCGTGATATCCCCGCCGAGCTGGTGGAAAATGTGGTCAGTATGCGCAGCCAGGCAGGCTCGTTCGACACGTATGCCCGCCGCCAGGCGAAATCGTTCGGGCGCGGTGGGCGCGGAGTCAGCCCCATCGGCCCGCAGCCGCCCCTGTTCGGCCCCTCGCGGAGCGGCAGCGGCGGACGGCATCCGGCGGCGGCAGCGGCCCCCACCCCCAGCGGCCCCACGTTCGTGCCGGATCCCGGCGTGGACGAGCCGAGTTACCGCAAGGGCGAGCGGGTGGTGCACGGCAGGTTCGGCAGCGGCACGATCCAGGATGTGATCAGCAGCATGGGCGATATCCGGGTCACTGTCCGGTTCGACTCCGGGTTCAGCAAGAAGCTCGTGCCGCGGTTTGCCCGGCTGCTGCGGGAATAACATGGAGGATTGACATGCAATGCATTTACTGTAAAAAAGGAAAGGGAAAGAAGGAGTTTGACAGAGAACATGTGTTGCCTGAATTACTGGGAAAGTTTAAGAATAATTTTGTGTTACATAACAAAGTGTGTAAAGAGTGCAACTCCTATTTTGGGAATAATCTTGAGGTTATAGTTGGACGGGAGAGCTTTGAGTCATATCTCAGATATTCTTATGGAATCAAAAAGTTTAATAAACATCCGACAAATAGAATAATAATCAAATGTCGGATTGATGGAGATTTCAAAGGTGCTTTAATGGAGATTATCCTTTTTGATAAAGAAAAAGATACGTGGCATGGTGACCTACTTCCTCAAGTAGCATTTATAGATGCGGCAGGGGAAAAACACCACTTTGTAAAAGGCAATATACCCAAAATACAAGATTTAAAAGATAAAGGCATTGAGATAAAGGGAATACACCTTATCGGTAAAGAAGAATTTATTGATGATTTGATTGGAGAATTGGGTAATAATGGAATAGATTTTCAAAAAAAGGGTTCTCAGAGTTTCCCTCAAAATTATGATAATCCCACAACAGTGTTGGTTAAGATAAGAGCCCAAATAGATGACATTAATTTACGCTTTATGGCTAAAATTGCTTTTAACTATCTTGCCTTTTCCCAACCTGCGAACTTCGTGCTTAACGATAGTTTTGACCTTATTAGAAATTATATTCGTCATGGTTCAGATATACCTGATCGTCTTATAACAATCGACCGCAATCCTCTGCTTCAAGGTGAATCATCCAATCATTCATTCACCAATGGCCACTTGCTGACGATAGAATGGAGAGGTGGGCCTATTATAGCTAAGGTACGGCCTTTTAATCACGTGACATACAGGATTATCCTATGTAACAGTTTTGGCGGTATTTACCGTTCAATTAAAATAGGTCACCATTTTGACATCAAATCAAAGACAATAAGTAAGCTGCAAGGTATTAGACATATTGTTCTTCCACACTAGTGGTGAAAACTATAAACTCGTTAGAGCGTCATAGTTGAAAGGAGTACCAGGTGGCGGTAAGCAGGGATGAGGTCGCCCGGATCGCGAGTCTGGCCCGGCTGGAGCTGGGAGAGGCCGACGTGGACCGCATGACCGAAGAGATGAACGCGGTGCTCTCCTACGTGGAGCAGCTAAACGAGGTGGACACCGGGGGGGTCAGCCCCCACTCGTTCCTGGAGGGTAAATCAACGCCTCTCCAGCCCGACACGGTAAAAGATTTCGACAACCTGGACGAGGCGCTGGCTGGCGCCCCCAAAGCCGAGGGCACGTTTTTTATCGTCCCCAGGGTGATCGAATAGCGAGCTGACTGCTTGCCCCATCCCCCCTTGCCAAAGGGTAAAATTCCCCCTTAATAAAGGGGGTGCCCGCTGGAAGCGGGCGGGGGTTGTTGGGACATGCTGATAACCATAACATAACAACCCCCCGTTTCCCCCTTTATTAAGGGGGACTTAAAGGCGGAAGGAAACGGAGCCGGATTTTGAGTGAGATACTGTCATCGAGCGCGGCGGCGCTGGCGGGCAAACTGTCCGCCGGAGAGCTGTCCGCCCGAGAGCTTTGCCAAAAATTCCTGGCGGCGCTTGAGGCCGACGGGCACAACTGCCTGATCGGTGTGCGGGGCGAGGAAGCCCTGGCCGAGGCCGAGGCCGTGGACGCCGCCCGCGCCCGGGGAGACAAGCTGCCCGCCACCGCCGGGCTGCCGCTGGTGATCAAGGACAATATCGTGTTGCGCGGCAAGCTGCCCACCACCTGCGGATCTAAAATCCTGCACAATTTCGCCAGCCCCTACGACGCCCACGTGGTGGAGCGCCTGCGCCAGGCCGGGATGATCGTGCTGGGCAAGACCAACATGGACGAGTTCGCCATGGGCTCCTCCAACGAGAACAGCGCGTTCGGCCCGGTGAAAGGCCCGGTGGCACAGGACCGCGTGCCGGGCGGAAGCTCCGGCGGCAGCGCCACGGCAGTGGCCCTAAACCTTGCACCGCTGGCCCTGGGCAGCGACACCGGCGGCTCGATCCGTCAGCCCGCGGCCTTCTGCGGCGTGGTGGGACTCAAACCAACCTACGGCCGGGTGAGTCGCTACGGGCTGGTGGCCTACGGGTCGAGCCTGGACCAGATCGGCCCGCTGGCCCGCACGGTGGAAGACACCGCCCTGCTGCTGGGTGTTATCGCCGGGCACGACGGGCGCGACTCCACCTCCGCCGATGAGCCTGTGCCGGATTTCAGCGCGGGGTTGGGCAAGGGTGTTAAAGGCCTCAAGGTTGGCCTTCCCAAAGAGTATTTCCCGGACGAACTGGACAAGAACGTGCGGGCCAGGGTGAACGAGCAGGTGGAAAAGCTCAAAGCGGGGGGAGCAAAGATAGTCGAGGTCAGCCTGCCGCACACAAAGTACGCTATTGCCGCTTATTACATTGTGGCCACGGCCGAGGCGTCCGCCAACCTGGCCCGCTACGACGGGGTCCGCTACGGGCATCGCAGCAGCAAAGCCGGAGACCTGCTGGAGATGTACCGCAACAGCCGCTCCGAGGGGTTCGGCCCCGAGGTGCAGCGGCGGATCATGTTAGGAACCTACGTGCTCAGCAGCGGCTACTACGACGCCTACTACCTCAAGGCCCAGAAAGTCCGCACACTGATCACCCGCGATTTTACCGAGGCACTTGGGCAGGTGGACGTGCTGCTCACCCCCACCACGCCCACACCCGCGTTCCGCCTCGGCGAACTGATGGACGACCCGGTGAGCATGTACCTGCAGGACATTTTTACGGTGACGATCAACCTGGCGGGAGTGCCGGCTGTCAGTGTACCCGCCGGCGCGGTGGACGGCCTGCCGGTGGGCGCGCAGGTGATCGGCAGGCACTTTGACGAGCAGACCGTGCTCAGGGTGGCGGCGAGCCTGGAAGGGGACGAGTGATGAGCGAGACCAAATGGGAAGCGGTGGTGGGCCTGGAGGTTCACGCCCAGCTTAAGACCAGAACCAAGACGTTCTGCCGTTGCAGCACTCAGTTCGGCGACGAGCCCAACAGCCATACCTGCCCGGTATGCCTGGGCCTTCCCGGCGCGCTGCCGGTGCTCAACCGCGAGGCCGTGGAGATGGCCGTGCGTACTGCGCTGGCCTTTGGCTGCACGGTCCACGAGGAATCGATTTTCGCCCGCAAGAACTACTTTTATCCGGACCTTCCCAAGGGCTACCAGATCAGCCAGTTCGAGAAACCGTTCAGCTCCGGCGGCTCGGTCACCGCCCGGCTGGAGGACGGCAGCGAGCGGGAAATCCGGCTGACCCGGATCCACATGGAAGAGGACGCGGGCAAAAGCATCCATACGATCAGTGCTTCCGGCACGGCGGTGGATCTTAACCGCTGCGGCACACCGCTGATCGAAATCGTCAGCGAGCCGGACATCCGCACACCCGAGGAAGCCTACGGCTACCTGACCCGCCTGCGCCAGGTGCTGCTGTATCTTGGTGTCTGCGACGGCAACATGGAAGAGGGCAGCCTCCGTTGTGACGCCAATATCAGCGTGCGGCCCGTGGGCCGGGAGGAATTCGGCACGCGCACGGAGGTGAAAAACCTCAACAGCTTCCGCGGCGTGGAAAAAGCGATCGGCTACGAGATGGAACGTCAGATCAGCCTGCTCGAATCCGGCGGCAAGGTGAAGCAGGAATCCCTGCTCTGGGACGCGGAGCGCCAGAGTGCGCGCTCGATGCGCTCCAAGGAAGAAGCCACCGACTACCGCTACTTCCCCGATCCCGACCTGCTGCCGCTGGTGCTCGGCAAGCAGTGGATCGAGCAGATCAGGCAGAACCTGCCCGAGCTGCCGGAGCTGCGCGAAAAGCGCTTCGGCAAGCAGTACGGCCTGCCCGCCCGCGACGCCGAAGTGCTGACCGCCCGCAAAGAGGTGGCCGACTATTTCGAGAGCACCGCCCGGCTGGCCCCCGGCACCGAGCCTAAGAAAGTGGGCAACTGGATCATGGCCGAGGTGATGGCGGCCATGGGCGAGCACAATATCGGGATCGATGAGGTGGGTGTGAACCCTGAGCAACTGGCCGGGATGTTCGCGCTGGTTGAGCAGGGCACTATCAGCGGCAAGATAGCCAAACAGGTATTCGAGGAGATGATCGCCTCGGGCAAGTCAGCGGATGAAATAGTGCAGGCGCGGGGACTGGTGCAGATCTCGGACGAAGGTGAGCTCAAAAGGATCGTGCGGGAAATCCTGGCGGGCAACCAGCCGCAGGTTGAGCAGTACAAGTCCGGCAAGGAACAGGTGTTCGGCTTTTTCGTGGGCCAGGTGATGAAAGCCACCCGTGGCAAGGCCAACCCACAAGTGGTCAACAACCTGTTGAAAGAAGAATTGAGCGACTGATCAGCGACGCAGCGCGGGCACGGGCGCTGAACCGAGCGAAAGCAGAGTTTCGGCGGCGGTCAGCCTGATTTGCGGTATTGGGTCTTCCAGAAGAAGCCGAACGGATTTAACCAGCCGTTCGGTTTTTTTATCCGGCAGCTTGTTTTTCCGGCACAGTTCACCCACTGTCCACACGGCGGCCAGCCGTACATGGGAGTCCTCGGAGGCCAGCAGAGGCCGCACAAGCTCCAGTGATTTTTCCATCTCCCCGAACGCCGCCAGGCAGCGCAGGGCCGTTACGGCCTTGCCTCCGCCACCGGGGGTCAGGTAAGCGACCAGATAAAATTCGTCGCCAGCGCGGCCCAGTTTCTCAAACAGCACGAGATTTTTTATCGCTTCGCTCTCCGGCCTGTCATCAACCTTTAGCCGCTTCAGGATAATGCGCCGGGCGGGCTCACCGATCATTTGCAACCCCCGGCGCACCACCTCGAACCGCCAGCCCCAGGGGGTATCGGCGTACTCCAGCAGTTGCCTCGCAGAGCTTTCTCCTCCCTCCGCGACCCGGGTCAGCAGACTGTCGTAAACATCCGGCTGGCCGAACATCACCTCCGGCCGCGAGGCCCGCTCCACAAGCTGAGCCATCCCGGCATATCCTCCGGCGGCGAAGACCAGCAGGAGCAGCGCCGGCAAGCTAGTTACCCTGCAAAAAATCCAGCCGCGCGCCCCAGGGGCCGTTTTTGCTGATTTGTCCGTCCTCATAACCGTCTCCATAGCTGTCGTGGCCGCGCATGTCCAGCATGAATCCCATTCCCGGCAGTTCCCAGGTGCGGCTGCCCGCCCCACCGGTTACCTGCCCGGCGGCGGGATAGACGTCCCCGCCCGCGAGTTCCAGGAGCAAACCCACCCCCCCGGTGCCCCCGGCCCCGCGGGCCATACGCGCGCTGTTATAGATATCATCGCCGGCCGCCTCCAGCAAAAAACCCCAGGCACGGTCCTCGCCCGCTCCCTGACCCACGCCCTCCAGCGCGTAGCTGTCATTCCCGCCCAGCTCCACCAGCGCACCCGTGGCAAAGTGCAGCCCGCAGCCCTGGGCGTAGCGCTCGGCCCGGTAGGAGTCATCGCCGCCGCCGGAAAGAAGCAGGCCGTAGCCTCCCCAGTATCCCGCTCCCTGGCCCATGTAGCTGATCGAGAGCGAGTCCTCGCCACTGCGGTCAAAGAGCACCGCGCGCCCCCCCGGGATAAATGGCCGGATACCGGCGGCGCAGCCCTGGGCGAAACTTTTGGTCGCGCCCGGTGAGCGCCAGCTACGGAAACGCCCGCCGGCGTGGTAACGGTCATCACCCGCCAGATCAGCCAGCAGGGCGCTCCCCGCGGCGAACGATGCTCCCTGTGCCCCGAAATCCGCGTCATAGCTGTCGTCGCCTTCCATGTCGATCAGAGCGCCGGTCCCAAAGAACGACGCTCCCTGGCAGAGGTACCCGCCCCGGTAGCTGTCGTCGCCCCGCCGGTCTACAAGTACGCCCACCCCCAGCGCACCGCAGCCCTGCGAGAACGGTCCGGACCAATAGCTGTCGTCACCGGAAACGTCCTCCAGCCACGAGGCTCCCATCAGCGCGCCGCCAAGCGCGAATCCTCCCTCGGAGCGGTAGCTGTCGTCACCGCCCAGGTCGATTATCATTTGCACGGCTGGCCAGCGTGCGTCCGGCAGCCGATAGCTGTCACCCCCGCCGGGATCGACTATCAGCAACGCCCGTTCGCGGTAAATGTCGTGGCCGGGCGTACCAAGCACCACCGCGCCCCAGGGGGTTTGAAAAGTCAACGGCTTGTCACGGGACGTGGCGGACAAAGATACTGAGTCGCGGATAGTAGCGGCGCACAGAGCCAGCAGCCTGCCTGCATTGCTCAGGTGCTTGCGGTCCACTCGCTCCGCCAGTGCCAGCATCCGTTTCAGCGGATAATCGGGCCACTGGTCACGCCAGAACTCGAAGTCACGAACAAGGCCCCGCAGCTCCGCGCGCTCGGCGAAACTCAGCGGCGCGAACGCCCGGCGCAACTCGCGGTTGGCCCCGGTGAGCAGAGCTAAAACCGCCCTGAAGCCGGGCAGATACTTTTCCAGCGCATCGGCTTGCGCAAGCCGCGGGCCCGGCGATTGGGACAAGATGACGGGCAGGCTGTCGCCGGTGGTGAGTTCGAGGAAATCATCGACGGTTGCGGCAGCAAAAAGCTTTTCGCTCTCTCCGGACACGATGCGGGTGGCTGCCGCCAGAGTTCCGCGCGTCAGAGAGCCACCCGGCACCGGGGACCGGCTCCGCCCCAGGCCCGGCAAACCGATCCGGTCCAGCGGCGCGAGCAGGTGCGTTTGCGCAACAGCCAGCGCGGCGGCCACCGAGTCCGGGAACCCCGTGGCACGGCACGGCAGCGGCAAAGCAATCAGCAGCACAAGCAACGCCCATGGGCTAGCGGCTACTGTCGAGAAGGCTGCGCAGTTTTCTCGCGGAATCGACGTAACGGCCCTCCAGTTTGTTTCTACTCGTTTCCGCCTGAAACAGAGTATCCAGGGCTGCCCGGGCGGCGGCGGTGTCGCCTGCGGCCAGTTCCGCAACCGCTATCAGGTAGTAGACGTGATTGTACTCTTTGTGCCGCCGCATTATCCGGCGGCGGTGCTGCTGAAGAACCGTCAGCGCGGAGTCCGGCAACTGGCGGTCAAGAAATATTTCGACCAGCTTTAAACCGGCGGGTAGGTTGTTGGAGGCGAGCAAGTGTGCGCTGACCTCGGCCAGACGGTCGGCTGTGGTGTCGCGCAGAGCACACTGGCCTAACATCAGATGGTACTCGCCGTCGATTCCCTGCGGATAGAGCTGCCCGTAACGGCGCATCGCCCGCTCGGCTCCGGCGTAATCGCGGTTGATAAAGTAATATTCGGCCAGGAAGCGGTACGACGGCGGGAAATACGGGGCCACCCGCACAGTGCGCTCAAAATAGGTACGCGCGCCGGTGGTGTCGTTGGCCAGCCGAGACAGCCAGCCCTGGACAAACTGCATCTCGAAGCGCTGGGGCATCATATTCGCGGCCCGCCGGTTGGTGCGCAGGCTTTTTTTCAGGTCGTGGGCGTGATTCCTGACAGCCATAAAAAACAGATGCTCCGCCCGCATAACTCTGACTGCTCCCCAGCCGCCGAACATGGCCGCCAGCAACAGCACGGCCAGCGCGGCTTTTATCATCGGCTTGCGAGGGTTCGCAACGATCCTCGCTACCCGGCAGCCGGACTCCGTGGAGCAACAGCTGACAAGCAGCACTCCGGCCGTGGCCCAGACAAGCATGGCGCTGGTCACTGTCTGCAGGGGGAAAGTGAGCAGGCTGTTGGCCAGTACGCCGCACAGGCCGGAGGCGGCGCCGAGAACGAGGTAAAACGAGGATTCCCGCCGCAATTGCCGCAGTCGTTTTACAACGGCCAGGCCCGCCAGTACCCAGAAGGCGAGAAACAGCAGCAATCCCAACGCGCCAAGCTCAAGCAACGCCTGAAGGTATTCGTTGTGAGCCTGCTTGGGGATCAGCGCCCATTGCGTAATCACCGGCGGCAGGAGGTTGAACCGCTCCCAGTGCTGCTCCGTTTTGTAGCGCGGAAACTGGATCAGGAACTGGCCCACTCCCTTGCCCAGCAGCGGATCGTCGGCGGCCATCGCGGCCCCGGTCTCCAGAAACACCACCCGCGAGTACACATCGATATTCTCCGTGTTGCGCAGACTGGCGAACCGTCGCTGCCAGTTCTCCCATCCACCACTGAGCACGGCGGCGGCTTTGTCCGCCGCCTCCGCACCGGGCCGGGTGAATTTTACGACCGCAACGCCGGAAGCACTCAGCAGCACGAGCACCAGCAGCCCGTGTGTCCAGTATTTACGCGCCGCGCCGGCCAATGCTCCCGCCCTGAACAGCAGCAGCCCCGCCACGAACAGCCCTAGCGCCCCGGCCGTGGCCACCAGGCCGGAGCGGTTGGTCGCGTAGGTATAACAGGTTAGTTGGAGCAGCAGTCCAAACGTAAGCAGAGCGGCCTTGAGCGGCTCACCCCTGCCGCTCTCGCCACCGGCGCGGCAGCGGACCAGCGCCTGCACCGCGGCGCCAAGCGTAAGGGGCACGGTCAGCACCAGCGCGTGAAACAGGTAGTTGGGGTTCCCCTGGTTAGAGGTCAGCAGGCGGTAGTGGTCGATCACCCTGCCGGCGGTCCAGGCTTCCTTGAAATTGGGATAGATCCAATCACGCAACGGCACAACCGCATCGAGCAGAAGACCCCAGCCGGCAATCACTGACCCCACAGTCGCCACGAACAGCAGCGGCGCGCGCACCGGCCTGCCCCGGTACACATACCAGGCGAAAAACAGCGTCCAGGCCAGGGCCGAGTAATGGAACATCCGCTCGGCGGCCAACCATCGGTTACCGCTCCAGAGCAGTGAGATCCAGCCCAACACGAACAGGGCCACCAGCGGCAACGCCGGGCGTGGCAGCGAGAAATCGGTTTCCGCACGCCTGACCACCAGCGCCCGGATCGCCCATCCCGCCAGCGCCAGAGACAATATCGCCTGGACCGCGAACAGCTTGGGCGTCTCGAACCCGTCGTAGAACTGCTCCGGCAGCCACAGGCTTGACCCGGCGATCAGCGTAAGATAGAATACGACCTTGAACACCGCGCCGACGCTGCTACTCCCACCGTCGGTCGCCTGTTTTCCCACGTCGCTTTTTCGCCTTTTGCCGCTCATCGCCTCTCCCGTGGATTTTGTACTTGCGCTTAATATAAAGCCGGCGGCGCGGTTTGCCAATCCGGCACGTTCAGCGGAGATTTGCTTGTCAGTACTAAAACTGGTATATATCTTTACAGGTTCGCTTACACGATGGTGTGAATCGCTCAGCAGCGGGGAGAAAAATCGATGAATTTTCTACGGGGAAACAGGGAGAGCGTTCAGGGCCGGGCAGTGATTTTCATGGAGCTCAAGCAACCCGGTAATTTCGGCGAACAAGCCGGGCGAATGAGCGCATTGACCGTGTTCTGCGCGGTGAGTGAACTGGACCTGCTGGAGTTGATAATCCAGGTGATGCACATCCCACGCGAACATTCCCGGCTGATTTCCCGTTTCTACAAGCGCTATTTTCAGGAGATCGAGGAGATCAAACGCTCGTTTCCCTATCGCATCTCACGGATAATCGACGAGGTGATAGCCGACGAGGAGGACGAGGTCAGCCAGCCGATTCTCGACAGTTTCCGCCAGATGTTCGGGAGAACGGAGGCAGCGGCGGACAAAGAAACGCAGCAGGATGAAACAGACCGGCAAGTTGCGGATAACGCCGCCACCGGCGGCCAGAACCTTCCGCAGCCCGAGTTTTACAGCACGATGATCCCGCTGCCCTCGCGAGAGTTCCTGGAGAGCTATGCGGCCTACAATTCGGAAGGCGGCCTGGATTACGATATTATCGACCTTGAACGCAAGGAAATGCTGGAGGTGGCTCACCTGGTGCTCGACGCCCACAGCAGGCTTTACGTGGCCGATTTCATGAACCAGAAGGAACGCGAGATCAAGCTGCCGGAGCATGAAAGCTACGAATCGCCATGTAAAAACTACAAGCAGCTCTCGCGCGAGGAGTTCAAGCAACTGCTCACCGAGCTTTACAGCGAGTTGATGTTCCTCTCCGAAACGGGCAGCCCCTCGGAGCGTGTGTTCGCCGACTTGAAGAAGATCACCAGCGGCAGCTACCTGATGCGCGAGGTGGTGAACATGTATAATATCAGCACAACCCAGGACCCGAACAAGATCAAGCTGATGGAACTCTACTTCCGCAAGATATTCGCCCTGATCGACGAGGACTACATGGCGGCCAAGGAAATCCAGGAGGAAATCCAGCAGTACTCGCCCTGAGCAGCAGGCCCTCCATGCGGTTTCCCCCTTGCCCCGGCTTGACATCCATTCATTGAGTTTGTATAATTAATCGTCCCCAAGACAGCACGTTCCATTCGTGGTTTGTTTTTGTTTATGCGGCCCTGCCCATACTCACACAGGTCAGGAGCGGAAAATGCCCCATCGCATTCGGTTCGCAGGCAAGCTTTTCCTGTTACTAATCTCATTTATCTTTCTTTTCGCAACCGCTTTTTCGCTATACAGCTCGTATCTTCCAGCCTGTTACCCGGCAGCGTCGTTGTCTCCGGCCGAAGCCTCCGCCACTGTCGAAGCTGTCAACCTCCGGCTGGCCACCAACCCCGGTGACCCCTCCGCCCTGCTTGAGCGCGGCTGGCTGTATCTTGCGCTGGAGGAGAAAGACAAGGCCGCCGATGATTTCAAACACGTGCTAAGCTCCGGGTCCGACAGTCTGCGGATTTCCGCCTACGTGGGCTTGGGCTGGTGCAACTACATACTGGGCAAGCGCCGCGCCGCATCGATGGACTATATCCGCAAGGCGTTGTCCGTGGACTCCCACAGCGCCGAGGCCCTCTATATCAAGGCCGTGATCATGCTGGCCGGGGAACCGACCACCGACGATGTGCGGGTGGCCAAACGCGCCCTGTTTAAGTTGCTGGAAACGAATTTCAGCTACCGGGACACTTACCGTGTGTGGCGCGAAGTGGTGAAGGACCGCACGGACGCGGAAATCCGCCGGGTGGACGGACTGCTGAGCGCATACCTGGCTACTCACCCGGACAGCGCATCGTGGCGGCTGGAGCTGGCCTGGGGACCGTTACCTGGTCGATGGAGTGCAGTCGGCACAGGAAGAGTTGGACTTACTGGCAAAAGACAACCCCTCTTTCAAACATCCAGACCGGTTGCTGCTCTCCGCCCGCTGCAAGCTGGAGACCGGCGACACGCTGGCGTTCCAGAGCCTCTACTGGCAGGCGGTCGACCTGGCCGGGCAGACCGGCGAGTTCGACAGGTTGATTGCCGAGGCGTCCACCATCTTTGTCCCGGATAGCGAAGAAAAGTACGAGCAGGCACAGGCAAACGGTACGCTGCAACAATTCCTGCACTATTTCTGGGCCAATGTGGACCCGATAAAAATCAACCCGGTAAACCGCAGGCTGGCCGAACACTACTTCCGGCTGGCGTTCGCCCAGCGTAATTACCGGCTCCAGCAACCCCACAACAGGTTTAACAAAAACAAGAACTTTAACAGGCTGCTGGGCTTCCAGGGAGCTGCAAGTGAATACCACTCCGAGAAGGTTTCATTCAGTAGTGGCTATCGGGCTGGTCTGGACCACCGGGGATTGCTCTACATGCGCTATGGTCCGCCCGACAATGCCAAGAGTCAGCATCTGATTGAAAACTCAAAAGTCAAGCACACGAGTCCGAAGCAACTTGTCAGTAATACAGTCAATCCGACTGAAGTGTGGTACTATGATAACATCCCTTTCGTTTTCGAACAGCTTCCGATGACCGGGGAGTTTATCTACCGCCCGCTCCAAATCGCCGGGATTGAAGGTTACATGCCCACTCGTGGCGATGTACCAACTCTCATTCCGCAGCCGTCCGGCGATATGCAAAAAGCGATGACCAAACAGATATTCCGCCAGCCGGATGTCAACGAGAGCATGGAATACTATGTGGCCCAATTCGCCGCGCCGGACATGGACGGGATCGAACTAGAAATCTACCAGGACGAGTTGCTGCCGGAGGACATGGTTCCCTCCAGCGCCGAGGCCGCCTCCTACGATACCCTCTGGGTGGAGCACGAACGCAGCCAAAGCGAATTTTTCCGCATTCCAGGAGAGCAAGACAACCGTTGGGTGGCGGTCCACAGCCTGAACTACCCGCCGGGCAAGGCCAGGTACGCGATCAGACTCGCCGCCGGGGAAGAAACCTGGAACGGCCGCGGTGCGCTGGATATGCCCGCGTTCGACGCCACCTTTCTGGAACTGAGCGCGATCGTGCTGGGTCTCGACCCGCCCGACCAGAGCAGCCCCTCCTACGAGCGCCGGGGCGTTCGCTTTATCCCGCGGCCCTCGTTTCGCTTCAAGCGCGGCGAGGTTATCCGCGTCTACCTGGAATTCTACAACCTCGCTGTCGTCCCCGAGCGCAAACGCAGCTTCCGCGAGTATGTGGATGTGATCCGCTACGATGGCGGCAACAGTATCCTGGGCCGCATAACCGGATCGCTGAGAGGTCTGCTCACGTTCGGCGGCGAGAAACAAAATGCGCAGATCCGCTATCAGTTCGACCGCGAAGCACCCTCCGGTGATGCCCCGGTGGCCGAGTCATTCCTGCTCGATAGCTCGGAGCTGATCCCCGGCAGCTACCGTCTGCTGATCGAGGCGCGCGACAATGTCAACGTGTTCTGGGACGACGAAGCGGTGATGTTCGAGATTTACAACTGAGCACAGCAGGGGCGCGGGCCGGCACGGAGATTGCCAAAACTACCGGGGGACGGGTTTTCCGACCGGAGGAGAAAAAGCAATCTCCGTGCCGGCCCGCTTTTTTGCAGTTTCCTTATCTTGTTTTTTAAGAAACGCTGCCTGTTCTCTCTGTTGGCACATTAAAGCCAAAAGGGACATAAACGAGAAACCCGGTGGTCAATCCACCGGGTTTCTCGCATGAACTTCTACATTGCTCATAAACAAGTCTAGGCCTTAACTGTCCCCTGGCGGTAGAACGGCGGACGCACAACCTCCACTTCCACCGTGTCCCTGCGCAGTTCCATCCGCAGTTTCGTGCCGGGTTCGGCAAGCCCGGCGGGAATGTACGCCGTGCCTATTCCCGCGCCCAGGCTCGGCGCCGGTCCTCCGCTCACCAGTCTGGCGACTTCCTTACCGGCGGCGATCAAAGCGTAACCGGGCCGTGGTATCTGCCGGGGAGATGCGGTAATCACGCCGCGAAGACGGGTGGAGATACCCTGCTCCTTCTGCTTGACCAGCACCGATTTACCGATAAAGTCTTCCTTACTCAGGTCCACCGTCCAGCCCAGACCGGCTTCTAACGGCGTGTGCTCACTGTCAAGCTCATGGCCGTAGAGCGCGTAACCCAACTCCAGCCGCAGCGTGTCCCGCGCGCCCAGGCCACAGGGCGTAACTCCGGCGTCAAGCAGTTTTTGCCACAACTGCTCCGCCTGCCCGGCGCGCACGAATATTTCGTACCCCAGCTCTCCGGTATACCCCGTGCGGCTGATCACTGTTTGCTCACCCAGCAACTCGTAATTGTCCATCCGGTAATATTCTAGTTGCTCCAGACGGGCCGCGTCGCCGCTGGGCAGCAGGGCCTGCAGTATCTTGCGCGAATCCGGTCCCTGCAACGCCACCAGGGCAAGCTGCCCGGTCAGGTCTTTCAGGGTGCAACCGCCCAGTTCGGTGCAGACACGCTCCATATGCTCCCAGTCCTTGTCGGCGTTGGCCGCGTTGACCACGATCAGGAAAACATCATCACTCTCGCGGCCCACCAGCAGATCGTCGATCACCCCGCCATCGGGCTGGAGCAGCATTGTGTAGAGGAATTTCCCATTGTCCAGAGCGCTGCAACGGCCGGTGGTCAGGTAGTCCAGCGCAGTTGCCGCGCCGCTGCCGGCAAGACGGAAACGGCCCATGTGCGACACGTCGAACATACCCGCGGCCTTGCGCACGGCCTCGTGTTCCTGGACTATCCCGCTCACCGAGACCGGCATTTGCCAGCCCGCGAACGGCACAATTTTCGCCCCCCCGGCCACGTGCTGCTCAAACAACGGGGTCTTTTTCAACTCGCTCATGCTATCTCTCCCGCCGCGAATTCAGCTGCGATATCGGGAGCCAGCAATTTAAGGATAACCGCTTTCTGGGCGTGAAGCCTGTTCTCGGCCTGGTCGAACACCCTGGCCCGCGGCCCGTCGATAACCTCGCCGGTAATTTCCTCGCCACGATGGGCGGGCAGGCAGTGCAGTACGTAACAATCGTCGGCGGCATGGGAGAGCAGTTCACTGTTGACCTGATGGTCGAGAAAAATTTTGCGCCGCTGCTCGCTTTCCTCTTCCTGGCCCATGCTGGCCCAGACGTCAGTATAAACAAACCCCGCACCCGCTACCGCTTTTGCCGGGTCGTTAAAAAGGCTGAACGAACCGCCGCTGCCGCTCGCCAGCTCATTGGCCCGTGTGATAAAGTGCTTGTCCGGCTCGTAGCCCCCGGGTGTTGAAACACGGAAATCAACTCCCAGCGCGGCGCAAATCAACATCAGCGAGTGGCAGACATTGTTCCCGTCGCCCACATACGTCATGCTGACTTTCGGGAAAACTCCCCTTGAAAGCTCCTCGACAGTCAGCATATCCGCCACTGCCTGACAGGGATGCTCCATGTCACAGAGGGCGTTGATCACCGGGATCTGCATGCTGTCCGAAAGCATCCGCACGGTTTCGTTGCGGAATACCCTGGCGGTGACCAGATCGACCCAGCGCTCCAGGTTGTGCCCCACGTCGGGCACGCTTTCGCGCTCGCCCAGCTTGACGCTGGAGGCATTGATTTCCAGGGCGTGGCCACCCAGTTCCACAATCGCCAGCTCGAACGTGACCCGGGTGCGAAGGCTCGGTTTCTCGAATATCATCGCCATCGAGCGGCCCACCAGCGGCCTGATCTCCAGCGGTGTATTCCGCGCCTTTTTCAACCTTGCAGCCAGCCTGAGAGTCTCCCGCAACTCCACGGGACTGAAATTATCGATAGAAATAAAATCCCTCTTCATCACTATCTCTCCAGCGCTAGAAGCGTGTTGAAAAATTCAAAAGTATGGGAATAAGGTTGTCAAGGGCCGTTTTCCGCTATTACAGCCCAAAATGGCGTGAGCGATGCAACTGCCTGATATAGCATAGGTAACAGGACCGGCAAAAGAAACGGCTTGCTTTGCCCTTGACAACCAACAGCGCAAAATGTTTCATTTGCGGGCGTTGAACGTATTATTTCAACGCCCCT